>JAWODV010000033.1:0-15839 GCA_046483075.1 Kosmotogaceae bacterium | reverse complement strand
AAAAATATTGGTTGTTTGATAATTAAGTAATCATTCCCCTATGTAACTACGACTTTTTCCTAAAGAAGAAAAAATAACACCACTCCAACAGTTATTACTCCTATGATTCCAAGAGCGTATTTTTCCCATGTAGCTATCCCTTCGAGTTCATGAAATCCTCTGATATCCTGTATTAGTTTTGGGAGACTGATAATTTGGCCGACTGTAAACCTTTCTTTGAGACCAAAGGTGACCCAGGCTTTACCAGGCTCTTTAGCTTCAACGGTTACGCGATAAACTCCTTCATCGAGTATTCTGTCGTAATCAACGTACAACCATGAGTATGTATCACCGAAAGGCTCATACATTTCTTCAGGTGTTATCTCTGATGTGTCAAAGAAGTCCAAAGTCTCTCCTTCAGGTGAGATAACTCTCATAACTGGATGGAATTCTTCAAGTCTATCAATTTTTGGAACACCAAAGAGTATGTGAAGGTTTTGGTCGTTTTTCATCTCAAATGTAAACGTTAGAAGAGTAGAATCTTCTGTGAACTGATAATAGTAAATTTGAGATAAATCGATATCTTTAACGAATATTTCGTTATCGCCTGTTTCAGGGAAAAAGGGTACATGAGCCATGCCGAATGCATATATAAGCAATATCAGTGCTATTAGAATTTTTTTCACTGAAAATTCCTCCATAATTTACAAATTTTATTCATTCTAAACTATTTAACCATAATAGTCATTTTTCTATTATCAATAATTAGACATTTACCCAGTAAAATGTAATTTCGTATTATTTTGAAAAGCACATCAAAAAAAGTGGTGTTTTTAAGCAATTTATAGTAAAATAAATTAATGGTTAAAATATTAAACTAATATGAGGTGATTTATTTGAACAACAAAAAAACCATTGAAGTTAACTCACAGCAGATACTCAATTTAGTTTTTGACCTTGTAGTGAATTTTTCTAAACTGTTCACATATTCTGAAGAAGGTGAAAAGTTAAAAACAATCGAGTATTATCTTTTGATTTACATCGCTCTTAAAGGGCCACAAAAGATGAAAGACCTTGCAGATGTTTATTCAATGACAAAAAGTAATATAACTTTTATCGTTGATGATCTGGAGAAAAAAGGATTATTGAAAAGAGAAAAATCTGAAAAAGACAGAAGGGTTTATCTTATAACGCTAACCGCGAAAGGGAAAAAACACTACAAAAATCTAAAAGAAAGTTTTGACAATATTGTTAATCGTTTTCTGGAAAAAGTTCCACCTGAAGATTTAGAGGTGATTGCAGACGGTTTCATTAGAATGGTCAAATTTGTTAATGAAAACAAAGCAATTGGAGGAATATTTGCTGAAAGTGGAGAATTAAATAATCTATGATATTTGTCACAGGAGCAACAGGACATGTGGGCAACGTTCTTGTCTCTGAATTATCAAAGCGTGGTGAATTAGTTAGAGCACTTGCTCTTCCAGGCGAAGCAATTGATCATATAAAGAAGCCTGGTGTGGAAATAGTGAGGGGAGATGTTAGGGACAAGGATTTGTTAATAAGATACTGTAAAGGCATTGATGCAGTATTCCATCTGGCCGCTATTATTTCTATCCTTCCAGTAAACAAAAAAGAAATATTCGAAGTCAATGTTGGTGGTGTGAAAAACATTTTGGAAGCTTGTAAAAGAAACCATGTAGATCGATTAGTTTATACCAGCTCAATCCATGCCTTTGCTGAGCCTGAACCTGGGTCTGAGATAAGTGAATCTTTGCCTTTTAATCCTACAAAAACCAGCGGTTTTTATGGGAAATCAAAGGCTGAGGCAGCCTTGAATGTAATGGCTGCTATTCAATCAGGACTTAATGCTGTAATTATTTGCCCCACTGGAATAATAGGACCTTATGATTATAAGCTTTCCGAAATGGGTAATCTAGTTAGATTGTATTTGAAGGATAGACTAAGAATGGGCATTGACGGATCCTTTGATTTTGTGGATGTAAGGGATATTGTAGAAGGAGAATTAAAAGCAGCAAAAGAACTTGATAAAGGAGAGGTCCTCATACTCGGAGGCCAAACATTGACAATCAGAAAGTTTCTGGAATTGCTTCATGAAATATCTGGTAAAATAAAGATCCGACACTTCCTGCCAAAAACAGCTGCAAGCATACTCTCTCTATTTTCTTCTCTCTACTTTATAGTATCCAAAAAGAAAGCAACCCTAACGCCCTACGCAATACACGCCCTTACCAGAAACTACAAATATTCATATGATAAAGCCAAAAACACAATCGGATACAGACCTAGAAATATAAAGGATTCACTGGTTGATTATTTTAACTGGCTAAAGTCAGAAAATATCCTTTCTGTTTAGTCTCTAGAAATGCATAAAAAAGAAAAAAGTATAGCGAAACTACTGTTGAAAAGTAGAGGTTTTAATCTCAAGTAAACTACGGTACTTCTTCAGTTTTAGGTTTTCTTTGAAAGATATATTCCATGAACAAACCTATAATAACAATGCTTATAAAAGTCAACACAAAACGTAAAACAGTAAAATTTAAACCCAGAAATTTCATCTCAACCAGTAATTGTGGAATTTTTAATGCTGCCCAGGATCCAAGAAAAATTACTATATTGGACATTCTAGCCCCCTTGTTGAGAAGTGAAGATGCTAGAGGGAAAGCGGCATAAAGAGGTCCCGTGGGTAATGTACCCAGGAAAAACGAAAGTGTAACTCCTTTTATACCAGACTTTTTGCCAAGTAACTTCTTTATTTTTTCTTTAGGGATCCAGACTTCAATAAGACCCATTAAAATAAAAACAGGTGGCATTATTAGTAGTATTTCAGTTGAGTAATTTTTGACTACATCCAGGGATTTTTCAAATGTTGTTGGATACCATATTGCCAGTAAAATGAACACTCCCGCAATAATTAAAGGAATTTTAAATTTATTGAGTGTCTTCATCATAATATCAAACCCATGGTTAAGGCTATAATTATAGCAGCAATGAAGCCCAGCCCATTACGCAAAATAGTGAATTTCTTTCCCAAAGATTTTATTTCCATTGGTGCTGTTATCATTCCAACCATTACAAGTGTTGTAATAAAAGCTGAGATAGTCATGTATGTAGCGCCTGAACGAAGTAATGAGCCAGCAAGAGGAAATGCAACCAGCGAAGGAATCAGAGTAATTGCTCCAAGTACTGCTGCTATTCCTGTAGCCATGAAACCAGCTTCTTCGCCTACCAACTTAGATATCAACTCTGGTGTGAGTATGCCAAGAATGAGACCTACCACACCTAAAATTGTTAAAAGACTTGGTGCCATTTTCAATGCGCTTTTTCCAGCGATTCTAAAAGCTTTAAGCGTTTTCTTCTTGTCCTTCAATAGTGAAAAAATTAGAGCAAAAGTCACCAGTCCGTATATAGTAATGATAGTCGTCATGCTAAATCATTCCTATATTTTTAAAGAGTTGTATGCCCAACAATTTTGATCCTTTTTCAGTTTTTATTGATATTGTTGCAGGTTCGGTTATCAGCAACTGACCTTCCTTGAGTTTTGTTGATTCATTGTTTTTTGTAATTTCAACTTCTCCACTCAAAACATAAAAAAATACAAAGCTCTTCATATTACATTTGGGGATCATCTGTCCTGGTTTTAAGCCAATAATTCTGGTTTTAAATGACTCGTTTTCAAAAAATACATTCTTATCTCTGTTTTCATGATTTTCATAAGACATATTTTTCAAGTCAAATACATTAATCATCTTTTTCCTCATTTGAAGATTCATATTTTGAAAGAACTTTATCTATTTGATTTTTTCTTATTTTTAGAAAGTTCATCCAGCTTTCAAGCTCTTTTTTACCTTCTTGTGTTATTTTGTAAACTCTTTTTTTTGGTCCCTGTTCGCTTTCCTTCCAGATGGATTTAACTATGTTATCTTTTTCCATAGATCTTAATGTTCGATAGATTGTACTGGTATTAATCGTTTTAGGTTCAAACCCAAAATATGGAAGTCTGTTCATTAACGAATAGCCATGACTTGTTTTCTCATTTAGTAAAACCAGCAGGCAAACTTTTAGAAAATGATAATTCTTATGATGCCCTTCATGACAATTATGAAATTTCTTTTTGATTGGCAATTACCTCCCTTTAGTAAACAGATCTTTGTATTTAATACAATATTGCTATATGTAATTTTACTATATACTGATTGCATATAGTATAGCATATTGTTCCGAAAATTAAAGAGACTCACTATTTTATTAAGTTATTTGAGGTACATGTTTTTAGTAATTTGTTCTAAAATTATTTAAAGTTAGTAAAAATCAATGTAAAAAAACATGACTGTTTTCAAGTGATATATAATTTTTAAGTAAAGTTGTTCCAGCATTTTTTGCTGATGATGTGAAATATTTGAGAGGTTTCATATGAGAGTAGAAAAACAAAACTTTTTAGGTTTTATTTGGCATGCCATATTCCTGGCATTAACAATGGCATTTGTTGAAGTAAATACTGTTATACCATCGATGATAATGGAGTCAGGCGGTGGGGGTTTTGCAGTAGGATTGAGCACAGCAATTATGGTTGGAATTCCATTACTCGTTCAGTTGCTTTTTGCAGGTTATTTAACAACAAAGCCCAGAAAAAAGCCTTTTTTGATTTTTGGTATATATCTTAGGATAGCTGCTCTTTTTGGAATAGTTTTTTTGTTAAGGTCTAGATTTGAATCTACAATGTTGCTATTGCTTATTTTTATAATACTTTCAATATTTTCATTTAGTGGAGTATTTGCTGGGATATGCTACACAGATCTTCTTGGAAAGGGTGTTGCCCTTCAGGACAGAAAAACATTTATGACCTTTAGACAGATAGCTGGAAGTGGTTTATCACTCCTTGGAGCCTTTCTGGCCCGGTATATTGTAGGAAATATTGGATATCCAAATAATTATTCAATAATGTTTTTTATTGCTGCAATTTCCCTTGTAATAGCATCCTTTGGATTTTTTGCGATAAATGAGAAAAAGATTGATACTAAAAAAATGCCTGGTTTCTGGACGATAATGAAAAGTATTCCGTTAACACTAAAAAAAGACACAAATCTATTGAACTATATTCTTTTTACTAATTTTACAGGCTTTGGCTTAGTATTAATACCATTTTATGTGATGCTTGCAAAAGAAAATTTTGGGCTAAGTGGTGAAAATGTTGGAAATTTCTTACTATTCCAAATGGGTGGTATGCTTCTTGCTGGATTTATGTGGAGAAGATTTCTGCTTAAAAGAGGGCTGAAAAAGCTTTTACAGAGATGTGTAATTATTGGAACTTTTATACCTATATTGTCATTGATTCTTGCAAAAACTTCGGTGGAATTATTCGTAGTTATCTTTTTGCTATCAGCTATAACGTTGAGTGCGAGAAAGATTAGTTTTGAATGGTTACTAATTGAAATCACAGATGATGAGAATAGATCACTATATACAGGTGTTGCAGGAGCCTTAAATCTTGTCACAGCACTCCTTCCATTATTATTAGGAACAATGATCGAAGCAATTGGCTTCTTACCAGTATTTATTGCTTCAAGTGTTTCGATAATTTCAGGATTGTTTTTTCTCAATAAAATAAGAATCGAGCAAGTTTGATCTTACATTAAAAAGTAATGTTACAAACCTAAAATAATTCTGAAAAAATTTACTTTATTTTTTACTTATAGCATAAAAAATTAGCTTAGCTAACTGTTATTATTAGAATTACCTGGTGTGATATAAAAAAACAAAAACTGTAGAAAGCTTGTGTGAATATGAAACGTTACGATGAAAGAGATACTATTTTTTCACGAATGTCATTAAAGAAGGGAACAAAGGAATATCAGTATTATTACAACGGATATCCTGAATTAGAGGATATTGATAACAAATTAAGAAATATGCCAGAACTCGGTTCTCCAGATACTCCTACCTTTGATCCCATTGAAGCGAAAATTCCAGAGTCTAACTTTAAATTTCTTGACGAGTTAAGAAAAATGGTTGAGTTTCGTAGTAACAAGCCCAAAGAAGAAGTGAATCCTGCAGAGTTTAGTAAAAAAATAAAAGATCTTGCTCTTTATTTTGGAGCAAAGCATTCAGGTATCACTAAAATGAATGATTATCACTATTATAGTTATCGTGGAAGAATAGGATTTGGTTATGGCGAGAAGATAGTTGAACATCTTGATTATGGACTGGCTTTTACAGTTGAAATGAAGCGAGAGTCTCTGGATAAAGCTCCAGGAATGCCTGAATTAATTGAAAGCTCAAGAGCTTATATTGAAGCGGCTGTCATAGGTATGCAACTGGCGTATTTTATTAAGGAATTGGGATATAATGCGCGAGTTCATATCGATAAAAATTATCTTGTTCTGGTTTCTCTGGTTGCTTATGATGCTGGGCTTGGAGTGTTTGGACGAAGCGGACTTCTTATCACACCTGATTTTGGTCCCGCTGTGAGGATTGGGGTTGTTACTACTGATTTGCCTTTAATTCCCGATGAAAAACCCAGTTACAGGATTGAAAATTTTTGCAGCAAATGTAGAATTTGTTCCAGTACCTGTCCGGGCAGAGCAATACCTTCAGGTGAAAAAAAGTTGGTAAATGGAGATTTGAGATGGCAAATTGATCATGAAAAATGCTATGAGTTCTGGAGAAAAATAGGTACTGACTGTGGTATATGTATGAAGAATTGTCCCTTTGGAAATGGAATAGATTTGAGAGAGCTGAATGAAAATGAATATTCGAAAAATCCGGAGTTATTACTTGAAAAATACTTAAGTAGCAGAATAACTACATAATTATTTCTAATATAAACTTCCTTAGGTTCGGTTTTATCTAAATTGTTTATCCATCTACCTTAAAATTCTTTGTTTTCTTGAGATTATCTTGTATGATTTACTTATCATGAAAATAATGAGCAGGCAATGCAAATGAAAGTTAAGACACTTGGATTGGTTGATCTTATAGCTCTAGAAGTGGGTATGACTATAGGGGCAGGTGTATTTACGTTTTTACCACTTGCTGCTTCTAAAACTGGCAATGGGACTATTTTAGCTCTTGTTTTTGCAGCTGTTCCCATGTTATTTATACTCCTAAATTTGATGATACTGGGATCAATACTACCGACAACAGGTGGAACTTTTAAATATGGAGCATATTTATTTTCTCCAGTCGTTTCTTTTGTTGGCGTCTGGTTGTATCTTTTTGGCGCTTTTGTAGGATTCTTTCCTCTTACAGCATTAACGCTTTCAAAGTACATTCAAACATTATGGTCTCAAACTCCATTAATTCCCTTTGCAATAGCAGTTTTGACTGTTTTTTATTTGATAAATTTATTTGGTATAAAAATTGCATCTAGAATAGAAGTTGTTTTTGTCATTACTCTTTTTGCGTCTTTATTAATCTATATTTTTTCAGGATTTCATAGTATTGATCCATCAAATCTGGAAGGAATTTTCTCACATGAACTGAACAACGTATTTTATTCAGCAGCTTTATTGACTTTTATCTTTCTTGGTTCAAATGCTGTTTTGGAAGTGGGTGGAGATATAAAAAATGCCAAAAGAAACATGCCTGTATCTGTAGTTATTTCATTCATAACTGTATTGGCAGTTTACCTGGCAATTTCTTTTGTGACTTTTGGTGTAGCCAGCGCTGATGTATCTGCCAGTGGAACTCTAAATAATGTAGCTTCCCGGTTTTTAAAAGGCTTTTTGTATTATTTCTTTACCTTTGGTGGTCCTATACTTGCCATAGTCACTACAATAAATGCCACCTATATGTGGGGATCCCGTTCATTAATAGCACTATCTAAAATGAGCATTATACCTACTAGATTTTCAAGACAAAACAGATGGGGAACACCTTACATTTTGATAACTGGTATATGGTTGATTTCCTGTTTTTCTTTAATTGTACTGGGTGAAGGTGGTCTGGAAGTTTTTGGCCTCTTTGCCTCTATTGGAGGAATAGCAATATTGATACCTTCAATTCTTGCTCTAACCAGGATAAACAGATTTAGTGAACTCAGAGGACTTGTGCCGAATTATGTAAAGAAAAAATGGTTTGTCGTTATGCCATGGCTAGGTGTCCTTTTCTCTGCAATTATCTTTATTTTACTCATTTATCAGCTATTGACCGAACATAATCTTTATTATTTAATAGGTTTATTTATATGGGTAACATTGGGGTTTGTTTATATTAAAATAAGGAGAAAACATCTTCAATCAAAAAACAAAGATCCCTTTGAAAAAGAGATTTCATCAGATCTCTTTATTGAAGAGTGATTTTTTTAATAAAGCAAATTTTAATCAATAATAAACAACAACACCCCTGGTCTCTAGTTCTTCAATGTTTTGCATATCTTCAGATCCTTCAGTTAAATCTAAATTATTTCCTGTAATATATACAACGTCACCTTCGCCCAATCCGGAATTGTCAACGAGAGGCTCGATATCTGAAATTTCATTGTACTTCAAATTCAATTCCTCAATCTCTGTAAAATACTGAAGTATTGAAATGTCTTCAACATGATTATTCATAATTCTAAAATATGTTAATTCGGTAAGTGAAGCAAGGGGAGTAATATCGGTGACACTGCAGGTCATGAGGTCAAGTTTTTTCAGGTTGGTTAATTCGGATAACGATACCAAATCCTCGTCCTCTATCTCATTTTGATAAATCTCAAGAATCTCAAGATTTACAAGGTTTTCTAAAGGAGAAAGATCATTGATGTTGTTATTTCCCAGTTTTAATTCGGTTAAATTGATTGCGTTTTGAATGGGAGTTAATGTTGAAATCTCGTTTCCAGTTAAACTCATGATTTTTATATTTGTTAATTTTTCAGCAAAATTCAAATCACTTATTTTATTTGCTCCAGCATTAATAACTTCTAACTTGCTCAATTCTGATAACGGACCCAGTGATTCCACTTCGTTATTGAAAATATTTATAAATCTCAAATCCTTCGCATATTCCAGACCTGTTAAATCAGATAAATCACTGTTTTCGTGATGGAAAGAAGTCATATCCTTCAACTCTAAACTGTAAATCGGAGTAGAATCCTTTCCTACTCTTTCCAGCAATATTGTTTGAAGGGATTCATCTGGTAAAAAAACGATCTCACCCAGAGTTGCACAAGGGGTAACAGTGATGTTATCTACATATACTGAGTTTTGAAAATCAGTTTCTGATGAGTGTCTGTTATATTCCCATTTCAAAGTATAGGTTCCTTCAGGAGTGATGAGTCTTGTTACTTTTTCCCAGTCGCTTTTGTAAGCCCATTCACCTACTGATTGATCATCAATAAAAAATTCCAGAGAATCCTTTAACGGATCACAGTCTACTTTTCTAAAAAATGTGATATATACCTTCTTAGATAAGTTCAATGTTATTTCAAAACTACTGCTCTGAAATTGTAATATATTACCAGCCTTAGCAGAATAATTTCCATGGTAAACTATTTGATTCTGGATTTCGGGGTGTTCGTTTCCGTTAAGAACCCAATCATGCTGATCGAAATCACCAGATTCAAAATCTTCAAAAAATATCGGGATGCATTCTGGTGGTTTAATTGTTCCTGTACAGGATATTAGTAAAATAAAAGAGCTTATTATAAGGAGAAAGATTGACTGGTTTCTTTTCATAAAAATCCCTCCTAAATTTTTTGAAAATTAAAACGACTTTATTCTAGCAAGGTAATTTCTCCGAACCAAGAAAAATCAACAGAAAAACCCATAATTACTTGAGTTCATTTTGATAAAATATAAGAAGTTTTTCAGTAATTCCATAAGAGATTAAGGCTCATCAAATTGGCATAATAATTACCATTATTTCTTATGTTATGATCTATATTAAATCTTTGAAAGGGGAATTCGAGTGAAAATACATTATAGAGAAGTTTCAAGAGAAGAGATCTCAAAACTAAAAGAGTTGGATAGAACGGAATACATTGATTATATCTACAAGTATGATAATGGTTCGCTTGTCAAAAGACCTTTAAACATGACAATCCCGAAATGGAATTCAAGTAAGGAAGAAGAATTCATTGAAAATTTAACTAAAAGGCTTGATGGTGGGGGAAAAGCTTTCGGGGCTTTCGATAAAGAAAAAATGGTTGGTGTTTCAGTTTTAGGAGACAAAACCTGGGGAAACATTGCTCACCTTTCATTTCTGCATGTAAGTAGTGAATATAGAAAACAAGGAATTGGAAGAAGATTAATAGAACTGGTTGAAAATGAAGCAGTACATAGAGGTTATAGTAGATTGTATGTTTCAGCAACCGAATCGGTTTCTACCGTAAATTTTTATATGAATTATGGATTTAAATTAGCCAAAAAGGTTATTAAAGAGTTATATGAAGAAGAACCGAATGATATACACTTAATTAAAACTTTTTAAAGTTAAATTACTGAATTTGTATCATTTGTTTAAAGTTTTTATGTTATTAAGTAAACAAATACGTAGTATTTGCTATTCATGGGCATTTGTGAATTTGTTTAATAGTAAGGGCTCAGGACTCGTGATTAGTAGTAAAGATCGCTTAATGGATTTAATAAGAGTTAATTATTCTCAATTTTAACCACTATAAGTGATAAAATTATTTTGTGCTAAGATTTTTTGGGTTTTAATTCAAAATCTATGGAGGTGAAAAAGATGAAACGTTTGTTATTGTTATTAGTTGTTCTTGGGCTTGCCATTCCTTTGATTGGCGCAGATACCATTGAACTTCTTTTTTGGACGCATGAAGACCCTAACAGAACCGAGATTGAAAACAGGTACATTGAAGAATTTGAGAATATGTACCCTCAAGTAGAAATAAAAAGAGTTACCTATCCATCAGCACGTATTCAGGAAACAGTGCTTACTGCATTTTCAGCAGGACAGGGTCCGGACATTTTCAACATGGAAATAAACGATGAATATCCTTACATCGTGAACCAAAGAGTGGCACCAGTTAATGCTGAGGCACTAGGGTTTGAAAGCAAACAGGAAATTTATAACAGCTATCTTGAAGGTGTTTTAAATCCAGTTACGTATCAGGGAAACCTTTATGGACTTCCAATGGAGTTGACCAATTGGTGTATCTTCATCAACAAAAAGTACTTTAGAGACGTAGGTCTTGATCCTGAAGAAGATTATCCCAAAACCTGGGAAGAAATGATGGAAGTTTCTGAAAAACTTGTAATAAGAGACGGAGAAATACTTCTCAGAAGAGGATTCGATTTCCGCTATCCTTACTATTTAACATGGCTTGTTCCAATGGTTGAACAACTCGGTGGTGCATTACTCAATGAAGATGGTACAGAAGCGATAATTAATGATGAAGCATGGTTGACAGTCCTTGAATACATGAAAGAGTGGAGCCCTCAGGGACGTAATCTTGGTTCACCGACCTACACAAATGCCAGAAAACTCTTCAACTATGATAATAACGATATTTCGATGTGTCTAACTGGGCTATACCAGCTAGACAGAATCAGAGCAGTTAATCCAGAATTTTACAACAGCGGGGAAGTTATGGTCGTTCCTTTCCCGAGATTTGAAGATGCAGTTAATGATCTTGGTAGTGCATATTATGGACATTATTATTTGGTAAATGCTCAGAGTTCAGAAGAAAATCAATACTGGGCCTGGAAGTTCATTGGATACATGCTGAGTCATTCTACTGAATACCTCGAAAAAGTTGGATTAATACAGCCAAGACTTGACTTAATTGAATCCGATGCTTTCGCTGAGATACCTTTCTCGGATGTTTTCCTTGGTGATATGGAAAAATCCAATATTATCACCATTCATGAAAAGGCTCCACGTATGCAGGATCTTCTTAGAGAAGCAGTAGAATCTGTAATGCTTTCTGGAGCAACACCAGCTTTTGCACTGCAGAGATTGAAGAGGAATATGAACGATTTGCTTGAAGGTTGGTAATATTTGTAGTCCAGCAGACCCCTTATGGGGTCTGCTTGTTTCTGTATTAAGGAGGTTTAGCATTGCCAGGAAAAAGCAAAAGTCATTTTAGAAGTATTGAAAAGAAAAAAGCTTTTTGGGGTTGGATGTTTGTACTACCCGCCTTAGCTTTTTTTTCATTATTCAGTTTTTATCCGATATTCAACGCTTTTTACACGAGCCTCTTTAGAGTTGATTTGCTTTCGCTTGGTCCACCAACTTTTGTGGGTTTTAAGCAATATACTCGATTGCTTTCATCATTCACCTTTTGGAATTCTGTTGAAGCAACAGCTGTATTTACAGTCAGTACATTCATTCCAATGGTGGTTTTCAGTTTAATATTTGCCGCTTTTATTAGCTCAAGAAGACGGTTTCAGAAATTTATGCAAATGGCATACTATTCACCTGCAGTTTTATCTTCTGTTGTAGCTGCAGCGATCTGGTTGCTTATGTTTGATCCTAGAGGACTGGCGAATCAGTTTATGAATTTCATCCTAAATTCTCAGGGAATAGATTACAAGTGGTTGGCTAGTTCAGGAATGGTAAGGTTTTCAACGGTACTTGTTTATTTTTGGAAATATGTAGGATATTTCACAATTATTTTCATCGCTGGAATAGCAAGCATTCCAAAGACGCTTCATGAAGCTGCCAGAATCGATGGAGCTAACTCATGGCAAAACTTCTGGCATATTACATTTCCATTGATTAAACCCACTACCTTGCTTGTGTCAGTGGTTGCCATGATACAGTGTCTAAAAACCTTTAGTACTCAGTATCTTTTTGTGCAAGCAGGAGCGCCAAGAGGCCCCATAGATGTTATAACGATGAATATATATTTCACTGGTATAAGAGATCATTCAATGGGAACAGCCAGCGCTATGAGTATCATACTTTTTCTTATAATGCTCTTCTTTACCTGGTTCCAGTTAAGGGTTTCAAAGACAGAAGACGTAACTTATTCGTGAGGTGTTTAGATGAATTCAAGAATACAACCTATAAAGTTAAAACCACAAAATATATTAGCTGACATATTTATCTGGGCTTTCTTAATTGGGTTTGCAATTATTATTCTAGCCCCTTTGATATTCATGTTCACAGCGTCTTTAATGCCATCAAGTGATGTAATGAAATTGCCTTATCCCTGGATTCCTAAAGGGATACACTGGCAGAATTTCTGGCAGGCAATCCGGGGTAACGATGGTTCATTCATATATATTAGAAATATTTTGAACTCGGTTATTGTTGCCACAACAGTAACATTCACGACTGTAATAATTTCTGCTATGACTGGCTATGGACTTGCAAAATTCCCTTTTAAAGGAAGAAATGTAGTTTTTTTAATGGTAATGACAACAATGATGATTCCCTTTGAAGCAATAATGATACCTCTTTACCTTATCATTACAGGATTTGGTATGCAGGATACTTATGGCGGACTCATTATGCCCTTTTTAACCAATGCATTTGGAGTTTTTCTAATGAGGCAATATCTACTTACATTCCCTGATGAAATTATAGATGCTGCAAGGATTGATGGCGCAAGTGAATTCAAGATTTTTTGGAGAGTCATAATGCCTAATAGTTTACCTGCGGTCGCAACCCTGGCTATTCTAACCTTCAGAATGCAGTGGGATAACCTGTTATGGCCTCTTTTAGTAGTTCAAAGTGAAGAAATGAAAACAATTCCACTTTATATAGTCAAATTTTCGACTGAAAAATATTCTAATGAAGGTGCTATGATGGCAGTTGCTGTTATCGCTAGCCTTCCTATGTTCATACTTTTCTTCGCATTTTCTAAATATTTCCTTAGTGGTTCTTCTGTTTATGCGTCAAGAAAAGGGTAACTTATATACATAATTCAAAGAATTATCAGGCATATTGTACATTTCGTAAAACTTTTCTATTATTTCTTTCAATTCTACTGGAAGTCTCTTCATGACTTCCTTTTTTATTTTGCCAGGTATGTGTTTATAATAAGCTTGGGCTATGCCTCCAGTAATGCACGCCAATGTATCACTGTCGCCACCTAATGATATAGATTTTCTTATTGCATCTTCAAAATCATTTGATTCAAGGAATGTTATCAAGGCGTAGGGAACCGTTCCCTGACAGGATACATCAAAACTGTACCATTCTTTTACTGAATCAAGAGATTCGCTTAGATCATAATTGAAATTGTCTGAAATGTAATCTTTAATTTCTTTTTTTGAACTATGTTTTCTGGCGAGAAAAATGGCTATTGCTGTAGCTTGTGCGCCTTTTATTCCTTCCGGATGATTATGAGTTACAGCTGCACTTTTTTCTGATTCTTCTAAAACCTTTTCTATAGAGTCAAAAGCAAATCCGACAGGACTAACACGCATTGCAGAACCATTTCCCCAACTGTTATATGGTCTGGTATTTTCAGATGTTGCCCATTGCATAAACATGCCGCCAAATCCACGTTCTGGGTATCTTCTAAAATATTCCTTTAATTTTTCTTCATACTTCGTACCAGATAAAATGCTATCAGCTACAGCTATTGTCAGTACAGTGTCATCTGTGAAAATCGAAGAATTTTGAAAGAGAGGAAAATCAGTGGTCTTAATATGTATACCTTCATAAACAGAGCCAATAATATCTCCTGCGATAGCTCCAAGCATATTTACGATTCACTCCTATCGTTTTCTATTAACAAAAAAACTATTCTCAATTATCAAACCTTGCAAAGGCAATTAATTTACCCTTGTCACATGATATAAAACCAAGAGATTCATAAAATCTCCTGTTTTCTGGTTTATCATCAGTGAGTAAAACTTTTTGCCTTACATCTGGAAATTCGCTTATTATTTGCTTCACTAAGTTCGTACCTATGTCTTTTCTCCTGTAGGAACTCAGAACCAGTATATCTTGAATGTAAACGATAGTTTTGCCATCGCCCACAGCCCTTGCAAGTCCAATTAAACTGTCATTTTCCCAGGCAGTGATAATGAAAAGAGAGCTTTTTAAAGCTTTCATAAGGTAATCCAAGTCTCTGGTATATGATGTGAAGCCTGCATCATTATATAAATGTCTAACGTTTTCTGAATCTGGTATAATGTTTTTCCTGTATATAATAGCCATAATTAATTCTCCTTGTGAATAGAGGTCTTTAACCACTATAAATTGTCATTAGCTTGTATTTTACTACATGATACCTAAAGCTTTTCTATTTTCTTTGGTATAAAGGTAAACTCTCCACTCAGAAAGACGGTTGTTTTCAACCTTTGCAGTCAATATAGCTGATCCATTCAGAGATTCACAATTTGAGCATGTAGAATAACCTATCATAATAACTACATCGTTCTTTTGAATAATAACATTAAAATACATAAAACGATCGGAGAGAGGGGCTTGGTCTGATAAAATAAGCTGCTCCAAAAGAGTCGCTTGAAGGTAAGCAACTACAGCAAGAAAACACAAGCCGATCGAAGAGAGAGTATTGATCTGATGATGAACTCAAAAGATGCCGAGGAGATATTTAGAGTATTGATCAGGTATTTGCTTTCGGCAACTGATGAGGAGCCCGAAAATGCGGAAGAGAAGGTGAAACATCTTCCCAAAGGAGGTGAAACCGTGAGAACCACAGCAGAGAAGTTACGGAAAGAAGGCGAAGAAAGAGGTGAAAAGAAAGGTGAGAAAAGGGGGTATCGACAAACCATAGAACTGGGTCTGGCCGTTAGATTTCCTGGAGACATTGATACCGTGATGGCCGAGGTAAACAAAATCGAGGACCTGGATACACTGGTGGAAATTACAAAGACGATCTACACCGCCCAAGATATCTCGGAAATTCTGGCCCTGCTGAAATAACGTGAGCCTGTCCCTGCATCACAGCTTCTTCTGACCCTGCAACTGCGTCTCCTTTC
>JAWODV010000026.1:0-2723 GCA_046483075.1 Kosmotogaceae bacterium | reverse complement strand
GCATCCAATAGTTTATCCTATAGAGATGTTGCCCTCAATCTACAACTAACTGTCCTCACAGGTGACACTACGGTTGTTGAGAGGGATGATTATGGTATGTTCGAAGAAGTTCGAAGACATTTTAAAGGGGATGAAGTTAGAAATGCAAATATCAAGCCCCGTGAGTTATTGAATTGGGCATTTGATAATGGGGGTAATCCTGCACTCATTTCCACACTTGACAGGATTATGGGCAAAACACCTCCCGACGATTTTAGAAGTTGGAAGTATGTGTATTCACTCATATCCAAAACGAAACCTAAAACTGTGAAATATCCATACTCATGGCGACTGCGTGGGAAGGTAAAGCGTGAGATTGCTCAAAAAAAGGAGAAGGAAAAAGAAACAAAAGTTGAAGTACAGAAATCAACAGTAAAAACATCTTCAATAATGGATTTCGTGGAGTGAATATTTTGAAAAAGAATAAGATATATAATATGGATTGTGCAGATGGGTTTGATAAATTAAAGGATAATAGTGTAGATATTGTGTTTACTGACCCTCCATATAATGTTAAGAAGGATTATGATAATTATTCAGATGATTTATCTGAAGATAAATATAAAGATTGGATGAAATTTATTGTTTCTGAATCACGAAGAGTGTCTAAAAAAGGTATTATATTCTATGTGGGGAGTAAATTGACTAAGTTTTTTTATGAATTAATCCCTGATGCACATTTGGTGATAGTGCATAAACGTGCTGTCGGTATTATGGAAGGGAATTATTTTTTGCAATACCATTCTCTATTTTCAACGGTTAAGCCTAAAAAAAAGACAAAGGATTTATGGAATGATGTTAGATTGCCAGGGGAAGGATATTTTTTTAGAGAAAAAAGATATGATAATCCTGGATTAACAAGTTTAGCTTTATTGGATAAAGTGATTAAGACCTACACATGTGAAGATAATTTGATTCTTGACCCTTTTATGGGCACTGGCACAACAGGTGTTTCATGTAAAAAGAATAACAGAAATTATATTGGTTTTGATACATCCCCAAAATATTGTGAAATTGCTCGGAAAAGAATATCAAAAGTAGAACCAGTAGTAACGTCCTCTATTATGGATTTTGTGGAGTGAGCCAAAACTTTATTTCATTCATTTATTTTTGCTTTTTTAGATGTTATATATAAGTGTTTTGGTAATTTTAATAATAAAACCAATTGAATAAAAACAAATTATATATACCACCACTCTAATGGAGAATTACACAGCAAGGCAAGGCGAACCGAACAGGGTTTCGGTTATGGTGATGTGGTGGTTGCCATAATCCTTCCATACGCCCCAAACTTATCGCCCCGTCACTGGGGGTGCAGGGTTATACAAGGGCTAAAACACGATGTGAGAGTAGGTACGAATGGCTCTCCTTACGATAATTCTTGATGTGGTGAACTTGACAATTACGATTGAGTACACTGGTGTACTGTTTGGCATGGAATATGGCTACACTTAGCTCCGTGAGGAGCACCAGAAAATTTAACGCCTGATAGGATAAGGAGGTAGAGTCAGACAACGTTTTGGTAGAACACTCGCAGTGAGTGGTACTCACTGTTGTGATTTGAAAAAGTTGCTGAAAAGGAGTTTGAAATTGGCTTTATCTTGGTACTGATTAAGAGTCATTACTGAGCCGTATGAAACCCATTCTTTTATATTTTTATATTCAAATAGGTCATCCCGAAGTGGATAGTTTGGGTGCAAATCCCAAGATGACGATAGGTGATAAAATGAAAGAAAAAAAGGAAAGAAAAAAAGAAAAAAACGAATCTGATGAGAAGCAGAGGGAAAGGATTTTGAAAGTGTCCGTCCCAATTGAGAATATAGATGCAATTTTAGAGACATATAATTTGAAAAAGAATAGGAATAATAGAACCTTATTCCTTGAAATTCTCAAGGGTGCATTAGAAGGGATTGCACAGGAAGAGTTTTTGAAACATGGAAAATGGGATTTGCCCGACGGATTAAAAGACGACAGATTTTTAATTTGGAGCGACAGAAAAAATGATTGGATAAAAACAAAAGATTTCGATTTCGAGGAGGAATAAACATGACAGAGAATGAGAACATAAAAAGCGAAGCAAAAACCGAATCTGATGAAAGTCAGAGGGAAACATTGGTCGCTAAAACGTATAGGAATGGTAGAATAAAGCGACCTGTAATAGTGAAGAAAAAGAACCAGGTTTATGAAACAGATAGAGACCCAGCACGTGACGACTGGGTTGAGGTCGAATCTATCGAAGAGGCTGTGAAAACAGCTTTGATTCATGAGCATGAAAAATACGGTCATGATCAGATAGCAGAAGAAAGAATAGAGAAAAATACAGAAGAGGAGAGGCTTTTCCTCTGCCCTCTTTGTATTGAAGAAGCAAGGGAAAGGATGATCGAATCTGATGAAAGTCAGAGGGAAGAAGAAATCGAAGCCGAGAGGCGGGAAACTAAGAAAACAGAAAGGGTACAGAAATACAAAGAAGATTTGAAAGACGAGATTAGATCTGATAACTCATATTATATAGAAGTAATACGATTTGTCCGTGATGCACTTCGACAGGCTACACAAGAAGAATGGTTGGAATTGATAGACTTCTACGGTACAGATCCACACGAATTTCTATCAGAGTTGGTTGCACCTACACAACCCGGAGATTTTCCTTTCTCTTTTTGTGAAAGAATGATATGGGAAGATTA
>JAWODV010000123.1:0-3395 GCA_046483075.1 Kosmotogaceae bacterium | reverse complement strand
TGGACGACTGCCGCACCAGCATCATAACATTTTTTTGCCGCATCTCCAAATTCTTCTGGGGTATAAGGGACATTTGGATTCTGCTCCTTACGTGTAGCCGCTCCCTCCGGATTTTAGCCGATAACAAGAAATGGAATTCGACTATTAATAGACTTTATTATGCTGCATATTATGCAGTTATTGCACTTCTCCTAAATTCTAATTTTAAACGCACTACACATAAAGGTGCGAAGACCGAGTTTTCGAACCACTTCATAAAGAGTCAAATAATTCCTAAAGAATTTGGTAAAATCTATTCGCAACTTTTCACTTGGAGACAAAAAGGAGACTATGACGACCTCTTTGATTTTGATAGTGAAAAGGTCCTTCCATATTTTGATCCCATAGAAAAGCTTATAAATTTAATCGAACAAGAGATTGCCAGGCGGTAACACGCGATATATGTTATCCGGGTCAGGGCATAGGGTTGGATTCCTGGATTTTTTATCTACATTTATTCTGGAAAGCGTTTTTAAGTTACCTTGATTTCCCGAACGAAAACATACCGCGAAACCGTTGGCAAACATGCTTAGCAAAATAACGCATACAAAAGTTCCCAAATTGCGAATTATTTATTATCTTTGCATCAAGATATTAACTTTAAATGGAACGGATATTTGCTAAAAGTACACTGAGAGAATATTGGAAGAAATATCCGGAGACAGAGCAATATTTGAAGACGTGGTATGATACAGCAATGAGTTGTGACTGGAGAACTCCTGCAAATGTCAGGAGGAATTATGCAAATGCGAGTATATTAAAATCCGGCAGGATAGTTTTTAACATAAAGGGCAACTCTTATAGATTGGTAACAAAATTTAATTTTGAGAAACAATGGATTTTCATTCGTTTCATAGGCACTCATAGTGAGTATGATAAGATTGATGCGAACACGATTTAAATAGTATAATTATGAACATAAAACCAATAAGGACAGAGTCTGATTATCAATCAGCCTTGGGGAGGTTGGAAGAGATCTTTGATGCTCCCATTGGTACATTGGAGAGTGATGAGGCTGATATTCTTGGCTTACTGATAGATGAATATGAGAAGAAGCATTATCCTATTGATACCCCTGATCCAATTGAAGCGATAAAGATCAGGATGGAGGAGATGGGATTAAAGCAAGTAGATTTGGTAGATACAATAGGCGGAAAAAGTCGGGTTTCAGAGATACTAAATCGGAAACGAAGATTAACAGTTGAGATGATTCGAAAATTAACTACACGCTTGAACATATCAACGAGGGTATTAATAAATGATTATCAATTAGCGAAATAAGATTTGCATGTTTGGCAAACAGGTTTGCCAAACATGCTTATAATTATAAAGAATAGGCTGACAATGCCTTATGATTACCTCTGCGAATTTGCTTATTATTATTTTTTTAAAAATATGCACTTTATATTTCATAAGGAAATTAGTTTTACCTCTAATCGTGTGTCGGCATTATTAAAAAATTTCCACAAGTGAATATTAGGTGGTACAGTGCTAATAGCTTGATAATAAGAATAATTGTTGCGGTTAACCGATATACTTCCTTATCAGTACGCACGTTTGCCAACACACGGTATATTTCATTCGGGTAAAGGTTCTGGCAGGATCTCCGGAAATTTTGAATGCATTATTTTGGGAAATCGGAATTTGGTTCCTTGATTTTCCGAACGAAAACATACCGCGAAACCGTTGGCAACAATACTAAAGAGATATTTACATAAATTAAAATAGACATGAAAATTGGTGATAGTGTCAGAGTCAAGTCAGGGATAATGGATCCTGAATTTGAAAAATATGATATGGCAGGCTGGCAGGGTAGAATTGTAGCTATTGACACTACTGAAAAAGAATTTATTGAAATAGCGTGGGACAGTATTACATTAGGTCTGATTCCGGCAGAATATATCGAAAGAAGCATTGATGATTATTGGGATTTTTCTTCAATTTGGTTGAATAATAATGAAGTAGAATTAATAGAGCCCCGGGATACCATGAATGAGGTTAAGAATAAATTGTTGGAAATAAGGGAACATTTAGGATATATCACACCAGAAGAACAGGAAAAAAACATTTTGAAAATACTTAAGCGAAAAGATTTATCTGTGAATAGAAAAAATCAGGATAGGTATTATGATTATCTTGAAGAACACATTACGTATCCATGTGTTCTAATCGGTTCAGAAGATTTCTCCTGGGAAGAACCATATTTATTTGGCATTTTTGATGAAAAAGAATATGAACTACTTAAGAAAGAAAGGCCCTCTTATACAGATCAATACAAATTAATAAGACTTGGCGATATAATAGATGATTTACGTGGTATTTTGGTAGAAGTAAGACGGATCAGTGATAAAAAGGTTTTTGTTTTGCCACTTTGGGATTTGAAAACAGTTGATAGAAAGAATAAGAATCATCAATTAATTTCTGACTATTCATATTGGATGTCAAATTACAAATAAAACATAGCCGGTATTGCGATGAATTTCAAATGTAAGGAATTATCAATTTCAGATGAACCTTTAGGTTGTATAATAACCTTCTCGGATACCATTGAAAAAGAGTTTTATCAAAATCATGGATATGATCAAATAATTGAAAACGAAGTTTATCTGATGCTACAAAGAACTTATACAGAAGATGATTCGGGGAAGGATTATTTTTATATCGAATTTAGTAATTTCGAAAAATCTGGAAAATTAGATGATTTCAGGATTGAATTAGACCGAAATATCTTTAAAATCGAGTGGGAATCTTATAAGTCGGAAATAGGAATTGATATTAATCAAAAACAATTTGAAAAACTTAAAAAGGCATTAAACATCATCGCATTTAACAAAGGTCAGTTAATTATAAATGAATGAAGTACGGTTGCCAACAAAGTGTATATTCCAGGCGGGTCTTTGTGATGAATTCATTAACTTGCTCATAGAGGGAATAGGGTAGAGGGTCAAGCTGAAGTAGAAATAATTCCCGCCCGTAACATAGTGTGCCGAGAAGCAGTGAATCGGCTATAAAACTCACTGCATGCTGTAATTGAGATGGTGGGAACTACAAGCGTGTAGTCGGTTCACCGGTGTCACTTTGCAGGAGGGGGCATCAAACCACCTAAAGGTGCTGTGGTAAAGAGCCATGGTGCTGAGCGTTTAGGAAAAGCCACACCACGAGTATGTGCAGGTATGGACAAAGGAGTTGAACGAAAGTGAACTGCCGATGAGGTGTCGAGAAGTGCGCTACATCCCATCAAAAGCTGTAGAGTATGTGATACAGTGATAAGTATAACGGCAACCTGTTTACTGGTTATACGGCTGGCGTCTTACAAAGGGCAGGAACTATATTCGGGCTTGGTTACGGAACTCGGG
>JAWODV010000118.1:0-6252 GCA_046483075.1 Kosmotogaceae bacterium | reverse complement strand
CTCTCTAACTTCCAACTTATTCCACTCGCTTACAGGTTTGTCCACTATAGTCAAAGATTTTTGAAGCCAGAAAAGGTAGGCACAAAGCCTGGATAATGAGATTCCCTGTGCAACCAAATCTTCCGAAAACTCCAAAATCAAATCGTAGCTGTGGCCAAAATCTTCTCTGAGATTCTCCAGAAGTCTACGGTACCGCCGTTCATACATTGAATTGGACTTATTCTGGTAGCTTATAACTTTAGACCCCTGCCTGAAAGTCGTTAGGGAACCGAAACCAAGTTCGGTAGGCCCGGCCGGGGCATCTTATCAATTCCTACGGTAAATGGTAAAGTATTCAACATTAAACCGGTAGATTCTACATCGTTTCTAATCCTGATTACTTTGTTATGCTTATTGATAGTTCCCTGACGTCAACATCACTCGTCCCGCCAAAATTTTGTATTTGTATTGAGGTATTATCGTATCTCTCCAGGTATTTCGATTCTGTAACTGCAATAGTTGTGAAAGAATTGGAATTGAATGTTGAACCGAATCCATTAATTCCTGTAAGGGATTCATTATTTTTTACCAGTCTTGTTCTAATATCGTCCGAGCCAACACCTGTAACAACAACTCTAGCTGTAAGTTCTGCTCCGACATCCCTCTTTCCTATGTATTGGAGCGTTGAATTATCCACTTGTCTGGTCCTTTCAGCATTGTATATTTGGCTTGGTATATCCACGGTTTGCCATGAAGTTCCTGAACCTGTTATTGTTTGCGGATCGGTTATATTTGAGACAACTATACCACTAATTGAACTATCCCGTAAAGGATATGAATCTCTGACCCTATAGTTTACTTCTTCGACTCCTGCACTCCCAACAAGGATATTGGACTTGTTGACTGTGTTTCCATGGGTATTGCCCCTGTACTGGAAAATATCTGAGATTTCCGCTCCTGACCTCTCATTCACTATTTTTGTGTCCTGTTGCATCGCTTTGAAGTAATTATCTACCATGTCTACTATTTTTGTATCAAAATTATCATCAAAAGTTATAACTGTTACATTGCCTGAGTTCACACTTCTGAAAGGAGAGTCTGCTATGAAAACTTTATTACAAGTTCCTGTAAATGTAAAACCACTATCAAACTCTTCAATGCTTGAACTTTTTATTGTAGGTACCCTAAAGCCATCGATGGTTCCCAGATCAGCAATATTTCCAAATCCTGCAGCATCGCTAAAAGCTGAACTCTGAACCAAAAATTCTGTTGAATTATCTGCTGAAATATTCAATAAAGTTCCTCCTGGAGAATGAACATACATATTACGAAGGAAGAAAGGGCTTCCTTGTCCTTCAATTGCAGTCTGTCCTCCTGTATGGATGAATCCGTCTGTTGCTCCGTGAGAACCTACAATAGGAGAAGGATTACCTAAAACTAAAGTGTTGTTTGAAGTTACGAATCCCTTGAAATAATAGACGGTATTGTTTTTCAACTGTATTTTTCCTCCAGAGGGAGAAGGTAGATCATCTTCACTTTCTACCTGAACTATATTGTCCGTTGTGTCCTTAAATCCTGATGCATTTATACTGTAATTCCCCGCGTCCCAATGACCTGTCAATGGTACAGAACCACTCCTATGTATTGATCTAGGGTCTGTTTCATCGCCCGCAGGAACTCCAAAGCCAGAACTTAGGGCCAACCAATCAAAATAATATTCATTATTTACTTTTCCCTTTTCTGATTTGTACAACCTCATCATGACGGTTCCTTCAGGATTTATGTATCCATCATCATTAAAAACAGATATTTCTGAGACTCTGCACGTTTGTGTCTCTACCGCTTGTTTATAGCCCTCCCAATTGCCACGTTCAAAATTATATATTTGAAATACGGGCCTTTCTCCAGACAATTCAGTTGTATTATATCTTGCTATCCCCCTGCTGAACTCTTCTATACCTGTAAGATTAACCCTTACATCTAATCCTGGATCGCTATTTACCTCCGAAATATGCAAACTTACACCATCAAATTTTCCGTCTGGGTGTATTGTATCGTTCAAAGTTCCCCCTTCAAGGTTCCCTGCTACTATATTTAAAGAATTTCCCCCATGATAAGTAGCAGACATTTTTGTTTCATTGAAATCTAGTGTATAGCCATCAAAATTGTTCCAGTCATCTGTTGTGGTCCAGTTGAATTTTCCATTGATATTTGAAGCAGTGATATTATGACCGGAAACATCGATATTGGAAGGACTTAAATCGCTGAACAAAATGTCTCCGGGTGTATTTAAACCGTCCCAGTAATCTGAAGAGTTTACGTCTAATTGTCCTTCGTATGATTGTTTAACAAAAGTTGCTAAAGACCAAGAACTGTCCCAGTTAAATTCAGTTCCGTCCAAAGTTAGATTACTTCCTGCCGTGTAAGTAGTGCCAGAAGCTCTCTCATCAATAGTACTGTTCAGCCTTGTTTCATTGAGGTAAATCTTATCTGTGTCATTAAAGAGGTAAAATCCACCACCAGATTTCTCAGTATTATTGTCTATATCCGTTCCGCATATTATGTTACCATCATTATCCACACCAATCATCTTATCTGTACCTGGGCAATTTGAACTTGTTAGATGATCAAATCTTTCAGTTTCATTTGTATCTGGTATTGTCGTGTCAGCCTCGAAATCGTCCCTCTCATCAATAGTACTGTTCAGCCTTGTTTCATTTAAGGTCAGAAGCCCCGAGCTGTTGTACAGGTAATCCTCGCTTACATTCCACGTCTTGTCCACTGTCAGGTCTACTGCGAAGAGACTGTTTACAAAACTCTTGGTCACCCTATTATCTATCAACCCGTCGATGAATGAGTCCAGTATCCCCAGCTTGCCGTCTGCCTGCTCTTCTAATTCGCTCGAGTTGTATAGACTCTCGTTAATTATGTTCGTGTCGTTATCAGGAGTTGGTGAGGGAGTAGGAGTAGTGAGAGATATTGCGTTCATATAATCTATTATCTTCTGGAGGATTTGCTGCTTCAAAGAGTCACTTGGATTCTTCGTGTAGTCAATGATGTCCAGCAGTATGTCCTGTTTGAGCTGCTCTGGAGTCTGATTTGAATTAGCTGACTGCACAGGAAATTGAGAAACACTCAGCAACAGAACAGAGATCACAATAACTGCTGTTAACCTCCATTTTCCAGTCATTTAATTAAACCCCCCCTTCGTTAAGGATTTGAAGTTTGTTCTTCAACTTCCTCACCCGAATCTTCGCTCTCAGGTAATCTTAACTTCAGAACGAAAGTAGTGCCTCTGTCGCTGGTTTCTTCAATTCCAATGCTTCCACCATATCTCTCCATGGTTTTCCTGGCGATATACAGCCCTAGTCCGGTTCCATTAGCGCCACTTACTCCTTCTTCAAATATTTGCTCCTGGAGATCTTCAGGAATCCCATTACCGTTGTCGATAACCTTAAAATCGCAAAATTCTCCTTTATTCTCCATAACAAAGTCTATTCTGTCTGCATTACCATGCTTTATTGAATTTCGCACTAAATTATCTATAACGGAGTATAGAGCATTGTCGGCAGTTACTGTGCAATTCCCTGTGACCGTGTACTCTACATCTTGTTTTTCCATAACGTTTTCAGTAACCTCTCTGATGTCATAGGATGCCAAATTGCCACCAGAAGAGACCAGGTCCTCCAGCTCCCTCATCTCTTTGATTAGATTTGTACTCTTTTGTATGGATTCAAAGATTCTGTCAAGAATATTTTTACTTTCAGTTTCACTGTAAACTTCCACAGAATTGCTGACCACGGTCAAATCGTTCAATATATCATGTCTCAGAGTCTTATTCAGCAACTTTAAAATCTCATTGAGTTGTCTTTGCGATTCTTCCATCCTCTTCTTCTCTGTGATATCAATAAAAGAGGCCATTAAACAGATAGGTTTTTCATTTTCTTCTTTAACTAAACTTGCCGACAGTTGAGTGGTGAAGGTCGAACCATCCTTTCTCCTGGCAGTTAACTCACCTACCCACCCCCCACTTTCCTCCAATTCTCTTTTTACATCTAATGCCTTCTCTTTACTCTCCCAAAAATCCGCTACATGTTTTCCCAGAACTTCTTGTTCGTCATAACCCCACATTTTAAGGAAAGACTTGTTAACGTAGTTTACGTAGCCTTCAAGATCGGATAAAACAGTGGCATTAATTGAGGATCCAACTGCATCCTCCATAATCTTAGATCTTCTCTCAGCATTTTTACGATCAGTAATATCGAAAAATGAGCCTACATAACAACACGGGCTTTGTTTCTCGTCCTTTACCACACTTATTGCTACTTGAGCTGGAAAAGTCGAGCCATCCTTTCTCTTGCCGTTTAGTTCACCTATCCACCCGCCCTGGTTGTTAAGGTATTCTTTTAATCCTTCAAAACCATCGGACTCCCAAAAATCCGTAAAATGTCTTCCCAGAACTTCTTGTTCGTCATAACCCCACATCTGGAGGCTAGCTGGGTTTACATAGAATAATTTACCATCATGATCTGCCAAAGCTATGCCATTGAATGAAGATTCAATAGCCATGTCCTTAATTTTAAGCTCTTTTTCTCTTCTCTTTCTTTCAGTGATATCACGGGCTACACTCAAGATTAATTCTCCCTTTTCAGAGTTTATTAGTCGGGAATGTATTTCCAGAGGCATTATAGTTCCGTCTTTTTTATAATGGGCGGATTCGAAGATGATACTGCCTTTTTCCGTCAGCTCTCTAATTCTCTGATTGATAATGTGGGCATAATCTGGAACATCCAGATCGCGCAAATTCATGTTCAATAACTCTTCTTTGGTATAACTGCGGTTCTCATAAGCTGCTCTATTGACGTAAACAAAATTACCATCAAAATCGTGAACAAACACCGAATCATTAATAGAATCTAATAGCAAGGCCTTTAAATTTAGATCCTCTTCCTTTCGCTTCCTATGGGTTATGTTCCTCACAACCTCCAGACAGGCGATAATCTCTCCTTTTTCATCCTTGATAGGATTTGACGTATTTTCCCAGTAAGCAGTTTCACCAGAAGACAGAACAGTTTTTCGTTCTGTAGTGTGTGACTTGCCATCCTCAAATGATTTAAAAACAGGGCAGCTTTCACATATCCCTTCATTTCCCTCGTAGACTCGATAACATTTCTCATCTATTCTGTCACCAAAAATTTTCTGGATAACCTCATTTTGGTAGATTATATTGAAATTCCTATCTTGTACAGTAATTCCACTATCGAATGCATCCAAAAGAGCTTCCATACTGTTTTTATTGGTGAAAAAGTCTTTTCTACTGGAATTCGTTCTCATCATCCTACTCCTATTATAGCCATAATTACTATAATAATGAACTAGCAAATACAAAAAACTTCCCTAAAATAATCATATTTTACGGGTCAAGGAAGTTTTCCAGAATAGGGTTTTAGATAATAAGACGTTGGGAGAGGCTGCAAATTTTCTGGACATTGACCTAATAACTCTATTGAACATTTTGGGCGAGCTGAAAATCTAAAGATAGCTAAAGGAGTTATAATCAAGTGAAGGCAGTTGGTATGATAAAAGCTTTAAGTACCTTATTTCTTGAGTAGATTGTATGAAAAAAGCATTAGAAGCACTCTACCCTAGTTTGTCTAACTCCAAAGGAGTGAAGAAGGATTTTTTAGTTTTTCTAAAGGTTGTTAGAGCAAAGACTGGGCAAAAGGTTTTCTTCTATGGTTCTTGCGACATTACGAATCGGTGTAATCTAAAATGTAAACACTGTTATTGGTGGAAAAATTATGATGAAGAGGAAGAGCTTTCTATTGAACAGTTTGAAGATGTTATCGAAGAGAATTTCGTGAAAAACAATGTTGTTCAGGTCGCTTTAACAGGTGGTGAGCCTTTGCTCCGGCCTGAAATAATAGAGCTTTTCAATGAAAAAGGAGTTAATTTTGTGATTGTTACCAACGGAACTCTGCCGCTTAAGGATTTTGGACAGTCTGAGTATTATATATCAATTGATGGAAATAAAGAGATACATAATGAGATACGGGGACAAAATATCTATAGTAGAATAAAAAGAAATGTTGAGAACTTTAGCGGGGACTCAAATGTCATTATAAATTATACAATAAATTCATTGAACTATCAATGCATCGAGGAAGTTTTTGAAGAGTGGGAGGATAGGGTTGATATGATAAATTTCCAATTTTATACTCCCTTTTCCCATGATGATGAATTGTGGATTCCGTACGGAGAAAAGAGAAATAA
>JAWODV010000010.1:0-30397 GCA_046483075.1 Kosmotogaceae bacterium | reverse complement strand
GCTTTTTCCAACGTATTGTTCGTTTTTCTCTCGATTGATGGATTTCTGTAGTTCCAGGAGTTCGTTCAAACGTGCAGCTTTAACTTTGTGCGGAACATTATCTTCGTATTTTCTCGCTGACAACGTTCCTTCGCGAGGTGAATAAACAGCGAAATTGACTCTATCATAACGAACGGTTTCTAGTAATTCTTTTGTTTCAAGATAATCCTGTTCTGTTTCTCCGGGAAAACCCAGAATAAGATCCGTGCTTATGGAAGCCCCGGGTATCTTTGCTCTAACTTTATTCACTAGTTCAAGATATTGCTCTCTGGTATAACCGCGATTCATTGTTTTAAGTATCTTGTTGCTTCCCGACTGAATGGGAAGATGTATCGATTTTGATATTCTGTCAGATGATGCAATTGTTTCTATAAGTTCTTCTGAAAAATCTTTTGGATATGAAGTGAGAAACCAGATTCTCTCTATACCTTCAATCTTTAATGTCTCTTTTATTAACTTAGCCAATGAAGTATCATTATCGAGTTCTTTTCCATATGAATCAACATTTTGTCCCAAATATGTGATTTCTTTGTAGCCATCATCAGCAAGTTTTTTTACTTCAGCAAGAACATCATCCAGCTTTCTGCTCTTTTCTCTGCCCCTTACATATGGCACTATGCAGTAACTGCAAAACTTATCGCAACCATAAATAATGGTTACCCAGGCATGATGTTTACTTTCTCTAAAACGGGGCGTTGTTGAAATTATCTCATCTAATTTATCTGAGAAATCTGTAAAGCGTTCTCCTTTTAAAGCTTTTTCAATAAAGTTATTTATTTGTGAGATATTTCTGGTTCCGAAAACGAAATTAAGTTCGTCATGCAATTCAAGTAATTTATTCTTTTCTTTTTCTGCCACACATCCGCCAAAACCAATAATAAGGTCATTTTTTTTCTTTTTTAAGGCTTTAAGTCTACCAAGTTTTCCGTAAGCTTTCCTTTCTGATTTACCTCTGACTGCACAGCTGTTTATTATAACTACGTCAGCTTCATTTTCGTTATCTATTATTTCATGACCGGATTTTTTTAATATACCTGCCATGGTTTCAGTGTCGTTCACATTCATCTGACAACCAAAGGTTCTGAAATATATTTTCACATCTATCTCTCCCATTTTTTGACTCATTAAATTTTACAATATTTGTCAGCTTTTTTCAGCCATGCTAATTTGTAAAAAAAGATCGCCCGAAGGCGATCTTCTTTTCTATTTATGAGTCAATTATAATTCATCTTCATCAAGGCTATCGTCGTTTTCTTCCTCTGGTAAATCATCAGTTGTTTCTTCTTTCTCAGATTTCTTCTCATCTGCTACGGCTGCTTTCTTTTTCTCTTCAGTTTCTTCAGTTTCGCTGGTTTTTTTCTCTTCTGATTTTTCTTCTGTAGCTTCTTTTGGTTCTTCTGATGCTCCTGTATCAAGTCCTTCTCTTCCTTCTAGTATGGCATCAGAAATAATACTTGTAATAAGCTTTATTGCCCTTATGGCATCGTCGTTACCAGGAATAAGAAAATCGAGTACATCGGGATCACTGTTGGTATCTGCAATTCCTATTACCGGAATTTCCAGTTTGTTGCCTTCTGCAACTGCGATTTCTTCTTTCTTGGTGTCCACAACATAAACTACATCAGGTAGTCTTTCCATATTTTTTACGCCATTCAGATTTCTTTTTAGCTTGTCGAAATCCCTCCTGAGCATACTCTGCTCTTTTTTGGGCATTTTATCTATTTCTCCAGATTCTTCCATCTCTTCATAGCGCTTCAAAGCACTGGTTCGTTTTCGTATTGTTTCAAAATTCGTCAACAATCCACCAAGCCATCTATTGTTCACATAGAAAGCTCCGCAACGATTTGCTTCTTCTTCGATAATCTCTTGAGCCTGTCTCTTTGTACCTACAAAGAGAAATGTAGCGTTCTCCTGGGACTTGGATTTAACAAAATCGTAGACCTGGTCTATCCATTTAAGGGTTTTCTGAAGGTCAACGATGTAGATGCCCTTTCTTTCTCCGTAGATGTATGGCTGCATCTTAGGATTCCATCTTCTTGTTCTGTGACCAAAATGCACTCCTGCTTCAAGCAGTTTTTTCATTGTAACTACTGACACTTAAAAAACACCTCCGTTTGGTTTTCCCTCCAACCCGTTAATAGCCGACCCGCTCAACCGGGCACCGGGGCTATCAGTGATAAGGCTGTGTGGGGTTATTTATTTAGTATTTCTTCCAATTTATAGCTTTTTGCATTGAGCCATAGATTTTCTAGCGAATAAAAATCTCTACCCTTTTTGCTGAAGAGATGTACGATAAAAAATCCACAATCAACAACCATCCAATCATAACCTTTACCATGGTCGTAATAGATTACAGGAATATTATCTTTTTTTACATATTCTAATATTCTATCCCTTAGTGCTTCCATATGAGGATCTGAATTTGCGGTTGCCACAATAAAATAACTGGTTAGATTAGATACATCCTGTACATCAAGCACCATAATATCTTCAGCTTCAGTGGTGTCAAGTACTCCTACAATTTCGGTAATCTCTTTGTCCAAGAATTCACCTCCCGTTGCGATTGTTTCATATTTTTATAATCAAATCAATGAATTAATCTTAATCTACTCCACTGTAACGCTTTTAGCCAGGTTTCTTGGTTTATCAGGATCGTATCCTTTTAGAACAGCAACATGATAAGCAAATAGTTGTAAATAAGGTGACATAATCAGTGGATAAAGCGGTTCGCTAACAATTGGTGTATCTATTCTACTGTTTACGATCCTGCTCACATCTTTATCGTTTTCTGAGCAAATTGCAACAACCTTTGCATTACGTGCTCTTGTTTCCATAACATTAGACAATGTTTTTCCCTTTAGTTTGTCATCAGGGACAATGGCAAAAACAGGAAAATTGCTATCAAGCAGCGCTATTGGGCCATGTTTTAATTCTCCTGATTGATATCCTGACGCATGGATGTAACTGATTTCTTTAAGCTTTAGAGCTCCCTCAAGAGCTGTGGCATAGCTGTAACCTCTTCCAATATACATAAAATGTAAATATTTATGATATTCTTTAGCCAGTTCTTTGGCAATATAATCTGCTTTTGATAGAACATTTTCAAATAGTGTTGGCATGCTTTCAAGCTCATTGGTAAGGGACTTTAACTTTTCAACTTCGCTTCCACGCAAATAGGCGATATATATACCTGTTAAAAGTAATGCCATCAGCTGAGAAACATAAGTTTTTGTCGCTGCGACACCTATTTCCGGACCGGCATTAAGATATACTACGGTGTCTGATTCCCTTGAAATTGTTGAACCAACAACGTTTGTGAAAGAAATAGATTTTCCATTTCTTGAATTAACCTGCCTTATTCCTTCTAGAGTATCAGCGGTTTCTCCGGATTGAGATATTGCAAAAACAAGTGTATTCGCATCAATGTGAATATTTCTATATCTAAATTCAGAAGCCACATCAATTTCTGCGGTTAAACTAGCGTAATCTTCAAGAAATCTCTTAAACACAAGACCAGCATGATAACTTGTTCCACAGGCTACTATTTGCACTGTTTTTGCGTTTTTTATTTGATCTTTCATTTTCTCCAGTTCTTCAAAATATGCTAAATTATTTTTAAACCTACCTGCCATTGCATTTCTTAAAGTACTGGGTTCTTCAAAAATTTCTTTGAGCATGAAGTGGGCGAATCCACCCTTTTCAGCTGCTTCTTCAGTCCATGAAATATGGGTAATGGATCGGTTCAGTTTCTTTCCATCTATTCCCGTAAAGGTAATCTCACCAGGTTTTACGAGAGCCACATCACCGTCTTCCATAAAATAAACGTCATTCAAATATGAGAGCAATGGCGTAACATCCGAGGCGATAAAACCACCCTGAGGAGTAGAAGCTACAACTAATGGACTGCCTTTTCTTGCGGCAATTATTTCATCTTCATTGTCAGCGTGCATAACGCCAATAGCATATGCTCCAACGAGATCAACCAGGGCGTGCCTTACAGCATCGATAAGGTCGCCATTGAAGTATTCTTCTATAAGGTGGGCTATGACTTCTGTATCAGTTTCAGAATCAAATTTATGTCCTCTAATTTTTAGAAAAGATCTTATTTCTTCATAATTTTCAATAATTCCATTATGGACCACAGCGATTTTCCCAGTGCAATCTGTATGAGGATGAGCATTGACATCGTTTGGGGCGCCATGTGTTGCCCAGCGCGTGTGAGCAATACCCGTTTTAATTTTTTCATTAATCTCATTTCCAAGTTCACTAACCAGTTCCTTTATTTTTCCAACAGATTTAATCACTTTTACTTTATTTTTATTCAGGTAAGCGACACCAGCAGAATCATATCCTCTGTATTCTAGTTTTTTTAGAGCCCCCACCAGGTTGGAAATAGCAATTCCATTACCTGTCATTCCAACAATTCCACACATATATTAACTCCTGAGATTGTTTTTAAGCTTGTCCACAAGGTTTCCTGTTACCCCTTCAAATGCTACATTCAAAGCATTTTCAATTCCTATGGAGTTCGAACTTCCATGTGCCTTTGTTACAACTCCATTTACACCCAAAACAAAAGCACCACCATATTCATTCGGGTCAAGCTTCTTTTTCAGTCTGTCAAAAGTTCCCTTCAATAATGCTCCACCGAGCAAACCTAAAGGACCGGAAGATTTTATTTCGTTCTTAAGCAAAGTTGAAATATATTTTGCAGTCCCTTCAATTGATTTTATTGCAATATTACCGAGTAATCCTGAAGTGACAATCACGTCAACATCTCCTGCGACAATATCTCTGCCTTCAACATTACCAACAAATCTGTCGGCAAATTTTTCTTTGATAAGTGCAAAAGCCTCTTTTAGTAAATCAGTCCCTTTTTCATCCTCTTCGCCTACATTTAGTAAACCAACTTTAGGGTTATTAATTTTTAATATTTTTGCGTATTCTGTTCCCATAACGGCAAAATCTTTCAGATGAGAAGCTCTAACCTCCAGATTTGCGCCAGAATCCAGTAAAACAGTAAAACCATTTTTCGAAGGTATAGGTGTAGCAATGGCTCCCCTTTCAATTCCTTTTATTCTCCCAACAACAAACAAAGCAACTGCGAGAACGCCACCGGTGTTTCCAGCTGTTACCATTGCGTGTGCTTTTCCTTCTTTAACTATTTGAGCAGTTTTATACAAAGAAGTGTTTTTCTTTCGTATCGCAAGAGAAGGTTTTTCTGCCATTCCAAAAACTTCAGACGCATCGATTATTCTGATTTGTTTCTCTGTATAGGTTTTTTGATTTAATAGTTCTTTTAGTTCGTTTTCTTTTCCCACAAGAAGTATCTCAATATTTTCATGAGTCTTATCTAAAAATGAAATGGCGCCATCAATGTTAATTTCTGGCGCCTGATCTCCACCGTATGCATCAAGGGCAATTATTACCCTTTCCATATTATTCACCTATCTCTAGAATTTGTTTTCCTCCATAATATCCACAACTAAGGCAAACTCTATGAGGTTGCTTTGGAGCTCCACAGTTAGAGCACGTAGAAATAGCCACTTTTTTAGCTTTGTAAATCTTGGCTCTTTTTAAATGTGTTCTTGATCGTGAACGTTTTTGCTTTGGTACAGCCATGATGTCCCTCCTGTTCTAAACTATCCGTTTCGTATGTTTTCCTTTAAATCATTCAATAATTTATGCCATTTATCTTTGCTTTCTTTATCCTGTTTGCAATTGTGTTCGGGGTTTTCATTTAGATTAGTACCACAAACAGGGCATAACCCTCTGCAATTTTCCGAGCAGAGGACTTTAACAGGTATCTCTACTATTATAGCCTCTAGTACGCGCTCTGACAAGTCCAGTATATCACTATTGAGCGGTAATGTGTTTTCAAGATCCTCTGAAGGGCCGCTATCTACTTCCTTGAAGAATTTTTTAGCTGGTAGATAAACAGCCTCTACAGTACCATTAATAGGAACAATGACATCTTTTAAGCATCTGGCACATTTTTCAATAACCTTTGTTTTAACTGTTCCGCTGACGATTACCGAGTCTTTTTCTTTATAAAGGAAAACATCAACATCAATTGGTTCATCACATCTTATCTCGGGATATATATTTTCAAAACTTACACCCAGTTGCTTCGTCTTTTCAAAGGAATTAAGATCTACGGCTAGTTCCTTGATTTTCGTTTTCATTTTTTTCACCTCTTGACCAGCAAAATAATATATTACTATAAAATTGTCAAAGAAATATGAATTTCTCACGAACGATTTTAACAGAAATTGAGTTACAGTCAATGATAATTCTAATATTTGAAAGCACTATTTTAGAAAAAACAGCTATATTTTTTATTCCTGCATTAGTATTATATCAACTAAGAATCAATTTTAGTGTTTTCATTAATTCGTTTCTAATTTTGATATTATCATTTTCGGTTCTTTCCAGTGGATTTCCAAGCTCGTGTGCTTGTGTCTTTGTGAAGTGATTTCCAACGACAAGTACTCTTGTGGAAAGGTGAGCAGCCTCGTAAGGATCATGCGTTACATTAATTGCAGCAAAATTATGTTTTTGCCATAATTCAAGAACAAGTTTCATCATATCTTCTCTTGTTAATATATCAAGAGATCCAAAAGGTTCATCAAGGAGAATCAAATCTGGTTCTATGGATAAAGCTCTGGCCAGGGAAACCCTACGCTCCATTCCGCCGCTTAGTTCTGTTGGATATTTGTTGTGATGCTCTTTTAAACCAACTTCAGAAAGTATAGATGTAGCCTTTGAATCATCAGAGACAACACTGATATTGTATAGAGCGTTTTTCCAGGGTATTAATCTAACATCCTGAAAAACAAATCCCAGTCGTTTATAATTCCTAACTATTTTTCCCGAATCAGGTTTTAAGAGGTTACTTACAAGTCTTAATAGAGTAGTTTTTCCGCAACCGGAACTGCCCAATATGGAAAGGTATTCCCCCTCCTGAAGTGTTAAGCTAAATTCTTGAATTATCGTTTGTGTACCAAAAGTTTTGCTAATCTCTTCGAGATTAAGAAGCATTGATCATCATCCTTCTGGAGAGTTTGTCAAATATCTTTTCACTGATTATTCCAAGGATCACTAGCAGAACAGTAATAGCAAACACATCTGTTGTGTTTAGTGCATATTTTGAGTCAGAAATCATTCGCCCCAGCCCAGAAATGCCTACCATAAATTCAGCCACAGCAACTGTCTTCCACATCATTCCTGAGCTTATTCTTAGAGATGAAATAATAAAGGGTATGGCCGAAGCGAAATAAATGTCTTTAAATATGACTTTCTTTGGAAGATGGAAAACACGGGCCATCTCAAGCAATTTTTTATCGACATTTCTAACGCCTTCGGTAATGTTTATAGTAATTATTGGAAATAGGGTAAGGAATACTATATACAGTGGAGAACGAAAACCCACGCCCCACCACAAAATGGCAAGAGCAAGCCAGCTTACAATAGGAATAGCCTGTAAAGTAATAATGATAGGTTTGAATACTTCATATAAAATCTCAATTAAACCCATGGCAAAACCAGCAATCAGTGAAAAAAACAAAGCCAGTGACAAGCCTCCAAGGGCTTTAAGTGCAGTAAATAAAAGCGGCGATAGTATTTCGCCGCTTATAAACAGTTCAGTAAGCCGCTGTATAGTTTTTATTGGTCCTGGTAAAAGAAGTTCATTTCCTACTATTACTGAACCAATAAACCAGAGGCTAAATATTATTACAATTGAAACGCATAATCTAAAAAACTTCGCTCTCATAAAAGAACTCATCAAAGTTAATATTACCTATCAACGATTCATCTATTTCATTAACACCATTAAAATATTCCATTACTGCCTCTCGCATTTCATTATCAGCTTTGAATTCATATTTTGTTGATAAAAACGCTTTTGTCAAAACAGGAACAGGAAATCCTCCCATTTTTTCAGAAACGAATGCAGCAGATTTATCCAGATTTTGCAGTGACATTTCAAGAGATTGAGAATATAAAAGCAGAAAGCTATCTGCCACCGTACTTTCAAGATTTTCCCTAACAAATATTCCTGAAGTTGGAACCGAGAAATCTTTGCCTGTCAGTTCACTCCACATTTCTTCAATTGGTAAAAATTTAGTTGCTTCGGGAACTTTTGTAACTGCCAGCGATGCAAAGGGTTCTGGAAGCAATAGAATTTCAGCTTTACCAGCTGCAAAAAGTTGAACAGATTCAGGTCCTGCAACATATATTATATTAACGTTACTGATATTCTTTTTTTCCAGTAATCCCTTTAATATTACATCTGCTGTTTGTCCGGGTGCCTGAAGTGTATAAACTGTTTTTCCTTCAAGGTCTTCTACATCGTTTATTTTCTCTTTTGATACAAAGTAAAATCCATCCCACATGGATACCGCGGCAAGTTTTAGGGGGACGCCTTTTGCAGATAATTGGGCTCCTACTGTTACAGGTAAGAGTGCAGCATCCACTTCTCTAGATACTATATCTGCAATAGCCTGATCCATCGAACGCCAGAATTCAATCTCAAAACCTCCTGCATTTACCCCTTTTTCTGTAAACAATTCAGCTATTGGAAGGAGTGTCGGGCCAACAGGATTTATAAAGATGTGAGCTGCGAAAGAAAGAGAAAATAACATAACTAAGACTAACAATAGAGTCAGAGTTTTCTTCATAAAATGACACCTCCTGATATAGAATTAATTAAAAAGACGCTATTAAGTACATGATAATTATATAACAATAAAATATGCATTAAAACATGTTTAAAAGTTACCTTCAAGTTTATTTTAACAGAATTAAACCGGAACCCTGTTAAAAAGTTGCAAAGAACAAAACAACTATGATAAGCTTGTTTTGAAACAGAAAGAAAATGTAGCATATTTATTCCATCTGAAAGGGGGGGTATTATGAACAAGAAGGAACTAGTAAATGCATTGGCTGACAAAACGGACATTACTAAAAAGGAAGCCACAGAACTATTAGACACGATTATAGATACTATTGAAGAGAAGCTTTCGAAAGGTGATCTTGTCCGTTTAGTAGGATTTGGTACATTTAAGGTTGCGAAAAGGAAGGCAAGAAAAGGTGTAAACCCAAGAACGAAGAAATCTATTACAATTCCAGGGGGAAAGGTACCAAAATTTGTGCCTGGCAAAGAATTAAAGAAAAAGGTAAAGTAGACTTCACAGGGGCAAGGTTTTCCTTGCCCTTTTTTATTATCTTCCTTATTACACTTCATTTCAATAAACAGTTCAGATAATTTTTCTTTAAATCACTGACATTATTTGCAGAAAATCAGTTCTTCTTGTTAAGGAATATTGTTATAATTGTTTTGATATAATACAGCTTCTCGAAGGGAGTAATTCCTCTGAAGGCAAGAACTATTATTTTAAGTCTTATTTTAATAACAATACTTTTTCCGCTTTCAAGCTGTTCTATATGGTGGATAACCAAAGAAGAGTTTAAAAGAGAAATGTCTGCTGTAAATAGCAAGCTGGACGATATCTCCAGTCAGAACGAAGATGTTGAAGAAATGAAAACAGAGATTGGGTATTTATCAAATGATTTAAATGAAATAGATAAACATTTGAAAACAATAGAAGATTTGATTGATGATTCCAGCGACAATGAAAAAATTGAAGAAATTTTAAACGAGATGGAAGAAATTAAGAGAAAGCTAAATGAAATCGAAGTTGTTGGTGCAAATAACGAAAAGACCGTTGGAGAAATAGGTGAGAAAATAGATAAATATATTAAAACAGTTGAAGAAAAAATGATAGTCGAAAAGGAATTGCAGAATATAAGAGAAATGCTTAAAGTTTTAACAGAACAAACCCCTGATGAAGATAAAGAGAAAAAGATTTCATTGCTGGAGTCGAGAATTGAACGACTTGAAGAAGCATATTCTGATGAGGCTTCATCTTTCTCTTTTAATCTATTTTTGTCAGAGATTGCAGATATACGAAGTAAAGCTGGTTCTGATGCATTGTATTTGGGAGATAACTTTGTAAAATACACTGTTCGATCTGGTGATTCCTTATGGGGAATAGCCAGAGCCTATGATATTGATCTTGAAGACCTAAGATCGTCCAATCCATTGCTAAAGAACAGTAATGTTATCCATTCTGGAGATAAACTTTTTCTTCCTATAAATTTTGAAGAAATTTTGCATCCAGACATAGTAAAAGAAGCAATTGGCTTTCCTAATAATTATGAAGAGATTAAGTCATCTATAATATCAACCTATGGTAGTTATGATAATGGTTACGCTAATCCAGGTATAGATCTTAACTTAGAAGCTCCGATATATATCCGAAACATTTTGCCAGGTAGAGTAATAGAGGTTGGTGAATTAAACGAATTTTATGGACTAGCTGTTTTGATCGATCATGGTGACGGTTATAGAACGGTCTATTCGAGATTAAGTGAAAGCGAGTTAGAAAAGGATGATTTTGTCAAGGCGGGTGATATTGTTGGGATCACAAAGAATGAAAAGGTCAATCTACATTTTGAATTATGGAAAGGAGAAATTCCAATAAATCCAGCTGATATATTATTTAGCAATATGGGAGAGTTTGAAATAACCATGTATACCGAATGGGATGATGGAAAAAACCCAACTTCTCCATCTTTTAAAATGACATCTTCGGGAACTTATGTAAAACAATACAGAACAGTTTCAGCGGATCCTGAGGTGTTCCCGGCAGGCACAATAATTTACGTTCCGTATTTTGCCAATGAACAAAATAAAGGTTTCTTTGTGGTAGAGGACACAGGGAATGAAATAAAAGGAAAGAGTCTGGATATTTACATAAGAGATTATGAAATTGCATCAAGCTTCAACAAAGATCTATTGGTATATAAGGTTTATACTCCATGAAAAGATATTTAGCATTAATAATAATTTTATTGATAACGATTTCCCTTTCCGGAGAAATTGTAGGAAGAATTGAAGCAGGAACGTATCCCAAAAGCCTAACACTTTATGAAGCGGAAAACGGTGATAGGTATTTTTTGGTGCTTGATGAAGGCAGTTCATGTATTTATGTATTTAATGAAGATTTTAAAAAAGTCAGAATGTTTGATAAATTTTCGAGAGATGGAATTGTTAAAATTATTATTGATGACAGAAGACTTTATTGCATATGTTTTTATTCAGGCAAACTTATTGTGCTTGATCTGAAAGGTAATGTTAATTCCTGGAAAGTCATAGACACCATTTCTTTAAAAAGCGGGATTTTTAACGGGACTTTTTTGAAAGATACACTGGCTCTTCTTTCTATTGATAAAGAAATCATTTTTATTAACAAAACCAAAATGTCAGTTTTAAAAAGAGAAGATTTACCAGTAAGAGCTCTTTCAATTGAAGCTGATGAATACTTTTTCTATGTGACACTTTTTTATAATTATAGCCAGGTGGAAAATGCTTTTAATACTGAAGAAGGATTATATGTGTATGACGAAAAAGGTACCTTAAAAAATAAAATAGACTCCGGAAAAAGGCCTTCTTATATCTTTGTTAGTGATAGAATTATTGGTGTTATTAATTATCTGGATAATAATGTGCAATTATTCAGAAGGATAGGAAACTACATATTTGAAACAGATAAAGTAAGTATTGGTAGACTCTCTAATTTTCCTGTAGTAAGAGACGATGAACTGTTAATTTGTTCTCTATTAGAAAATAAGATTTATAAATATAACGTTATTACAGATGAATCAGGTATAATTGAAACACAGGGAAGAGGACCACTAAGATGTAAGTCGGATTCAGAAAACTATTATGTAATAAGTGTTTTTAGTGGAAGTTTCGAGATATTATCTAAAGAAGGCCACTTAATTGAAAATTTTTATCTTCATGGTTATCCTATAGACTTTCTGGTTCTTGAGGAGTATGCTTTAGTTTTGTTACAGGAATCGTGGACTTTTTCCGAAGAACTCGGTGAACTTGTTGTTATAGGTTTTTAGTAAATATATTTTTGCTCATAACATTGAAATTAAGCATGTTTTTGTTGTATAATATGCCTGAAATTACCATCAGAAAGCAATATAAATAAACCTAAATCTCATAGAGGGGGGAAAGTGTATGAAAAAGTTTATTATACTGGCTTTGTTAGTACTCACCACAGTTGCTTTTGCGGTTAAAATGCCAGTTCAACCCATATTATGGTATAACGTAGATGAATGGGTTGAAGGAATTAAACCAGCAGAGAGGGCAGATTTGATAAGAATGTTGGTTTATCGAAATCTTGACCCTATAATTAATTTTACCAATTATGATATTTGGTTGAATAATGAACCTTTTGCCAAATATGATATTAAAAACCCTATTACAAAAGCTGAAGTTATGACGATGTTTGTGAAGTATCTCGGTCTTGAAAGGAAGGCCATTGAGGAATATCCCGGCCAGGCTCCTTATGACAACACTGTAAAAACAGAATATGAAAATGTTTATAAAGGTGGATTCGATACCACGAGAATCTGGGGATATTCTCAAGTACTTACTGAAGCCTCTACTGCATTGACTTTGGAAAATATTGAAGAAAATCTTACAAAAGCTGAGTTTATTAAGTATCTCGTTGATGCATTTATAGTAAAGAATCCTGATTACGAATACCTTACGGATAAAGTAAAAGAATTAAGCGGCAAATATTCCGGACTTTCTTTTGACAAAGAACTTGCTGCTTACATCTACATATTCGAAAATTACTTCCTTGTTCCATCCGAGGATAAAGCTGAGCCTGTTTTAACTGATAGCTCTGTTTATAGTAAGACTGAAGTATTTACAAGAACCTACCAAGATGTTATCGACCGAGAAGAAGCTTATTCCTTATTCGCAAGAATTGCACTAGCCGATTTCAAAAAGGCGGAAGAAACAGAATTGCTTGTTCCGGTAAGAGATATTCAGAACGTAATTTCTTATAAAGAAGATTACGATGGACAACTAGTTTTTGAAGAAGTTACAACTCCTGATGTTAACGTGTCTAATGTTGAAGTATATGACTACGATAGAATACTTGCAATCTGGGAAGAACAGAATGAAAATGATGCAGATTTCAAGTCAAAGAAAGAAGAATTTGAAAAGAAACTCACCAAACTTGGTTCAGTTGTTATTGTAGAAACTGAAGAAGGGAACAGCTATCTGCTTCTTGGTGAATCGAAATACTGGTATCATCTGATCAATCCTCCTGAGGATGTTTGGGAAGGAGCAGGAACTGATTTTGCTACATTCTATCAAACACTTGTTGATGAAGCAGGTAACGAAGAAGTTGTACATGAGGTAGATGCAGAAGTAAGTGGAAGAGTAAAAGAGAATTATACCGTACATTCTGAAGAACTTGATAAAGAAATCGATGTTTCTGATGTAAAAGCAAAAATGGCTATTTATTATCCAGGTGAAGAAGAAGAAACAACAGTTGTCGAAGATGTAGACGTATTCCCTCATGAACTTCTCAGATTTAGTTACAAAGAAACCACAAAATGGACACAGAGAAAAGAAGTTGACAAAACAATATTTACTGATTCACAGGTTGCGCTATTCCCAGTTTCTTCAAGAATTCTTTACTCAGGCGATACAATGACTGTTGGAAAATTAAAAGAATTCGTAAATTCCTTTGGAAAATACCCACGCTCATCAGACGATGCAGTACTTGAAGTTATCTCCTCGATGAGTGGATATGTTGATATCCTTGAACTGCTTGATGTTTCTGATAACATAGCTTTTGTCGGAAAGGCTAAATTCAGTAATGAACTTAGCGCAAACAAACCTGTCATATCTGTAGAAGATGCAGAACTTAGATATGAAGTACTTGGTAAGCTTGTTTCTGCTAAATTTTATGAAGTTGATAATTCATTCTTTGTAGAACTACTCACAGAAACAGAGCCTAATAAGATCAAAAAGACAGGAACAATTTATGGTGTAATCGAGAATGCAGAAAATACTTCAGTGGTATCTAATAATGAGCTTAAAGATCTTTTCCTCGCTGAAGGTCCTCACTCATTGGTTACGAAACTTTCAGGAGATTACACACTGTTCCTTGAAAAACATGAAAGTGATGAAAATATCTCTGATTACTTCTTAAGGGTTTTTGAGGAGTAATAAAGGATTTTTATAAGCGGCCCGCCTGAGGCGGGCTGTTTTTTCTTAAGGGAGGTGATTAAATGAAGCGAGGCGTGAAAATCACGCTTGGCGTAGTCGCAGCTGCAGTTGTTGTTGCGGTTTTACTATATATTTTTGTTTTTTCTCCCAGCACAATTACGGTAAATGTTGTCTTCCCTTCCGCAACTAAGGATAATCCTACCTTAAAGGTAGTTTCTTCTATAGATGAAAATGATCTCAGTAAGAACTCACCATCTGTAGATTTAAAGGTTAAAAGGACTGGAGATGAAGTTGAGCTAAAAACACTTGACGATAGGACCCTCGACAATAGAGAAGTGGTTAGAGGTGAAGATAAAATAACATTTGAGATTTCAACGCCGCAAATAAGTGCTTTTGAGTATGAAATAAAGGAAAATGGGCGATTGGTTGAATTTAGCTGGAATATCGACTATCCTCCCTATGAAATAGCTGAAGTTAATCTTCAAAGAAATGGTGTAGTGATTTTCAAAGATGGACAGCAGTACACTGATGAACTTGAACAATTCCAGAACGAAACATTATCTTATCAGTTGTTCGTTGAGTATAATTATGGTCCTGTTGTTATTCAAAGAGAGTCTGAAGTTAAAAACGTAAAGGTTGGACCACTTCCTGTAGATATTCACATTACTGTTGATCTTGGAGAGGGTCTTTCTACAAACAATGTTATTGTAGCAATTGATGATGCTACGAAAACTTTATATGAAACCAATGAGGTCACTTTTGAAGAAATATCTCAGGGTAAACATGACATTATTGTGAGTTATAAAAACATTGTTTTTTCGAAAAAGTCAGTATCACTTGACTGGAACAGTGGAAATCCGTATAACTTTGATTTCAGTATTCCTTCGTTAAGGCTTTCAGATTTTTCTTTAGATACAGTTGATGAAGGTTACCATATTGAATGGGAAACGATTATACCTGAAGGTCTTGAAAGAGATAATGTTTCGTACAAGATAATGTTTGATAATGAAGAATTAGATGTAGCTAAGAATGAAGCTGTTATTCCTTTATTTGAAGTAGATAAAGACATTGACATTGTTCCATATTATAAAGAAATTGAATTTGGTGAATCATATTCGATGGAGTTAAAAGGTAAACCACGATTATCATTAATTGATATTCCGGAATATATTAGCTCAACTGATATTGATATAAGGGTGGAAGCGTATAACTTATCCGATTTGGAATTAATTCTAAATGGTGAAACTAAAGAATTATCAGCACAAGCCACTATAGTTTCTTTAAAAGATCTGGAACAAGGAGAACATGAAATTGTTTTAAAGGGGACAGGGGCTTATGGTAAACCTTTAGAGAAAAAAACTAGCTTTATAGTGGATACTATACCGCCGAATGAACCGGAATTGGAATCAGCTGAGCTAAAAGACGGAGAAATTCATATAAACTTTGAAACAGTTGAAGATCTAGAAAGTATGAAAGGTAAGATAATTGTTTCTGAGCAATATACAATACCTTTTGAAATTGAAACTAACAAGTTGATTATCCCGGTACTCGAAGAAGACACAGGATTTAGAGGGAAACTTGTGGTTGATGTTACAGCTTATGATTTTGCTGGGAATGAATCACAGGAAACTCATTTTGAGATCGAAGTGATTGATTTCAGTAAAATTAAAGAAGGAATTGAGCTTTCAGTGGAACAGAAAGATTATGAAGAAGCGAGCATTATTGTTAAGTCTATAGGTATTACTGAACAAGCAACATTAAATGTAATTGTGACAACACCGAAGGAGACTTATGAATTTCAATATCCTCTATCAGAAGAAGTTAGCCAGAGAGAGAAACTTAAAGATACTTATTTTGGGAGAATTAAGCTGGAATACTTCATAGATATTGCCGGTATTAGATCTGAAACAATAATTGCCACTGAAACCGACATCAGTTTAACGCAGCTAAAAGGATTTCACGTTTATCAAATAGCTGAAGATGGTAGATTTGTTGTAGAATTTTTGCAGCTTCCTGATAAGGACGCTTCTTACAAAGTACGTAGAAAGATTAAAGGTGCAAATCTTTATCAGGCAATGAAACAAATGGAATATCAGAAACCTGAAAGAGCTGGTCAACCAGTTACTCTTATTGCTGAATTTGAATCACCCTTTACTGATACCAGGCAGGCTTCTATGTCAGTTTATGTTGAAGTGGAAGTAATAGGTGAAGGATATAACTACAAAATAATAAAAGATGATGTTCCTCTTTACCAGGGTGCAACCATATTAACCGGAGAGAAAACAGAAGAAATCACTTATGATTCTAACGCTTTTCCTATACTAATAAGCAAAAAACTTGCTATAGAAAATGACGCGGTACTGGCATTAAATGGTGAAGGGCTGGTTTTACTTCAGGATGGTGCGTCTATAGAAATTGACGGAGAACTATTATTAAAGGGCAGTGATAATGGCATACATTTTGAAAGCCTTTCAAAATACTCCCCATCTTTTTATGAAGGTAGTAAACTCGAAGCTTTAGATGTTACTTTTACTGGAGAAAATGGAAGATTATCAGGAAATAACAGTACATTTTTACTTGAGAACTGTTCTTTTTCTGGTTCAGTTATACCTCTGGTTATGAAGAATAACTGTTCTCTTGAACTGAAAAAAGTGAGATTTGACAATGTGAGAACAGCAGCTTATTTATCGGAAATGTCAAGATTGAGCGCCTGGGAGATAGAGATCACAGAATCAACGAATGGCTTCACAATACTCGATCCTCAAGGAAATATCAGCATACAGGGTTACAAAGCTGTAGAATCCATAAATACTTCAGGTTTGAGTATAAAGAATGCTTCTGAATCGGTGGAGTTGGCTAATTTTAGTGTTTCCACAATGAACACAGGTGTAGAAATACTGAATTGTAAAGAAGTTTCTATTGCTGATTCAGAAATAAATGGCAGTCAATTTGGATTGAGAATAAGTAATGTTTCCTATGCTAAAGTTATTGATACAACAATTTCAGGTGATACATTCAATGGTAATCCATATATAGGCGTGTTAATCGCTAATAGCGGAGCTACTATTAAAAATTGTAGTATTGAGAATGTAGTTGAAAATGGAATTTTTATTTCGAATAGGACTTTACCAGAAAGTCTGAAATATGAATACTATGACATGACACCGCTAGAGCAATCAGAGTGGGCTCCTGTAATAATTGACGATATTAATTTTAGTAGCAATCAGAAATATGACATTTTTGTTGATGGATCATATGATATCCATGCCATAAATATGGAGCTTTCGGGGCTTAGATACGTAGATTTCTCAAATAATCAGATGTGGACAGATGGTTTTAGATATTATCCTCGAGGTGAAATAATTATTAAATGATCAATCGGTTTCACTCAAATAACGTTCATAATGGTCCGGTGCTATGGTAACAATGTTGCCTTTAACACCGGATCTTTTCAATTTTATGCTGGCTGCTACATTGGCTCCTGTTGAAATGCCAACCAATAATCCTTCCTTTTTGTGTAATTCATGCATTGTTTTGAAGGCTTCTTCATCGTCTATTGTAATAACATCGTCTATAATGCTTTTGTCAAGTATTGAAGGTACAAAACCAGGTCCGATTCCCTGTATTCTGTGTTTTCCAGGAATGCCTTTTGTCAATACAGGTGAATTTGAGGGTTCTACAGCGATTATTCTTATTGATTGATTAAAACTCTTCAATGCCCTTGCCACCCCAGTAAGTGTTCCACCGGTACCTGTCCCACAGATGAAGGCATCAATTTCTCCTGACATCTGCGAAAAAATTTCTGGTCCAGTTGTGAGTTCGTGATATGCTGAATTAGCGGGATTATTGAACTGATCAAGGGTAATTGAGGGTTTAATTTCTTTTAGAAGGTCTTCAACCCTTTCAATAGATGCTTTCATACCCTTTTCTTTTGAAGTAAGCTCTACTTTTGCTCCAAGTGCTTTCATTACTTTAACTCTTTCGACACTGGCTGTTTCTGGCATTACAAGAATTGCTTTGTAACTAAAAAAAGAGGAAAGCATTGCTATTGATATGCCCGTGTTTCCACTTGTAGGTTCTATTATGGTTACATTTTCACTTAAACTTCCAGACTTATTAGCTTCCAGAAGCATACCAAGCACAGCACGATCCTTAATACTTCCACCAGGATTATTTTTTTCCAGTTTTACAAAGATATCGTTTGAATGGTCAATCTTTTTTATCTTTACTATAGGTGTGTTGCCAATAGTCTTTATTATATTCATAGTTGATTTCCTTCTTTTTTTGTATGCTCTTTGCGGGAATACCAACAACGGTGTCGTTTTTGCATACATGATGTAGCACAACACTGTTAGCGCCAATCTTTGCATTATCACCGATATAAATTGGTCCAAGGATTTTTGCGCCTGCACCTATGGTTACATTTCTTCCGATATCGGGATGTCTTTTTCCATTTATTACCACTCTGTTTCCAAGTGTTACTTTGTGATAAATCAATGTTCCACTTCCTACCGAAGCGGTTTCGCCAATTACTGTTCCAATACCATGATCAATAACCACACCAGCTTCTAAATTTGCACCAGGATGAATATCAACAGAGAAAAGTATTTTTGAGAAATAATGAATTAAAAAGCTAATCCATTTCATTCTAAGATCCCAGAAGAATTTTGAAATTCTGTAAAACACCAGAGCCTGAAATCCAGTGGATGTGAATATTATGTAGGCACTAGATCCTGCTGAAGGATCTTTTATTTGATATTGTTCTATATCAATGTTTATGTTATTGAGTAGCTTTTTGAATTCTGTCAATAAAGTCAAATCATTCATATCTATCACCTTTATTATCACTAATATTCTACCAAATTACTCGGGTATAAACAAGTCTATTTTTAAATTTTTTTTATTCTACCATAACGGTTATACTTGATTTAGTATTTATAAGGAGTTTTACCAAATAATATTTTTCCTGATTCAGTTTTTTTATAAGCCTTTACATATTTTAATTTTTTTAACTGTGTTTTTGGAGCACATAAAATTATTCTGGGAGATGAACTTGATGAAAAAAATATTGGTTATTTTGTTTTTAGTGCTATCTGTATCTGTAATATCAAAGTTAAATCTTGAAGTCAGCCTTTCTCCGACCTTTTCATTAAATAACTTTCCTGCAAGGAACAAGTTTTATTATCCCAACTCAAATGATTTGTTTAGATATAGTGAGATTCCACCCTTAGCAAGAGCTGGAATTGAAATTGAGGAAGGTAACTTAACTGGAGTCATACGTTTTGAGGCAAAGCAAGATTTTTCTGCTTTTTTAATGGGTAGAGATTGGAGTAACTTACCGATTTCTGTTGACAGCTTTTCGCCGTTTTTTGACGCAAATTTCCCAAGATTGGGTTTTGTTGAATACAATACAGACAAAATAACTGTTTCCTTTGGTAGAAGGAAATTGAAGTGTGGTCCTGGTTTGTATGATCTTGCTCTTTCAGATTCTCCTCCTTATTACGATCATTTATGGGTTGATTATAAAACCAATTTTGCCTTTGGGATAGCAGGTTATAGATTTATAGGGATATCATCTGATAGATCTGTTTATGATGCACCAAAAACATTGCTTAACCATGGGATATGGTTCGATATTGGTAATTTCAGATTATCCATTTCTGAGGAAAACCTTATTTACGGTGTTTATCCAGACCTTCAGGATCTGGGACCATTTATAATCTATCACCATACCTATCAATCGCATTCAAATGTAATTGCTATCCTTTATCTGAATTGGGCTAAAGATAATTGGAGATTATATGGTGAGGGTATTTTCGATGATATTAGATTGTCTACAGAAGGAAATTACTCCAATCCAACAGCTATAGGCTGGTTTGTAGGTATTGAAAGAAAGATAATTGATGGAGAAGCCTTTAAGAAAATTGGAATACGAAACAGTGATTACACGTTATACGATAGACAACAAGAAAATGGTGGTCTCTATTTGCGATACGAATACTACAGAACATCGCCATATTTATACAACAGACATAGTGAAATAGGAAAATTCGTTAACCCTATTCGTATGAACGTAATGTGGCTATCTTCATGGACTACAATAAACACATTTTATGGTTTCAAATATGGACCTGATGCAGAACTTAATTTGTTCGAAATCCGTTATGAAAACCGGAATTTTAGGGGGAATCTTCTTTTTGAACTACTACGCAAGGGAGATTATGGAATAAATGATGATTATAATCCTCCATTTGAATATCACTGGTACAAACTGGTTGAACCAATTGAGAAAATATTTATGATTTCTGCGAATGTTGAATACATATTAAAAAATGAACTTTTATTTCTTGGGAGTATTTCTTTATCGAATGACAATGGAATAAATTATTATGTGAATATTGGACTGGGAAAAACATTTAGATTTTAGGAGGTGCTGTTGTGAACAAACAACTGTTTGCAGCATTGTTGGTCATATTATTTGCAGGACTGGTCTTCTCAAACAACGGAACATTAATGTTCAAAGAAAGCGAATCATATGAACGATGGAGACTGTCCAGTATTATTAACGGAGAGACCCCATTTTCGCCAAACACTCCTCTTCCTGAAGGATTTGTTGGTAGTAATGAAAACAGTTCAAGGAGATTTCATTCCAATCCATATCTTACTCTGGCACCTGAATTAACGATCAATAATTTTGAGGCTTTTACTAAGAAAGAAGGCTGGTATCATCCCTGTGTACCTCTATTCTTAAGATACAGATATGATTCACTGTTAAGTTGGTTTGCGTTTGGTATCGATACTGAAATTGGCGAGAATTTTAAGGCGGTAATAAACATTGATTTTAAAAAAGATTACAGGAATTATATTTCCAATGGTAAAGATAATAATACACCACCAATATCCAATGTTCCTCATGAGTTATTTGTTGGGAATATCCTCGCTTTTGATTTCAGTTTCCCAAGTTTTGGTTACTTAAATTATTCAACGGAAAACTATTCTTTACTTGTTGGAAGAAATAAAATCAGCTGGGGACCCATGAAAAACGGTCTCACAATAAGTAATGCTTCAGATTACTATGACAACTTTACAGGTACCTATACAAGTGCTATGGGTAAAGGAAATTTTACGTACACTTTCAACTTGATTTCGAGCGCATCGCTTTTAAGCGATAAAGAATGGGAGAAACAGGATAAAGCTTGGGATTTGAATCAGCAAGACCGTATTTACAACACTCCTGCCAAACACATAATTGGACATAAATTTGATTTTCAACCTCTTAAGTGGTTCCGTTTTGGTATTGGAGAAGTAAACGCTGTGGGAGGTAAGAGCCTTGATCTGACTGATTTCAGTCCGGTAATAATTTATCATAATACATACGGTGAAGGCTATTCCAATGTAATGCTTTCTGCTGATTTTTCTATTGTTCTGCTCAACGGCTTAAATATCTATGGTGAATTTACTCTGGATGATTATGCAGGGCCAACCGAACCCAGCAAAAAAGGAAAACCAAAGGCTTATGCTTACGGTGGGGGTATAGAATACGCATTTGATTTTCTTGATACAGGACTTGGTTCTGCAGCACTTGAGCTTTATCATACAGACACCTGGATCTATAACAGATGGCAACCATTACTAAAAATAACTAATCGAACCATAACAAAATCAGAACTACCTGGCGGCAGGGATACCAATGAGTATCCTTTGGGTTTCAAATATGGTCCAGATCTGAATGCATTTGCAATATTTGTTGATGCAATGTACGAAGATTTCTCTATTAAAGCAAGATATGAACACTTTATTCAGGGAGAGATTAATTTAAGAACGCCATATCTTTATATGGAAAATCCAGATGATGATATTGATGACGAGAACATATATCCTGAGGAAGACTACCCGGGCTTATATGATTTCTCAGGACCGGTGGGAGAAACAACGTCAGCCAATATAATAACTTTTACTGGTTCATATTCCTGGAATTCATTAACCATAGGTATTGATACGCATTTCTATTTTGGGGATTATTTCAAAAAATTCTTTGAAAATGATTTCTTTTTTGAGGTCAGACCCTTTGTAGAGTACACATTCTAAAACACAAGAAAGAAAAAGACAGCAGTAACAACAACGCCAAGAATAAAACCGTACAGGAATTGTTTCATTGGAACCTTCTTTTCTGGAGAAGGTTCCTTTTTTTTATGTTGTTCTCGATACCAATCTCTGTCGTATATACTCATTTCAAATCACCTCTTCTACTTTTTGTAATGAAACACAACCAAAAACGTCTTACAAAAATAATAAACGGCAAGGCTAAAACGATTCCAAAAGCTCCAAATAATTCCGCGAAAGCGAGGAGCGTTATTAGTATTATAAACCAGTTAATTTTAAGTCTTTCTGCCATGATCTTTGGAGATAGAAACCACATTTCCAGCTGATTGGCAAATATCAAAATGATTGCCGCTATTACTATTCCTATCAATCCCTTAGTGGTGTACCCAAGTATTAATGTTGGTATAGCAGAAATGATCACTCCAAGAAATGGAATAAGATTTGTTACTCCAGCAAGTAAACCCAGAAAAACAGCTCCAGAAATCCCGGTGATAAGTGCTCCTAATCCAATAACACTACCCACAATTACTGCTATTATCAACTGGCCTCCTACGTATCTCTGTAAATCTCCAAGAAGAAGGTAGAAGAAACTTCTTACTTTATCTATTTCGCAGCCTGGAAAAAGAATGGGAATCTTCTTTCTGAGCTTATATCCGCTTATAACCAGAAAAGCTGCTGCTACAATAAGCAATACACTGTAGGTTATCCAGGTTGGAAGATTTTTGCTTATGTAAACACCGGTATCAAACAAAAAATTTCCAAAGGATTCACCAAGTTTATCTAAAGACGTTTGAGCTGTTTCCCGAATCCAATCTGGCAAATTGGGAAAGTTCTTTAGAATATCGTCTGTAGAAAACTCCTTGAATTGTTCTTGAAAAGTCTGGACGCCATTCATAAAAACGGGCACTGCAGAAACAACGAGATAAGAAAAACTTACAAAAATAATAACTAGTGTTATTATACTTACCAATCCATGCCATTTTTCTTTCTGTACAAAATATGTGGGAGCCAATGCAAGGAGCATGATTAGAAAACTCATGGTAAGTATACGAGATGTTAAGGGAAAAATAAAAAATGTAGCTAAGTAAGCTATAAAATATCCCAGAATCCATTTTGACGTTTTACTCATAGTAGCAACCACCTTCATATACGCATGTTTGAATTCTTTACAGATTTTAAAGGAAGGAACTTCCAGTTTATTAAAATCAAATCTTCGTTCTATCAGAATACATATCTATAATACAGTATATAAAAGAAAAAGTGCGTGAGTTAAATAACTCATGCACTATTGTGAAACGTATTATATGATTTTCATAAGGTTCACTGAACAAAGTTTCTTTTAGTGTTAAGCCAGTCTGGAAGCCAATTCACTAACTTCCTTCTCAGGAACCTTTGTTCCAACAACTGTTAGATCCAGTATATAGCCCAATAGCTGATGGGTGAATCTCCTTGAAACCTTTTGTGCACGTTTTAGAGACATAAAGTTAGTGAGTTTGGTTATTAGCTTCTCGGTTAATTCTTCTCTTGAATTTATTATAATTTCCTTAATTCGTCTGCTTTTTCTTCCATGAAGCCATAAATATACAAAAGATATTAAAACTTCAGGATTTTCATCATATAATGATTCAATCGATCTATATATATTTATAAAAAGTTCCTTTGGTTTCTTGTTATCTACCAGACAGGATTCAAGCTTTGGAGTGATGTAATTCATCATTAGATATCTTGCCAGATCTATTAACATTCCTTCCTTTGATCTATGATGATAGTGAATCGCAGCAAGATTCACATTGGCCTCTGAAGAAACTTTTCTTGTGCTCAGACCCTCTATTGTTTCATCAGAAATAACTTTAATTGCAGCTTCCAATATTCTTTCGCGAGTTTCCTTCCCGCGCATGGCATCACTCCCTTTAATCATACGTTCATTTTGATTATAACACGAAAAAAATGGAATAAAAAACCCGGACATAAAGTCCGGGTGATTCAATCATTTACGGTATGATTATGGTTCCTGATTTCTCATGTACTGCATCATCTACTTTTTGCAATGATGTTATGATTGCTTTATTTTTTGTTGATTTAACAAATTCAACTACCGACTCGATTTTTGGATACATGCTACCCTTTGCAAAATGGCCTTCGCTCATTAATTGCTCGGCTTCCTGTACACAAATTTTCTTGAGGGGCTTTTGATTTGTTTTTCCAAAATTGATATATGCGTAATCAACAGCAGTTAAAATCATAAACATTTCAGCATCAACCAGCTTGGCCAATAGGGAAGATGCTCTATCTTTATCTATTACTGCTTCGATTCCTTTGAGATAACCATCCGCGTCTCTAATAACAGGAATACCTCCACCTCCACCAGCTATTAAAATTGTATCTGCTTCAATAAGCTTTTTTATTGAATCAATTTCTATAATATCGAGAGGTTTTGGAGAAGGAACAACTCTTCTAAAACCTCTGCCGGCATCTTCTTTCAATGTCCAGTTTTTTTCAGTTTTTAGTGTTTTCGCTGAGTCTTCATCATAAAAGGGTCCAACAGGTTTTGTTGGATTTTGAAAGCCCGGATCATTTTTATCAACTACAACCTGTGTTAATAAAGTGGCTATATCAATATTTATTCCCCTTGAATTCAGCTCATTTGAGAGTGTTTGAGAAATTAAATAACCTATGGATCCCTGGGTCATGGCATCGTTTACATCTAAAGGATAGGTTGGCAAAACATCTTTTGCATGGTCCTGCTGGACCATTAAGTTACCGACCTGGGGTCCATTTCCGTGGGTAATAACAAGATCGTATCCTTCATCAATCAAGTCAGCGAGATGTTTTACAGTACCTTTTAGGTTCTTTTTCATGACTTCTGCACTTGGTTTTTCTCCAGGTGCATTTAATGCGTTTCCACCAATTGCTATTACGATAGTTTTCACAGATTCATCACCTCAAGCCAGTGTAGCGATCATAACTGCTTTTATTGTATGTTTTCGGTTTTCAGCTTCTTCGAAAACCCTGGATTGTGGTCCTTCAATGACTTCTCTGGTTACTTCATTGCCTTTCACTGCAGGGAGACAATGCAAGAAAATTGTATCTTTTCTTCCTGTGTTATTCATTAATTCTTCATTTACCTGGAAGGGTTTAAGAAGTTTAATTCTTTCTTTTAATTTTTCCTCTTCTCCCATCGAAGCCCAAACATCGGTATAAATGGCATCTGCGTCATCCACAGCTTCTTTTACATTGTCCGTAAGCTCAAGAATTGCACCGCTTTTTTCATCTCTGGCTATGTTTTCACACTTCTCCACCAGTTCTTTTGAAGGCCATAATTCTTTTGGCCCACAGGATACAAAATGTAAACCGAGTTTAGCAGATCCAATAAAAAGAGAGTTAGCAACATTGTTTCGAGCATCACCCAAAAACACAAGTTTTCTGCCTCTCAATGTGCCGAAGTACTCTTCTATGGTCATAAAATCAGCAAGTATCTGGGTTGGATGATATAGATCAGTTAAACCGTTATAAACGGGTACTCCAGACCAGCTAGCCAGTCCTTCAACTGTTTCTTGTTTGAAACCCCTGAAAGCTATTGCATCGAACATTCTTCCAAGTACTCTGGCGGTATCTTCAAGGTCTTCTTTAACCCCAAGATGGATGTCATCTCTTGAGAGAAAAACAGCATGACCTCCTTCTTCCCCAAAAGATGTCTCGAAAGCGGTTCTTGTTCTTGTTGATCTTTTTTCAAATAATATTGCTAGCGATTTTCCTGCAAAACGCATTGGCAAATTTCCGGCTCTTTTTTCTGCTTTGACCTGTTTAGAAATTTCTAATAGGTAACTTAACTCATCAGGACTGAAATCAAGAAGAGTTAGAAAACTCTTACTGTGTAGATTAACTCCCATGTTATCGCCTCCTTTTTACTGGTATACTTTTATTATGATACCGATTGATGCTAATTCTTTCAACAAGGTCTATAATTGGCTAGAGTTAATGATAGCTTTTTTATGGGCTTATAAACCAGTTTGCTTTCTTATAATAGTTGGAGGTATATTATGCTAAGAAAAAAGTTGCATTCAGCGATAAATGACGTATTAAATAAGTTTGATATAAAAAATATTCCTGATTTTACAGTGGAAATTCCACCTGAGGGTATGGGTGATTTTTCTTCTAATGTTGCTTTTTTATTGACAAAAGAGCTAAAGAAAAATCCCAGAGAAATCGCAAAAGAAATCACCAATGAAATTTCAGCTTTTTCTTTCATAAAAAATTGTGAGGTAGCCGGTCCTGGTTTTATCAATTTTATGTTATCTGATGAAATATATAGAAAAACCTTAAGTATATTACTTAAAAAAGCAGATTTTTGGAAAGTAGAAGGTGAAACAAAAATTCTTTTTGAATTTGGAAGTGCCAATCCCACGGGCCCTATTACTATCGGACATGGTCGACAGCTTGTTTTTGGAGATGTACTATCTTCTATATTTGAGAACCAGGGTTATAAAGTAAGCAAAGAAATGTACTTAAATGATGCCGGAAGACAGATAAGATTACTCGGCAAATCTCTGTGGGTACGATATATGCAGTTGCTTGGTGAAAATGAAGTAATACCCGAAGATGGCTATAAAGGGAGCTACTTAATTGATATTGCAAAGGATTTTAGGGAAAAATATGGTGAAAAGTATAGGGGAGAATGGAATAAAGAAACCGACAGAATCTTTTCTGAATATGCTTTGAATAATATTGAAGGAGATATCCAAAAAACTTTGACGCAACTGAGGGTACAGTTTGACTCATATTTTAGCGAAAGAAGCCTTATAGAGAATGAGCAAGTGGACATCGTACTGGAAACACTTGAGAAAAAGGGACTTACATATGAGAAAGATGGTGCTTTGTGGCTTAAAGTGTCTTCTTTAGAGGATGAAAAAGATAAAGTTTTAATTCGTTCTGATGGAACATATACATATTTTCTTACAGATATTGCATATCATGCCAATAAATTTAAAAGAGGTTTTGACATCGCCTGTAACATATGGGGTCCGGATCACAGCGGCCATATAAAGAGAATGTATGCTGCAATGAAAGCGCTTGGATTACCTGAAGGCTTTTTGAGGATAGTTATCCACCAGTATGTCAATATAAAGCAGGAAGATAAAATTGTTAAAATGTCAACTCGAAGAGGAGAATTTGTTACTTTGAAAAAGCTTCTTGATACAGTTGGAACTGATGCTACTCGTTATTTCTTTGCAATGTTTGATCCAGATACACATATGGATTTTGATATTGAACTCGCAAAAAAGAAATCAAGCGAAAATCCCGTTTACTATATTCAATATGCCCACGCAAGAATAAGCAGTATTTTTGAAAAGGCTACTAAAGAGAAATTGTCTTCAGAGTCTCGAATCAGTAATAGATATGAATTCAACGAAGAGGAGAAAAGAATTATTAGACAGGTCTGTGGTTTTAAAGATATTCTAAATAAAATAACTGCAGATTTCAAAACAAATCGCCTGACCTCCTATCTGGAACAGCTAGCAGGAGCATATCACGCTTTTTACAATAAACATGTTGTAGTTGATCCGCAATTACCTGAAGTGTCGACAGTACGTTTAAAGCTTTCAAAACTGGTGAAAAGGACAATAGCGCAAGGACTTGATCTATTAGGTGTTAGTTCCCCTGAGAACATGTAATTAATCTATTCTAGGTAATTTTCAATATCCGGGTTTAATATCAATATCTTTGATTAGTTTAGATATTTCTCGATAAACATAGGCATTAGAAAAAATCATTTTTTTGGTATCAAATACATCTATTTCTTCACCATTCCAGTTTGTAACAATTCCACCTGCTTCTTTTACAATTACATAAGCAGCTGCGATGTCCCATATATTCATTTCAACGCTAATAAAGGCCTCAGAAAAACCTGCGCCGACAAATACAGCCTGTAGTGCTGCAGTACCAATCATTCTTATTCGCTGCACTTTATCATGAAGTGCAGATGTTAAGTCCATCGCTGTCCTGCTAGATGTTCCAAAGGTCACAAGACTGTTCTTTAGCTGATCGTTTTTTGAAACAGTAATTTTATTTTCATTAAGGAAAGCACCCATGTTTTTTGCAGCATAAAACAATAACCGGGCGCCGGGCCAGTATATAACACCCAATAAAGGCTCTTTGCCTTCAAAAAAAGCTATTGATACGCAATATAATGGTAATTTGTGGACAAAGTTCAGTGTTCCATCAATGGGATCAATTATCCAAACATTATCTTTAACGGGCTCATTATCTTTTCCTTCCTCTTCAGCAACGAAAAGATCTTCGGGAAAGTAGTGACTTATATCCTGTATGATTTCTCTTTGAACATTAACATCAAATTGGGTAACAAAATCTGTTTCATTGCTTTTTGTATCGACTATGCGTTTTACATTGTTATTTTTTAATATTGAATTGCCAGCATTCACCGCAATCTTCTTTGCAACTTCAAGTCGGTCATTTAGTTGAGAAAAATCCATAAACACACCTCCATGTTATAAAAATCATATCATTTTTGTTTTGCAGTACAGTTTCTTTGTGTCTTTATGCCAAACTGTGATAAAATCTCATTGAATAAGCTTTTTAAAGAAGCCAACTGGGGGGGACGGTTATGAAAAAAGTGTTCCTATATTTAGTCATTCTTGTCATACCTTTGACATTTGTTTTTGGATGGGATTATCTGGACATAGATCCTCTTTTATTAAATTATGACGAAACAGCTGATTGGGGAATAGGTACAAACGAAATGTTAAGTTCAATTTTAAGCATGGAACCCTATAATTTGATCAAGTCTTTTGGTCTGAAGGTTGGAAAAGATGAGTTGAATGGGTTAACTGAACAGGAACTTTATCGATTAATAATTGTTAGAACGAATGGAAAAAATTACCCAGTATTGATTAATTCAAATGGTTTTGCTGTAAAAGATGAAAATAATCTTGAACTATTGTATTCAGTGTTAACAGGGAATATTCCTAATCCTTCAGAAATTACTACTTTTTATAACGATGCATTGAATATGGCTGATTCACTGGTTACAGCTATTAGACCATTTACTTACAGTTCAAGACAATCGTTGGCTGAAAGAGCCTTTAGATATTTAAACAGAATAAACTATGACACTGCTGAAAGCCTTATAAACTATGCATACACTAAAGATGAAGATTATTGGGAGCTCGCCCTGTATGATACTGCCAGTATTCTTCTGGAAAGAATTGGGACACTGGAAAATTTACTGAAGAAAAATCATAGAATATTTGTGAGCAAATCAAATAAAACAGGGACATTAAAGATCATAGATGCTATGAATGAAATTGAGCTTGCTTACTACGAAATAAAAAGAATTTATGAAGAGGTAAATCCTCAATTTCAGGAAACAAGAAAAGAAAATCTGATAAACATAAGCAGAACTTACAAAACCATGGAAATTAACACCTTAACTGCGAGAGATAAGGGTACACTTATACAAAAACTTGTTGAAGAACCAACAGATCTGGTAAAACTTTTTGAACCTATGTTAGAGAAGCATGAAAGAATTGATAGTTTTATTAGAGCCTTCAATTCAATTAAAATAGACGTTCAGAAGCTTCCAGAATTGATTGTATCTCCAAAAAACGAAAGCGTGGTATTTCTTGGTGACAAAAAGTCAATAACGCTTATTTGGAGATATGTTTATCCAACATCGAAACTGCCTGTATATACAATTAAGTATTCAGAAGTTGGGAAAAAACCTCAAACATTTACCACCACTTCAAACAGTATAACTCTTCATTTTAGCTCGTTTAAAGAATATATTTGGAGTATTACCGTCGATCAGAAAGAGACCTATGATTTTGTTTTTAATACCCTTGAAACACTTCCAGAACTAAAGATTACTGAGATAAAATCACAAAATCCTGTGAGAATTGAATGGACACCCTATGATAAATATGGTGTAGAATACGTTGTAAGAATACCAGGTGTAATAAGTGAAGAATATACTATGAAGAATTTTATCGAATTAGAACTTCCTGAAAACGATGAATTTAGAGTAATAGTGGAAGTTTCTTCCATTGATGGAATGAATGTAGATATTGAAAGAGCTGAAAGAGTTTTCTATGTACCATATTCATATCCTGTAGTAAATCCATCTCCCACAGG
>JAWODV010000089.1:0-10255 GCA_046483075.1 Kosmotogaceae bacterium | reverse complement strand
TTCTGCGCGATTGGATGGTAGCATCTGGGTATATGGAACAAGTCTTTCACCTTCCAGAACTGATTCTATGAAATACTCAAAGGTTCCACTGGCCGTGTCTCTTGAATATAGAACTATACGTGTATTTGGTAAATCAGAATTGATCTGTTTCCAGTTATTTATTTCTCCGGTGTATATCTTTTTGAGTTGATCAATGGTTATAGAATCTAAAGTTAGTGAAGGGTTTACTATTATTGCTATTCCATCGTATCCAACAATAAAAGGAACAAAAAATCTACCCTCTTCGTTCATAAGCTTTAGTTCTGATTCTTTTAACCATCTACTTGCATTTGCAATGTCTGTTTGATTATTAAACAATGCTTTGATGCCTGTTGAAGAGCCTGCACCTTCAAGTGTAATACTCACATCTGGATGTTCATTTTGAAATTCCTCAGCCCAAGCTTGAGCTACTGGATAAACCGTGTTAGAACCCTTAATTACCAGTGTCTGACTAAACGTAAATAAACCTAATAAAACTACTATAACCATTAAAAACATTCTTTTCATAATATCCCTCCTTTTTCAGACTGTTAAAACTATAAAATTCAATTATTATCTCAGTATTATCCGAATATAATTCATAAAAAATAATTTGATAAATGAGGGATATTATAAAAAAAGGACCGCTTTCGCGGCCCTTTTATAGAATCTTTTTGATTTTATTCTCCTATTAGACCTAATCCTTCAAGGTACATTTCTGCAACTTCATTAGGTTCATAACCTTTAGCATCAACAAGATAGTTTAATCTGATCATAATATTCTGATTTAGATACATTGATAATGGTCTAACAGCATCTTCGATCTCTGGATATTCATCAAGTATTTCTTCTCTTACAGTAACAACAAGGTTATATGGAGGGAAGAAGTTTTTATTATCTTCGAGGATGACCATATCGTATCTCATAAGTTTTCCATCTGTTGCAAATACCATAGCTACATCAATTTGTCCTCTATTAACAGATTCATAGGTCATACCAATCTCCATAGTTGTTACCTGGTTCTTATCTACATTCATGTCATATGTTTCAGCCATAGCATGGAAACCATCAGGTCTCTGGAAAAATTCGAAGTCAATACCATAACTAAGGTCGTGCGTTTCTTCATATTCTGCCAGATCGGAAAGAGTATTCAAACCAGCTTCATTGGCGAATTCTCTAGGCACTGCAAGAGCATAAGTATTATTAAAGTTGCACATACCTAACCAAACGATTTCATTCTTCTCATAATCTTCTTCTTTTACTGCTTCATAAAGTTCTTGAGGATTTCTAATAATATTTTCATGCTCCAGGTATGTAACCCAGGCAGTTCCCGTGTAGTCAGCATAGATATCAGTCTGACCTGTGAGAAGAGCCTGCCTAGCAGCAAATGAGCTCATTCCGGTGCTCAATCTGACATTGAATCCTTCTTCTTCCAGCAATTCAGCTATCATACTACTGACTATGTACTGCTCAGTAAAGTTCTTGCCACCAACTTTTAGAGTTGGAGCGGCAAACATAAAAGTAATTCCAACTAACAATAAAGCTACTAATAGTAACTTTTTCAAAATAGTTCACCTCCTAAGAAATTTTTAAAAGTTATAAGTCTGCTTTTTTAAGCTGCAATCCTTTAGAAGTTACGCCCTTTTCTACAAATCCAAGAAGCGTATCAATTACGATGGCTAAAATAGCCAACGGTATTGCTCCACCTAAAATCATAGTAGAGTTCATCAAGCGGAGTCCAATAAAAATTGTTTCTCCATAACCTCCAGCACCAATAGCTGCAGCTATAGCTGTTGTTCCAATATTTATTGTAGCTGCACTTCTTATACCCGAAGCTATGGCAGGCATGCTTATAGGAACTTCTACTTTCCATAAGATTTGCCTTTTCTTCATTCCCATCCCTCTTGCTGCCTCTTTAATTCCTGAAGATACATTGGTTAATCCTGAAGCAGCGTTAAAAACAATAGGGACCAAACTGTACAAGAATAATGCGATTATTGCAGGTTTTGCTCCTATTCCAACAAATAAAAATGTTAAAGCAAGTACAGCAATACTTGGTACAGCCTGGGCAGTACTTGTTATAGACAATGTAAGCGTTTTAGCTTTTTCATGCCCCGGTCTGGTAGCAAATATTGCTATCGCCATTCCTACTACTATGGCGATTGCCCAGGAAATTGAAAACAAAAATAAGGTTTCCCACAATTTATCAATAACTGTTTCAAGATTTTGAGACCAATAATCAAAGACATTAGAGTACATCTAAATCACTCCTCAGCTGATTCATCGGATGATTCTTCTACAATTTGTTCGGGTGGTTTTCCTTGAATGGGAGTCTCGAGCCCGCCGAAAACATCAAGTAAGTTCTTAAATCTCAAAACACCTAATATTTCTTCTTTGTCATTTGCAACAGGAACTACTGATAATCCAGAGGCCATCATTATTGTCATACCTTCCATCAGGTTTGAATAAGGTTGAACAATATCAGCATGTTTTATGTAATCCTTAATGTCCTTGTCTTTATCTAGTTTTTCAAGTCTTCTGGTTGTGACGTAGCCAAGAATTTTCCCATTTTTATCTACAACAAAGGCATAAGTTCGATTCTTATCTTTCATCTCTTTTAGCGCTTCACCAGCATTTATTGTTTTTGACATTTCCAGGACAAAGAAATCTTTATCATAATAATCCCTTACCTTCATTATTTCTAAACCTCTTAATGCTCTATCTGAACCCAAAATATCTTCTACAAATTCATTTTTGGGATTATGAACAATCTCTTCCGTGTCATCATATTGTGCTAATTTTCCGCTATCTAAAATCGCAATTTTGTCTCCAAGTTTGATTGCTTCTCTTATGTCATGAGTAACAAAAACGATTGTCTTCTGAATTTTTTCCTGAATTTCAAGAAAAGCCTCCTGAAGTTTTTCTCTGTTTATGGGATCTATAGCACCAAAAGGTTCATCCATTAGTAAAATATCCGGGTCGGCAGCTAAACCTCTGGCAACACCAATACGTTGTTTCTGACCACCAGATAACTGAGCAGGATATCTACTTCTATATATCTCAGGATCCATATTAACAAGGTCTAATAGTTCATCAACACGTTTTCTTATTTTCGAAGTATCCCACTGTAGTAGCCTGGGAACTACTGCAATATTTTCATAAACAGTCATATGAGGGAATAACCCGATTTCCTGAATAACATATCCAATCTCCCTTCTCAACTGTATTGGATTTATATCATCAATTGAGGTGTCATCAAATTTTATATCCCCGCCTGTACGTTCAATTAATCGATTTATCATTTTCAATGTTGTTGTCTTACCGCAACCGGAAGGTCCAATTAGTATTGTTAGTTTTTTGTCTTCTATTGTCATATTTAAGCCATTAACCGCTTTCGTTCCATCAGCATAATGCTTTTTTAAATCAACGAGTTCAATTGCCACATTCTCAACTCCCTTCGAGCAATATTATCTCTGTCTCTCAATTTTCAAGCCTTCTGATGTGAGAGCATTCTCTAGAGCTAGTAATCCATAGTTAACTGCTATTCCTAGTGCTGAGACAATTATAGCTCCAAGAAGAATCATACTGAATCTAGATCTACTCAATCCACCAAATATAAAGTATCCAAGTCCTTCTGCACCAATCAAATATGCAACAGTTGTTACACTAACACCAATAACTGCAGCATTTCTAATTCCTGCCATAATTACAGGCATAGCAAGAGGTAATCTTACTCTGAAGAGGACCTGCCTTCTTGACATTCCCATTCCTCTAGCAGCTTCAACCATGGCCGGATCAACAGTTCTAATAGCAACAAGCGTATTTCTAATCATTGGAAGTAGTGAATAAATTATTATTGCTATGATTGCAGGAGTTATACCAATGCCAGCGTTAAAAGGAGCCAGTAAAGCAACCATTACACCAAACATAGCCAAACTTGGTATAGTCATAAGTATGCTTGCAATATAAATTACAATACGTGCAATTTTTCTGTGATGAGAAATAAATATTCCTATAGGAACAGCTATCATTATTGCTAATGGTATAGCAAAACCAATAATTTTTAGATGTTGAATTAACTGTCTAAGAACCAGTTGGTTATTTTTTATTAAATAATTTAAAACCTCCAAAGCTGTTCCTCCTTTCAAATAATGATTAAGGATTTAAAGATAATTTTTTTAGATAACTGATTTTACAAAATGTAAGCGGTCATGTGTATAAACAAATGCATACAAAGATATATCATGCATACAAATCAAATGTCATAATTTCTGTTTTCCTAATCACATTATAGCATATTATTAGAAAAGTGCTAAATATGCCTAAAACAATAGCCTTTATAAGGAAAAATGAAAAATTATGTTTTAATTGCACCAGAATAACTGCCATTATACTTCAAGGTTATTCATTACCTCTAGAAAAGCCTACAATCATCTTTTTTTATCATAATATCAGTCAAATGTACAAAATTTCACTACTATTACTTCAATTTTAACGCCAAAACTAGTTCAAAACTAAATTGAATAAGCTTTCATAAGTTGAACAGGATGCTAAGAAAAATTGTATTTTATGGTAACATAATTGTGAAATTGTATGATGTTTGATAAAGTAGCGTTTTCATTACATTCGAGGGGGTGATCTAATGTCAAAAGTAACATTGATCATTTTCAGTTTAATCATTGCTGTAATGGGGATTATGGGATTAGTTGATATTTTCGAGGAAGTTAAAGATCCAACCTGGCATGCATGGTTAAAAATCATTATTGGGGTTATTGGCTTAATTATCGGAGTAGCTGACAAAGGTAAATCTAATGCATAATAATTAAAAAAGCGGGGGAAATCCCCGCTTTTTATTAATCCCAAAAATCACTTTCCCTTGAGCATCATTTTTAGGTCTTCTTCAACAGTACCTATAGGCTTAATATCGAATTTATCAACCAGGACATCAAGAATATTTTCAGAAACGAACGCTGGTAAAACAGGACCAAGCCTTATACCTTTCACGCCAACATATAATAAAGCAAGAAGCACAGTAACAGCTTTTTGTTCATACCAGGCGATGTCGTAAAAAATTGGGAGTTCGTTAATATCATCCAGACCAAAAGCTTTCTTTAAATTCAAGGCTGTTTTGACTAGCGAGTAAGAGTCATTACACTGTCCTGCATCTATTATTCTAGGAATGCCTTCAATATCTCCCAAGTCCAGCATATTGTAACGATATTTTGCACAACCTGCTGTTAGAATGATCGTGTCATCTGGAAGCCTTTTGGCTAGTTCTGTGTAGTATTCTCTTTCTTTAAATCTTCCATCGCAACCACCCATGACAAAGAAACGTTTAATCTTTCCTGTTTTCACTAACTCAATAATCTTATCCGCAAATTCATCTATTTGAGCGTGACCAAAACCAATGGGTATTTTCTTGCCTTCTCTTTTTTTAAGTCCTCCAAGTTCCCTTGCTTTTTCTATAACAGGAGTGAAGTCTTTGAGTTTGCCATCGGTTCTATTGGGAATATGCTTTACTCCTGGCCATCCAACAAGTCCAGTTGTATAAATTCTATCCTTATAGCTATCTAGAGGTTTCTGTATACAATTTGTGGTCATTACAATGGCTCCGTTAAAATCAGCAAACTCCTTTTGTTGCTTGTACCAGGATCCACCATAATTACCTACTAAATGATCATACTTTTTAAGGCCGGGGTATGCATTTGCTGGAAGCATTTCACCATGTGTATAAACATTCACGCCGGTGTTTTTTGTTTGTTCGAGCAGTTCCTCTAGATCAAGCAAATCATGTCCACTGACCAGTATGGCTGGTCCCTTTACTGTTCCAGTGTATACCTCTGTAAGTTCCGGATTTCCATATGCTGATGTATTTGCCTTTTCCAACAGACCCATTACCTCTACCGCAAATTTTCCAGCCTTCATTATTAATTCAACATAATCATCAGCATTCAGTGAATCATCCAGTGTCGCATTAAGTCCATCCTCAATAAAGTGAAGAATTTCATCGTTTGTTTTGTTGAGTATGTATGCATGATCTGCGTAGGCTGCTATTCCTTTAAGACCATAGGTCAAGAATTCTCTTAATGATCGGATATCCACATTTTCTGTATTAAGCACTCCAAGCGTATTGCCTTTATCTATCCATACCTGTAAATTCTTTTCATCTTCCCATTCTGCTGCTTCAGGAACATTTTCATCAAAAGCCTTTCCGGTTTCCTGCTCAAATTTTTCCGTAAATTTATTTTTTATTTTCTTCTTTAATTCAATAGTTCTATCAATTTTCTCTGCTATGCTTTCAGGATCAAAGTTTACATTTGTGATAGATGTAAACATTCCCTCCGCAACAAACAAATCTACTTCTCTATCCGAAATACCAAAATCTCTGGCTTTTTTCGCCCAATAAGATATTCCTTTAAGATTCCAGATTAATAGATCCAGCAAATTTGCAACATCAGGTTCTTTCCCACAAATACCTTTAACTGTACAACCTTTCTGATTTAAGGCTTCAGAACACTGGAAACAAAACATATCCATAAAAATTCCTCCTTTTGTTATGCAGTATTATTAAACAAATCTTGCAAAAAATTGAAAAGATCACATAATATTCCGACTAATTTAATTAGCATTTGTTTCTGTATAGAGTATAATTTTAAAAGTAATACTTTTCTGTCACATATGTTACGGAGGAGCCTGGATGAAAAATATTGCGCTAAAGCTTAAAGAGCTGGATCTTTTTAATGATTTCAATCAGGAAGATTTAGTAGCTATGCTGGAAAACTTCAACTTTTCAATCGTTCATTATAGAAAAGGAGAAGTAATAAAACAAATGGATGATGATTATCAAGATCTAATCATACTCCTGTCAGGAAAAATTTGTAGTGAAATGCAGGATATAAATGGAAAATCAATAAAAGTCGGAACCATGGAAGCTCCAGAAATCATTGCTTCTGGTGTTTTGTTTTCAAATAAATACAATCTACCTGTCGATATTATTGCAATTGAAGACAGCAGCATACTTTCGATACCCAAAAAATCAGTTTTGATGTTATGTCAGGAAAATCAAAAATTCTTAACTAGTTTACTTCAGGATATGGGAAACAGGATATGCTTTCTAGCGAATAGAATGTACTCACTGACCATGAAAACAATTAAAGAAAAAATAGCTTTGTTTTTAATCGAAAAATCAAATGGTAACAGTAGCTTTATTTTGGATATGACCAAAGAGGAAATTGCTAGATTATTCGGGGTAGCCAGACCATCCCTTTCTAGAGCCTTTCAAGAAATGATTCAGAGTGATTTGATTAACCAAGAAGGTAAAACAATTATCATTAAAGATCTGCAAACACTAAAACAACTAGCTGGATATAAATGAACCATGATCGCTACTTAAAACAGAAGTCAGAAAGGATAATGAATGAATACAATATTTTATTCTATAGTAAAAATAATAATAACTGCAATAATCATCTTCTTGATATCAGAAATCGCTAAACGATATTCTCTGGTAGCTGGAATAATTGCTTCTTTGCCACTCACTTCGTTGCTGGCAATGATTTGGCTTTATATTGATACGCGAGATATATCACTGATTTCAGAACTTTCTAAAGAAATATTCTTAATGGTTATACCATCTCTTGTGTTCTTTGTGAGTCTTCCAGTAATTATTAACAAAACCAAAAATTTCGTTATAAGCATGTTAATAGCGAGCTCGCTAACTACAGGTGCATATTATATGTGGTTCTTGTTAATAAAGAAAATAAATTTGATCAAATGACAGCTCTTAAATTCCCGTTATGAGCATCACCTAATTAGACACCGTTTTCATTCAACCTTTACATTAATAGAAAGTGTTTTTATAGGTTGAACGCTTTCCCAGGGACGTCTCAATGAAAATATAATCGAGGTTTCACCAGGATTTTCCGCCTTAAATACCCATTCAATTTTTGATGGCGCTCCAACTGGAGTTATCTTTTGGTTGATTTTTGGTGTTATCTCATGAGATTGACTATATACTAAAGAAATGATATTTGGATTGGTAATTCTCATATCCCATACATAACCGGTACTTCCATTCTCTTCAAGAATAATACTTGCAAATTCATCCTTCTCTAAAATATTCTGATTGTAATCTAGCTGTGAAATCTCAAAAGAAGCTGTTTCCATAAGAAGTGATGTTATGAGCATATTTGGTACATATTTCCTGATTATCTTCTCAAAAGTTCCATCTCGTTTTAATTCATCAAGAGTTTTCTGGAATTTCAGAATTAGTTCTTTGTCAGTACCCTTCGATGCCGCAATATAAAAATAGTTTGTTTGAACTTCGAGAAGCCTCTGTAATTCATCAAGGCTGTGACCGGCTTCTTTAACAAGATTTTCTACAGTTATATCGGTAAAAACAGATAACTCAGATTTACCTGAAAATAGTTCATCTACTGCATTAACAGGATTTGCGAAACTTCTCAGATTTTCAAAACCTAGATCCTTAAGTAACTGTTCCGTCCACCAATCTTCAATGGTTGCTATACTTTTGAACTCTTTTGCATCGTCAACGTTATTTAGATGAATATCTTTTCCCTTCAAGCTATAGAAATATGCTGTATTCTTTCCAACGGGACCTATCCAGTTAAATAATTCTTCTCGCTGGGAAGTTCTGTCGATGCTAAATAAAATGACATTTGGTAAATTTGCAGCAAGAGTATACCCAATGTTCCATGGAACAAGATAGATATTTTCCTCCATGTTATTTCTTCGCAGAATTGCCTTCACGATATCCGTTACAAAACCAGTAATCTCTCCGTCGTTTCCTTTAAAAGTAACAGGAGGATACTCTTCAGTTAAAAATGTATAGATACCTGGTACTGGATTATCTGGCAACCATTTATTGTATATTTCTTCAAATCTACCGGAATTCTTAATTTTATCAAGTTCATGCTGCCATTTTTCTACTACCGATTCAGGAACATCTTCTGAAAAACCTATGAACGTCAAATCAAGATCAATAGCAACTGTTTTTGCAGGTTCAATTGCATTAAAATCTATCAACAGTTCATTAAGCACTGCTTCATTAAATGGAGCAAGTTCAACTTTTCCATTTAATAGAGCGCGTAATAAAAACTCTTCATTATTATATGTCACCAGATTATTAAACCCCTGGCTTTTAAGTAATTGATGGGAATAATAATCCTTTACTACGCCTATTTTTTCGACTTCACGGGCATCATCAAGCGTTAAGATATCCTTATTTATGTCTTTTCTACTATATAAATATGTCCTGGTGATAGCCATTGGGCCTACCCAATGAAACATAGGTTTTCTTTCTTTTGTAAATACTAGTGTTGGAATAGCATAATTGCCTTCGCCTTTTAATTTTTCAAATGCAGATTCAAAATTATCAGGTACAAGCGTAACTTCCATACCTGTTCTATCAGATAGTTCTTTAACAATATCAACAGTTAGTCCTTTAAGCACTCCGTTTTCCTTAAAACTTAGTGGTGCGTAATCTTGAACCACAAGAAATGTTAAACTTTCTGCTGCTAGAATTGTAGATATACAAATTATGATAATTACCATAAATACTCTTAACGAACTTATTTTCATATTTTCCCTCCCCTTCCTAATCAAATTTTTTGATGATCATCTTACCTTCTAAAAACCTTTTAATTAAACGTATTATATCATTATGAAAGCAATTGACTTAAACAAATATTGCTGTTTGATACTATTTCAAACACATATATAATCAATTTTATCTTAAATAAACTATTTTTTTAGAACGAAAATAATTTAAGTTACCTTGAAGCAATTTATAAAGCTGTAGTTGATTCACATGGAGGGATTTCAGATATTTAAGTTGCTAAAGAAATACCCGAGGGTAATCTGAAAAAAATACGTGATATGGATTATGATTTGGTAAAAGTCAAAGAGGATTAAAAGCCAGAACAAAATTCTAAACAATGCCAGTCTTTTTTCTACTGGTTAAAAACAAAATTGTTATTAGAGCTAAAGATAGCACTCCTCCAACGAAAAACAAACTGTTTATTTTCCAACTATCCGCAATTAGACCGAATAAAATGGGAGACACAAATTGTCCTAAGAAGCCCATTGATCCAAGAATAGATGTAAAACGTCCTCTATATTACCGCAAGTGCACCTCCAGCAATCAAGACCAAGACATCAGGTCCGAGTCCGCCACCAGGTCCAGTAGGTTGAGAAGTCGTGGTTGTAGTCGTTACTA
>JAWODV010000049.1:0-4381 GCA_046483075.1 Kosmotogaceae bacterium | reverse complement strand
CCCTTATGCCTCTTCGAGTTCGTAGACGGTCTCGACATCCTTGTCACCGCGACCGGAGAGATTGACGAGGATCGCCTGGGTCGGGTCCATGGTCCTCGCAAGCTTGAAGGCATAGGCCATCGCATGCGAGCTCTCGAGGGCGGGGATGATGCCCTCAGTCTCGCATAGACCGGCTTTCTTTTTCCAGAGTTCAGCATTCTTTTTAAACTGCTCAACATTCCTCTCAAGCAGTTTTCTTTTCTGTTCGAGTTGTTCAAATCCCTTTTCAAGTTGTATCAGCTTGCTTACAACATTGAGGAATTCTTACCCAACATCCTATTTTCCAAATATTTTGCATGTTTGTTACAACTCAATTCTCAACAACCGTTAATAAAACTGTGCTTTCTTGATTCACAGCACGAGAAGCTTCCTTCTTTATCATATATTTGTTGATGATCAGTTAATAAGACACCCCAGATTTTGGTTTTCAGGAACCGGACTGATTAGTTACGGGGTAACAAATAGCTTGCCTTCCTGATTAAACTATGACTTGTCATAGTTTAAAAACATTCTAAATAACCTAATGTAGATTGGTTCAAATTAAGGAGCGGGCCAGGCACTTGACTTGTAATTTATCTTGGAGTAACTTGTTGATGAATTCAACTCAGGATTATCATGTATTCTTCTTATCGTTACCTATTTAATATTTATGAACAAATGTTAGTGTTCGATTAGGATTATTATGCAACCAAAATTTTATTTGCTAATAGGAAGGAGGTGCTGCCTATTTTTCACACTGAGTATTTTAAATTACTAACTTATGCATTGAGAAGATGTATAATTATCAATTTGGTATCCCATATTCTAATTTAGAGAAGTGAATAAGAGTTATATAATCAAGTTGGCAATAAGTATATTCTTGGTAAAGCCTGCGTTGCTATATTCTCAGCCAGACGAAAACAAGATGATAGGTGGAGAATTAAGGTTAGAACGTTTGTATTTTCAAAAATCTCCCTTTGGAGTAAGAAAGGACATAGATTTGGGATTCGCATTAAAGTACTTACAAAGACTCTCTCCTTCATCTGGCAGTGACAGTATTCCAATCAAAAGAAATCGAATCGGACCGAAACTATTATCATCTTATTGGTGTGGAGTTACTATTGGTTTCTCTGGTTATTATAGCAATGCAGATTCTATGAATATGAATGGTACAGAAGTTTATGTAGGACCTTCATTAAGATACGATGCAACTGAGAACCTCTTCCTCGAGACAACTTTTTCCATTCAATACCAGAGATATAGAACATCTACTCCTGATCCTATAAGTGGAAATTACTGGTACGTGCCGGCGACCGATCTGATTGGGATAAATTGTATACTTGGTGTGGGTTATTCCATTAAGTTGAATAGCAATATTTATTTAGAACCCTTGTTAGGATATCAAATAAATTGGGAATGGTTTTATTTAAATCAAAATGATAATAATTATTTTCCTTATGAAAAAAGGCATGGGTTTATAATGTGTATGTGCTTTCTTTATTTTTTTTAATTCTTGCTGTGCGGAAAATATTGAATCTTATACTGATATTATCAAGCATTTCGATATTTGGAAGTGCCCAGAATATCTCCGTGGCAAAACATGCTTCATTGGTTGTTGGTGGTGACATGTGGGGTAGTATGAAATATCAACTGAGGGATTCTCCAGATTACCAAAAGATCAACTTTGAAGGCGATATCAAATTGGGATATTTTATCTCCAATAATGATCTTTTTCTTATTAAATCCTGGTGTTCTTTTGAGCGATTAAGTTGGATTAATTCAATTGATCTCGAAAGCGACCTTTATATCGGTGGAGTGATTTCATACAGAAGATATCTGGGTAATTCCCTGTTTGGTGGTTTATATTTTGGAGGAGAATATACACGCATGTTTGGCAAACATTCAACTACACCAACAATTGGTTATGATAAAGAAATAACAGCTGGAATGGAGTTAGGGTATAGTTATTTCTTTAACCACAATATTGGAATTGAGTCTTCGATTTACTATTCAGCTGTACGAATAAGTGTTATTCGGGAGGAAAAAAAGTTTCTTGACGCTACACGAACTGGAATTAAAGTTGGATTTTTATATCTAATTAAACTAAAAAAACAAAGCAATGACTACTCATAATTTTCATCGTAAAATATTGTTGGTACCATTGTAACTTTGATAAGTTCATTATACTCAATTAGATTATTAGCTTCTGAAAATCCTATTCTCGAATATGGTTATACTATTAATTGCGCTTGCTATACCAATAATTTCAATACCAGTTACAGAGCAATTGGTTTCTCAACTGAGCATGATCCAACAGGTGCTCTTTACTTATTTGAATTTGAAGACCAGGGGGGAGACCTAGATATATATTCTTTTGAAGAAGATCTTAAAACCGGTGACTGGTTCTGGGGCGGGTTTGGTTATTATACTGAATATCCCTATAATGAATACAAAGATATAAATTTATAATTTACAGTACTTGAATATGATATTGAGCCTGGAGCTTATAGGGATTTTAAGTTAAAATATAAAAAGAGAGAGAATATAAATGATGATTGGTCTGTTTGGTATTATTCAGAGACCATTCGAGTTTCTGTGGATGAAATTGATATTTCAGGTCCATCTGGAACTTTATGCACAACAAATAAGACTTATTCAATTTCTCCGCCATCAGGATATTCAACTACTTGGTCATTTAATATTCCATATTTAGTTACGCCCTCTTCAGGATCTGGTTCATCTGCTGAGATGCACGGTACTTGTTACACTCCCTCAAATGGAGTATTGACCTATACTCTTACTAGATCTGGTTGTCCTACTTTTCACACATCGAAAACCATTCAAGTGAATGGACCTGATCCATCTTATGTTGATTTGGATGTCTATTACTCTGACGGGACTCATGCACCTAGAGCGGGTGTCACATGGCTTCTGTGTCCATATACAACCTATCACATCTATTTGGATAATAATTCGAGTTGCCAAACATCTAATTATTCTTGGACTATTCCTTCAGGTTGGACCAAGTACTATCAATACCAGAATATGATATCGATAAATACTAATTCCTCGCCCGGTGGAAATGTAATTGTGAATGGTCAAACCTGTTGTACAGGTTGCGGATCGAATGTTAATATCCTCTCGGATTATCTGGGTACTTATTACAATTGCGGTGGTGGGTATTTTATGGCATCACCTAATCCAGGAGACAGCTACATTGAGATTGATGTTGATAAAGAAGAGGCTAAACTCAAACAGATAAGTTTTGAAGGAGATATACTTCTTAAGTTGTTTGACAAGATGGGGACGGTCAAGCTCACAACAGAATTTAAAAACTTCCCCTATAGAATTGACACGGGTAATCTACCTGAGGGATTATATGTGGTTCTAATAATGAATGGGAAAAATATTAACTCCTTAGAATTAATAGTAAAACATTAATATAAAAATTGCCTGTGCTAGCCTGTATTAATTTACAGGCTATTCTTTTTTATCAGAAGAATTCTAACAATCCTGACATTATCAACGTGAACTTAGGTTCGCATCTAAAGTATGTTGATTATCTTATCCTGCGGCAGGATGAAGCCAGATATCTTATGTTTGTTTTTTTTAAATCACCTTCCTTCCTGTGTATAGTTCAAAACCACCGTACTTGACTGCATCACCTTCGGGATCGAACATTACCTCATAGGTTAGAATCCAGCTATTGAACTGGTATATAATGTTAGTGATAATTCCTGCAGGGGATTCGGGTAACACATGGAATACGCTGTCCCCAATTTGGAATTTTGGTTTGACCCACATTGCAGCTATGGATCTGTAATGAGTTGGTTTGTAAGTACATTACTTTTTAATAATTCTTCAGTGCCACACGGATTTTCTTTTGTGGAATAGTTTTGATTTGAATTTAAGTGTGTCGAAAATGTATTTGGCATCGGCAGTTGGTTCGCTGCATTGTCTTATTGATATAGTGTCACCTTTTTCATCCTGAAAAGAGGTGGTCACTATCTTTTGTGTATTCATTACGCGTACGATCTCCCTCCAATCATGATTGTAACCTGCTTGTTTGAGCTTATATCGGATGGTAGACACCAACCAGTAAGCGAGTAAACCTAAATGCAGATGGGCCATAGATGCCTCATCTGTTTTATGAAAAATAGGCCTTAAGTCCAGATCGGTTTTTAAAACCCGGAATGTGTATTCGATTTCTCTTATAGCGTTGTAAATGTCCCAAATGGCTTTTTCATCATTCCAATCCAGAGAGGTGCGTAAAAGATAGACCGAGATATTGGGCCTCTTAAGGAAATAATTGGTAGGATTAGAGGGCTTATTCCTAAGGAAGTTTTTCAACCAGAGAAAAAAC
>JAWODV010000122.1:0-3278 GCA_046483075.1 Kosmotogaceae bacterium | reverse complement strand
ATTTTGAATCAATTAGTGCTGATATATTTGAAAATGAAATTATTGGTGGCATATTTTTTGTTTTTCTCATATGGGTAATTTTCAGAGTAATCAGTTTTGGTTTTTCATTCTATCAAACATTTGCAATAGAGAAAAAGTATGGGTTTTCTAACACTACTTATAAACTGTTTATAATGGATCAGTTAAAAATTTCAGCTTTATCAATTTTTTTCGGCGCAGCAATTCTTTCAGGAATATTTTGGAGTTTATATAACATGGAACAATGGTGGATTATCTTTATATCTGGCTTTATTGTAATAAATCTTTTTATAAACTGGATATATCCTGCGGTAATAATTCCATTTTTTTATAAACTCAAACCTCTTGAAAATCCAGAACTTAAACAAAGGATAAACAAAATTGCAGAGTATGCAGGCTTTAAAACAAGAGGTATATTTGTAATTGATGCTTCCAGACGAACCAGTCACTCAAATGCCATGTTTGCTGGTATTGGTAATAGTAAAAGGATAATTCTGTATGATACTTTACTTGAAAACAACACTCATCAGGATATCGAAGCTATATTTGCTCATGAAGCTGGTCATTATGTAAACAAAGACATTATTAAAGGGTTATTATTGTCAATCATCATATTATCAGCGTTAGTGATATTGCTGTGGTACTTAATTTCGAGCGATTTGGTTAGATCTGTTTTCGACCCTAATAAGTATTATACTGAATTTATATACAGCAGTGTTTTTATCGCATCAATTTTTTCTTTTACAAGAGGTATACTAAATAATTTGAGCAGAAAAAGAGAATACAAAGCAGATCGGTATGCTGCAAAATATGTTGATGATCCTGATATTGTGATTGAGGCATTAAAGAAACTTCATAAATCCAATCTTTCAAACTTAAATCCCCATCCTTTATATGTTAAATTAAATTACTCACACCCAACCCTTATTGAACGAATAAAAAATCTTGAAAAAACTTAAATTGATAAAGGGGTAATTATCTTGAAAAATCTTATAATACTCGTATTAATTCTATTTTCTTCACTTGTTTTTGGAGTTAAAACTGTAACCATAAATCAAACTGGAATGAAGATTGTATCAGAAACGAAATGGAATAAAGCAAGAACAGCACAAACAAGAAAAGATGCAATTTTTATGAGTAGCAATATCCCCTTAATACTTATTAAAACAAGAATCGAGGCTAAAGACGATTTTATTAATAAGATTGATCTTGAAAGAATAGAAACAAGAGATTTATCATCAGAATTTGAGTTGTTGACTTACAAAGATGGCATCTATCTTTCACAAATTCAGAATGAATCAAATCTGTTACCTGCTAAAATAGAGAATCTGGATAAATTGATCTCACCGGGTAAGCTGAGAACATTAATAGCTGAAAAAACTGAAATAATAAATTTTACAGAATATGATCCTCTTTCAGGACAATCAATAGTTTGGGAATATAAATTCACTGGAAATAATCAAACAAAAACAGAAATTGGCACTGTTGAATGTCTTAACTATCAAGTTAGTTTCTCCGGTAACAATACAGAATCAATCTTTAAATATAACAAAAATGGAGATTTAATTTCTGGTGAGTTTATGTCTTCTGAGATATACAATATTGAATATTTTCCTTCCAAAGACATTGATCAAAATGATTTTGATTATGAAACCAGAGAAATTTCACCATATTTATTTGCCAACAACTACTGGAAGGAAACATCAATCAATAACTCATTGGCTTATGTCAGGGCTTCATCAATAAACATGATTAGGTGGGGTGGAATATATCGAGACGAAGTGCCAAGAAACAGCAATGATTATGCTGTTTTTAAAGAGTTTATTGATTACACATCAATAGAACCTCTGGTTCAGCTTGAGTATTTCTCAAAACAGAGCGCTATTGATCAATATGAAGAGGTTCTCTCTTTTATGCCTTCCACAAAGTATATTTCTTTCTCCAATGAAGCGAATATCTATCCCTCAATCGTTGGAAAAAGTGTATCAATTAATGAGTTCAATGAGAAATATAGAGACGAGATAGGATCACTTAAAGAGAAATATTCTGATGTTGTTGTAATAGGACCCGATTTTACGATATCTAATCTTCCACAATACGATAAATGGCTTACAGAATTTTTTGAAAGAAATGGTTCACTGATTGATGTTCTTTCTTTACACTATTATCCTTTTGATGGCTCTCAAAGCGAAAAAAGAACCCTTGAGGACATTGATAATTTAGCAAACTATATAGAACAGGTTAAATCACTATTATCAAAATACAATATGGAAGATATTCCTATAGCCATAACCGAAACAAACACATCGTATGATTATCGAATAAAAGGGCCAGGAGACCCTTCTACATTTATTTCATCTATATGGCTGGCTTCAGCTTACATTACTGCAATTGAAGAAAAGCTATGGTCATTTCAACACTGGTGTCTCGTAGATGATGGTACCCTAAGTTTAATGAATAATATTGATGGTTTGGTTGAGTACAGACCCACTGCAAGGATCTATTTGCTTTTTTCAGATTTTACAAATGAGTATATTCCAACTAATGTCAATACTGAAAAAATTAAGGCTGTATTTTCGCCTAACAAAGATCTTAATTCAATTGTAGGTGTTATTGTCAATTACAATGATGAAAAAAAGAGTATTGCTTTTGAAAAATCAGGTGATAAAATTCAATTAACAGAAAGTCTGAATGCGGATTTTGATCTACCAGAAAAATCAATTACTTTAGTGTATCTCAACTACAATCTTAAATTGATTCAAAAAAAGGTTTATGCAGATCAAAACTAAGAAGGTGTTTTATTTATGGACATAGAAATAGTTGAAGGAAAAATAGATAATATTGAAGAACTGAAAGAACTCTGGGAATTATTGAGAGCTCATCATGAAGAAAAATCCATCCACTTTAAAAGAGATTTTAAAGAATTAACCTTTGAAAAACGTATTGAGAAAATAAAAGAAAAAGTTGAAGAAAATGAAAAAGTTAAAGTATTAATTGCTTTAGACAAAGTTAATAACCAAAAGGTTGGTTACTGCATTGGCTCAATATCATGCGACAATAAAGGAAATTTAGACTCATTATTTGTACTGGAGGATTATCGAAACCATCGAATTGGAGATAAGTTACTAAAAAAAATGATAAACTGGCTGGAAAATAACAAAACTGATGATATTTACATTGGCGTGGCTTCCGGTAATGAAGATGTATTTAGTTTTTATGAGAATTATGGTTTCTATCCTGTGGTTACAAAACTTAAGAAA
>JAWODV010000041.1:0-10778 GCA_046483075.1 Kosmotogaceae bacterium | reverse complement strand
TGTACTGAAGTCCTTCGAATTTTTTACCACCAATTGCTTTCTTCGTTTTGAATGTATCAGGAGCATTTTTAGTTTCTTCTTCATTGAGTAGGTAAGGTCTGATTACTGCATGTGGGCAAACAAATGAACACTGATTGCACTGTATACAATTTTCAATCTGCCATTCAGGTACATTAATGGCAACGCCTCTTTTTTCATAAGCAGTTGTTCCCGAAGGGAATGATCCGTCTTCTCTACCTTTAAAGGCACTAACCGGTAAATCATCACCCTTTTGTTTGTTCATGGGGTCTGCTACATTTTTGATGAAATCTGGTAGATCTTTGTCCTCAGTTTCCTTTTTCTCAGTATCCTTTGCATTCTTCCATGAATCCGGTACGTCTATCTTTTTAAGTGTATCAAATCCACGATCAATGGCTTCGTAATTCATCTTTACAATTTTCTCGCCTTTACTGCCGTATGACTTTTCTATAGCATCTTTTAGATATTTTTCAGCGTCATCTAGTGGAATAACTTTGGCCAGTTTGAAGAAAACTGCTTGCATTACTGTGTTTATTCGGTTTCCTAATCCTATTTCCATTGCTATCTTCGTTGCGTCGATGGTATAGAAGTCTATGTCATTGTTTGCTATATAACGTTTCATATCTGCAGGGAGATTTTCTTCAAGCTCTTCATCATTCCAGTTTGTGTTAAGAACAAATGTGCCACCTTTCTTTAAATCGCTTATAATATCATATTGGCCAATGTATGACTGTTTATGGCATGCCACATAATCTGCATCACTTATGAAATATGTTGATTTAATGGGTTTATCCCCAAATCTAAGATGTGATATTGTGAGTCCACCGGATTTTTTGGAATCGTAAGCAAAATAGCCCTGTGCATACATGTCAGTATTATCACCAATGATCTTTATTGCATTTTTGTTGGCTCCAACAGTTCCATCAGATCCAAATCCCCAGAATTTACAGGAGATTGTTCCTTTTGGAACAGATTGAATTATTTCCTTAACCTCGAGAGATGTGTCTGTTACGTCATCAATGATGCCAACGGTGAAGTGATCTTTTGATTTGTCTTTCTTAAGGTTGTCAAACACTGCTTTTATTTGAGATGGCGTTGTATCCTTTGAACCTAAACCATAACGACCACCAACGACTTCAGGAGCATTTTCTCTTCTATAGAAGAGGCTTCTGATGTCTTCATAGAGAGGTTCTCCATGGGAACCGATTTCTTTTGTTCTATCAAGGGCTGCGATCTTCTTGGTTGTTTTTGGCAGTGCTTCCATAAAGTATTTTTCTGAGAATGGTCTGTAGAGATGAACCTTAATAACGCCTACTTTTTCACCCTTTGAGGTAAGATAGTCGACAGTTTCTTCAATAGTCTCCGTTACTGAACCCATAGCTGCAACTACATATTCAGCTTCAGGATCACCATAGTAGTTAAATGGTCTGTACTCTCTACCGGTGAGATCAGAAATCTGTTTCATGTAGTCTGCTACAACGTCAGGTACGTCGGTATAGAATCTGTTTATAGATTCTTTAGCCTGGAAATAGATATCAGGATTTTGAGCAGTACCCTTTGTTCGTGGATGTTCAGGATTGAGAGCCCGTTTTCTGAATTCATTAACAGCATTATAATCCAGAAGCTTTCTCAAGTCTTCGTAATCCATTACCTCAATTTTCTGAATCTCGTGAGAGGTTCTGAATCCATCAAAGAAGTGCAGGAACGGTAAGCTTGATTTTATTGCTGAAAGGTGCGCAATACTGCCAAGATCCATAACTTCCTGAACGCTTCCTGAGGCTAACAAAGCAAAACCTGTTTGCCTTGTAGCCATTACATCTGTATGATCACCAAATATTGAAAGAGCGTGTCCCGCAACTGCTCTAGCACTTACGTGAAAAACTCCTGGTAACAATTCCCCAGAAATCTTGTACATATTTGGAATCATCAAAAGCAAGCCCTGAGAAGCAGTATATGTTGTGGTTAAAGCTCCTGCAGTTAACGAGCCGTGAACTGCTCCAGCAGCACCACTTTCTGCCTGCATTTCTACAACATTGACGGTTTGTCCAAAAAGATTTTTTCTTCCCTTTGCTGACCATGCATCAATCAGCTCTGCCATTGGAGAAGATGGTGTAATCGGATATATAGCTGCTACGTCAGTAAAAGCATATGAAACATGTGACGCTGCGTTATTACCATCCATACTTTGCATGTTTTTTGGCATTTTAACCCTCCTCTTCATGAAAATTTTATTGATTATAGTACGTTTGATTTGAATTATTCTTTATGATAATCTTTGAAAAGAAAACATCGAGCCTTTTATCACAATAATAATAACATGCAGAGAAGAATTTTTAATTACGAAAAGACGGAAATTATTAACTAAAATGGTTTCTGTGTTTTTAAATATCAATGAGGTGATATCATGCCCAAAATTACTATGCGAGATGGAAAAAAAATCTACTATGAAATCTATGGAGATGAACAAAAACCCGTACTGATTATTCTTAATGGAATTATGATGTCAACGCTATCCTGGAAAGATTTCATAGATAAGTTCACAAAATTTTTTAGGCTTGTTCTTGTGGATTTTCGTGATCAGGGTCAATCCGATTACATGGAAGAACAATATGATATAAAAATTCATTCAAATGACCTTAATGAACTTGTGGAAAAACTTGAATTATCAAGAGTAAATATACTGGGACTTTCATATGGCGGACAGGTTGCTGAGATATTCGCCATACATCATCCTGAAAAAGTACAGTCACTTGTACTGGCAAATACAGTTGGCCGTATCAACAGTTATCTTTCAGAACTAGGAGAAGCGTGGAAAGAAGCAGCAGATACAAAAGACGGTGAAAAATTCTTTAAACTTGCAATTCCCTTTATATACTCTGATCATTTCTACAATAACAATCTTGACTGGTTAAAAAAGAGGCAAAAAACATTTAAAAAATTGTTGACAGAAAGATGGTTTGAGGGCTTTAAGAGACTTGCTTCAAGCAATCCTGATTTCGATGTTATTAATGAAGTGCACAAAATTAATGCGCCAACACTCCTTCTGGCATCCGATAAAGACATAATTACTCCTTTAGAAGAGGTAGACGAACTCCATAAACGCATCCCTGAAAACGAATATATTATTATAAAAAATGCAGGACACGCGTCAGTACTGGAAAAACCCGAAGAATTTATAACAGCTGTAACGGGTTTCGTCTTAAAATACAATTAGGTTTAACAAATTAACGCCAAATTTTTTTAAGAATTTATTGGCTGTGCTTTCATTTATAAGGGCATTTCTACTGAGCCCTGAAAACTTACTGACTTTATAATTGAGCTTAAATATTACAATTTCATTTTAAACAAAAACTGTTTTTTATTATTTCAATTTACATAACACTATATAAGTAAGCTCTTTACATGATTTGTATTATTATTAAGATACGGAGTTTTTCCACTTCACAGCACTTTATTTACTGCTATCGGATTACAGATACAGCTGTTTCCATTTCTTCAATATCTTGACTTTCTCCTCTTTAATCACTTCTAGATATAATTAATCACTCTTCAGTACGTTAGAGAGTGTTTAGTTGAATTTACAAAAAAACAAAAAATATTGTATCTTAAAAATGAGAGGTGATTCATATATCATAAATGAGATATGAATCATCTTTTACACACAATCATTGATTGGAGCTGATTTAGTTGAAAAAACAAAATGTTGGAATAGCAGGAATTGGTGTTTATTTACCGGATAACTATATGCCAGCCAGGGAAATTTCTGAAAAAACAGGAATACCTGAAAATATTATTATAGATAAGTTTGGTGTTAAAAAGAAATATATTCCTGGCTCTAATGACACCACAAGTTATATGGGACTGGAAGCAGCTAAACAAGCAATAAAAGATGCCAATGTTGACCCTAAAGATATTGATTTGATTATCTGGAACGGTGCTCAACACAAAGATTATCCCTGCTGGCTAGCTGGTTTAAAGATTGCTGATGAACTTGGAGCAACTAACGCGTGGTCATTTGATATGGAAGCAATGTGTGGCTCAATGATGGCTGGAATGGATACTGCGAAAAGTTTTATGCTTACCCATGATGATATTAATACGGTTTTGCTGGTTAGCGGGTATAGAAATGTTGATTTGATTAATCTTGAGAACCCTGCCACAACATTCATGGCTGATATAGGTGCAGGTGGCGCTGCTGCATTAATAAAAAAAGATTTGAACAAAAATGTAATACTGGGCTCTTCTTTTAGAGGAGATGGCTCTTTTTCTGAAGATTGTGTGGTACCAGTGGGTGGTACTAAAAAATGGCCAATGGAACCAGAAGATACAAAAAAATACTGGTTTGATATAGAGGGAGACATGGATGATTTCAAAAAACGGTTGGGTGAAAAAACAATGCCCAATTTTTATGCCGTTATCCGTGAATCTTTGAGAAAGAGCGGATATGAAAGTGACAAGGATATTGATTATCTTGCAATTCTTCACTTCAAAAGATCCGCGCATTATGCTGTACTTGAAGAACTTGGAATGAGAGAGGAACAATCGACATATTTGGACGATTACGGACATATGGGTCAAAATGACCAGATTCTTTCATTGAAACTTGGTCTTGAAAGTGGAAAGATAAAAGATGGATCGGTGATTGTTATGGTTGGTGCTGGACTTGGTTTTGTCTGGGCAGCTTCAACTATTAAGTGGGGTAAATATTAATAATAGAAGGAGGTTTTGTGATGAGACTTGAAGGAAAAGTAACCATTATTACAGGTGCAGCCAGTGGTATAGGCAGAACTGCAGCTAAATTATTTTGTAAAGAAGGGGCAATGGTTGTCGCTTGCGATGTAGATGAAAAAAGTTTGAATGAGCTGAAAACCGAATGTGCAAATAATACTGGTGAATTGCTACCATGGAAGCTCAATGTAACGGACAGAGACGAAATAGAAAAAATGGTTAATGAGATTAAAGAAAAATACGGAAGAATAGATGGACTTGTCAATAATGCAGGAATAACAAAAGATGCATTACTAAAAAGAATGAAGGAAGAAGATTGGGATGCAGTCATAGACGTCAATCTAAAAGGTGTATTCAATATGACGCAGTTTGTAGCTCCTGTAATGATCAATCAGGGAAGCGGAAGTATTGTTAACACGTCATCCATAGTAGGAGTTTTTGGAAATATCGGTCAGACCAACTATTCAGCAACAAAGGGTGGAGTTATTGCCATGACAAAAACATGGGCCAAAGAATTTACTAGAAAAGGAGCAGCAATAAGAGTGAATGCAGTAGCTCCTGGTTTTATAAACACACCGATGACAGAAAAAGTACCTGAGAAAATAATAAATTCTCTTGAAGAGAAAATACCTTTGAAGAGATTCGGTGAACCTGAAGAAATTGCTAATATATACTTGTTTTTAATATCAGATGAGTCAACATATCTCACAGGTCAATGTATTGGGGTAAATGGAGGTTTGACTATTTGAAACCTTCGAAATCGGAAAGAACCCGTCAACTATTAAAAAAAGCAGCTGAAGATCTATTCAGTCAGTATGGTCTTGAAAAAACATCTGTAGCGGCAATTTGTAGAGAATCGGGTTTATCCAACGGTACATTTTACAGACACTTTGATAACAAAAACGAAATTTTTAGAGAAATAACCGAAGACATGATGAAGGAATTTAAAGCTTCTTTAAAAAGAGTCAAGGGGGAAGATCAAAACGAAATTTTGATAAGCTTTTTTACCAATGCCTTCAATGCTTTATGGAAATACAAAAAAAGATTTATGGCATTTCATGAAGCAGAGTATCGTTTTAAAGAAATTGAGAAAGAAGTCGATAGCGCATATATGGAAGCCCTTAAAAGAACTTTAGAACTTGAAAATGATGCCAAACTATGGTTGAAGTGGTTTGTTGTAGGAAGTGCAAGGTTCGTTGCTATTTGGTGGATAATATTCAGAAATTCTCCTGTACCAAAAGGGACAATTGATAATCTCGTGAAGTTTGTGACTCAGGGACTACAGTGTCAAGCAGAACTTAAACCGGATGTAATTAAGTACAGTCTTGATGTAGTAAACAGGCGAACAGAAAATACCAAAGAACGACTGCTGGCTTCTGCGGAAGAGCTGATAGGTACTAAAGGATATTTCAACACGTCAATATACGATATAACAAACCATGCAGGCTATGCTCAGGGAACATTTTATGTCTATTTTGAAAGCAAATCCCAATTATTGAAAGAATTGGTTTTATGGGCAAATCATAATTTTAGGAATGCGCTAAAAGATGCATCAAAGAGTGTGGATGGAAGATTGAATCAGGAAATGAGAAACTACAAGGCATTTTTATTGTTTATGAAAGCACACAGAAACCTGTATGAAATAGTACGAGAATCAGAGTTCATAGTTGACGGAGTGGGTAAGCTGTATTATGAAAAAATATTGGATTCTTATACAAGAGCCCTGGAAAAACCTATAAATAAAGGAGAAATCGCTGAATTTAAAAAGGAAGATCTGGGAGTCTTCCTAATGGGTATAGGACATTTTATGGGCCTGGACTTAATAATTTACCCAAAAGAAAAGCAAGAAAATTGGAATCATTGCTTACTCGAACTTGCAAAACTATTGAATAGAGGTTTGGAGGTATTTTAATGAATAAATGGCAACAAATGTATAAGAACAAAACAAGAACGATAGAAGAGGCTCTTGGTTTAATAAAGAGCGGAATGAAAATAGTCACCAGCATGGTTTCCATGGAAGCCAAGGGATTATTGGAAAATCTTCATAAGATTGATGAAAATATCAAAGACGTTCATGTAGCTACATGTTTGAATATGCGTGATTACGAATTTTTCCAAAAAAAAGAATATGAAGGAAGATTTCTCAATGAGTCATGGTTTTATTCTCCACCTGTAAGAAAAGCAGCCAAAGAAAACTTAAAAACGGTGACTTTTATTCCCAATAACCTTCATGCAGCTTCAATTGACAGATTGGCTACAAATTCTCCGGATATATTTTGGGGAGTTGCTTCACCCATGGATGATAACGGATTCATGACGCTTTCGTTATCCAATGTCTATGAAAGAGATATGGTTGAAGGAGCTGATATAGTTATTCTTGAAGTTAATGAAGAAGCTCCAAAAACACATGGAGACACGCAGGTACACATATCAGAGGTTGACCATGTGATAGAGAATAACTTCCATATTCCTGAGCTTCCTGTAGTAGAACCTTCCGAAGTTGAAAAACAAATCGCAGGCCATATCTCGGAGATCATTGAAGATGGTTCTACCATTCAGATAGGAATAGGTGGAATTCCTAATGCTGTGGCGAAATTCCTTGAAACAAAAAAAGATTTGGGTATTCACACGGAGATGTTTACGGAATCTATGATCGATCTTTTTGAACAGGGAGTAATCACAAATAGAAAAAAAACATTATGGCAGGGTAAATTTATTTGTGCTTTTGCACTTGGTACTGAAAAGATGTACCGCTTTATAGAAGATAATCCTGGAGTTTTTATTCTTCGTGGTAGATATGTCAATGATCCCTATGTCATTTCCAAAAATGAAAAAATGGTATCCATTAACACAGCAATTTCAGTTGACCTTACAGGACAGGTGTGTTCTGAAGCCATAGGCACAAAGCATTATAGTGGTACAGGTGGTCAACTGGATACCCATAGAGGAGCTACTATGTCTAAGGGCGGTAAGGGAATCATTGCATTAAGATCATCCGCGAAAAAAGGAAACATTTCAACAATTGTTCCCAAATTATCAGAAGGTTCTCCCGTTACCGTGCCAAGACAGGATGTTGATCACGTAGTTACAGAATTCGGAGTGGCTCATTTAAGAGGGTTGAATGTTTTCCAGAGGGTAAAGGTATTAGTTTCAATAGCACACCCGGATTTTAGAGAACAGCTAAAAAAGCAGGCTCAAGAAATAGGATATATATAAAGAAAAGGAGGTAATCTAATGAAAAAACTTTACGTTGTAGGTGCCAAAAGGACCGCTATAGGGACGTTTGGAGGTACACTCAAAAATGTATCTGCTGTTCAGCTGGGAGTACATGCTTCGAAAGCAGCTCTTGAAGATGCTTCATTATCTGCTGAAAACGTTGATGAAACCATAATGGGAAATATCCTTTCAGCTGGATTGGGAATGGGTCCTGGCAGACAGGTATCTATATATACTGGTGTCCCTCAGGAAAGGCCAGGCTATTCAGTGAACATGTTATGTGGCTCTGGAATGAAGGCAGTAATGATTGGGGCTACAGATATTCTTTTGAATGAGGCGGAAGTCGTTCTTGCTGGCGGCGTAGAAAATATGACAATGGCACCTTACATGTTACCTAAAGGCCGTTTTGGATATAGACTTGGTAATGGGGAAACAGTAGACCATATGGTTTATGACGGACTAACAGATATATTCAATAACTATCATATGGGGGTAACTGCAGAAAATCTGGCGAAGAAATATAACATTAGTCGCGAAGAGCAGGATGAATTTGCTCTTGAGAGTCAAATGAGAGCAAAAAAGGCAATCGAGGAAGGAAGGTTCAAAGAAGAAATAACTCCGGTAGTAATTAAAACAAGAAAAGGAGAAACGGCTTTTGATACCGATGAACATCCAAGAGATACCAGCCTTGAAAAGCTTGCAAAATTGAGACCTGCGTTTGCTAAAGATGGAACAGTAACTGCAGGTAATGCATCTGGAATAAATGATGGTGCAAGTTCTACAATAATTACTTCCGAAGACGCTGTAAATAAATATAATCTAAAACCAAAAGCAGAGATTGTTGCATTTGCTCAAGCAGGTGTTGATCCTGCATATATGGGGTTTGGACCTGTTCCAGCAATAAAGAAAGTTATGGAAAAAGCAAATATGAATATTGAAGATATGGAATTAATTGAACTAAATGAAGCATTTGCAGCACAAAGTCTTGCGGTATTTAAAGGATTAGAAGAAGAATTTGGCGTCACAAAGGAATGGATGCTTGAAAGAACAAACGTTAATGGTGGAGCAATTGCACTTGGCCATCCTATTGGAGCATCAGGTAACAGAATAATTGTTACATTGCTCTATGAAATGGAAAAACGCGATCTTGAATACGGTCTTGCTTCCTTATGTATAGGTGGCGGAATGGGCACAGCAGTTATAGTAAAAAGATTGCGCTAAGGAATAAAATATTTACATATATAAATTTGTCAGAAACTAATATCCTAATGGAGGTGAATGGTATGAAAAAGATTCTCTTAGTATTACTTGTTACAGCTTTCGTATTCAGCAGTTTTACCTTTGCTGAAGAAAACGGTGTATTTGATGACAGAGTTGTCATTGGTTCTTTCCAGGCATTGTCAGGACCAGTAGCTCCTATAGGTGTCTCAATGAGAAAAGGTATGGATGCTTATTTTAATTGGGTGAATAGTAATGGTGGTGTCAATGGTAGAGAAATCGATCTAATTGTTGCTGATGACGCTTTCAATCCCTCAAAAACAGTAGTTGAGGTAAAAAGGCTAGTTGAGCAGGACAATGTATTTTCGATTGTTGGTGGATTGGGAACACCCGGTTGTCTTGCAGTCATGGATTATTTGAACGACAATGAAGTTCCCTTTGTTTATCAGGGTAGTGGCTCAACCTTATTATCAATTCCTCCCAAAGAACATGTTTTTACAGTTCAGCCTAACTATGTAACTGAAGGTCAGATCATGGCAAAATATCTTGTCGAAGAACTGGGAAAAGAAAGAATTGGTATAGTTTACAGAGCAGATGACGCTGGTAGAGATGAATTTGATGCTTTAAAGTACTGGTTAAATGATATGGGATATCCCAGTGCCCTTGTAGGAAAAATGCCTGTAGATGTTAATAAAACATCATTTGATAATGAAATCCTCAAGTTAATGCAGCTCAATGTTGACGCAGTTGTTCTCTCGATGTGGCTGCCACAGAGTCCAAACTTCCTTAAACAAGCTCATGAATATGGTCTAGATGTTTTAATGATCGGAAGCTACCCAAATGCTGATCCTACCGTAATTGATCTTGCAGGAGAAGAGGCAGCTGAAGGTTTCAGAGCTACGGCATGGGTTATGGGAGATCTTGAAGACGACTTCTATCAAAAGTACGTATCAATTTATCAAGAAACTTTCCCAGATGAGATTCCAAACGCATACGCTGCTGCAGGTTTTGTTGCAGGGGAAGTCTTTACCGAGGCATTGAAGAGAGCAGGCGAAAATCCAACAAGAGAAAAACTTGTTGAAGCACTGGAAAGTTTCGATGAATGGGCAGGTATAATAGCTCCACCGCTTACCTACAAACCATACGATCCTGAATCAACATATAGCAGAACCGGTTTGAGAAATATGTATGTCATGGAAGTAATTGATGGTGTCTGGACAGGAATTACAGACTGGATATCAGTAGCTGAATAGTTTAATATTTTCGGGGGGATAATACTCCCCCCGGTTTATTTCGTTTGGAGGTGGACAAATGTCCCTGCTTGAAATAGATAATGTTACCGTAAAATTCGGGGGAGTGGTTGCAGTAAAAGATTTTTCAATGAATGTCGAAGAAGGGATTATCCATTCTTTAATAGGACCCAACGGTGCTGGTAAGACAACACTGTTTAATGTTATTACAAGAGTTGTAAGGGAAACCAAAGGTACTGTTCGTTTTGATGGAATAAACCTAAAAAAATTAAAACCACATGAAGTTATAAATTCTGGAATTACAAGAACTTTCCAGAATTTAGAAATTTTTAAAATAATGACAGTTGG
>JAWODV010000128.1:0-9880 GCA_046483075.1 Kosmotogaceae bacterium | reverse complement strand
GTGCAGTACAGAGATCAGGTTATAGCTCTTGAAGACGTTAGAGTTATCGAGGGTTATCCAAATGCACAGACAACAACCTTCTTTATGAACTGGGAAGTTGCAGAAGACAGTGAATATCTTGGAAGCGGAGAACTTGATGGAAATGGCATTCCAAGAGACTTCTTCGGTGACATTCACGTAAGAAGAGCCTTTAGACATTGTTACAATGCTGAAGTGTTTATTAATGAGGTCCTTTATGGTCTTGGTGACCCAATTCCAACGGATCTTCCAATTGGATATCTTGGATACAGTGAAGAACTACCTGTTCCAGAATTTAGCCTGAGAAAGGCAACAGAAGAATTTAAGAAAGCCTTTGATGGTGAGCTCTGGGAAAATGGTTTTGAAATCACATTGCTATATAACACAGGTAACGATATCAGGCAAACTGTATGTGAAATGCTCAAATTCTATATTGAGCAGGTTAATCCAAAATTCAAGGTCAACGTAAACGGTGTGCAGTGGCCAACGTTCTTAGCTGCATCACTTAACGGGCTGCAGCCTGCTTACACACTTGGCTGGCTGGCAGACTATGCTGACCCACATAACTTCATAGCAACTTACTACGCAAGTTATGGTACATTTGGTCAGACTTACGGTGAACCATTTAAAGAATTTGCAAGAGAGAACCTTGATCCACTTATAGAAGAAGCAGTTAAAACTCCGGATCCTGAAAAACGAGAAGAATTGTACCTTGAGATTCAGGAAATCGCTATTGAACAGGCTCTTACTGTACCATTGTATAACCCAACAGGATTCCATGTGGAAAGAGAATGGGTACAAGGCTGGCATCCACATTCACTGAGATCCGGACCCTGGTATTACGAACTTGATAAAGTTGAAGAATAATTAGTTGTTTAGTTTTAATAACATACAGAGGACGGGTTTTAAAACCCGTCCTCTTTTTTTTGGATTAATTTTGCGTTATAATCGTTTTGACTTATAATATTTTTCAATTAATTCCAAAGGGGTGATATATAAGTGACAGCCTATATCATAAGGCGCCTTTTAATTTTACCTTTGATTTTGATAGGTGTAACACTAATTATTTTTGCAATGATCTGGTCTTTGGGACCGGATAAGCTGCTGGGCTCTTATATAAAAAGTCCTGAAGCCTTAAAAAGTCCTGATGCAAAAGAACGGATCATAAAAAAATACGGTCTGGACCAGCCCATGCCCGTTATGTACGGAAAGTGGCTTTGGAATTTACTTCAGGGTGATTGGGGATATTCTCTGGTTGGGAAGGTTCCAGTTTCTGAGGCTATAGCAAGCCGCTTTCCCTATACCCTAGAACTTGCTTTGTACGCACTCATACCTGTAGTACTGGTGGCGATCTGGCTCGGGGTGACGTCAGCGATCCACCAGAATAAGTTCCTTGATCAATTTATTAGGGTGGTCGCCTTGATTGGATGGTCCCTGCCTGACTTTGTTTTGGGGTTATTTTTGCTCTGGTTTTTTTATGCGCGCCTGGATTGGGTAGGGCCAGGTATGGTAAGCATAGGTTTTGACAGGATAATGAATGACCCAAACTGGACCAATGTAACGCGCATGATAACAATAGATGCTTTAATAAACGGAAGAATTGATATTTTTCTTGACGGACTAAAACACCTAATTCTTCCCATAGCAACAATCTCATTCCTATGGTGGGCTTACCTTTTGAGGATAACCCGCTCAAGTATGCTTGAGGTTTTGAGAAAAGACTACATTAGAACTGCAAGAGCCAAAGGTGTTCCCGAGAAAACTGTTATAAATAAGCATGCGAGAAGAAATGCTTTAATACCAGTTGTTACAGTTGCGGGGATGACAATTATTGGATTGTTAGCTGGAACAGTTATTGTTGAAACGGTTTTTGTTAGATCAGGAATAGGAAGGTTTATTGCTCAGGCAGCCCAGCAATTGGATTATTGGTCTATTATTGGAGCAGCACTTGTGTACTCACTTGTACTTGTCCTTGGTAATTTGATAGTTGATGTCAGTTACGCAGTCATAGATCCTAGAATAAGGTTACGCTGAGGGGGGGGAGATTTGAATGGTTGAAAGAAAAAGAAAAAGTGATTTCAGAAAAATGATGAAAAAATTCTGGACAAACCCCACAGCTATTATGGGAGCAGTTTTGTTGTTCTTCTTTATTGGAGTGGCGATTTTTGCTCCTCAGATAGCTGGAGTTAATGAATTTGGAGATAATTATCAAATACCTCGTGCGTCCTGGTCATCATCACCTCAGTCTCCAGATGAAGAGCATCCTTTCGGGATCATTGGAGGAAGAGATATTTTTTATGGAGTTATTTGGGGCACAAGAACGGCTTTTAGACTTGGATTGATCGTAGGTTTAAGCGCGACATTAATTGGCGTTGTAGTGGGTTCTATCGCAGCGTATTTTGGAGGTATTTTCGACGAAATATTAATGAGGATTACAGATATATTCCTTTCTATACCCTTCCTTGTTGCAGCCATGGTTTTGACAACTGTACTGGGAAAGGGATTGAATAATGTTATGATAGCGTTAATTGCCTTTGGCTGGATGACTTCTGCCCGTCTTATAAGAGGAAATATTTTACAGGCAAGAGAAGAGCAATATGTCCTTGCAGCCAAGGCTCTTGGTCAAAAAGACGTTCTTATTATAATTAAGCATATACTTCCCAATACAATTTTTCCAGTTGTGGTCCAGCTTTCCATGCGAATGGGAAATTATGTTATAACAGCAGCAGCCCTAAGTTTTTTGGGAGTTGGAGCAGAACCTGGATATGCTGACTGGGGTACAATACTAAGTTACGCTAGAAACTGGATGACAATGCTGGATCAGGCATGGTTTTCTATAGTATTCCCTGGTACAGCTATGGTGCTTTTTGTACTCGCCTGGAACCTTGTTGGAGATGCGTTAAGAGACATCTTTGACCCGAGAATGAGAACGTAAGGGGGTTTTGTAGTGAATAATAATAACAATCATAAAAAACCACTTCTTAGTGTAAAAGACCTGAGAACCTATTTTCATACCGAAGATGGTATTGTGAAAGCTGTTGATGGAGTAAGTTTTGAGGTGTATTCGGGTGAAACCCTTGGAATAGTTGGAGAATCAGGCTGTGGAAAGAGCGTAACTGCTTTATCCATAATGAGACTTCTTGATGAAAAGGGCGAAATTGCTGGAGGAGAAATAGAATTCGATAATATCAATGTGCTAACAACAGCGGAAAATAAAATGAGAAAACTTCGAGGCAATGAAATGGCAATGATTTTTCAGGAACCCATGACTGCTTTAAACCCTGTTTATACTGTGGGAGATCAAATTATGGAAGCCGTCCTGCTCCATCAGGAGGTCAACGAGAAAAAAGCAAGAGAGCTTGCTATTGATATGTTGCGGAAAGTCGGAATACCTGAACCTGAAGAAAGAATAGATGAATATCCTCACGAACTTTCGGGTGGTATGAGACAGAGAGCCATGATTGCCATGTCTCTTTCATGTAATCCCAAATTACTTTTTGCGGATGAGCCAACAACAGCACTTGATGTCACAATTCAGGCGCAAATTCTTGAGTTGATGAAAGAACTGCAAAATGAATATGGAATGTCAATTATTATGATCACACATGATCTTGGTGTTATTGCTGAAGTGACTGACAGGGTTGTTGTAATGTATGCAGGAAAGGTTGTTGAGTACGCTGATGTTAATACATTATTTAAAGAGCCAAGACATCCATATAGCTGGGGACTTATGAACGCAATACCACGTCTCGATGAAGAAAAGGAGAAGTTATACAATATTCCGGGTGTAGTACCTGATCCTCTCGATTTTCCTGAAGGTTGCAGATACAACACACGTTGTCCTTATGCCACTGATAAATGCAAAACCGAAGAACCACCTCTTGAGAAAGTCGGTGAAAAGCATTTTGCAGCATGCTGGCATATAGACAAATTGCTTGAAGAGATCAAAAGAGTCAGGGAAGGTGAAAGTGCATGACTGAAGACAAACGAACAGAACTCAAAATGGGCAGAGATAGAAGCAAACCTCTCCTTCAGGTTGAAAATCTTGTCAAATATTTTCCTGTAAGAGCGGGTGTATTTAGGCGTGTAGTCGCTCATGTTAGAGCTGTTGATGATGTCAGCTTTGAAATATATCCAAGAGAAACACTTGGACTGGTAGGAGAATCAGGCTGTGGAAAAACGACGGTTGGTATGACTCTTTTAAGACTTCACGAAACAACATCCGGTCGAATAATAGTCGAAGGAAAAGACACAACATATTATTTCATGCCCTTTTTTAGAGCTCGTAAATACCTGAAAGAAACATATGTGAACAGATTTGAAGACCTTAAAGAAAAAGCCGGGTCAACTGATTCAGTGATAAAAAGCCTGGAAAATGAATTTGATAAAAAAATTGCAAGGCAATATTTCGAAAAGCATAATGGTTCCGGTTCAGATTTTATAAAAGAAATGATGTCCAATAGAGAAGAAAAGAGAAAGTCTTTCAGAAGAGAAGCTCAGATTATATTTCAGGATCCATATTCATCATTGAATCCGAGAATGAGAATTAAAAACATTATTGCTGAAGGCGCTATTATACACAAACTAGCAACGAGAAAAGAAGCATTGAAGAAAGCTGCCGATCTGCTTGAAACGGTTGGACTTTCCACCGAGCATATGGGACGATTTCCCCATGAATTCAGTGGTGGACAGAGACAGAGAATTGGAGTAGCCCGAGCCCTGGTTTTGAATCCGGACATTATTGTTGCAGATGAAGCAGTTTCAGCACTTGACGTTTCTATTCAGGCGCAGGTTTTGAACATGCTTAATGATCTTCAGGAGCAATTCGGTTTGACCTTTTTATTTATCGCTCATGACCTTGCAGTTATCAGGCATGTAAGTGATAGAATTGCGGTTATGTATCTTGGAAAAATCGTGGAACTGGCCTCGAAGGACGATTTATTTGCTAACCCATTGCATCCTTACACAGTTTCTTTGATGTCAGCAATACCGATACCTGATCCTGAAAAGAAAAGTAACCGTATTGTTCTTAAGGGAGATGTACCCAGTCCAATAAATCCACCTTCAGGATGCAGGTTCCATCCACGTTGTCCCATAGCGAAGGAAATCTGTTCAAAAGAAGACCCACCTCTTGTTGAAGATAAAGATGGTCATAAGGTTGCCTGCCATTTTGCGGGAGAAATGAAAAGATAATCATTGAATAGTTATAAAAGATATAAAGAAAAAGCGGGATTTGAGTTCCCGCTTTTTTATTGTTAATACCTTTAGCAAAACATAGATTGATTTAAGGTTAAAGAAGACTTCCGATATTATCTATAAGTATGTCAACATTGATATTTGACCTTTTAATTATTTCTCTGAGAGTTTTCAAAAAGTCCTTATATTTAAGACGAATGTAAATTTTTCTTCTGTAGCGATTCGAAAGCTTTTTAATCACTGGAACAACAGGAGGCAAAAGTTCTCCATAACTATCCTCAAAAAATTCTTTGATCATGCTATGCAATCTATTGGTGTTTTCCTGGCATTTTCTTTCTGTTTGTTCCTCAATTACAAGTTCAACAAGTTTCGAGAATGGGGGATAATCAAGTTCGTTTCTAACAGGAAGTTCAGATTCATTAAAAGACTTGAAATCATTGGATAAAGAAAGCTTTATAACCCTGTGTTCAGGATTGAATGTTTGAATAAGTGATTTTCCAATACTACCACGACCCGAACGTCCTGAAACTTGAGAAATGACCTGAAAGGCATTTTCGGAAGAGTCATAACTGGGAAGGTTTATGAGACGGTCTGTATCAACAACGACTACCAGTCCCACATCAGGAAAATCCAGCCCTTTTGATATCATTTTTGTACCTACTATGATCTGTGCTTCGCCGCTTTCAATTTTTCGTAAAGCTCTTTCGTATTCGGTCGGGTTGGAAATGGTTTCCCTGTCCATTCTCATTATGCTGTAATCCGGATATTCCTTCTGTAATTCGTGTTCAATGCGTTCAGTCCCAAAACCCCGGGCTGATAGGAATTTTGAGCCACAGCGTTCACACTTTGTAGGGGGAAGGGTTTTGTATCCACAGTAATGACATTTCACAATCCCATCTTTTTTGTGATATGTCATTGAAATATCACAGTTGGGACAATGAATCACGTAACCGCAGTCCATACATACAACGTAATTGGAAAACCCTTTCCTGTTTACAAAGGCAAAGACCTGATTTCCCTTTGCAAGTGTTTCCTTTATTGCTTCTTTCGCCTTTGAAGACAAAAGATAATTATCCTTTTCCTCTGTCATATTTACAATTTCCAGTTCAGGCATCCTTCCCACAGGTCGCTCTTTGAGCTCGTGCAGAAACATTGTTTTATTATCAGCCTTATAATAATGGGTAATCCTGGGGGTTGCAGAGCCAAGTATAATAGGAACATTTAGAATATTGCTTTTGATTAATGCGATATCGACTGCGTTGTAATGGGGAGGGATGTGCTGATAGAAGCTACTATCATGTTCCTCGTCAACAACAATTATTCCCGTGTTCTTCATGGGGACCCAGAGTGAACTTCTTGTTCCCACCAGAATATCAATATTACCTTCAAAAGCATCCAGCCAGACATTTCTTCGCACCGAAGGGGTTAGATAACTGTGGTACTGTCTGACCTCTCTGCCGGGAAATGTGCCTCTAATTCTTGCAAGTAGTTGTGGCGTAAGGGCAACTTCTGGAACCATGTACAGAGCACTTTTCCCCTTATTGAGGTAATATTCCATTACCTTGAAGTAAACCTCCGTTTTGCCCGTACCGGTGAATCCATGAATAAGATGAGGAATCACAGGATTTTCAAGTATTTTCTTCTTAATCTTTGATTGTTCCCTGTTCAGTTTTTCCACTGGGGCAATCTCCCACTCATCAGCTATATCAGCTTCTGTTTCTTTGATCAGTCCTTTTTTGAGCAACGTATTAATGGGAGAACGGCTTCTTAAATGCAGTTTATCTTCAATGGATTTTGGGCTTTCCTTCGTTACGCCAAACAAATAATTAACGACTTTTTTCTGCAGATCAGTTAAATCAGAACGCTCGATTTCAGAAAGACTTGCACTGAGTTTGAACACCTTTTCTTTCCTTTTTGTTTTGGTTATCTTTTTTTCGAAGCTATGAGAAAGCTTAACCCTTTGGGCATCCTTCCATTTTTTGATTTGCTCTTTGCCATATTTTTCAAAGGCTTTTTCAAGTGTTACTGGTTTACTAAAAGGGATGTTGTCTGATTTTGGGATAACAAAGATCTTCGTTTTCAGAAATTTTCCAGGAGGAAAGAATAAGTCGTAAATTTTTCCAGGTGGCGCCAGAAATTCATCGATAGCACTTCTGGCAAGTCTTACATCTTCATCACTCAAAAAACGTCTGTTATCGATTTTTTTCAATACCGCTTTTGTTCTGAATGATGGTTTTTTAACGTTGTTTTCTGTAACATATGCAATGGTATTTCTTCCTGAGAAGTTAACCATGACCCTTTCACCAGGAAGGAGATCCATTTCGGTATGATAAGTGAATGTATCAAGAAGAGGACTGTTTGAAATCGCGACCTCTACATATTTTTTAATAATATCAGCTCCTCATATATATCGGTCTGCTTTTGAGTTCGGATGTTTCCCTGACCAGCGATTTGTCGCTGTAAAAACATGAATGAATCTCTGTTTCCTTTATATCAAGCATGAAGTGTCTATAGAAAAGTTCGGACTCTACTACAGTTTTTTCATTCTTGTTCGCTGTTTTCAAGACCTTCGCCCAGCGAGATGGCGTCGTCAGTTGTGGTATTATAAGATTCTTCTTAATCTCAGACAAATAATTTCTGCCCCTTTCGTTGAAACCAAGGATACGAATGTACTGGGGGCCCTTACTATTACTTTCTTTAATTAATTCATCGTCAATATTAAATACCAGATTCAGAAGTAGTCTCTTAATGCGGGTATAGGTAAACCGTTTTGCCTTTACACAGCTGAAAAACTCATTAATAGTTGCACTGTTTGAAGCGCATTCTTCAAAACGCGCATCAAGTCCCTCAACAAAACCATAATATTCTTTCATTCTATCTCTATCAAAGGTTTTCAGAAAGGGTAAAAGAAAACTTTCCATTGATTCAATGGAAACCGGTCCTTTTCCTTTCTCCAGTTCTCTAAGTATAATTTTGTAAGAATAATCAGGAACATCGGATTTTACTTTTTCCCAGTCTTTTGCAATTATGCTTTTCCTTATAGAGGTAGCGCTTGAATAGGTTTCATTATGCTTCTCATCATGATAATTAGCACCAATTCTCTTAATGAGATGGGGTTTCATTTTGCTTTTGAGTTCCTTAATTGAGTGTATGTATTCCAGACCAAGAATATTGTTTGAACTGCCAATTTCTTCTATTGAAATGGCGCGATCATTATTTTTCCCTGTTAGATAATCTCGTATCGCATATTTTCTTGCATTTGGAAAAGAAAAACCTTCACCAAGATATTTTTTCAAAAATGCAAGATATTCCTCTGGTTCATTTACAAGTATCGAAGCTACTTCATCCAGCAGATCTAAATTTCCTGATTCACTGCCAAAAACAATATCCGTGACACCGAGATGATCAAGTAGTGATACAGAACCCCTTGCGAACCCTCCGGCATCCTGTATCGAATAAATCAAAGGAAGCTGAACAACCAGATCAACTCCTGCATTAAGAGCCATCTCAGTTCTGGCGAATTTGTCGATTATTGCAGGTTCGCCTCTCTGGACAAAGTTACCGCTCATAACTGCAACAGTCAGTTCGGGATTAGCTACTTTTTTGGATTCCTGTAGATGATACGTATGTCCTTTGTGAAAGGGATTGTATTCAACAACAATTCCCAGAACACTCATTTTACAGGTTTGTTGTTCTCATCAACGTGAACTACCCTGGGTTTTTCTATTTCTTCTTCACTGAAAATTCCATAAGATATTATAATAACCTGATCTCCAAGTTCTCCCAGCCTTGCAGCGGGTCCGTTCAGACCGATAATTCCAGAGCCGTATTTTCCTTTGATAATGTAGGTTTCAAGACGAGAACCATTTTCCATGTTTACCACCTGTACCATCTCATTCTCTCTCATGCCAGCAAGTTCCATAAGATTTTCATCGATTGTTATACTACCTTCATAATAAAGCTCCTTCTCCGTTATCCTGGCTCTGTGTATTTTAGATTTATACATTACTCTGAACATAGATTCACCTCCGTCTCTTTGTATATTTTACAACATTATTTGATTCTCATGTGATAACATCATTTAAGGAGGTATTAAATGAGTTTACAGTTTACAGGCGTAGCGGAACTTATGAAGACAATTAGAGATATTTCAGAAGAAGCCTTCAAAGAAGATGTGCAACTTACAGGCGAAATCAGAAATGCACGTGAAGGTTATGGAAAGCTGTACATGGAAGTAGTTGAAACAGTAAAAAGTTTCTATGGTAACAGTTTTAACTATCAGATTAGTTGTCAGGTAGAAAACGTAAAGAATGTATTGGAAAACCTTGGAATAGCTAAACCCTCTGAAATGGAAGGCCAGGAATACATGGTAAGAGGATTTCTAAGATTCCGGGTAACACAAAATCGTTATGTAATAGAACTCATTGAAATACTTCCTTCGGGTAAGGGTGCAATTGAGCAGAGAAGAAGGCATATTTTAAATAAATTAGAAAATGACGGACTTTTTCCCGTTACACACATTGAAACTTTAAAAGAGCTTGAAAATCCACCACTTAATATTGCTATATTGGGTTCACCCAACACCAGAGGGATAAGCGATCTATTTCATAATGTTTACAGAAGTGCTGTTTTACCGGATTTTACGCTATATCCCGTCAGTGTTGAA
>JAWODV010000126.1:0-5392 GCA_046483075.1 Kosmotogaceae bacterium | reverse complement strand
CATCAGGTAATATGGGTGGATCAAGTAATATGCTTATACGCGGTGCCACATCACTTACCGGGAGTAGTCAGCCTTTAATTATTGTTGATGGAGTACCCATTGATAATTCTAACTTTAATACTGCAGCTACACAAACAGGTGGTGGTGGTTATGACTATGGTAACATGCTGAATGACATCAACCCTGACGAGATTGAGAATATTTCTGTGCTTAAAGGTTCTGCCGCTGCACTCTATGGTTCCCGTGCCGCGAATGGTGTTCTCCTTATTGAGACTAAATCAGGAAAAATGGGAGAAGAGGATTTCTCAGTTGAAGTTAATTCCAGAGCGGACTTTGAAGAGGCGTTTTATATACCCGAGCTTCAAACTAAATATGGCGGTGGAGGCTCCTTTAGTGAAGTGACTATTGATGGACAGGATTATCTGACTGCAGCTTATGCAGTGGATGAAAGTTGGGGTCCAGAACTTGATGGCACGGAAGTATTGCATTGGGACGCATTTGACGAAGAAAGCTATCCCGATCAGTATTTGCAGGAAAGACCATGGAAAGCCCCTGAACATGATGTTTTAGATTTCTATGATCTGGGTGTTTCTTTGAAAAATAATGTTGGAATAACCAAGAATGGTGAGGATTATACAGTGAGGTTCTCCTATTCAAATCAAACAACAGAAGGAACCGTTCCAAACTCTGAACAACAAAAAAATGATGTAAAACTAGCTTCAGAGATTGATTTAACGGATAAATTCACTGTACAAGGTGATCTTAAATATATAGATCAGTATACGAAAGGACGTCCACAACTGGGATATGGTGATGAGAGTCTTGGACAAAAGTTCTTCCAGTGGGGACAACGACAACTCGATTATGAGCGATTAAAGGACTATAAAAATGATGACGGAACCCAAAGAACCTGGAATAGACAAGCCTGGGATAATCCTGAACCGAAATATTCAGATAATCCATATTGGACTGTTTATGAAAATTATCCGGAAGATACCAGGAAAAGATTTATAGGTAATTTGGGCATGAGTTATGAACTAACAGATTTCCTTACTGCAGAAGGTAATGTATATGGTGACACTTATGATTTTTATCAAAGACAAAGGAGATCAGTAGGTTCCCAGGCACAACCATACTATTCGGAAAGAATAAGAAATAATTCAGACTTTAACTACGAAGGACGTTTATCTTACAATCAAGAATTTGACGACATTTCTGTTTCCGGACTGTTAGGTGGAAATATCCGTGAAGTTAGATATGACTATAATTATAGTGGTACACAAGGAGGACTTGTTGTTCCTGATCTTTATAATGTAAACAACTCAGTGCAGGATCCATCAGTAAATGATTATACTGAAGAAAGTCTTGAGAAAAGTGTTTTCCTTCAATCTTCAGTAAATTATGGAGGATACCTTAATATAGAGGGATCTGTAAGAAACGACTGGTCTTCAACATTACCGGAAGATGAGAATAGTTACATGTATTATGGAGTATCCGGTAGCTTTGTATTTACAGAGGTCGTTGACATACCATTCCTGGAATTTGGTAAGATCCGGGGAGGTATTACTCAGGTGGGTAGTGCTACTAATCCTTACAGAGTACAAACTACATATTCTTATAATTCTGATGGACCATTTGGTGATGCGCAAAGATTATACATGGGAGCTCGTTTAAATAATCAGGACTTGAAACCCGAGATTACCACAAGTAACGAAATAGGGGCTGATTTTACATTTTTTGATAACCGGCTGAATTTAAGTGCTACTTATTTTGATAAAGTTACAGAAAATTTAATTTTACCCCTTGAAGTTTCAAAAGCTACTGGCTATAATGAAAAAGTAATTAATGCTGGAGAACTTTCCAATTCAGGTATTGAACTTGAAGTTTCCGGTTCTCCCGTAGCAACAGAAAGTTTTGAGTGGAATATTGGATTTACCTTCACTTCAACTGAAATGATTGTGAATGAGTTAGCTGAAGGACTTGATGCTATTGATATAGATAATGCTCCTTTTGGCGGCGCATATTTAAGAGCCAGCAAGGGTGATGAGTACGGCCAGTTATGGGCCCATGATTACCAAAGAGATGAAGATGGTAATAAAATACTTTACGGACCCGGATCTGTTTATATGCCAACAGAAGATCTGGAACCTGTAGGTTCTATTTATCCTGATTACAATCTTGGTATAACCAATAATTTGAACTATAAAAATTGGGATTTCAACTTCTTAATTGATATCCAGCAAGGTGGGAAATTTTATTCACTATCCCATATGTGGGGAATGTATTCAGGTATGTTAGAAGCCACTGCACAGGAAAATGATAATGGCGTAAATATACGTGAACCTCTTGAGGATGGTGGTGGAATTCTCTTAGATGGTGTTTATATGGATCCTGAAACAGGTGAATATGTAGAAAATGAAACCTATACGGATGGTAAGTTTTGGTCCAATGCACATTACCATGGTTATGGTACGCCAAGTGCTCAAAGTATTTTTGATGCAAGTTATATCAAGATCCGTGAAATAACCTTAGGCTATACACATACAGATGAGTTATTTGGTGGAGCAATTAAGAGAGCCCGACTTTCTGCCTATGCTAAAAACCCATTCATCTTTGGTGTTGACTTTGAAGGTTTGGATCCTGAAATGACCGTAGCTGGTTCTGGTGCGATTCAGGGCCTTGAAGGTGGTATTCAGCCAATGAAAAGAAACTTTGGCCTAAACCTTCAGCTTACATTTTAAATAACATTGTTGTAGAAACATCTAAAATTTAAAAATATGAAAATAACTAAAATATTAATATTACTTATAGTAATTGGCATTACCTCATGTGAGGTAGATTACTATGAAGATCCTAATGAACCGGTAACTACTCCTCCTAATACGGTGTTTAATCATGCGGTCAAACAATCCATGGATCATCTGAATGCATTGTTCTTTGGCGGAGGACGTTTCTCCCAGGTAACAATGCAGTACTGGCAACAGTCTGAATACGGTGATGAAGACAGATATGCTTATCGTGAATCGATGAGGGAATACTTCGAACAGTTCTATTATGATCTGAAAAATTTCAAAAAAGTCATAGAGCTTAATGTCAATGATGAGACCAGGGAAGAAGCTTCTGCCTATGGTGACAATGATGCTCAAATTGCTTGTTCCAGAATTATGATGGCCTATCTTTTTAATGAGATGACAAATGTATGGGGTCCTATTCCATACTGGTCTTATGGCGGAGATGATAATGAAGACTTTCAGGCGTTGGAACTGGATTCTGATGATCAGATAATTTATCCCGAATATGTTACCCAAGAGGTTATTCACGGGGATATATTGAATGAACTTGATGAAGCATATGACCAATTGGAAGGAACTGATGGATTTGTAAGTGGTGATAGAATTTACGGCGGGGATACTGAGAACTGGCAAAAATTTGCCAACTCCTTGCGGTTAAGAATTGCATTAAAAATAAAGGATGTTGATTCTGAATTGGCACAGACTCATATTGATGATGTTATGGCTGATGGAGACTATATCTCGAACCATGAAGAAAGTGCTGTCTTTGTTTACGGTACATCTGACAAAAATTCTGCCCCATACTACTATGGTGTTCATGTAGGTAATAGAGATGATTTTGCTGTGGGCAATGCATTTATGACCTTGCTGCAAGGTAATGACATTGTAGATATGGATGGTACTTCTTTGACGGATAACCCATTTGATGGTATTGAAGATCCAAGAATTCCTATATTTGCAAAACCGAATCCTGATGGCAACTATGTTGGTATGCCAATAGCAGAAGACTCTGATGTAGCTGCTCAAATTGACTGGAAATCTCGAGCGGGCTCTGCTATTGATGACAAACCTGATTTTCCTGAAGTCTTAATGGAATGGGCTGAAGTTGAATTTATACTTTCAGAACTTAATGATTGGGATAATGAACATTATAAAACTGGTGTGAGAGCAAATATGGAAAGGTGGAATGGAGTCGATGAAGAGACTGATATCAGTGGCGAAATCGATGACTTCGTTGATAATCAGCTGCCTGATATCAGTGAATTAACCGGGGCAGAGCAGGAAGAACATGTTCTGACTCAGAAATATATTGCATTGTATATGCAGGCAAATACTGCTTTCACAGAATACAGAAGAACGGGTTATCCACAGACATTGGTGAAACCGGGAGACGAATATGGCGTATATGATCCGGCTATTGATACTATTTATGGCGATGCTTCACAAGAGGGGGCAGAACCATTTGTTTTTAACCCAATACCTGATTTAACTGATCTGCCTAACAGAATGAGGTATCCTTCTTATGAGCAGACATTGAATGGAACAAATTACAATGAAGCAAGAGAATGGCTTGAGAATGGCGATGCACAAGATTCACCTCTATATTGGGATTTAGATTAGTTTCCTAACAAATTCCAAAAAAATAAACAAAACATTTAAAAGAAGACGGCCTTTTTTCCGTATGGCCGTCTTCTTCTTTGTAGGGATTTTTTTAATTAATTCATACTTATCTGATAATCTTTAGGTTGACAAGAATTCAGTCCTTTCATGATGTGTTGCAACTGATTTTTGATGGATCAATTTGTATTTTTACTACAGATAAATTCCTCTGAGATTGACAAAGCAGGCCTGAGAATTATTTAAAATGGTTTTAAATTATTTCCGGAAACACAAAGCTGAATATTTCTCACAATGTAAGTGCAAATACCTATGTGTATCAAGTAACCGGCTTAATATTAGAGGTAAATGGAAAAATAGATAGTAAGTCATCTCCATTCTAATCATGCACTCCTTGGGGAATAAGTTTAGAAAACTAAAAAAATGTTAAATATTTTAAAAATTTCATTTTATATTAGACGGCAATAGTTTTAACTAAGTTTGTTTTACCCTAAACCTAAAATTTATGTCTATGAGAAAGCTAATTTTTTTATTGACATTCGTGCTGTTTGCTGGATTATCCGCATCAGCACAGATGCAGATTACGGGAACGGTTACCAATGCGGAAACGGGTGACGCGATTCCCGGGGTATCGATAGTTGTTAAAGGGCAGACATCTATAGGTACCACTACCGATATGGATGGTAATTATTCTTTGGAAGTGCCGTCCGATGCACAAGCCCTAATTTGGCATTCTTTTTTTCCATGAGGATATCGGTCGTCATAACGCGATTGACAAGATCATTGGCGAATGCATACTGGCTGGTATGTCAACCCGGGATAAAATTATCATATCAAGCGGTCGTTTAAGTTCGGAAATTCTTTTAAAGACTGCCAAACTGGAAATTCAGCTGCTTTTATCAAGGTCTGCCCCCACTTCCCTGACCATCGAACTCGCTAATTCTCTTAATATTACCCTGGTCGGTTTTATCAGGGGCAGCCGG
>JAWODV010000099.1:0-31122 GCA_046483075.1 Kosmotogaceae bacterium | reverse complement strand
TTGAAGAAAAAGCAAGAACTAAGTTCCTTCTTGAAAGGTTCTTGGATGATTACCTATATCAGGGGGTACTCAGAAACGAATTAGAATCAAAGTTAAGTAAAATTGGTGGCGAGCAATTTCATGTGTCAGGAACTCCAGATATACTGGAAAACTTCAAAAAGTACTACCTAAAAGAGGCAAATGAAAAGCTGCTTAAACCTTTATTTGAAAATAAACTCATATCTCATAAACCAAGAATAACTAAATTTGAATTGCCATGGGACAGGACCTTTGAATGTGAAATAGACACGCAATTATCGAATAATACACTTTAATAATCAAATTTGAAGGAATATTCTTTATTTGCGAAATAAATAGAATAATCTTACCAACTCTCTCTGAATAGTTCTTAGACCTTCTCAATGGAAATAATCTAACTTTGTCTATGTATATATTTATGATATGGTTATATCGTTATATTGTTATAACAATAGAGGAGGGTGTTATTTTTGTTCACTTGGACAAGGATAAAACTGAATACGAATTTAACAATTCCATTATTTCAACAAGTGGTTGACTGGTTTACCAATGCAATTTCAAAGGGAATTCTCAAGGAAGGTGAGAGAATTCCGAGCGAAACTGAGCTTTGTAAAATCTTCAGTGTTAGCAGGATTACTATAAGACACGCACTCAATAAACTTCAAAACAATGGATACATTAATCGAGAAAGACCAAAAGGAACTTATGTAGCGTCCAGAGAAATAACTTTTCAATATATAAGTGAATCTATAGGATTAGGAGAAGATTTAACCAGAAAAAAAGTGGATATTAAGGATGAAGTTTTAAATTGCAAAGTAATATCTGCAGATCAAAAGATTTCAAATAAGTTAGGAATTGATTCAGGTGATCCTGTTTTTTATCTAGAAAGACTGAGAATAATAAAAGGTGAACCTTTAATAATTTCGAGAAATTATATATTCCATGAGATGGTCCCTGAGATTGAAAAAACTGATTTTACAAAGAATTTTCTTTATTCAATACTTGAGGAAAGATATGAAATAAAAATGAATGATTTTGTTAGATCTTTCGAACCAATTTTATTAAGCGAATCAGAACAAGAACTTTTTGGATTAGAACCAGGAAATTATCCAGCATTCAAAATCGAAAGTATTTCATATGACAGCAATAATAGATTAATTGAGTATTATGAAGGCATCCAGAGAGGAAAATTGGGGAAAGTCACAATAAGATCTAAAGGTGTTTCATCGCTAGAGGAAGGAGAAATTATTCATGGCAACCCCATTAATAATAGCTATTGACCAGGGAAGTACTGGAACTAAGGTAATATGCCTTGATGCAAATGGAAACATAGTAGCTGATGCTTATGTGCCCATTAAAACTATAAGTAACAGAGATGGATGGGTAGAACATGATCCAGTACAGATATGGGATTCTGTAAAAGATTGCCTTCTAGTGATAAAAGGAAAAGTAAATATAAATCTTATTAAAGCCATAGGAATAACCAACCAAAGAGAAACAACAGTAATCTGGGATAAAACAACCGGAAAACCTGTATATAATGCAATAAGTTGGCAGTGCAGAAGATCAAAAGAAATCTGTAGTAGATATAATGATTACTCACTTAAAACATACATAAAAAACAATACTGGATCACCACTTGATGCATACTATTCAGCAACAAAAATAGTGTGGCTATTTGAAAATGTTCCTGATTTAAGAAACAAAGCTGCTAAAGGCGAATTGCTATTCGGGACTATCGATTCATGGCTCATTTGGAACCTGACAGGAGGAAAAATGCATGTTACAGATGCCTCCAATGCCTCAAGAACATTACTTTTTAATGTTATCAATGAACAATGGGATGATTACTTACTGGATAAGTTCAATATTCCAGAAAATATACTTCCTACAGTTCAAAGTTCAAATGATTACTTCGGAGACGCTTGTAATCCTAAGGATTTTTTTGAAAAATCAATACCCATTCTTGCATGTCTGGGAGATCAGCAATCTTCTCTTTTTGGACAAGCTTGCTTTTATAAAAATAACACAAAGTGTACCTTTGGAACTTGCTTAAATCTTGGAATTAATACTGGAGATAAATTTTTAAGTGAATCTAAAGGTCTCACTCCAACTATTGCCTGGGATATAGAAAAACATGCCACCTACAAAGTTGAGGGAGGAGTATATGTAGCTGGTTCACTTCTAAACTGGATAATCGATAAAGTTAAACTAGCTTCAAATGTAGATGAATTAACAAAAATAGCAGAGAGTGTCAACACTCTAAAAAGTTTAGTTTTTGTTCCTGCTTTTGTGGGACTGGCAGCTCCGCACTGGGATATGACTGCTAGAGGTATCCTTATTGGACTTTCATTTAATCATAGCAGAGACCATATAATCAGAGCCGCGTTTGATTCAATAGCCTATCAAACAAACGATGTTTTAAGTGCTGCAAGAGAAAATCTGGGAATAACCATTAATAAAATTAAAGTGGACGGAGGAATGGCAAAAAACGACTTTTTGATGCAACTCGTAGCAGATTTGGCTTACTGCAATGTAGAACGTCCTCTGCATCTTGAAAGTACTTCCTTGGGTGTTGCTTACTTGGCAGGAATCACATCTAAAATCTGGAGTGGTTTTGAAGAAATCACTGGTTTGAGAAAAATCGAAACAGTTTTTGAACCAAAAATTAATGAAAAAAACCGTTTAGAGCTCATTGAAAATTGGACAAAGGCCTTAGAAAAAGCAAAAGGTTGGATTGCTTGAATAGGAGTGAGACAAGTGGAGAACAACAATATTCTTAATTTTGTAGAAATTGATAAGCATTTTCCTGGTGTTCATGCTCTTAAAAAAGTAAGTTTTGACGTAAAGGAAGGAGAAGTTCACGCTCTACTCGGAGCTAATGGTGCTGGTAAATCAACGTTAATAAAAATACTTGCTAGAATATATCAGCAAACTTCTGGAGAAATCACTATCAAAGGTAAAAATATTCGAAACGCTACGCCAAAGAATATCAGAGATTTCGAAATAGATTTTATTTTTCAGGAATTAGAACTTATTCCTAGTTTTTCAGTTGCACAAAATGTATTATTAGGCAATGAAAGAACTAAAGCCACTTTAATTGATAGAAAGAAAATGTTTTCCGTCGCACAAGAAGTTCTGGATCAATTGATATCTGGATTCATAAGTGCTAAATCAATTGTAAAAGATCTCACTGTAGCTCAACAACAATTAGTATGTATAGCCAGATCTTTATACAGTAAACCAAAAATTCTAGTACTTGATGAGCCAACTTCTCGACTAAGCGTTAGCGAAGTTGATGCTCTTTTTTCAGTAATTGATAAGTTGAAGAAAGAAAGAGGGATTACGGCAGTTTACATCTCTCATAGGTTGGAAGAAATATATCGAATTGCCGACAGGTTAACTATTCTAAGAGATGGTGAAAAAATCGGCACATTCGAAGTGAAAAACACAAAACCTGGAGATATCGTGAAACACATGATGGGAGAAGAAATTGATATAACTGAAAAAATAAATGATTTAAAACCAGAATATACTGCTAATCCTGTTATAGAGGTTAAAGAATTATCGGTCGACAATTGTTTTGGACCTATAGATTTTGATGTTTATAAAGGAGAAGTTTTTTGTATAACAGGTGCCGTCGGCAGCAAAAAAACTGAATTACTTGAAACAATTTTTGGCCTCAGAAAAGCTACTGATGGCGATATTTTTATTAATGGGAAAAAGTGGATTCCTAAAAGTCCCCTAAACGCAAAAAGAAAAGGAATTTCTCTGGTTCCAGAAGACAGGAGAAAAAATGGTGTGATTTATGAATTTTCTGTAAGAAAAAACATTTCTTTAACCAGCTTGAAGAGTATGTCAAAGATGAAATTCATAATAAATGGAAAGAAAGAAAAGAAAATTGCCAGGAGATTATCTAAAGAACTTTCCATTAAAACTCCTGATTTAGAAACTTTCTGCAGAAATTTAAGTGGAGGAAATCAGCAAAAAGTAGTTTTTGCAAAGTGGCTTATTCAGGACACACAAATCTACCTATTTGACGAACCCACGGTTGGAATAGATGTCAAGGGAAAAGAAGAAATATACAAAATCATTCATAGATTGGCAAAAGAAGGAAAAACAGTAATAGTAACTACTAGCGATAGTGTTGAAGCATTAAGAATTTCAACCAGGATCCTTGTTTTATTTGATGGCCAAAATAAGGGTTTACTTGAATCAGATAAAACCGACAAAAAAGAACTTCTATATCTATCAATGGGAGGGAAAACAGATGACGGAATTAGTCTTAACGAAAAATAGAAAAACCTTCGGTTGGTGGCTTGATAAAACAGGAACAATTATTGCATTCGTATTTATTGTTAGCCTGTTCTCTATTCTTTCTCCCTATTTTGGAACAATGAGCAATATCGAAAATCTTTTTATACAAATATCACCACTCTTAATAGCAGCATTAGGCATAACCTTTGTGAACATGGCAGGAGAGAGTGATCTTTCACTTGGTGGAACTTTTGGATTGGGTGTAACTCTGTTTTGCGGATTTTTGAGATCTGGTATTAATCCTATCTATTGTGTTTTTCTAGTTATAGCTATTTGCACTGCCTTTGGGGCTATTAATGGTTTACTGGTTGCTTACAGTAAGCTGTCTTCTTTCATAGTCACAACAGCTGTTATGTTTATTGCAATGGGAGTTGAAAGGACTTATAATGGCGGATTTAGCATCTGGATAAGAAATAAAGAAGTTCTGGACTTCGCTAATGGTAGTTTTTTAGGCATTTCTAATTTCGTCATAATTAGCATTAGCTTTTTTGTTATGACGCTAATTTTGCTTCATCAAACCAAATTTGGAGTTCACCTACAGTCAGTAGGTGAAAGCTATGAAACTTCAAATATGATGGGCATCTCTGTTAAAAAGTTAAAATTTGTTTCCTTTTGCTTTGCTAGCTCTTTTTATGGAATAGCAGGAGTACTCTATGCTATGAGAAGTTCTGGAGCTATCGTTTACTCAGGTCAAAAAGTTCTTCTCCCAGCACTTGCTGTAACCTTTGTTGCCAAAACTGTTTTGGGTGCAAAAAGACCAAATGTCTTTGGAATACTCATAGGAGCTCTAATATTGGGCGTTATTAATAACGCATTCACTCTGTTAGGAGTTGAATTTTTCTACATTCCTATTATTCAAGGTCTCGTATTGGTAATCGCTGCTGCAATCTCCACAATGAACAAAAGAGATATTCAACAAGAAAACCTTAATTAGGAGGCACTAAAATGCAAGCAGAAGAAACCATTATAGAAGAAAAACGTATAAAAAGCACTTATAAAGAGTTTTTTAGAAAACTCTTCATAAAATATCTTATAGTAATAATTTTCTTACTTATGGTCTTAACATTTTCGGTTTTATCTTCTTCTTTCTTAAGTTTGCTGAATATAAAATCCATTCTCATTCAGACGAGTATGCTATCAATAATATCCTTTGGAATGACCATGGTAATGATGAACGGAGGAGTAGACCTTTCAATAGGTAGTGTTGCTGGTTTATCAACCATATTTGGTGTAACGATGATGGTATATCATAATGTTCCAGCTTTTATTGGTATCTTAATGGGTATGGGAATTGGTGCTTCAATAGGATTGGTAAACGGAATATTGGTTGCTGGCTTCAGTGTAGCCCCTTTTGTTGCAACACTTAGCACTATGTTCATCGCTCAAGGTCTTCAATTTTCTATAAATCATGGTGAAAGTATAGGATTTGGTTTTCCTTCAGGTTACATCAACATGGGCAGCACATCATACAGTTTTTTAGGAATCCCCATGCCAATCTTCATTTTTTTGCTAGTAATGCTAATAATGATATTTTTATCAGAAAAAACAACTTTTGGAAGGTACGTACGAGCTACAGGTTTGAATCAATATACTACAAAATATTCTGGAGTAAGAGTTAGATTACTAACCATGTCAGTGTATATATTTTCTGGGGTGTTAGCTGCTTTATCTGGATTAATTCTGGGTGCAAGTCAGTCTTATATTCAACCAAATTTAGGTGATAGTTTTCTTCTAGACTCACTTGTTGTAGTGTTACTTGGTAAAGCCAGTTTTGGTGGATATATTTCGATATTAGGAACGGTTTTTGGAGTAATTTTCTTGAAAAGCTTAGAAACAGGATTGGCTATGCTTGGTACACCCATAATGGTAATGAACATAACAAAAGGAAGTCTTTTACTTGCTGTTCTCCTAATAAGTATTTATCAGAAAAAACTAACACTAAAGAAAGGTTGATAATCTTGAATAATAAGACACTAATACTCTCAATAGATTGCGGAACAAGCAGTGTACGTACAATTATCTTTGATTCTTTAACAGGAAAGCAGCTAAGTGTTTCTCAGGCAAAATGGAAAAGGAAACCTGATGAACATGGAGCAACACACTTCGATACAAAGAATAATTGGAAATTAATATGTAACTTAATCCAAAAAACGATTTCTGGTTATGATCCAGAAAAAATTCTTGGAATAACGACTACAAGTTTCAGACATGGTCTTGTATGCATAGATAAAAATGGTGAAGAGGTTTTTGCCTGTCATAATGCTGATGCTAGATCTAATGAACAGGTGAAAAAACTCAAAGAAACAGGCCTTGGAACCGAGGTATTTAAAATTTCAGGTGACTATCCAACAATAAATGCTCTGCCAATACTAATGTGGCTAAGAGAGAATTCTCCAGTAAAATATAATACAATTTGGAAGGCTTTATCAGTGGCCAGCTGGGTAACATACAAGTTAAGTGGAAAAGCATGTATAGAGCCTTCAATGGCATCAGCAACATGTTTATTTGATATTAGTACATTATCATGGTCCAATGAGATACTTAAGGCTGGAAAAATAAATGAATCTATACTTCCATCTGTTGTTGAATCAGATGAAGTAATTGGAGGATTGCTCAGTGATGTAGCAAAAGAGGTTGGATTGATTAAGAACACTCCCATCTATGTTTCTCTTGGTGATACTCAAGCTGCAATGACTGCCACAAACGACGTCTCTGCGAACAGATCTTCGGTGATAGGTGGAACCTTTTGGTTACACGCTCAAACTACTGATCGTCCAATAACAGATGAAACAATGCGTATGAGAACACAATGTCATTGTGTTAAAAACATTTGGTTTAACGAGGGTTGCAGTTTTTATGTTGGTCCGATTTTTTCATGGTTTGTTGAAAATTTTTGCAGTAATTATTCAAAAAGTAACCAAAAAACCTTTAAAGAATTGACAGAAAAAGCAGCGAAAGTTCCAACTGGAGCTTATGGAATTCAGATGGTTTTTTCAAACCTCACAAATGTAAGCAACTGGAAACACGCATCACCGGCAATACTAAACTGGGATGTTTTTGATTCGGGAAAATCTAGCAAAGCAGTTTTCTTTAGAGCTTTGTTAGAAAATGCTGCTTTATTAACTTATGGTGAGTTTCTCATGATAAAAGAAATCACAGGAAAATGGCCTGAAATGTTGACTTTTTCTGGTGGAGCTTCTAATAATTATTTACTCGCTCAAATTATCGCCGATGCTATTGGCGTACCCGTAAGAATATTGAAAAACAAGGAATGCTCTGCTCTAGGGGGAGTCATGATAGCCAGTGTTTCAGCTGGTATTTACGATTCTTTGAATTCCTGTGCTGATTCAGTATTGAAGATCGAAAAAGAATTAAGACCTTTAAAGAAAAATCACAGAATTTATAAAGATAAATACATGCAATGGAGATATATATATCAAAGGATGCTGGAACTTTCTGACAATGGGTTAACAAAGCATCTATGGAAAGCAGCAGGTTCATAAATTTTAAAGGAGGTGTCAAGGTGAGAAAACTTGTTTTAAATGAGCTTCCAGTCTATCGCGCTGACCCACCAAATGAAAGAGATAATTTGGTGCTAGTAGACCGGGAGACTGGTGCTGAGAACATGTCAGTGGGTATCGGAATATATTCAAAAGGTCAAGCTTCTGAATTCCATACTCATGAGAACGAAGAAGAGGTGATGATTTACCTAAAAGGGAAAGGTGTCATGAAAACTTCAGATGGAAAGGTGGTGGAAATTTCTAAAGGAGATGTAACATACGTACCAAAAAACGAAAGTCATAAATTAACTAATACTGGTGATGAAGATTTTGTGTTCTTATTTATTTATTCCCCTATGGGACCTGAAAAGAACATAAGAACTTGGGACATTGTTCGTGAATTAAAGTACTCTTTTGAGGACCTTGGCTGATCCAAAAGAGCTACTCCCATCTTTAACAGGCCCATAGAGGATAAATGAATAACAGTTTTAAAAAATTATATCATACCTAAGGAGGTAGGATTTTAATGAAAAGAACTTTAATTGTTTTACTTATAACAGTGCTTATCACTTCAATTTCTTTCGCAGCAACACCTTTAATTGGTGTGGCAAGTCAACATTTAGGAAATGACTGGAACAGAGGAGTTGTTAAGGGATTAAAGGATACTTTAGAAAGTATGGGTTACGATTTTATTCATACAAATGCAAGAGGTGATACGAATCAACAGGTAGCAGATATTGAAAATTTCCTGGCAAGAAGAGTAGATGCAGTAATAATCGCTGGTGGTGAAGGACCTGCATTTGAATCCGTAATGAGGAAGCTTGCCAACGCTGATATACCTGTCATTACTATAGATATTCCCTCCCAGTACACCCTATGTAATGTAACTTCTGATAATTTCAACGCTGGTGAAAAACTCGCTCTGTATACAGTAAATAAACTGGAAAAAGAAGGAGAAATCGTAGTTTTTGATACACCTGGCTGGTATAGTTTGTTGGTTAGAGCAAGAATGCTTGATACAGTAATTATGGATTATCCAGAAGTTGAGATAGCGACAAGATTTGAATGTTCCGTTATAGATTCAGTCAATAATAGTTATCAACAAATGAGAAGCTATTTACTCTCAAATCCTAATGTGGACTCTGTTTATTGTACATGGGGTCTACCAGCAATAGGAGCATCGAAGGCTATTAGAGAACTTGGGCTACAGGATGAAATATTCGTTACTTGTGTAGATGCTGATCAGGCTGTTCTTCAAGAAATGCTAAAACCTGATTCACCATTAACAGCAGTAGTAGGTCAGTATCCTGAAAAGTTAGGTCAGATAGCTGTTGAAATGACCTCATTTGCGATTAATGGAGAATTTGACAAGATTCCTGTTGAAGCTTATGCTCCAATAATACTTATTGAGAAAGACGCACCTGAAATCTGGTTCTCAGGTTTGGAAAGAATGCTACCTGATCAAGCCTGGGACGCACTGTATACTACCCAGTAATCCCGGGTAAATGGTTCTGGTGGAGTCTCCTCCACTGGGACCATTTTCATTATAATTTATTAGGGGGTTTCATTTTGCTAAAGCATAAAACTGCAATCGTAACTGGTGGGGCAAGAGGAATTGGTTTAAAAGTTGCAAATGTTTTACTTGATGAAGGTTATAAGGTTTTAGTTTCCGACATTGATGAAACTGCAGTTAAGTGCATAAAAAGCAATTTTGAAAATAATCAAATGATCGAAGCTGTAATATCTGATGTTTCTGATAAAAAATCGGTTGAGAAAATGATAGAAAAAGCTATTAAATATCTGGGAGAAATTAATACATTAGTTAATAATGCAGGTATACAAACTCATTTTTTAGTTGAAAATATGCCTGAAGAAAAGTGGGATGAAACTATTGATATCAACTTAAAGAGTGTCTTTTTATGTTCAAAAGGAGTAATACCATATATGAAAAGTAAGTTAAATGGAAAGATAATAAATATTTCTTCTATGTCATCAGTTCGTGGATCTTACGAACATGCTCACTACTGTGCATCAAAAGCCGGAATAATTGGATTTACTAAAGCTTTGGCAAAAGAAGTTGGAAAATTTAACATTACTGTTAATGCTGTTTGTCCAGGAATCATTGATACAAGAATGATTTCAGAAAAAATGAAACACAATAGGGAGAAATGGCTTGAAGAAATTCCTTTAAAAAAATTTGGAAAAACTGTAGATGTTGCTAATCTAGTTGCTTTTCTAAGTTCTGACAAAGCTTCTTGGATTACAGGTCAGGCGATACACGTGAATGGAGGAATATTATGAAATTTGGAAAGGAGATGAACTCTTTTGAAGGAAAATGAACTGGTTAGAATGATTGATTCAACAATGTTAAAACCAGATGCAACTACAAAGGATATTATGGAAGTATGTGAAACAGCCACTGAATATAATTTTCTGACAGTAGCCATTTGGCCTACCTGGATAAGATATGCAAAAGATCTTCTAAAAGATTCAAACACGGGAATTGATGCACCTGTAGGATTCCCGAATGGTTTTAATACAACTGAAGTAAAAGTTTTTGAAACAAAAGATGCATTACTAAAAGGAGCAGACGAGATAGATATGGTTATAAATATCGGATGGTTAAAAGATGGAATGCATCAGAAAATAAAAGATGAAATAATCGCAGTAAGAAATGCTTGCAAAAACCATATATTAAAAGTAATATTAGAAACTTTTTATTTAACCGATGAAGAAAAAAGAATCGGAGCTAGAATAGTAGCTGAATCAGGTGCAGATTTTGTAAAGACATCAACAGGTTTTGCAGAAAAGGGTTGTACTGTTGAAGATATAAAAATACTTGTAAGCGAAGTAGGTAATAAAATACAAGTAAAAGCTTCAGGAGGAATAAGGAAATTTAGTGAATTGCAAGAGTATTATGAATTGGGAGCTACCAGATTTGGCGCTAGTGATGCGCATCTATTAGTAAATGAATTAAGAAATAGCTCCTGATTATTCTCATTTTATGTTTTCTACTTAAAAGGGAGTATATGCTTTAATCTCCCTTTTTTATTGTCCAAACTCTTTATTCTAATCCGTTGTAAAATAAGTTGACAAAATAAAAGGATTCTAGAACAAATGGTTGCATTAATTAACTGCTGAAGAATACAAATCTGAATCATAATAGGCTAGATTAAATAGTAAAATGCTTCCTTTAAAAATTCACCCTCACTTTCAACCAGAAAAAGTTGTGCAATATTTTCTGGTTTCATGCTCTGTATCCTTTCTATATATGGATCATCATTATTATTAGGGGAGGACTTTTCCTTTGTTCAGCACTTGCTTTATACTGCCAAAAAACATAGTTATTTAGAACCGGTTCGGTTCCATTTATTCATTATGTCCAGATAAACCAGTTAAATGCAGAAGTACATTAGTTATTTTTTTGCTTTTTAGGTTATTCTTTCCGAATATCCGCAAGTTCTTCATAAGTTTCTATAAGTGAACTGTATGTCTTCTTGAAAATTACATACAATTTCGAATAGTATACTTTCTTGTCTTCCACAGGCTTAATTATGACTACATCATTTATAAAATTATTAACTGCAGAAAAATCGAAAAGTCCTGATCCTACACCTGCTATGACAGCTGCACCCATAGAAGTTGCTTCATCAACGTTCCTTGGTACTGTAATAGTTTTTCCAAGAACATTGGAAAGTATTGTTCTCCAACTTTTACTTTTAGCAACCCCTCCGATTACCCTTATACTATTTCCTATAGACAACGATTCTTCCATTGTGTCAAGAATCCATTTTAGGTTCATAGCAACTCCTTCAATTACTCCTTTAACAAGATCAATTTTTTCATGAGACGCAGAAAGTCCAATTAATGCTCCACGAGCGTTAGAATTCCAGATGGGACTTCTTTCGCCAAGTAAATATGGAAGATAAATTATTGGTTCTCTGTAATTCGGACATTCTAAAATAAGCCTGTCAATGTATTCATAAATTTCTTGATCTTCTTTCTGTTGTCTTGTAGGTAAATAAGAAAATAATGTATTTTTTATCCAGCTGTAAGATGTTCCTCCAGCTTGCATGGTACCAGAGGGAAAGTAAAGCCCTTTTACAGCGTGAGCACCCGTGAAAAGGCGCATTTCCCTATCGATCAAAGGTTTCTCAGTTATTGTCGAAATCCAAGAAGAAGAGCCAAGATAAATATAGGTGTCACCTACATTTACAGCTCCAGCTCCTACAGAGGCACTACAACCATCCCCTGCTCCAAGTATAATTTGACATTTTTTAGATAATCCAAGATTTTTCGAAACATCTGGTCTAATATAACCAAGATTTGTCGTTGAAGAGAAAACCTCCGGAAGCTTTGTGGCATCCAGGTCAAGAGCTTCAATGATTTGAGAGGACCATTGTAGTTTGTTAATGTCAAACAGAGCAGTCATAGCTGCATCAGAAAAATCTGTAGCCATTTTACCGGTTAAACGCAAATTAATATAGTCTTTAGCTTGAAGGAATTTATGAGTTTTGTTATATATTTCTGGTTCATTTTTCTTTATCCAAGCGATTTTAGGTCCCTGATGAGTTGGCGATATCCTTGAACCTGTAATGCCATAAATTTCTTCTTTCGTAAAAATGGATTCAAGAAAAACTACTTGATCAACACTTCTTGAATCAGCCCAAATCATAGCCTTTCTCAAAAGCTTACCTGAGTTGTCCACAGGAACAACTGACATCATTTGCCCACTTATGCCTAACGCTATGATGTTATTTGGATTAACATTTGATTTATTAATTATATCTGAAGTAGCCTTACAAAAAGAATTCCACCAATCTTCGGGATCTTGTTCCACTTTAGAGGATCCAGAGTAGTAAGAATCATATCCTGCAAATGAAGATGAAATTAGCTCCCCCAATTCGCTATATAAAGTTGCTTTATTTCCGGTTGTTCCAAGGTCATGGGCAAGTATATACTTCATTATTAATACCTGCGATTATATTGATATCCATTCCTTATTTTCAATAGCATTCCAGTCAATATTAAAACCTTCAATAGCTTTTAGTGTGCCACTATGAGCAAAGAATTTATCATACATAGTTATAGGTAGAGACATTCCATAGATAGGTAACTCAGCCATCCTCGAAATCTGGGTCAATGTTTTGAAGCTCGCAGTAATAAGCTTTGTCTCATATGAATTATTAATTATTACCCTTTGCATACTTTCAACAACTGAAAGATCAATACCTAAATTCTCCATACGACTAACATAAGGAGCCACATAATCTGCGCCGGCTTCAGCTGACATCAATACCTGAGGAACTGAAAAAATGGCAGTCATTAAAGTCGGAATATCTAATTTTTTTAATTTTCTTAAAGCTTTAATTCCTTCTCTTGAGAAAGGTATCTTAAGTATAATCCTATCCGGGGCCAATTCAAAGATTTTAGTACCTTCTTTTACAATATCCTCTAAATCTTTTGAAACACATTGAACAAAAACATCACCAGAAAACTTCTTTAGTATCTCTTTAATAACTTCCAGAGGTTTTCTTCCGGTTTTTTTAAGGATACTGGGATTTGTTGTTACTCCAGAAAAAAGTCCGAGTTCAAAGAGTTCAGCAATCTTATCAACATTTCCATCATCGATAAAAAGCTTCATAAAAGTCCTCCTTATTCTTCTTAATTAAGACAATTGTGGTAGATCATCATATTCAGTATAGCGTTCAACGAATTCATCATAAATCTCAATTGCACGACTTGCTCCAAAAATATCTGCACCTGCCTGAACAAAATCCTCAACCTGTGATAAAGATTTCACTCCTCCTGAAACCTTAATTCCTTTTTCTCCTCCTAGAATTTCATACATCGCTTTTACATCTTTAACAGTAGTTGCTTTCGGACCAAAACCTGTACCGGTTTTCACAAAATCAACATGTGGTATATTAAGCAATATCGAACAAGCTTTTTTTATTTCTTCTTTTGTCAAATAAGAGACTTCGATAATAACTTTGCATGTTATATCCTTTAATAACTTTGACAGATAAGTTATTTCTTTTTCAAAGTACTTCCAATCACCCGATTTTATAGCGGAGATATTTGCAGTGATATCAATGTCCTGCACTTCCGGACCAAGTTCCAGTGAAGACTTTATCATGTGAGCTTTTGTTTCTGTTGTCTCATATCCAAATGGAAAACCTGAACCGCAAGCAGCTGAGATCCCTGTCCCCCTAACACGCTTAACAACATTTTTCATAAGATACCATGGAACAACTATTGCCCTAAAATCACGTTTAACGCTTTCATCAATAAAAAAATCCACTTCATTTTTCGTTATATTTGGTTTAAGTAACGTGCTATCAAATCTCTTCGAAAACTTGTTTATCTTTTCCACAAGTTTACCTCCTTCGTTGAATTTTGGAAACTTAGAAAAAACAACTAATTCGAAAGGATAGTCAGTCTTTCTTATATCCAATTCATTGAAAATGATAAAAACCCGTGACCTTTTATTCATCTAAATCATAGAGAAACATAAATTATACTTGGTATAATTCTAAAGATATGACTGTTTATTCTAATAATACCACTAGTGAAAAATTGTTTTTGTCTCTGTGAGTAATCATCGCCAAAATAGACTACTTTAACTGCTTTTTTTATAGATAATTGTAAAGATGTTAAATAATGAAAGACCTTTTTGTTGTAAAAGGATTTAGAACGATAGTCTCAATTATATTTTCTGTCTTTTAATAAATATTCGGAGGTGTACAAATTGACATTAGATGATTTTTCAGTAAAAGCAAAAAAAAGTGTTCTCTTTACTTCGCCATTTCTTGAAAAGGATCTTTCTGTTTTTCTTAAGGAACATTCTGATAGAATAAGAGATCTTGCAAAGATGGCAGTGGATAAAGGTTTTAAGCAAATATTTTGGGTAGGAAGTGGAAATTCCTGGTGCAATCTTTATTCTGGAGATTACATCATGAATAAAATGACCAATATTCCATCCGCTTATTACAAAAGTTATGATCTTATCTGGAAAAACCCTGAAAGACTCAACAAGGATACTCTTGTGATACTGGCTTCTTTTTCAGGAAACACTGAAGACACAGTAGCTGCATTAAGGTTCGCCAATAAAAAAGGCGCAACAACAATCTCCTTTACAAGCAAAGCTGACAGCATACTTGCCAAAGAAGCAGATGAAGCAATAGTATACAATTCAGATGCGCTTTTTATTATTCCTCTAGCTGGTGCTTTTATTTTCAGTCTGGAGATAGCAAAAATAGAGGGCAGAGATATATCAGAACTCAATAAACAACTAGAAAATATGCCAAAAATTCTTGGCAAAATTTATAAAGAGGAAGAAAACCGGGCACTTAGACTCGCAAAAAAGTATAAAGATTATGACCTGTTTTATGTGCTCGCAAGTGGAGCAGCTTACGCTATTGGTTATAAATTTGGACTAACTGTTTTTATGGAGAATATGAGAGTAAATGCTTCTTTCATGGAAACCTCTGAATTCCGGCATGGACCTGCTGAAATGCTTGACGGGCATAAGCCACTTATGGTTTGCCTTGTGGGATCGGATGAATCTAGAGACATGAGCGAAAGAGTTATAAAAATAGCGGAGTCTAACGGCAGTGAAATAATTCGTTTCGACGTGAATGATTATGGAGATTTTGATCCTTTATTTGCACCATTCTTGTTGATGATTCCATTACAGTGGTTCGCAATATATTCTGCATATTATAGAGGCATTTTCGACCTTGATGAGAGAGTACTAATGGGTAGAGGAAAGATGTCCACAGGAAATCAAATAACCTGGCCATGATTTTGAAAAAGGAAAAACCAAATGAAATTTGAAAATATCTTGATAGTCGATCCAGTTGAAGGAGAGTTCACTGGAACCGTTAGCATTAACGAAAATTACATAATCGATGTGGAGAGGAACGAAGAAGCCTCTGATTATGAATATATACTGATGCCAGGCTTTGTAGATCCTCACACACATGGTTCTGTTGGAGTAGATACTCTTTCAATGGATCAAAAAGGTCTCCAAAAATGGGAGAGTTTTCTCTATTCAAAAGGAGTAACTTTTTTTCTGCCAACAACAATGTCAGCGCCTCCATCAGCATTGCTTTCCTCAGCAAAGGTTGTTCAGAAATACCTTAAAAGAAATCCTTTATCATCAGTAGGAGGAATTCACTACGAAGGACCTTATATCAGTGTCAAAAGAAAGGGTGCTCAAAAAAAAGAACTAATAAGGGATGTTGATCTTGAAGAACTAAAATCAATTTTAGTGGAACCAGTAAAAATGGTAACAATGGCACCCGAGTTAGAAAACTTTTTTGATGCCTACAAATTAATAAGAAGTAGAGGAATAAAAGGTTCCATAGGTCATACTGATGCCTCCTTTGAAATTATGAAAAAAGCATTTGAAGAGGGATGTACCAAAATTACTCATTTTCCAAATGGAATGAATACGCTTCACCATAGAAACCTTGGCTGCGTCGGCGCTGTTTTCTCAATGCCCTTCTCTATTGAAATGATCATCGATGGAGTTCATTCATTACCCGATTTCATAAATATGGTTTACAAAATAAAGGGAGCAGAGAAAATTATGATTGTTTCAGACACAATAAGCGCAACGGGAATGCCTGATGGAGACTATGAACTGGGCGGACAAAAAATATATCTAAGAAACAGTAGACCTGTTCTTGAAGACGGCACAATTGCAGCAACTACACTAGTATTTAGCGAAGCAGTAAAGAACTTTAAGAATTTCACAAATTGTTCCCTCAAAGAGCTTGCCTTCGTTTCTTCCTATAACTCATTAAAATCACTAGGTATTAATAATCGAGGAAGAATTTCAGAAGGTTATATTGCTGACCTGGTACTCCTTGATAGAAATCTGGAAGTAAAAGAAACTATTATTAAGGGTAAGGCCGTTTATAAGTCATAAAAGGTTTAACTTTTTTTATTTACTTAGAAGAAGATTATCTATAAAACTTGTATCAATTAATAACAGTGCACAAATTGGAATTTCCTATTTATGGTTAATTTGATCATACTTCTTTTTAGCTAAAGATTCCAAAAATTATAAAAAAAACATGTTTTATAAATTAATTATTTTTCGTCGTTATTTAAGTCTCTATTATTACAGAAGAACTGACCCTTATTAAAACATTTAAAGTAATGTTCTTTATGAAGCTACTATTTACTTGAATATCCTTCATTAATACCAATTACTATCTCATTACTTCATTTTTCTATAAATTTGGAAAATTTCCTGATTTTGTAAAAATTTGAAATATTGTTAATATTATTATGTTTGTACGTACATTACTATATTTGTACGTACCTAACCAATTTATAAGGAGGTTTTGTTATGCGAAAAGTAGTTATGTTAATCATTATGGCTTCCATTCTTTTCGGAGCCACGCTAGGCCTGGCAGCTTATGAAATTGCCTTTATAGTTAAGGCAACAGATTCTGATTTCTGGCAGTACACAATAGTTGGTGCCAGAAACGCTGAACACGATCTTCAGGGTCTTATTAATGTCACCGTATATGGTCCTCCCTCTGAATCAGATATTGACAAACAAATTTCTATTCTTGAAAACGTCGTGAATAAAAACCCTGACGCAATCGTCATATCTTCTACAAGTTCAGATGCACCCTCATTAATTCTGGATAGAGCTTACGAAAAAGGAATTAAAGTTATACTCATTGACAATTTCGTTTATGACACAGGGTATGATGCTTTCCTTGCAACAAATAACGAAGTTGGAGGTGCCCTCGCCGCTGAAAAACTTGTTGAATTTCTCAAGAAGGCTGGAAAACCACTTGAAGGAAAAATTGGTTTAATCAGTGCTATGGCTGGTGTTCAAGTTCTTACTGATAGAGATACAGGCTTTAAAAACAAACTTAACGAGTTAGCACCTGATCTTGAAATTCTTCCAACCATTTACGTAGATAACGACATATCACGTGCTGCTGCCGCAGCTGAAGACTTACTTATCGCTCATGATGATCTGGTAGGTTTCTTTGCAGACAATAACCATACAGGCGACGGAGTAGCCAGGGTTATTGAAGTTCAGGGACTTCAGGACGAGATTCCAGCTGTTGCATATGATTCCGACCCACAGGAAATAGAAGCTCTTAGAAATGGTTCACTAGATTCACTCATAGTTCAGGACCCCCATGGTATGGGTTATAAAGGAGTTATGTTTGCATTCATGGCCATCAATGGAGAACCTTTACCCGATTACTTTGATACTGGCGTTTATGTTGTTACACAGGAAAATCTTGATGATTCTATGTGGATTCTCGATCCATTTTCAAGGAAAAAGTATTGATCTAGTTTGAAGCTTTAGTTCAACGGGCAGCGCAAGCTGCCCTTTTTCAGAATTCTTGGTCCTAGCCATGGGAGGTAAATATGAATAAAAATATTCCTTTAAATAGACGTTTTGACAACACTTTATTGAAACCCGAATCAACCTGGGATGAAATAAAGGAGTTTGTAGATGAAACTTTAAAATATAATTTTAGAAATGTTGTAGTCCCCTGGTATGCAATTCCCACTTATGTTATTGAGAAAGTACAAGGAACAGAAGTTGGTATAAACGTTGGACCAGGAGGTTTTCCTTTAGGAATTGTTCCAACCGAGCTGAAAATGAGAGAGATTGAATATTATCTTTCCTTAGGTGATGCTATAACCGATTTTGACATAACAATTAATATTTCTGCTGTTAAATCTGAAAATTGGGATCTATTGAAGAAAGAATTTACTGTACTTTCGGAACGAGTAAAAAAAGAAAACAGGACATGCAAGTTTATTATTGAAACATGCAGACTTACTGATAAAGAAATTTTAAAAGTTTGTGAGTTATTGGTAGATATACCAACGATAGATTTTGTAAAGACAGGAACAGGTTTTGGCCCAAGAGCTACTTCTTACCACGACGTTGAGTTAATTAATTCTATTGTAGCTGGAAAGAAAGAGATAAAAGTGTCAGGAGGCGTTAGGTCACTGGAACAATTTGAGAAATTCATGGAGTTAGGTGCTTCTATTTTTGGTTCAAGCTCAAGTTTATCAATATTGAAAGAATATGAAAAGAAATATGGAACTTAAAGGAGATCGATTTCATGCAAAATGATAACCCAATTCTCAAAATGGAAAATATCAATAAAGCATTTCCTGCAGTTCAAGCTCTTGACAATGTTAGCATCTCTGTTAGAAGAGGTGAAGTTAGGGGATTAGTAGGTGAAAATGGAGCTGGAAAATCAACACTAATAAAAATAGTAACAGGTGCCTACACAAAGGATTCAGGAACAATGATTTTTAATGATAGTGAAATAACCAAAAATTCACCATTGATATCAAAATCACTTGGAATCTATGCGGTTTATCAGGATGTTATGGTTACCCCGGATCTTTCTGTTGCCGAGAATTTTTTTCTGGGAGAGCAACCAAAGATTGGACCTTTTATTAATTGGCAAAAAATGTATAAAAAATCGGAGGAATTCCTTGACAAAATTGGACTTGAAATAAATGTCAAGAACAATATAAGACAGCTTAGTATTGCTGAAAGAGAAATGATTACCATTTCAAAAGCACTGTGGCAAAAACCTAAACTTGTAATCTTTGATGAACCTACAGCAGTTTTAACCAGGAATGAAACGAAAATTCTTTTTCAAATAATCGAAGAACTAAAAAAACAAAATTCAGCAATAATCTACATTTCTCACAACCTCGAAGAAGTTTTTGATATTTGTGACAATGTTACTGTACTTAAAGATGGAGCAGAAGTTGGAACATACACTGCAGAAGAACTCGAAAGTGTTGATAAGTTAATTCCACTAATGGTTGGAAGATCGATCGAAGAAATGTACTACAAAAAGGAAACCGAAGTGGGAGAAGAACTTCTTAAGGTTGAAAATCTCTCTGGTGAGAGATTTAAGAATATTAGTTTTAACGTTAGAACTGGTGAAGTTGTTGGATTTTTTGGCCTTGTAGGTTCTGGAAGAACAGAGATAGCAAGAGCTATTTTTGGTGCAGATAAACTTAAGAAAGGTGTTATTTCATTCAAAGATAATAAGATTAATGTAAAGAATCCAAAAGTTGCTTTGTCTAAAGGAATAGGTTACCTTCCAGAAGACAGAAGAAGCCAGGGAATTTTTCTTGAGCAAGATGTTGATTTTAACATTAATATCATCAATTACGACAAAGCAATGTTAGGCCCCTTAATTAACTACAAAAAAGCTCATGCTCAAGCAAATAAATTTGTTGACAGACTATCGATAAAAATTGGTAGCATTCATCAGGGCGTTACTGAATTAAGTGGAGGAAACCAACAGAAAGTTATAATCGCAAGATGGCTTTGTAAAAATAGCGATGTTTTAATATTTGACGAGCCTACAGTCGGGATAGATGTTGGTACCAAATCTGAGATATATAAGCTTTTTGGCGATATTCTCTCTAATGGAAAAGGAATAATACTTATTTCTTCTTATTTACCTGAACTGATGGAAATGTCTGACAGAATCTACGTGATTTCCAATGGAGAAATGGCAGCAGAAGTTGAAAAGAAAGATTTTTCAGAAGAACATCTTTTAACACTAGCTATGAAGAATATAGTCAAAAAAGAAAATATAAAGGAGGCAGTATAAAATGGCCGGAAAGAAGGATAAAAAAAGTTTTACAGAAAGAAACATTCTGATAGTTGTTATTGCGATGTGGATCTTTCTGGCTTTGTTGACTCAGGGTAAATTCATATCGTGGATGAACATCACCAATCTGATTAGACAAACCTCTATAAATGGTGTAGTTGCTATAGGGATGACATTTATAATAATTACAGGAGGTATTGACCTTTCAGTTGGTTCAATTGTCGGATTAAGCGGAATGGTATTTGCCATTTTTACCAGTACAAGAGGTATGTTTCAATTTTCTACCTTCGTAGGTATACTTATTGCACTTGGTATAGGAGCACTTATAGGACTTATAAATGCGATTGCTGTTCATGATGGAAAAGTCCCTCCTTTTATCGCAACTTTAGGAATGATGACACTGGTTAGAGGAGTTGTCATGTATATTTCAGGAGGAAGAATGGTAACCGGTGTTCCAACAGATTATAGAAGTTTTGCCGTTCTTCGATTTCTCGAATTACCAGCACTTGCGTGGACCTGGATAATTCTTGTTGCAATAATGATGTTTATCTTGAAATATACAAAGTTTGGTAGAAACTTATATGCTGTTGGGAGTAACAAAGAGGCCGCAAGGCTCTCAGGTATAAATATTAGATTTAATATGTATTCTTTTTACATAGTAGCAGCGATTTTTAGTGCAATTGCAGGTCTTATGCTTGGAACAAGAATGGCTGCTGGTGTTCCCACAGGTGGACAAGGATATGAGCTCGATGCTATTGCTTCAGTCGTAATTGGTGGAGCTAGCCTTAATGGAGGAGTCGGAACCGTACTAGGAACAGCTCTTGGTGCACTGGTGATCCAGACGTTGAGAAACGGAGGAAATCTTCTCGGTGCTGACCCATTTATAATGCAGATAATAATAGGGGCAATAATTATCCTTGCAGTATTCTTTGACCAGTTTGTAAAAACCAGAAAAAAAGGAGAAGGATTGAAGAAACTTTTCAAAAAAACGGGGTGAAAATGATGATTAGAAAATTTTTCCATGTAGCTATTGAAGTTCCTGACCTTGATGAAGCCCTCAACTTCTATACTGAATTTCTAGATTTAAAACTCGTTACTAGAGAAAAACTGCCTGAAAAAAAACTTGAAGTAGCCTTTGTTGCAGGCGAAGGTTGTGAAATAGAATTAATGTGTTTCGCAGACAGTAAAAAAAGAGAATTCGCCCCGGTAAGTAAATCTCATCTTCAGCATTTATCTTTTCAGGTAGACAACATTGTGCAAGTGATGGATTATCTAAAAGAAAATGACATAGAACTTGAATCTCCTGAGCCGATACCAGTTTTTGATGGAAAAGTCCTGTACAACACGTTCAAAGGCCCTGGAGGTGAGTTGTTAGAAATAGCAGAAATAAAAAAACCAAGGTAAATGAAAAGTAGGTTTAAGGATATGGGGGTATTGAATTGAACAAAATTACAGTATTCGGAAGTTATGTTATGGATCTTACAACATTTGCTCCGCATATACCTGTTGTAGGTGAAACTGTTTTTTCTGGTCCATTCAAAATGGGACCAGGCGGAAAGGGATTTAACCAAGCGGTTGCTGCAAAAAAAGCGGGTTCACAGGTAAATTTTATGACAAAAATAGGAAAAGATCTTTTTGCTCCTTTTGTGAAAAAATCATTTGATAGATTTGATATATCTCGCAATTATCTTTTGGAATCCGATTCAGCTGGTACGGGAGTTGCACTAATAATCGTTGATAAAAACAATGGAAATAATGCCATTTCAGTTGCTCCTGAAGCTTGTAATGAATTAACTCCAGAGGATGTAAAAAATAATAAAGACATCTTTACCTCATCGAACGTATTTCTTACTCAATTTGAATCCAATCTTGAAGCAACATATGAAGCAATAAAGCACGCCAAAGATTCAGGTGCCAGGGTTTTACTCAATCCAGCTCCTGTAAAAGAGTTTGACCATGGAATATTAAAGTACGTTGATATAATAATGCCAAATGAAATTGAAGCCAGCCTTATGACGGGAATTCCTCTTGACGGTATAAAATCATTAAGGGCAATTGCTAATGAACTAAAAAAAGCTGTAAGTACAGTTATTATTACCCTTGGAGAAAAGGGTGTTTACTGTCCATCAATTGCTGATTCTTTAATTCCTGCATGCAAAGTAAAAACTATTGATACAACTGGTGCAGGCGATGCTTTTGCGGGAATTTTTTCTTCTTATTTGTCTAAAGGTGAAAGCATTAAAAAAGCTATTGATTATGCTCGAGTTGGAGCGGCATTATCCTGTACAAAATATGGTACATCACCTTCTATGCCTGAAAAAGAAGATATTGAAGTGTTTTACAAGGAATTTATCGGAGGTGGTAATTAATGAGCTATATAATTGCATACGATTTAGGAACAACTGGTAATAAGGCTACTCTTTATGATATTGAAGGAAAATTGTTAGCCAACTCTTTTTCAGGTTATAACACATTTTATCCCGGTCCAAATCAAGTTGAACAGGATCCAGAAGAGTGGTGGAAATCCGTAAAAAAGGCAACTTCTGAGCTAATCTCAAAAGCAAATGTGAGTCCATCAGATATAAAAGCAATAAGCTTCAGTGGTCAGATGATGGGAGCTATCCCTGTTGACAAAAATGGCAAAGTATTGAGAAAAGCAATAATTTGGGCTGATCAAAGAAGTGTCGAACAAGCATCAAGACTAGAAAAGATAGGAAATGAGAATGTGTATAAATTAACTGGCACAAAAATAACACCAACATACTCAGGTCCAAAAATTGCCTGGATAAAAGATAATGAACCGAAGATTTACGAAAAGGCTTACAAATTTTTAAACGCTAAAGATTACATAGCTTTAAGATTTACAGGGGAATTTGGTACTGATCATTCAGATGCATCAATGACACTTTTGCTCGATATAAAGAAATTAGAATGGTCTGAAAAACTTGTTAATACATTAGGTCTGGATATGGAAAAACTACCTCCTGTCTCTTCATCAGATACAGTCGTTTCTACCATAATTCCTAGTGTTGCTGAAGAATTAGGGCTTTCGAAAAACACATTGATCGTACGTGGTGGTGGAGATGGTGCTTGTGCATGCCTGGGAGCTGGCGTTGTAAGTCCCGATGAAGCTTACGTTTATTTGGGATCTTCAAGCTGGGCCAGTACCTGTTCAACCGAACCTCTATTTGATGAAGATGCAAGAACCTTCAACTTTGCTTATCCAATAGAAGGTTTTTACTGCCCAACCGGAACAATGCAAGCTGGTGGTGCCTCGTATCAATGGGCAAAAGATGCTCTCTGCCAGCTCGAAGCCGAAAAAGGAAAAGAACTTGGTCTTAGTGCATTCACTTTAATGGACGATCTTGTAGATTTAACTAAACCCGGTGCAGGAAATCTTATATTTCTCCCTTATTTACTCGGTGAGAGAAGTCCAAGATGGAATATAAACGCACGTGGAGCTTTTATCGGCCTTTCTTCAACTCATAGAAAGCCAGAAATGCTACGAGCAGTGCTGGAAGGAGTTGCATTCAATTTAAAAATAATACTTGATATACTTGAAACTAAAGGAAAATTCGACAAAATACGACTAATTGGTGGTGGAGCCAAAGGAAGGAACTGGAAGCAAATTATAGCTGATATCTTTGGCAAAACAGTAACAATACCTGAATATCTCGAAGAAGCAACATCTATGGGAGCTGCTATTTTAGGAGCAGTGGGAGCAGGTGAAATGACATTTAAAGAAGCATCTAGATTTGTGAAAGATATCCAATTTATCTCTCCAAATCTGGAAAATAAAGCATACTATGAAAAACTCTTTAAAGTATTCGACAAGGCTTACTTTTCACTTCTGGAAACATACGAAGACCTTGCGAAAATGTAATCAGTAATTTAGAGTATTAAGCATAGGATGTTTAGATATTCAGTAAGAAAGAAGTGATCTCTATGGTGTTTAATTCAGACAGAAGAATTCAACTAGATCGTACAAGTCCCATACCTCTTTATTATCAAATATACAGAATATTATCAGATAGCATGAAGAAAAGAGATTCAATTGGTAAAAAGCTTCCTACTGAAGAAAGGCTAATGAAAGCATTTGGCGTTAGCAGGGATACAGTAAGAAGAGCACTTCAAGCTTTGGAAAATAGTGGAAAAATATCACGAACAAGAGGAAAGGGAACAGTTGTTACTAGTAGTACTTCGCAGGAACAACTCACATCTATCAGAAGCTTCACAGAACAAATGAGAATCGAAAATCATGTCCCGATAACTAAAGTTGTTGAAGTTAAGAAAGTAAAAGTTGATTCAGAGTTATCTAAACGTCTTAATGTTCCGGAGGGTGATGAACTGCTTAGAGTATCTAGACTTAGAGGAAACGAAACATATTTCCCGCTAGCTCTTTTCATCTCATATTTGACGTACAGAAGTAATCTTAATGGAGATGAGAATTTCGAAGGTTCTCTTTATGAACTAATGAGAAAAAAAGGAACAGCAGTAGTAGAAGGTGACGCGATAATAGAAGGTAGACTTGCTCGAGGAAAGATCGCAAGACTCCTTGAATTAGAGGATGGCGCTCCTATACTTTACTACGAAAGACTTGGTTGCAATGGAAATGGTGAACCAGTGGAACTCGTACAATGTTGGTATGAAGCGACACACTATAAGTTTAGAATCCACCTTACAACTAGACTTGAAAGGAGTAATAGGTATGAAAAAGAAGGGAATACTAAATAAAGAAATAAGCAATCTGATTGGCTCTATGGGTCATACTGATTTGATGGTTATATCAGACTCAGGTTTGCCCATTGCATCGGATAGATATCGTATCGATTTGAGCATAGTTGCTGGAAAACCAAAAATCTTTGATGTTCTTGAACCTGTTCTTGAAGAATTAGAAATAGAAAAAGTAATATTTTCTGAAGAAATAAAAAATGTAAGCCCGGATACACTTGAAAAAACCAAGGAAAAATTACCTGAGAATATCGATATAGAATTTGTACCTCACAAAAAATTTAAGGAGCTTACAAATACTCAGTCAAAAGGGGTTATAAGAACAGGAGAGCAAATACCCTACTCAAGCATCATATTGGTTGGTGGAGTAACATACTAAGCTATGATCTTACAACTGGCAAATGATAGCCATATAAAAAGTAGATTCTTCTCTATTTTAGAAGAAGTTTCAAACTATATAGACATTTTAGAAGTAGGTACACCTGCAATTCTTGCTAATGGCTTAAGTTTTGTAAAGGAAATAAGTAAAGCTTTTCCCGAACATAAATTTCTTGCTGACACAAAGATCATCGATGGAGGTTATATCGAAGCTTCTCTGGCTTTCGAAAGCGGTGCAGATATTATTACGGTTCTTGGTCTGGCTTCTACAAAAACAATATCTCTAGCAAATAAAGCAGCTAAAGAGCTTAAAGGAGAAATTATGATAGATTCCATAGGACTACAGGATATAGAGTCTTTTGCAAAAAGAATTGCTCATCTTTCTCCAGAATATCTTTGCATACATAATCCATCAGATTTGAGTAGCGTTGGTGCAAAAGAATATCTTGGAGAATACAAAAACAAAATTGAAATAATCAGAAAACTACTCCCTAAAACAAAAATCGCAGTAGCTGGAGGGATTTCTTTAAAAAACCTAACTTTTATTTTACCCATGAATCCAGATATAGTCATTGTAGGAAGATCAATCTGTGAATCTGAGAATCCCGGTAAAGTCGCATATGAAATAAAGAAAAGGTTATACCAATTATGAAGTTTGAAAAACTATTTAACAATGTGCTTAGTGAAATTAAAACAACTCTTTCCAAAATAAACGATGACTCAATAGAAAGCTTTTCACGAAAAATACTTGATGCCAAAAGAATATTTCTATTTGCTATGGGACGATCCGGGCTTGTTATAAAGGCATTTGCAATGAGGTTAATGCATCTCGGGTTGAACGTGCACGTAGTTGGAGAGGTAACTACTCCAGCTCTAGGCAAAGGTGACCTTCTAATAGTTGGATCAGCATCAGGAGAAACAGATTCTGTTGTAATTAATTGCAAAAAGGCTAAAGAACTGGGAGCAGAAGTTGTTTCTATAACAGCAAGTAATGATTCTTCAGTTGCAAATCAAAGCAATGTAATTATCTTAATTCCTACCACAACACCAAAAGTACCTGAAAGGAAAGGCATATCTTCAGTTCAGCCTATGGGTAATTTATTTGAACAATCAATGCTTATAGTAACAGACATTATCATTATGAACTTAATGGAAAAATTGAACATAGATTCCAGTGATATGTATAAGAATCACGTAAATATTGAATAAAGGAGGTTATTGATTTGAAGTACAAAAAAGTGAAGAAAATCGAAGATAAAGTCTCCGCTCTTGGATTTGGATGCTGGGGAATATCAGGACCCTCATTTTGGGATGGAACCACGGATGAGAACTCTATAAAAACAATTCACAGAGCAATTGAAGCGGGTATCAATTTTTTTGATGTAGCCCCAGTTTATGGATTTGGGCACGCGGAAGAGGTTTTAGGAAAAGCCATAAAAGGACACAGAAATGATCTTTTTATAGCCTCAAAATGCGGGCTCATTTGGGATGATCAGAACAATATCACAAATTGTCTCAAACCAGAAAGTATTAGAAAAGAAATTGAAGTTAGCCTGGGGAGATTAGATATTGATCATATAGACCTTTACCAACTTCATTGGCCGGATCCTAAGGTAGAAATAGAAGAGACCATGGAAACCATGCTTCAATTGAAAAAAGAAGGAAAGATAAGATATATTGGTCTTTCTAATTTCTCAATAGCTGAAGCCAAAAGAGCCATGAATGTAGGCGAAATCAGCAGTATGCAGGGGCTTTACAATATGCTTGAACGTAATCCGAAAAGTTACCACAATATACCATTAGAATATAAAACTGAAAAAGAAGTACTTCCTTTTGTCCTGGAAAATGGAATAGCCTTCCTTCCATATAGTCCACTATTTCAGGGATTACTTGCCTGTGCCATAACCGATAATAAGGAATTCAGCGAAACTGATGTAAGAAATGAAAATCCAAAACTGAGTGGTCCAGAATTCAAAAAGTACTACAATACTGTACTGAAGTTAAATAAACTAGCAGAGGAGATAAATAAACCTATGAGCCAGATTGCACTAAACTGGCTTATAAGAAAAGATTCTGTAACATCTGTTATTGCTGGAGCTCAGAAGGTAGAACATTTAGAGGAAAATCTCGGTGCTATTGATTGGGAAATGGATGACAATCTTTATAAAAGGATAGAGGAAATAATATCTGAATCCAATCTGGAATTATAAGGAGGGTTATTCATGAAAGCAGCGTTTGTCAAGTCTCCCTATAAATTTGAGATAAGGGATGTTCAACTGCCCAAACTAAAACCGAATGATGTGCTTGTAAAAATCAAAGCTTCTGGAATTTGCGGTACAGATTTTCATACTGCAAAAAGCGAAGCAAAGGATTGGCAGCCCTTTGGTCATGAAATAGCAGGGGTTGTTGAGGAAATAGGTTCGAATGTTGAAAATGTAAAAAAAGGTCAAAGCATCCTCGTTGAAAGTGGTTCATTCTGTGGTACATGCAATGATTGCAGAAATGGGCGAGTGGATCTTTGCCATGATAGAACTCCTAATGTTTTTAGCAGAGCGGGACAAGAAAATCTTACTATGGGTTTTGCAGAAAAAGTTATTGTTGACAAACAAAATGCAGTACCATTTGAAGAAATTTCATTTGAAGAAGCTTCCCTGGTAGAACCAATGGGGGTAGCACTTGACCTTTCCTATACAGTAGAACCAAAGCTAAATGACGATGTCCTCGTAGTTGGCTTAGGTCCAATTGGTCTTATGGCAGTTCAGATAGTTCGTGCCATGGGTGCAAGAAAAGTTTTTGCAGCAGAACATTCAAGTTCCAAAATCAGAACAGAAACTGCAAAGGAATTTGGAGTTGACGATGTGATACTAGTAGACAAAAACCCTATAAGCGCTTATGAATTTCCAAAAGGAGGGTTAGATAGAGCACTTGTTACTGCCCCACCTCCCGTAATTCCGGAGGTCCTTGATGTCATGAACTACGGAGGAGTAGTTGGTTTCATTGGCATAGATTATGGAGAAGGACGTTTTATAAGATTTGACGCAAACAAATTTCACTTTAATAAAACACAATTAAGAGCTTCTCATGCAGTTCCCGCTCTTTACTTTCCAAGATGTATTGATATGATCAAGAGTGGAACTGTTAAAGTTAAACCTCTTATAACTCATACTTTTAAAATAGAAGAAATAGAAAATATGATGCTTAAAGGCAGAGATCATAAGGATTCAGTTATAAAAGCAGTAATGATTAACTAAATATTACAACGAACGGAGTGTTCATGATTAAAGATCCAAACATAGAGATTTTAGAGAATCGAAATAACTAATTTATAGTCAAACAAAGAAAAATCCATCAATTGACAAGTCAAATTTATTTACCTATTTCCGGAGGTGATCGAATGAATAAAGTTATTACTTTTGGTGAAATTATGCTTAGATTAAGCCCTCCAGATCATAAAAGAATCTTTCAAGCAGACAACTTTGATGTAACATATGGAGGAGCAGAAGCAAATGTAGCAGCAGTTTTGGCTCAACTTGGCTGCGAAAGTTACTTTGTGACTGCTTTACCTGATAATAACTTGGGAAAAGCAGCTGAAAGTCATTTGAAGCGTTTTGGTGTTGGAACGAATTATATAACAAAAAATGAAAATGCCCGTTTAGGAATATACTTTCTTGAGAAGGGAGTCTCACAGAGACCGTCAAATGTTATTTACGACAGGAAATATTCAGCAATATCACTAAGTAAAAAAGAAGATTTTAACTGGAAAGAGATTTTCGATAACGCAGATTGGTTCCATTTTACTGGAATAACTCCTGCTTTAAGCGATAACGCCGCAAAAATAACTTATAATGCTGCAAAGAAAGCAAAAGAAAAAGGACTAAAGGTATCTTGCGATCTTAATTACAGAGGTAAATTATGGAGTCAAGAAAAAGCAAAAGAAGTGATGACACCATTAATGGAATTTGTCGATGTGGTTATAGGGAATGAAGAAGATGCTGAAAAAATATTCGGAATTAGAGCTACAGATTCAAGTGTTGAAAAAGGAGAACTAAAAAAAGAAGATTATGAAATTGTAGCTCAAAAACTCGTAAGTGAATTTGAACTTGATTTTGCAGCAATTACGCTTAGAGAAAGTCATTCAGCATCTATAAATGGTTGGTCTGCTATTATTCACAACGGTGAAAGAATGTTAGAGTCGAAGAAATATGAAATTCACGTGGTTGACAGAGTTGGTGGTGGAGATTCATTTGCAGGAGGTCTTATTTTTTCACAGATCAACAATAAACCTCTTCAAGATACACTGGAATTTGCTGTAGCTTGTTCTGCACTTAAGCATACCGTTCATGGAGATTTCAATGTAATTACACCAAAAGAAGTGAGTCTTCTTCAGGAAAGCTCTGGTTCAGGAAGAATCCAGAGGTAGCATTAAGGAGGTAATAAAATGGATCATGTTTTAAAAAGAATAACTGGTACAAAAATAATGGCTGTTATAAGAGCTGAAACACCGGAAAAAGCACTAGAAATAAGTGAAGCCTGCTATGAAGGTGGAGTAGATATTATTGAAATTACATATAGCGTCCCTCATGCTTCAGATGTGATACACGAGTTAGATAAAAAAATGAGTGATAAAATTTTGCTTGGAGCTGGAACCGTTCTAGATTCAGAAACTGCAAAAAATGCAATAGAAGCAGGATCAAGGTTTATTGTAAGCCCTACTTTTTCAAAAAGATCTAAAACCTTATGTAGCAGATATAGAGTACTGTATATTCCAGGAATAATGACTCCCAATGAAGCGCAAAAAGCTTTAGAAAATGGTTGTAGCGTCATGAAATTATTTCCTGCGAAGTTTTTAGGGCCATCATATATAAAGGCAATTAAGGGGCCTTTACCACAGATAGATATAATTCCCACAGGTGGCATCAATAAAGACAACGCAAAAGAATGGATAAAAGCAGGAGCAATTGCCATCGGAATTGGTAGTTCATTGGTAAAAGGTACAAAAGATCAAATAAAAAGAAACGCTAAAGAATTCATGAAAATTATTAATGAGTAACTTATCGTTGGAAATCTGGCAAAATTATAGAGTTAATGCATTTCCGTCAAAACTATGAATAATTTACCTTCTATTTATTTAAGGTATTATCTGTTAACTGCTTTCAATCATTAAGTATCAGCTTTATAAAAGGCTATGCAAAACATAATTAATATTCTGTCATTAATTATTCTTATTTATGCTGAAAACATTTTTGGCATTTCTCTCGCCTTCTCGGTTTCTCGGACTCTCGTTTTCTTAATTCTTGGATTCTCGTCTTTTCGGTCCTTCTCGCCTTCTCATTGCAAAATCTCCTCTCGAGATGTAGGAGTACAATAGAGGAGGCAGTCAGAAGGAAGAGAGGAACTCTCTCGAGATTCACCAATGAGTGACTTGCCCTCATTTTCCCTCTTCCTTTCTGGGAGTACAAAAGGACCGATAGTGGGATATCCGGGGAAACCCAGGAACGCTACATCAATTGAACTGTACTCATTGACTGCAC
>JAWODV010000020.1:0-12910 GCA_046483075.1 Kosmotogaceae bacterium | reverse complement strand
CATTCGCTGGCCGAGTTCCTTTTTTTGCATTTCTGTCCATTCTCTTTGTCTGCGTTTGTATTCTGCCCAGTTAGGCAGGTCTCCATCATAGACCTTGAATCTGGTCATCCAGTCTGGGTCATCAAGCCAGATGCTTATAGGCTGCATGAGTTGGTCGTTGACTTTGTGCGAGAGTGCAAAGGCTTGGTTTTTGATTATTTGTCCTGCGATTCTCAGGTCTACCTGTTGGATTTCTTCAGGGGTTAGGTCGGGGGTAGGGGTTTGCATTTTTGGAGGGTTTATTTTTTGTATTGATTCTTTATCTCTTCAGTAACATTATAAACAAGGTATTGTTTGGCTTTTATAACTTCTGAGACTACTATCATCTTCATGTAAAAAAAGGGATTTATCCAATCATACCATCTAATTCTTTTTGTCATTTTTGTTGTTTTTTTCATCTTCAAATATTTCGATAATTAACTTTGCGATCAGATAAGAAATTGCAAGACTAAAAAAATATCTTGGGCTAGATATTCCATAGATATATGTAAATCTTGCACTTCTTGCTTCATCTTTTGTGAGTATTTTTTCTTTGTATAACTTTTGTATGTATTTCAACTGATTCATTTTTCTTTCAGTATTTCTTTGGTATTATCAAAGCCAATAAACAAGGCTAGCCACAATACGCTGAACATTGGGACCCTTGGACATGATAACATCCATTCTATATCGACGTTTACGTTATTCAAGATCTCTTTTTTGACTGAATAGGATATCAGTCTTTTGATTGCGAAAGAGGTAATGTTGTCCTTGATTGATGTTAATGTTTTGGTAAGGATATTTGGCATTTTGATCTTATAGACATAATAAATCGAGTGATTTGTTTTGACATTTTCCTGTAATCTATCGTTGGGTTGTAGGATTCAAACATAAGATGTAAGAAATGCCTATCGAAATGGTTCTCTTCGAGATGTTTTGCGAAGTTTATAATGTATTTTGTCTTGCTCATTTCTGTATGTATCAAATCAAGCTTTTCCTTGATTCTATGCCTACGTGCCATTCTTTGCAGTGTGGACAATCTTTGTCTAAGCAAGGTATAAGTCATATCACGCTGTCTATCGAATTGCTTTTCTATCTCTTGGACATTCATTATCTATCACCTTTTTTCTTCAGGAATTTTTTCTCGATATTTTTTATTATCTCTGTCAGTATGCTGAGAGCTATCTTTGGAGATACCGATACATTGTTCAGGGTGTATATTTTCTTACGCTGTTGTTTCTGTTTCTTGATGAACTTGAGGAGGTCTGTTACTGCTTTTTGGTATCCACTATCAAACTCTGTTGACGTGCCCGTGTTTTTTATTTTCTCAAACTCTTTAAGCCTTCTTTTTGTTCTATCGTCTTCGTCCATCTTTTCTTTTATCATGGTTATCACCTTTTTATCACATGGAAGCCCACTCCATGAATTACCCATGCTATTAAGATGCAGATTACTATGATTGGAGACATTTTTATGACTGAATATTTGGCTATTTCGTTCCAGGTATAATCTTTAAGATTATACGAATTGCCATAGAACTGTTCTTCCATGCTTAAAGGTTTTTCATAGTCAAGGTCAGAGATTAGCGCTGCAATAATCAATATTCCAAGTAATGCGAAGATAAAATAAGGTAGTGCTTCTTTAAGCTTTTTTGGTATCCTGATACCTTTTTCTTTTCTGTATCTTTCATACTCCATGAACTCTTTGCCGTTCATGTTCACGGTTATTTTTTGGTTGTCGAATAGCATTGGTTATCACCTTGTTTTTTCCATTGAATTAATCAGGTCTTTTTCGAGTTCTTTCAAATAGCATTTAAGGAATCCGTATATCTCAAAAGACTGAACATCCTTCGGATTAGGGAAAGCGATTTCTATTTGTCCGCCTTCCTTGAATATTTCAGCGAGTGTTATTCTTTCTTTTTGCATTTTATGTTGTCTCAATCTCCTGATCTGTGGAATTTCTTAATTGAAAGTTTTGTTTCATACTTTAGCTTTTCAAGCTTTGGCGAGAGTGTGATTGAAGCTGTATAGTCATCCACCATGTTTTTCGGGTTATAATAATCCCCAAGCAGGAGCGATACTATGCCTGAGGTTGAAGAAATGATTATATAGATGCTTGCCCCTACATAGATTCCTTCAAAAAGCATTAACAGTCCAGTTATCAGGCAACTGAGCATAAAAAAGAGGGCTAGGGATGAAAGGACTATCTGAATTATCAGGCACCCTTTATCGGGGTGGGCATAGCCCATATAAAGGGTTTTGAATTCTTGTTTTGTAAGTGGGAGTGACGCTTTGTCGGAAAGTAATTCATCAGAGAGTGCTTCCTGAAGTTTTTCATTATCAAGGTCTTCCGGGTCAAAAGATATATGGTCTTTAGGATAATCTTTAGGTTCATACGGTTTAAGGTCTTTAGCAGTTATCTTCGTTAGCTTCTTATCAGAAGCTTTACCTTCTTTGGAAGATTTTCTATGTTTTGCTTTTGCTGTCATCTTGGGTATGCCCTTTATATATCATATCAATTGCACGACCAGAGGGAGAGTATTGCTCAACTACCAGGGGTGGTATGATGAGGGTTAAGACATCCCTCTGGCTTTCGTGTTAATCATGATTTTTTAGTTTTATGATTATTCTTTAATTTGGCTTTTTTTGATGCAATCCATTGGGAGGCTTTTCTTGCTCCTGCATATGAGAGATAAGCCAGTGCGCATATAGGCGCGATAGCAGGGATGGCGAGAAATGCAATAATTATATAGATTGATATCCTAATAAAGTGGATTATTGATTTATAGTCATTCTCTGGGTGAGTATAGCCAAATTCTATCCCCCATTTGGCTATCTCGAACATCGTGTAGCCCAACCAATCCACTGTCTTATGGATTATGTTTGTGACTCTATCCTGTGAGTTGTTGGCAAAGTTAAGGACTGTCTGATTTTGAAGTTCTGTCATGGCTTTTTCTGAGAGGGTATAGTTCCAGTTTAGTGCACCTGTAAAATTATAGATGCCGAATGTTTCATTATCTTTGTTTTGCTCGTAGAAGGCTTGGCCTGTGAACATGCACACTACTACAAAGAGGATAACTGCCAGGATAAGAAATCCTCCAAGCTTCATTGTTCATCACCATAGAGCATGATTGCGATTGCGCCGTTTGTCAGTTGTGTTATCTCATACCTGTACCATTTCAATGTTAGGTTTCTATCTTTTATTTCCTGTTGTATCTGTTCTATACCTTTATTGACCATGTTCTCGTAGCTGGTCAGGTTCTGTCCTATCATGTTTTGGAACACTGCAACAAAATCCATGATGAAATTGCGTGTTACCACTTTGGTTATGTGTATCATTGTTTATCACCCTAAAAGTTTTTGGTTATCTATTTTATGCATGAAAGAGATGCGGTTTTTATCGAGGTTTGGTACCTCTGTCTTGTAGCTTTCCACAGTCTCTGTGAAATCTTCCTCCAGGCCCCCTTCCAGTGAGTATGGGGTTGGGAAGGTAATGGAATTGATATATATTTGTTGGTATTCTGCCATTTGCTCAGGACTAAGTTCTTCAGACCAGATATAATGGGCATATTCATGCCATAAGGTTTTTATAGGAGAACCGGATATGCGGTCAGGATGGAGTACGATTAGTTTTGCTGTTGGGCTGTAGTATGCTGTGACACGCCTTTCGCCTGCCTTAGTGTCAAGGTGCTCATGATGGGGTGGGTTTGTATTATAGTCAAGCCTGACAGCCACTCCATTAAACCCGAAGTCTTCGAGGTATTCATATATGTCTAACTGAGTATCGCCCTGAATTAAGGGCATATCCTGAGAGGGTTCATTACCTTGGGTATAATAGTCAAACAGGATTATACCCTGCATCAGCGCTACTATGGCCAGACATGCCAATACAACGTTTTCGGTTTTTGAGAATATTTTTAATAGTTTTTCTTTCACCTTTTCACCTTGTAATTTCGAATATCATCCAATTGTTGTTGATATCTCTCCTGGCATTCGGGTTCTTTGCATACGCCTGTTGATATTTCGTATCCGTTGAACTCCCTGCCGAGGGTTCCCTTTCCGTTCTGATAGACGGCTTTCTCATAATCGCCTTCGTATATCCTGCCGCAGTACATGCAGTTCTTGTAGAACTTTGAGGGGTCGAGGATGGATTTGAGATGGTCGTATTTGTCAGCCTGTTCAGGGGATAGCTTGGTATCTAAGGTTTCGTAGGAAGAGTGTTTGTCATAGGCTGGAGAATAGGGATTGGGTTTCTTTTTATTGATTTCGGATTTCTGGTTCTTGAGTTTATTTTCAAGGGATTCCTCTTTATCATCTTGGGGTTTCATTTTCGGGTAGGGGTTTCTTAATTAGGCAGAGGTCAATACTTGAGATTCTTCTTGAGGAAGTCTTTGAGTATCTCTGTCAATTTCTGTCCTGACTTTATTCCGTTCATCCTGCACCAGCCTGTGAATCGTGTCCACGTCTGGTGGTCAATGTCTCTGATTATCTTGTCTGCCATAGTGATATACTCATATATCAAAGGATATATAAAAAGATTTGTGTTTTTGAGTGGTTATGTTGGATTTTTCTGTAAAATCGGACAGTTAGAAATGGGGTTGACATTTTTGTCGGGATTTTGTAGGAGTATGCCACCTATGTACCCTTTATGATTCCTTATCCCGCGGAGTCAGTGCCTATGCTTTCCCGCCAGGTTTCGCCGCCGCCCCATTCAGGAGGCGGGTGTCCCCCTTCGTTTCTGAGAAAGTCTTTAAGCATTTCTGCTGTGTATCTTCCGAGCAGATCTATGACTTTTTGGTCTTTGGCTTTCTGAGATTTCCTTTTTCTTATTTCTTCAGGCTTGAAATCCGATATTGTATTTTGCATGGGTATCACCTTCATTGTATGTGTGGTTTGAACAGTTCACTATCCCAGAATCTTTTGCCGCATCCGATACATGATATGTCATGGGATGTGGTGTTGGTTGCCCAGCCGCAGAAGGGGCACTCGAAAGTTTCTGAGTTTGTCGGCAGGAGTTTTGCTCTTGATTCTGCGACTGCTATCCATATCTGGATGTTGAGCAGTTCTCTTTGGAATGCAGAAAAGCAGTTGTTGAGCTTGTCTTTTTGGTATTCTTCTTCAAGAGTTGTGTATGATTCCCACTCCTGCTCATCTCCTGGCAGGAGTCGGTTTTGTGTGACGGTGAGCTTATAGCCTGGCCTTTTGACTTTCTTGTATTTCTTGTCTCTTGCTGTGACAAGGGCTTCGGTGATTTCGACGATTACGTGGGTTTCTACATAGCCTTCGGGCGCATCATGCCAGTTTTCATCAGGTCGTATATAGTCCTGGTATTCAACCTCCCAGTCATAGATTAGGCTGTTCCATCTTCTGAAGCCTGACTGCTGGTTATGCTCGTCAAGGGAGATGTGTTTGTCTGCGAATGAGGATAGCATTGATTGGGTCATTTTCTTTTCCTGCTTGCTCTCTACCTTCTGAGAGCAAGCTTGAGTTTTTTGACTAACCTGTTTTCCTCGGCGGTAAGCCTTCTTTCCTTATCTTCGATTGTTCTCTCGCCTCTAAGATAAGAGAGCATACCGTGTCCCAGGTAGTTATGGTGTCGTCTTGGGGTTATACTTGGCATGGGGTTTCGACCTCGGATGGTTTTGAATGGTAAGGGGTTAGGGTGTGGGGGTTGCGGGGGAGAGGGGAAGGGGGTTATTGGGTCTTGTATAAACTCTTATTATCTCATTGGTTTTGCAACAATTAAACAATTTCTTAGATGTGTAATTATAATATTTTTACCATTTCTGATTTGCACCGTGGAGTCCTTTAGTTTTACACTACAACCATTATAAACTTTTATAGTACCACCTAAATTGATCTTTACATCTGCGTTTCCGTAGGAATCTCTTATACTTTCATACATTTTATCACCTTCTATATTTTTGAAATGAAGCCTCTTTTTGGCTCGAATATATCTCCTGAGCGGTTAAGTTTTTCGAGGACATCATCAATTTTATCTTCACTAATACCTTCTTTTTTTGCTTTTTCAATTATTGTTTCTATAGGTATTAAACTGCCATGTTTGTCTATCAATTTAGATATGATTTTCTTCATATTTACAAATCTATTTCTCTCAGATGATGTTATGCCTGTCGATATTTTGTCATAGTCAACAGTTCCTGTTTCAGGGTCAATTGCGATTTGCTTGAGGCAGAAATCCATGAGGTCAACTGCTTTTTTTGAGTCTTGTTTTTCAACTTTATCACTCAACCTAATCTTAGCGAATGCTTCAGCAGTTCTCATTAGTGCTTCAAGTTGCCTGGCTGAGATAGGTACAGATTTATCTGCTCCATTTCCTATTCCACTGTCCCTCATCTTTAGGTAATATTTGATATATTCTTCTTCAGCTTCTTCTGTGATTTCAGGGGTTTTGCTCTTGGCATACGCAATATATTTTCTGAGCATAATAGTTTCTATCTTATCTTTTGGCTCATCTTTCGGTTTAGGCTTAGTTTGATGATTTTTTCCTTCTATTTTACCATTTCGATGAGAACCACTCATAAACCTCGCCAGTTTCTCGTCATTATCAGTGTTTGGTATATCTTTAATTGGAAATATAAAGTCAAATCTGTTGATAAGAGTAACCGGCAGGCCGAATTGTTCAGCATATGATTTACCGTATAGGTTGAATTTTCCAGTTTTAGGGTTTGCAGCTGATAGGACAGTTGTCTCGCATCTAAGATCCGCCTGGATGTTAGCCTTTGAGATAGTTACTGTCTGCCCTTCCAATGCTTCATGCATTGCGCTTGTGTCACTCTCTGACATCTTATCAAGCTCATCTATACAAATAATCCCTTTATTTGCCAGGACCATTGCGCCTGCTTCAAGTGTCCAGCCACCCATAAATTCGTCTTTTACTGCTGCTGCTGTAAGGCCAGCCCCAGATACACCTTTTCCGCTCACAAAGCGGGATTTAGGAGCAACAATATTTATCCTTTTGAGTAGTTTTGATTTTGCAGCTCCAGGGTCGCCTATAAGCAAGATGTGCATATCTGCTCTGGTCAATGTTCCATCTTCAAGCCTCTTTTTAACTCCTCCAACAAGTTGGACCAACAAGGCTTCTTTAATTTTATCGTGCCCGTATACTGACGGAGCCAGTGATTTAACTAATTTATAGACCAAACCAGGTGTTTTTGCTATCTCTTCTATCTCATTCTTTTCTTCATCGCTTATCTTTACAGCACCAAATTCTTCTTCTACTGGTTCGAAATAATTTGTCTCAAGAATCCAATCGAATCTTGTACTTTTTCCACCGTTTCTCAATATTATGGGTGTTTCTTTAAGAAATCCGTTAATCCTTATCTTTGAGCCAGGATAAGCTTTCTGTTCAAGCATAGGGGTGATTAAGTCTTGTTTCATGATGATATTAATCCTTTGCGGCTGTTCTCCTCCTTGCAGAGAGTTTAAATCTTCTTCTATCCTCATGTTTTGAGCATCTATTAGCTCTTTAGAAAGTATTTTGAACCTTCCCTTTCTGCCGCAACCGCACCTGGTAGGCTCTTTAAATTTGTTGTCAAGCTGCAATACAGGAATTATATTTCCGCAGGAAGGGCACTCGAATTTGGAAGATGTCACTTGAGGCCTTATTTCACTCTTCTGGCGTATTACTCCCTCTATGCAGATAAGCTTTTCAATATGTTCGCTTCTTAAATCTCTTATCCTGATATTTTGTGTTTTAGGAAGATTTTTTATTCTTATTATGATATTTTTTTCCTTGTCAGTGAAGCGTTCGGCGCATACTTCTGCTGCTTTTAAGAAATCTTCAGGATCGTTAAGTAATTCATCTGCAAGAAGTATGTTCGTTCTGGAGATATGATTATAATCGATAATAATATATTTCTTTCCTTTTCTTATATTTTCGAGAAGTTCTGTCTCGTAGAAAGTTTTAATTACTTCATACATCCCTTCAATTATTTCTTCGGTTTCCATCTTCTCTTTATTTATTTTTTATCCATTTCCGGATATGCTCTTTTGTCACTTTGCTCGTGTCGCAGGTTGCGCATACGATCACTTTCCCAATCTTCTTATAAGGTGTTTTGACTTCCTTATCATTTCTGATTATTTTTCCGCAGATTTCGCAGTTGCCAATCTTATTGTCATTGATATATTTCTCGCTTATCATCTGCGACTTTTCTATATTATAAGCTCTTTCATACTGCTGTTTAGCTTTTTCAATTCTGGCAAAATCTGGCTTCCAGACATACTTTTTATATATGTAAGGCATAAATTCTTCCACTGCTTCCTCGAATTTGTCCGAAAGGATGATAAGTTTTGGCTTTTCGGCTTTTATCCTTTTTGCATTGGGATGGAGCCTTATCCATATCTTATACATAAAATCATAATCTGGATCGGTAGTTGATAGTTCCTTAATTGCTCCAAAAGCCTGAAGGTCTTCGATGTCCCTTTCCACGTTTCCCCTATATCCTAGCTTGAAATAATTGCTCAATCGCCATATGCTGGATACTCTTATGTATTTTAAGATGAATATTATTTTAGATTTCTTGTCATTCATTAGGTAGGAGAGGATTTTAGAGAAAGCTCTTTCGTAGCTGAACAAAAAATCGTCACTAAAGGAAATGGTCTGCTTAAGATAATTATTTAAAGCTATTATTTTTGAATCGACAGGTTTATCCGCAGAGGATTTATTACCTGTCATGATTTACACCTCTGGTATCTTTATGCCTTTTGATAGGGTCGATTCTTTTTACATCAGTTCTTAAGAAAGCAACTAATTCGCCCTTATCCTCTCCATATGTCATTAACACATAGAAATGAGTATGGTCTAATCCTCTCAGGATTCCAGTTTTAGTTTGAACATATTGAGAACCATTAAGATATTTATCATAAACACGTAAAATTATTTCTCTCTCTATGAGAGCAGAAGCATCAATGTTATTTCCTTTCACGTCCTTCATTCAAGCACCTAAGCGGAAAAAAACCGCAAAATATATATACCTCTTATCCACAGAAATAACTATTGCTTAGTTATTGAGCTAACTTCGCTCTTTCTGGGCAAGGGGTTTCGGATTGATCAGGGTTGGTCACCCTGGTCATTTTTTTATCTTCTATTTTATCAGTTATGTTAATTAGCCTTTGAATTATCTCATCGTAAGATTCTCTTCTTGTAATCCTTAAAGACTTTAATTTCTCTCTTGTATCTTTCAATATCTGGATTGAAGTTTGGTTTTCTGTATAACTCATGCTTAACTGGTTAAACGTAACTTATATTTAATATTTGCTAACTCTTTTTTAGTGGTTACAAATCAGTGCTGAATCATAATCTTATTATTATTTCCAATATGTTTGAAAAATAATGTTTTTTATACTCTCCTGAATTAGGCAGGAGAGTTCATAAAAAAAGAGAATAAATTAACTCTCCTATTAAAATCAGGAGAGTAGGTTGCACCTATTTGTCGTTATAAAATAACTAGTAGTCTCCTATATTATTACTACTAGTTCGCTTTGTATATATAGATATATTCTGAAATAACTCTCCTAAATTAGACAGGAGAGTGAGGTATATATTTTTTTGATTGATATATAACAAATCCAAGTATTAAAACTTTCTATCCGCTTAAATATAGTTATCCCTGAAATGCGATACAGCCATATACATATCATATATTTTTGATAATATATTATGCACTCCACAAATATTTATTAATCCCATATTCCAATTATACCATCATAAGATATTTATATCATAAAGATTAACATGACTGCTATGGCACTAACAACCAGAGAGAAAAAGAAACTGAAAGCAGAAATCAAAAGGATGAGGCGACAGGCTGGCCTTGAGCAGAACTGCAAACAGAAGATGCTCTCCAAGACCCACCCTGAACTTGTTGACAAGTTCTACCTCTTGCCTAAGCAGTCCTGCTGATTCACGATGGATCAATCCGAACCCCAAAATAAGAGAAGCCCTGAAAAGCTGCTGCATCGAGAGATGCTAAGAGCCAGGGCAAGAAAACTATACAAAAAAGAGAAGGCTCTTTTAAAACATCCAGAGTTCAGACCAGGTACCCTTCTTTTCAACCCTGCGCATATTGTCAGGAAAAAACAGATCCAAAAGATGCGCAAGAGCGTATCAAGAGATATATCTCAATTCAGGCGTATGTATGCTGCAACCTGATTTCTCAGATATCTCCAAATACAAAATGTCAAAACCCATATCCTATGCTGAAACATTGAAAAATAAATCACTTGAAGATTTCTGTGATAAAGATTCATCAGGCAGCAACACTCCAAAAGAAAAAGAGGTTTGATTTCTAAAAAGAAAAAGCTCATTTAGCTAAAATCCTTAACCTATCAATATCTTTTTCTAACTTTATTTAACAATTACAAGGATTTTCACTATATATTGTATTGAACTTTTGGCTTTTTGAATCCTCAGCAGATATCTGCAACGCACGGTTGGATGGATTGTTCACTCATCCGATTTCCAATCTTCCTTTGCCCTTGTCATTGCCTTTCTCAAACCTTCATGAGTAAATTTGATCTCATAATTCTGCTCAAGATAATCTCTGAAATCTTTTAATGTGTTGATGTTATCATCCTCTGTTTTGAGTTGGTTGTATAACTGCATCAATAAAAAATCTCGTTGGCTCCTTATTCGTTTAGTCCGCAAGCTCAAGGCATATTTCTTCTTCTCAGGCTCTTCAGTTAGCTTTAGTATAGCCTCATCTTTCTTCTTTTCGTATGCTTTCTTATCAAAAAAGAATCCATCTGTATCAACAAACCGGCTGTGGAAATCATATCTTGTGACACTCATGTCCATGAACTTCTTGCCAGCAAAAAATAGCTTCCTTTTGGTATCATAAGAATAAAACTTAAAATAGCCTCTCCTAACACCATCAGGCGTGTAAGTGTGAATCAGGAACCTAGACCTTAAAACAGCCAGATAAATACGCAGTAGAAAAAAAGAAGGGATCACCAGGAATATAAAGAGCCTCTTTTTTCTGATTAGAGTCATCTTCTTTTGCAAAATCTTCTGGAGATATGTTGATGCATCCTGTGCCATGAACAACAATATAGCTTCGTCCAACACTATCGCCTGGCCTGGTTTAGCCTCATCAACAGCTTTCATGAACTGCTCAAATGTAAAGGCAACTCTGTCAAGAACATTACCAAAGAAGAAGGTAGGGTCACAAAAATGCGCAATTGTCATGGCAAACGTTGACTTACCTGAATTATGTGTCACGATTCCGTTATCCAGGATGAAGTTATGGTATTCAGGAACTATTAAGTCATAAGTGTCCTTCCAGCCTGAATGTTCAATTGATTCAATCTCTTCAAAATGCATTTTTCTACAACCTCTGGATTATTGTTTATTTTGCCTTCACTGAAATGTAATAAATAATATCCTTGTTCGATAAGCTCTCTATCACGTGCAGATTCTTTTTTTTTATCGTTGTGAAATCTAGACCCGTCACATTCAATTATTAAATTTTGTATCAAAAAATCTGGAAACCGATAACTTTTGTTTGTTTTGACATAGTAATTATATTTATAAGATAAATTATTTTTGTCCAAAATTTTTTTCATTCTCCTCTCTATAGAAGTCATATGATTTCTTCTTAATATCCTATTTAGCATCTTTTCAGGATTATCTTTTATATATTTTGTCATTCGCATACTTATTAACTTTCTAATTTCAGGCCTTTTTGCAGGATTGTTATACTTGTTAAATTTTCTGATACCAATTTGCCTAAAATGCTCACGGTTTCTTTTTATGCCAACATTGTGCGCTTTATGTATGATTGCATTCCATGATCTCTTCAGTTTCTTTATCATTTTATTTCTATCTTCTTCAAAATAAGCTTTCTTCAAATATTCGATTTCATAATTTGTCCACTTTTTAAAGCCATAATTAATATTTCTGATATTTATCCCCCACTTTAATAGATGCAATCTTACTGTATTAGTTTGCTTCAAACCTATATCTTTACTAATTTGATTTAGAGAACAACCCTTAAAATAATCCTTTAAAATTTGTTCTTTTAATTTGTCTAAACATATTCTACAACAATATTTTCTATACTTATAATTTTCTGCATTCTTTTTTTTTGTTTCTGTCGCTAATTGAGTGCTTACTTTTAAGTCGACCATCAGATTTAACCGATGAGCTTTATTAATAACACTTTTCTTTGTTCTGTTAAGATAATAAGAGCAAAAGAGTGCTCCTTTAGATTTATAATTTTGTTTCAAATAATTCATTTGATTATCTGTCCAATGTTTCATTTCACGCATAATATCTTGTCACCTTGCCTTAAATCCCTTAATCTCTTTTCAAAAATGTTGCCATCTTTCTTAATAAAGAATTTATGATCTTCTGTAGCATTAACCTCAGAACCATCTTTTAACTTCAACTTGAAACACTCTTTTCTGCCTGTCTTTTTTACTATCGCAAATGCATCAATTATTTGCTTAGATCTCATGTCCAGCGATTTTACCACCAATGTGTTTGTCTTAATCTGATTTATATTGCTCGGGCCATTATTAGTTTTTATTCTTGTATTACCATCCAAACAGCCTTCCATACCTGTAAACAAGCCGATACCATCCCATTTGTTTTGTACACCCTTTATAAAATAATTTCGCAGGTTCTCAACTAAAATGTCATCCATGTAAAAACCATATTTCTCTTTGCCGTTCTTTTTGATGTACTTAATGTTACTATTGACAACTACCAATCTTACCTCCTATATAGAATAACCATCTTTAACTTGACCCAAACTTGCTCATTGCCTTAGACGGATTCTTAGTTTCAAATGTGAGCATGGTTTCCTTTTCAAGAATCTTTAATAAGTTCTTGAAACACCATTTCAGTTTTGTTGATATCTGAAATTTCA
>JAWODV010000006.1:0-57272 GCA_046483075.1 Kosmotogaceae bacterium | reverse complement strand
ATGAATTCACAAATTAGAAAAGATAAGGTAAGAGAAGTTGTAACTTGACAGTGGAGGGAGTGAGTGGTAATATAGGGATTGCGCTGGAATGGAGCGAAAGAGAGAGGGTCATTGAAAAGTGGATAGTGATTCCCTAGGTAAGACAAAAGTGATAGGGCCAGATTGGACCCAATTCATATAAAGGTATGGATGGAGGGTTTGATCCTGGCTCAGGGCGAACGCTGGTGGCGTGCCTGACACATGCAAGTCGAGCGGAGAAGGCTCCTTCGGGGGCTGGATCAGCGGCGGACGGGTGAGTAACGCGTGGAATACGTATCCTTGAAGAGGCGGATAACCAGCCGAAAGGCTAGCTAAAACGTCATAAGCCCGGAAGGGGAAAGGTGCAAAAGCATCGCTTTAGGAGCGGTCCGCGTCCCATCAGCTAGTTGGTGAGGTAAAGGCTCACCAAGGCGACGACGGGTAGCCGGCGTGAGAGCGTGGCCGGCCATAAGGACACTGAGATACGGGTCCTACTCCTACGGGAGGCAGCAGTGCGGAATTTTGGTCAATGGGCGAAAGCCTGAACCAGCGACGTCGCGTGCGGGACGAAGGTCTTCGGATTGTAAACCGCTGTGGTAGAGGGAGAAAACCGGGTAGAGTGGAAAGCTGCCCGGGGGGACGGTACTCTACTAGGAAGCCCCGGCTAACTACGTGCCAGCAGCCGCGGTAACACGTAGGGGGCAAGCGTTGCCCGGAATCACTGGGCGTAAAGGGAGCGTAGGCGGCCTGCCAAGTTTACTGTGAAAAGCCAGAGCTCAACTCTGGTCTTGCGGTAGAAACTGGTAGGCTTGAGGCTGGTAGAGGAAGACGGAACAGCTAGTGTAGGGGTAAAATCCTTAGATATTAGCTGGAACGCCGGTGACGAAGGTGGTTTTCTGGGCCAGACCTGACGCTGAGGCTCGAAAGCCAGGGGAGCGAACGGGATTAGATACCCCGGTAGTCCTGGCCCTAAACGATGCTCACTAGGTGTGGGGTGCGTAGAGCATTCCGTGCTAAAGTTAACGCGATAAGTGAGCCGCCTGGGGAGTACGCCCGCAAGGGTGAAACTCAAAGGAATTGACGGGCCCCCGCACAAGCGGTGGAGCGTGTGGTTTAATTCGACGCTAAGCGAAGGACCTTACCAGGGCTTGACATACTGGTGGTAGAGAACCGAAAGGGGATCGACCTGGCTTTGGTCAGGAGCCAGCACAGGTGGTGCACGGCCGTCGTCAGCTCGTGCCGTGAGGTGTTGGGTTAAGTCCCGCAACGAGCGCAACCCCTGTATCTAGTTGCCATCGGTTAGGCCGGGCACTCTAGATAGACTGCCGTCGACGAGGCGGAGGAAGGGGGGGATGACGTCAGGTATCGTGCCCCTTATGTCCTGGGCGACACACGCGCTACAATGGATCGGACAACGGGGAGCGATGCAGCGATGCAAAGCAAAACCCTAAAACTGGTTCTCAGTTCGGATTGCAGGCTGCAACCCGCCTGCATGAAGCCGGAATCGCTAGTAATCGCGGATCAGCCAAGCCGCGGTGAATACGTTCTCGGGGGTTGTACACACCGCCCGTCAAGCCACCCGAGTTGGCAACACCTGAAGGCGAGTGATCCAACCCGTGAGGGAGGATACTCGTTCAAGGTGGGGCTGGCAAGGGGGGCTAAGTCGTAACAAGGTAGCCCTACCGGAAGGTGGGGCTGGATCACCTCCTTTCTAAGGAGAAATGTGGGAATCACTATCCATTTTTGAGTTACTCTCTCAGGCGGGGGCTCGTAGCTCAGTTGGTCAGAGCGCACGCCTGATAAGCGTGAGGTCAGTGGTTCAAATCCACTCGAGCCCACCATTGGAGGGGACATAGCTCAACTGGGAGAGCGTCTGCTTTGCAAGCAGAAGGTCAGGGGTTCGAATCCCCTTGTCTCCACCAGTAACTTGAACAGGAAAAACCTGGTCATTGAAAAGTGCATAGGCGAGTAAAAGGTAAAGGTAGAGAAGGCACACGGTGGATGCCTAGGCAGCAGGAGGCGAAGAAGGACGTAGCCAGCTGCGAAAAGCCACGTGTAGGTGCAAGCGACCGTTGAAGCGTGGATATCCGAATGGGGAAACCTGACTTGTTGAGAGGCGAGTCATCCTGAGAAGGAAGCGAACCCGGTGAAGTGAAACATCTCAGTAACCGGAGGAGAAGAAATCGAAGAGATTCCCTGAGTAGTGGCGAGCGAAAGGGGAGGAGCCTAAACCATAACAGTGTAGAAAGCTGTGGAAGTTGCTGTTATGGGGTAGAGGGACACAACCGGGATGAGCCACAGATCATCCGGGGAGTAGAACGGAAAGGCTAGCTGAACTGGCTGGGAAGCCAGACTGGAGAAGGTGAAAGTCCTGTAGGCGAAAGCCAGGAAGCTCCCTGGGTAGTGATCCCGAGTACTACGGGGCACGAGAAATCCCGTAAGAATCAGGGGGGACCATCCTCCAAGGCTAAATACTCCCTGCTGACCGATAGTGCAGAAGTACCGTGAGGGAAAGGTGAAAAGGACCCCGGGAGGGGAGTGAAAGAGAACCTGAAACCGTGTGCTGACAAGAAGTGGGAGCATCCTATGTGGTGTGACCGCGTGCCTTTTGATTAATGAGCCTGCGAGATATCCATAGTGGCGAGGTAGAGCCGGAGAAGGTGGAGCCAAAGGGAAACCGAGTCCAAACAGGGCGCGAGTCACTAAGGATAGACCCGAAACCGGGTGAGCTACCCATGGGCAGGTTGAAGGTGGGGTAACACCTACTGGAGGACCGAACCAGTTGGCAGTGAAACGTCATTGGATGACCTGTGGGTAGGAGTGAAAAGCTAACCGAACCCGGTAATATCTGGTACTCTCCGAAACGTGTCTAAGCACGGCCTCACGTGGTTAGTAATGGGGGTAGAGCACTGGTTGGGCTAGGGGAGCAATCTCCGAACTCAGCCAAACTCCGAATACCATTACTCAAAGCGTGGGAGACAGACTGCGGGCTATAAGGTTCGTAGTCGAGAGGGGAACAGCCCAGACCGGCGGCTAAGGTCCCTAAGAGGTGACTAAGTGTAAAAGGAAGTGAGGAGTCTGAGACAGCTGGGATGTTGGCTTAGAAGCAGCCATCATTGAAAGAGTGCGTAACAGCTCACCAGTTGAGGCTTTTCGCGCCGAAGATGTAACGGGGCTAAAGTCACCCACCGAAGTCCCGGAACAATATAGTGATATATTGTTGGTAGGAGAGCATTGCGTGTTAGGGAGAAGGTAGCGCTGAGAGGGCTACTGGACGAAGCGCAAGAGAGAATGCAGGCATGAGTAACGAGAGGAGAGTGAGAATCTCTCCCCCCTGAAGCCCAAGGGTACCTGGGGAAGGTTCGTCCGCCCAGGGTTAGTCGGGACCCTAAGGTAAACCCGAAAGGGGTAGCCGATGGGAAACCAGTTAATAATCTGGTACCTATACATAGCGAGTGATGGGGTGTGACGCAGGAGGATAGGCAGAGCGTACTAGTTGCATAGTGCGTCTAAGCGTTAAGGTCGATGAAGGTGGCAGGGAAATCCGCTACTGGAGGCTAAGGCGTGAATGGGAGCCCCGTTAGGGGCGACTTAGTTGACTTCACACTGTCGAGAAAAGCATCGCATGGCGTTGAGTTATGGATAGACCGTTCCGCAAACCGACACAGGTAGGCTAGCTGAGAAGGCTAAGGGGATCGGGATAACCTCTGTTAAGGAACTAGGCAAAATGGCCCCGTAACTTAGGGAGAAGGGGCACTTCTGAGTGTGTATAGCACTTGGGAGTCGCAGTGACAAGGCTCCGGCGACTGTTTACCAAAAACACAGGACTCTGCTAACTCGAAAGAGGAGGTATAGGGTCTGACGCCTGCCCAGTACTGGAAGGTTAAGGGGAAGGGTTAGCCTTTAAAGGCGAAGCTCAGAACCGAAGCCCCAGTAAACGGCGGCCGTAACTATAACGGTCCTAAGGTAGCGAAATTCCTCGTCGGGTAAGTTCCGACCTGCACGAATGGCGAAACGATCGGAGCGCTGTCTCAACAGAGGGCCCGGTGAAATTACAGTCTGGGTGAAGATGCCCAGTACTCGCAGCTAGACGGAAAGACCCCGTGGAGCTTTACTGTAGCTTGACATTGTACTTTGTTTTCAGGTGTACAGGATAGGTGGGAGGCTTTGAACCCGGTTCGCCAGGATCGGGGGAGCCGAACTTGGGATACCACCCTCCTGGGAACGGAGTACTAACCTGAGGGCAGTGGAGAGCTGATCAGGGACAGTGTTAAGTGGGCAGTTTGACTGGGGCGGTCGCCTCCCAAAGAGTAACGGAGGCGCGCAAAGGTCGACTCATGCTGGTTGGGAACCAGTTGGAGAGTGCAAGGGCAAAAGTCGGCTTGACTGTGAGGTTGACAGACCGAGCAGGACGGAAACGTGGCCCTAGTGACCCTGCGGCACTGAGTGGAAAGGCCGTAGATTAACGGATAAAAGTTACCCCGGGGATAACAGGCTAATACTGCCCGAGAGTTCACATCGACGGCAGTGTTTGGCACCTCGATGTCGGCTCATCGCATCCTGGGGCTGGAGCATGTCCCAAGGGTTAGGCTGTTCGCCTATTAAAGCGGTACGTGAGCTGGGTTCAGAACGTCGTGAGACAGTTCGGTCCCTATCTGCTGCGAGCGTAGGAGACTTGAGAAGGGTCGCCCCTAGTACGAGAGGACCGGGGTGAGCGTACCAACGGTGAACCAGTTGTCGTGCAAGCGGCAGGAGCTGGGTAGCTGAGTACGTAAGAGATAACCGCTGAAAGCATCTAAGCGGGAAGCACGCTTCAAGACGAGGTCTCTCAGGGACGTTCGAGAAGAGGACGTAGATAGGCCGGAGGTGTAAGTGCAGTAATGTATTGAGCCGACCGGTACTAATAACCCGAGTCCTTTACCTAAAGCCTATGCACTTTTGAGTGAAAGAGGAATTATTCTGGGTGCGGAAACCGGAGTGGGAAACACCCGGTTCCATTTCGAACCCGGCCGTTAAGCCACTCCGGGCCGATGGTAGTACGGGTCAAGCCTGTGCAAGAGTAGGTAGCGCCCAGGATATTAATGAAAGAGGGAATCCAATTAAGGATTCCCTCTTTTTGTTATGATTTTAGTAATAAGCCACTCGAGGGGAGCATAAATAAGCGAGAACAGAGTTCCGAGATCGGAGATCCGACAAAACCTTAATAAAACCAGTGATTATTTGACCCACCTCCAGTTAAAACCATCTTAAATATTAAATTTATGAACCGATTGGAGTATTTAACCAATCGAAGAGAGAGGTTTGATCTGGTAATACAAGACGTTCTAAAAGAGCCGCTTGCAGATAAGCAAACGCAGAAAACAAAAGCCGCTCAAATAAAGAGGCTTGATCTAGTAATACAAGACGCTCTAAAAGAGCCGCTTGAAGGAAAGCAAATACAAAAATCAAACAATTATAATATCTTTAATAAACCAAACCCTAGACCCCAGCCACCAGATCCGATTTTTGATGTTTAACCGCGAAGTGCATATCCGAGCATAACTCGCATATCAATGGTTTTCGCTTCGATCGTTTTCCGGATAACCATTCATGGTTCAAGTGTTTTATCTCAGATTCTCGGATTCTCGCATTTTAGTTATTGAAAGGTTTTCATCGAGTCTCGGATCTCAGATCTCGATTCTCGTTTTCTTAAGAGGTTTTTGTCGGATGTCCGATCTCGCTTCTCGATCGTCAATTCGATGGACTAAACGAAGTGTTGGACGTTTTTACTCTCGGATTCTCGTCACTTTGGTTCTTCTCGGATTCTCGTGTTTTGAACTTGCGTACAACCCACAACATACTGACGTACAACGTGTTTTGCTTTTTATAGTGGCTCCGCATCAAAAGTTTTCACCCAAAACCAAAAACCTAACATCTAACAACGATTTTTATGTTCTATGTTTTTGTATTTAAAAGGTACATTTTTTTGAAATGCAATGTTCTGGTAAAATTGAATTATGTTAAACAGGGAGTGATGGTATTTGGAGAAGTTTTCTAGCGCTATTATAGGTTATAACATAGATGTTAATGAATTAAAAAAAATAATTCAGGATCAGAATTTAGATCGCTTAAAATTTATTGATAGTACAGATAAGGAAGATATGTTAATCTCTGATATTATTAGCAATGAACCAAAAAAAGTTGCCAATTCAGAAATATCATTTTCAGAAAATAACTCTTTTATTATATTCCACAATGTAAGTGGTAAAACTGTAAATGAGGTTATAAAAAGTATAAAAATAAAAAGTAAATCCTGTATTTTTGCGACAACAACTGAAACCAATATGAATTGGACTTTAAAGGAATTATTATCAGAACTCATTCAAGAGCACAAAAGATTTGGTAATTAAAATGTATAAAACAAAAAAAGGGTGGAAATAATGGAAAGAAAATGTAAAAAGCTTGATGAAATTTCACAGGTCGAAACAGTTGAATTATTGAACGATGTTTTTAAGGATTATGTTTTACCTCTTTCTTGGGATTTAGAATCATATAAAAGGGATATTGAAGAAAACGATATTTCTGAGTCTGATTCGCTGGTTTGCATTGTAGATGGCGAAAAAGCTGGAACAGCTTTATTAGCAATGAGAGAATCTCGGTGTAGAATTTATCTAATGGGAGTTAAGAAAAAATACAGACGTGCAGGAATTGGATTTCAGCTTATGGATGACATTTATGAAGTATGTAAATGGAAGGGCATGAAATCTATCAGTCTGGAAGTTCCAGCCAAGGATGAAAGGGCAGTAAAATTTTATTCTAAATATGGATTTAGAGAAAGAAGAAAATTGTATTCTCTTTATAAACGATTAAAAGAAACTGAAAGTTCTGATTATAAACTTGCAAGAAAAAATATTGGCGAGCTAGTTTCTATTGCTTTTGAAGTTCAAAACCGTTTTGATAGAAAACCTAACTGGAAAAGTGAGCCAAAGTATCTAGCAACACTTGAAGATTACGAGTCATCACTAATAAAAAAGGATTCTGAAACAATTGGTTACCTTATTTGGGGCGAGAAGGATAAAGTAGTATATATAATTGATATGGGACCATACAAGAAGCATGATTATAGTGAATTAATGTGCGGTATTCTTTCATATTTCTCCAACGTGGAGAGTGTTCTATTTCCTTCAATTCCAGAAGGAGATCCTATTTATAACAGATGCTTTGAATTAGACTTTGAAACAGTATTGCTCCAGTATGAAATGACGTATAAAATCCACTGAGGTGTTTTATGAAAATAGTAAGAAATCCTGCAGAGATGACAGAAATCTCGTATAACATTATTACAAGCAAATATAGTCATGGTCTAGTTCCAACCATGGGCTTTTTGCATGAAGGTCATCTTTCTCTGGTAAGAAAAGCCGTTGCAGATAATGATAATGTAACAACCAGTGTGTTTGTAAATCCCACACAATTTGGACCTAACGAAGATTTTGAATCGTATCCAAGAGACGAAGTGAAGGATTTTACATTGCTTAAAGAGCTTGGTGTAGATTATATATTTGCTCCCGGAGTAAATGACATGTATTATACTGATCATTCAACATATGTATTAGAAAACAATATTTCAAAGGTTTTGTGCGGTGAAGTGAGACCGGGGCATTTTAGAGGTGTCACCACGGTAGTCTCTAAGCTTTTTAATATAGTACAACCGACACGGGTATACTTTGGGCAAAAGGATGCCCAACAATTCAGGGTAATCAGAAGAATGGTTAGAGATCTAAATTTCCAAGTTGAACTGGTTGAAATGCCTATTGTTAGAGAAGAAGATGGATTGGCAATGAGTTCAAGAAATATCTATCTGTCTAAAGAGGAGCGAAAAGATGCGCCATTAATCCATAAAGCTCTGCTAAAAGGTAAGGAATTTATTGAAAAGGGTAACACAGATGTGAATGAAATCAAAAATATAATAAAAAAAATGATTGGCAGCAGCGTGCATATAAAGCTTGATTACATAGAAATAGTTGATGAAAAAACATTGAATATCTTGAAAGACATCAAAGATGCATCAGGAAATAAAGTAATAATTGCAATAGCAGCATTTGTGGGGGAAGCCAGACTTATTGATAATGAGATAGTTGTTATAAAGAATTAAAATTCGTTAACGTATTCTTTGTGGTAATTAAGTAGATATCTCAAAATAGTAATACCATCTTCTGGAGACTCATTTGATATTATCTTTAAGAATCTATCTCTATTTAATGTTGCTACTTCTGTAGAAGGATTTGCAATTGCCGTAACATCCCATTTATTTCGTAACATAACCTGAATTTCTCCTAATGATTCCCCAGCTCTAATTTCATTTAGTTTGAATAAACCAACATGATGGTTTTTCATAAGATTTATGCTTCCTGAAAGAACAAAAAAGATTTTTTTCGCTGCTTTATCTTCTTCAGCAAGAACATGTTTAGCTTCATCAGATTCCTTTTGACTGATCGTTTCTGATTCCAGGCGTTTTAAGAATTCATCACTATATTTTGGGAAACCATAAGTTAAGGAGAAGGAAGTTTCGCAGATCTCAAAAAGATTAAACAACTGCCTAACATATTTTGATACCGGGTCATTTTCAGTGTCTATAAGCTGCAGCATTAATTCTGCAGCCTCGCTTAGTTCACCAGTACCCATTTTTCCAAGTGCTAAAAATAATTTGACAGGTCTTTCAAGAGGTGAATTATGATATTGTTCAAGATATGAATTGAACATATCAATGGAAGAAGTATATTCTTTTTTTTGCATCAATTTTACTGCCTTTCGATAAAGAGGCTTTTCTCCAAAAAGAAGAGGAGAATATTTTTCTAAAAAGAATTGCTTCTTTCTTATTATCTGAGCCATTGTTTCTTCAAAGGTTCGAAGGGTAGTGTCGCATTCTTCGTGATAATTTTCAATTAACTCGATTGTTTTATTGAGAGCTTTTTGAAGTAATCGGGAGTTTTTTAAAAGAAAATCAAAGATTTCAGGCTTACTGGCAGAAATAAGTGTAGTTTTTCCAACTGAAAAACCATCACCTGTTGACTTCGAAGTTACCAGACTTAAAGGATCAACAAGGTCACCTGAGATATATATATCATCATCAGAGTTGCATTTTACAATTACTCCACCACTTTTTACAAAGTAATATGTAGAAATATCTTGACCTTTTTTGAATATTCTTTTATCAGGGTCAAGGACTAATTCTTTCACTAATTCACCTCTCACAAAAATACCCGCCATGAATGACGGGCAATAGGCTTAAATTAATGTTGCACTTATTTCATCAATTCCCTTTTCAACAATGGCTTTTGTATCTCTCGCAATCACCAGTTCTTCATTAGTTGGAATTATCATTACTTTAACGCAAGAATCTTTTGTTGTTATAACTTTTTCACAGGCTCGACAATTGTTCTCATCTTCATCAAGTTTCGCACCAAGAAATCCTAAGTATTTGTTTACTACATTTGCACGTAAATATGGGCTATTTTCTCCAACACCTGCTGTGAATGCTATGGCATCAACACCATTCATTGCCGCAACATATGCTCCAATATATTTTGCAATTCGATATTCATAAATATCATGGGCTAATTTACAAATTTCTTCATTTTTCATGGCGTTTTCTTCAATCTCTCTCATATCGCTAAATTTTCCATGGGTCAACCCCAACATGCCACTCTTTTTATTCAATATATTGTTCACTTCTTCTGGAGAGAGCTCAAGCTGCTCCTGCAAGAAAGTTACTATCGCAGGATCAATGTCACCAGATCTGGTGCCCATAACAAGCCCTTCTAGTGGTGTAAACCCCATTGACGTATCAAATGATTTACCATTCTTTACTGCAGCAATTGAAGCTCCATTACCGACGTGAACTGTAATAAGTTTTGAATTCTTTATATCAAGGTTCAATAATTTTACTATTCTCTGAGCTACATATCTGTGGCTTGTGCCATGAAACCCATATCTTCTTACCTTATATTCTTTATAGTATTCATACGGAAGTGCATATATATATGATTGAGGTGGCATAGTTTGATGGAAAGCTGTATCAAAAACACCTACCTGAATCACATCAGGCAATAACTCTATAGCTGCTTTTATGCCCTGAATATTTGGAGGATTATGTAAAGGCGCAAGGAAGGCATTAGCCTGAATTTCCTGTATTACATCTTCATTTATTTTTACTGAAGAAGCAAATCTTTCCCCACCGTGGACAACTCTATGTCCAACAGCATCAATCTCTGAAAGATTCTTTATAACTCCAGTCTCTTTATCTGTCAATGTTTTAATTATTACTCCAAGGCCTTCTTTGTGATTTTTAACATCCTTTTCAATTACAAATTCTTCATTATTTTTCTTATGTTTCAAACGGGATCCATCAATTCCAATTCTTTCAAGCAAACCTTTTGAAATAACCTTTTCATTATCCATTTCTATTAGTTGATATTTGATGGAAGATGACCCACAATTTATAACCAGTATTTTCACAAAAGCACCTCCGAATATTTCAAGCTTTTCCAGAACATCCAAGTAATCTCATGCGGTCCTGAACAACTTTCTTTACATAAGCCTTTGGCGTTTTGAAATATTTTCTGGGATCGAATTCTTCTGTATCATTTTTTAGAAATTCTCTTAAGCCAGCAAGATATGCCATTCTTAAATCGGTATCTGTATTAACTTTGTTGATACCAAATTTGACTGTTTTTTCAAGTATTTCAGAAGGCACTCCCTTTGCACCTTTAAAATTAGCTCCATACTTTTCAGCCAGTTTCACGACATCTTCTGGAACACTTGAGGCGCCATGGAGTACAAGTGGTATCTCTATTAATGATTTAACTTTTTTGAGACGATCAAAATCAAGTTTCGCTTCTCCTTTAAATTTAAATGCACCATGACTCGTTCCTATGGCTGGTGCTAGAAAATCAACTTTAGTGCGTTCAACGAATTCCTTTGCCTCATCTGGTACTACAAGTGCAGCTTCACTTTCGTTTACTTCTACATTATCTTCTATACCCACCAATCGACCTAACTCTGCTTCAACTGAAACGCCAACTGAATGAGCTATCTCAACAATTTTTGCTGTTTTTTCTAAATTTTCCTTAAAGGGATATTCGGAAGCATCAATCATTACTGAAGAATATCCAGCCTTAATTGCTTTCACAATTACATCAAAATGTTTTCCATGATCAAGATGAAGCGCAACAGGAATATTGATGCTATCAGCATATGATTTTACAAGATCTACAAAAAAATTGGCTCCTCTAAATTGATCGCCGTTCCCGGCATATTTTAATGCTCCTTCAGAAGTCTCAATTATTACAGGAGCATTTTCTTCAATACCAGCTTCTATGATAGCGTGAAAAAACTCGAGGTTGTTAATATTTAAGGCAGGAACTCCGTAATAATTCTTGCTTGCCTTATCAAGAATTTCTTTGGTATTTACATACGACATTTCAATCCCTCCTTTAATGAATTATAACATCATACAAAGATTAACTACTATGTAAATTAGGTTAGGCTCCATCTTCCTGCATTTTCATAAGCCTTTCCTTCCAGTTGAAGTTTTGTAAGCTCATTTAAAATTTCATCGTACTTCAGCTTTGTTGCCATTAGTATTTCATCAAAATGAGCTGGACCATTTTCAAGAATTTTTATAATTTTTAGCGTATTTTCGCTGTAGTTTTCTTCAGTTGATATAGAGCGCAATACATCATATTCTTCGAGGATATCTTCTACAGAGGAAATCAATTTTGCTCCATTTTGAATTAGCCAGTTTGTACCAGAAGAGTTTTTTCTTCTTATATCACCTGGAATAGCATACACATCTCTACCGTTATCAAGTGCAAATCGTGCTGTTATTAATGATCCACTTTTCTTTGTAGCTTCAACAACAAGAACCGCTTTAGATAAGCCGGCAATTATTCTATTTCTTCTTGGAAAGTTATGTTTCATAGGGGGCGTTCCAGGCAAGTACTCGCTTAATATACAACCTCTTTTTGAAATAGCTCTATAAAGATCTCTGTTGCTTGCTGGATACACCTTATCAATGCCACATCCCAAAACTGCTATTGTGTTTCCACTGCCTTCCAGGGCACCTCTATGTGAAGCACCATCTATTCCTGCAGCCAATCCACTGATAACAGTAAAATTGTAATTGACGATTTGTGATGCAAAAGAAAGGGCAATATTATATCCATAGGCTGACGATTTTCTTGAACCAACCATTGAAAGGCTCATTTTGTCACTTGTTTTGTTTATATCACCTTTGTAAAACAAAACAGGTGGAGGAGAATCAGTTTCTCTTAACAGTTCCGGGTAGCTTTCATCGTTGAAAACGATATATTTATAAGTCTTGAGATACTTCTCAGTTGTTTTGAGGTTTGAAAAAACTCTTTTTTGTTTTGCCTGAGGAATAAAAGGCAAATTGTTTTTCATAAAGTCGTTAATGGTTATCTTTTTTTCAATACATTTACTAATTTCATTAACGGTTAAATCACCCGAAAGTGCCAGCAAAGCGTATTCTTCTCTATGCATTTTTCTTACCTCTTTATAAAATGAATGAACTTAGATCCTCATCTGCAGCTATGTCTTTGATTTTGGATAGAACGTATTCTCTATCAATTACGATTTTGCTTTCTTCAATATCGGGTGCCTCATAAGAAACCTCTTCTAAAACTCGTTCTACGACTGTATAAAGTCTTCTCGCACCAATATTTTCAATTCTTTCATTTAAATTGTGTGCAGTTTTCGCAATTTCCCTGAGTCCATCATCTGAAAATTCTATATTAAGAGCTTCCGTTTCAAGCAAGGCTTGATATTGCTTTGTTATGGCATTTTTGGGTTCTGTTAAAATACTGTAGAAATCTTTCTCAGTTAAGTCGTCAAGCTCAACTCTGATGGGGAAACGACCCTGAAATTCAGGAATTAAATCAGAGGGTTTTGATGCATGGAAGGCACCAGCTGCAACAAAAAGCACATAATCTGTTCTTACTGTTCCATGTTTTGTATTGACTGTGGTACCTTCAATTATTGGCAAAAGATCTCTCTGAACGCCTTCTCTTGATACACCAGCGCCCTCACTTCCTGATTTTGCGGTTACCTTATCAATTTCATCTATAAATACTATTCCTCTATTTTGCACTCTATTAATTGCTTCAGATAGAACTTTATCCATATCCAGGAGTTTTTCAGATTCTATTGGAAGTAACATTTTTCTTGCTTCAGAGATCTTCAGTCTTTTCTTTTTCTTTTTCTTAGGAACCATATCTCCAAGAATATTTGACATATCTATACCCATATCTTCCATCCCAGGAACCATTACCATTGGTTTTGATTTATCTTCGACTTCGATTTCAATTTCATAATCTTCCAGCTCACCAGATCTCAATTTTTCGCGATAGCGTTCTCTTTTTTCTCTATATTTTTGAGCTTCTTCAGAACTCATTTTTTGTTGGGGTGTCCCCTGAAATAGATCGAATATGTTCTTTGGTTGATTTTTCTTTTCCGGTCCGGGTACTAGTGATTCAAGTATTCTATCTTCAACCAATACTTTAGCTTTTTCTTCTACTTCCTTCATTCGTTCCTGTTTCACCATATTGACGCTTATATCAGTAAGTTCTCTTATCATAGATTCTACATTCTTACCAACATAACCAACTTCAGTAAACCGTGTTGCTTCTACCTTAATAAATGGTGAATCAGAAAGTTCAGCCAGTCGTCTGGCTATTTCAGTTTTTCCCACTCCTGTAGGTCCCATCATTAAAATATTCTTAGGAATAACATCCTTTTGCATTTCTTCACTAAGTCGCTGCCGCCTGATTCTATTCCTTAGTGCAACTGCAACAGCCTTTTTGGCTTCATTCTGACCTACAATGTATTTATCAAGCTCATAAGATATTTTTTTAGGAGTAAGCTGATTTAAATTCTTTGGCATTTTTACACCTCCAGAGTTTCAACTGTAAAATTTGAGTTCGTGTATATACAAATCTCGCTTGCTATTCTCATCGATTCTTCAGCAATATCTTTTGCACTTAAATCGCTATGTCTTGCCATAGCTTTGGCAGCAGCTAGAGCATAGGATCCACCTGAGCCTATGGCAATAATGTTTTCATCGGGTTGTATAACTTCTCCATTTCCTGACACCAATAAAATATTTTCTTTGTCAGCTACAATAAGAAGTGCTTCTAGTTTCTGAAGTATTTTACTTGTTCTCCATTCTTTGGCTAAATTTACTGCTGCTCTAACAAGTGTTGAGCTGCTCTCCCGATATTTTTCTTCAAATTTTTCCAGTAATGTCAGAGCATCTGCAACTGAACCCGCAAATCCTGCAAGTACCTTTCCATCGCCTAATTTTTTGACCTTCTTTGCAGATGTTTTCATAACTGTATTACCAAAGGTTACCTGTCCATCTCCGGCTATAACTGTTTGATTGTCTTTTTTCACAACAATAATTGTTGTTCCATGAAATTGTTCCATAAGACCACCTCCAAATTGGCCTATTTTAATGCTTCTTGAACAATGACGTCTACCAGTTCAACAAAGTTCATACCATTAGCACGAGCAGATAATGGTAAATCGCTAAGATCGGTGAGTCCCGGAATTGTATTGACCTCTAAAAAAAAGAAAGTTTTACCCTTTAAAATTCCATCAATTCTTGCGAAATGTCTGCATTTCATTCGTCTAAAAATTTCCTTTGATTTTTCAATTAAAGATTTCTCTATTTGTGGATCAATATCTGCTGGAACGCTGAAATTTGTCATACCTGCTGTGTATTTTGCTTCGTAATCATAGAATCTCTTTTTTGGTTTGATTTCAAGTATGGGTAAAACGTAAGGATGATTATCTTTTTCGATAATTGAGATGGATAATTCACGTCCTTCGATAAATTTCTCAACTATCGCTGATTCGTAAGTGTTTAGTGTTTCAGTTACTGACTGCAATAATTGCTTTTTATTATCAGATATGCTAATACCAATACTTGAACCCTCTTCAGGCGGTTTTACAATGGCAGGAAAAATATCCCATTGTAATGAATCTATATTACTGTGATTTTTTATAAGGGTACCATCAGGAAATTTCACATGTTCCTTTAATATTTTATAGGTAAATGTTTTATCAAAACAGATCGCGCTTGAAAGAACTTTTGAACCTGTATAAGTAATATTAAGCGATTCCAGATATCCCTGAATTTTCCCATCTTCACCGTATCTTCCATGGAGAGCTATAAATACAAGGTCACTTTCTGCGAGCTCAGTCAACCTGCGGACATTTTTCCTTTTCAGATCGAATCCTTTAACGTTGTGACCAAGTTTTTCTAAAGAATGAATAACATTTGATCCGCTTTTTAAAGAGATTCCTCTTTCACTTGAGAAACCTCCAAAGATAACTGCTATGTTACTCATCATCTCCACCTTTCAATGTACTGGCATTGTATCTTTTTTTACATTTTGGGCAGTAAAAATTGATACTACCATCTTTTCTTTTTCTTTTGAACAACGTTTCTCCGCATTGAGGACATTTTTCGTTGCTAGGCTCGTTCCAGTACATTTTACCGCAAGATATGCATTTAAAATAGGTCTTCCCCTTTTTACTACGCATTTTCTCTACAATACCACCGCATTCAGGGCATTTACCTTCAGCCCTCACATTTCTTGTGTATTTACATTTTGGATAAGCTGAACATGCGATAAATTCTCCGTATCTCCCTCTTTTTTTTACAAGTGGTGCTCCACATTTCGGACACTTTTCGTCGAGTTTGGAATCTTCTTCATGTTCTTTCAATACATCATGAAGAACTACAGTATGATTATCGATTGGTGCGAATATATTCATATCAATTGATTTCTTTTCTTCGCATTCCTCACATTTCAAATAACCACCATAACGTCCAAAAATAAGTTTGAAGTTACCATCACACTTGCACTTTACGTCGGTAGAGTATTCAAGTTTAATCTTCCCTTTCTTCATTGAATCCTGCACTTCATTTAAATCTTTTGAAAAACTGTTGTAAAAATTACTTATAGATTCTTTCCAGTGAAGGTTGGCATTTTCAATTTCATCAAGTTCTGCTTCGAGTTTTGCAGTGAAATCTTCATCAATGATATCAGGGAATTCTTTTATTAAGAAATCTGATACAACGCTACCCAATAGTGTAGGACGTAACTCTCTACCTGTCTTTATTACATAATTTCTGGTTAAAAGTGTAGAAATAATAGTAGCGTAAGTAGAAGGTCTTCCTATGCCCTTCTTTTCAAGGTTTTTTACAAGTGTAGCTTCACTGTATCTTGCAGACGGTTTTGTTTGAGTTTCTTCGCCAAGAAAACCATCGGGTGTAATTTTTTTATCTTTTTTTGCTTCCAGCTTTTTTGATTCTGAAGTTTTATCTTTTTTGCTGATAATTTCATGGCCTGGAAATACCTGTTTCTCAAATGTGTGAAGAAAAATATAATTCTTTTCTTTATTGGCTATTTGAACCTTCGTTATATCATATATAGCATCAGTCATTTGTGATGCAATGAATCTATCCCAGATTAACTTATATAATCGAAAATGGTCTCCTTTAATGAGATTTCGCTTTTTTACTTCTTTAGGACTTCGGTCAACATAAGTTGGTCTAATAGATTCGTGTGCATCTTGAATCTTTTTACCCTTTTGTTTTCTTTCTTTTTTCGTTCCAATATATTCTTTGCCATAGTTTTCTTCTATGTATTTTTTTGCGGAGTTTTTGGCAACGTCGGAAATTCTTATAGAGTCGGTTCTCATATAGGTTATGAAGGCAATATTTCCTTCAGGAGTTTCTATTCCTTCATATAATTGCTGGGCAACCCTCATGGTTTTTGATGCACTCCAACCTAATTCATTTATTGAGGATTGCTGAAGTGTTGATGTAATAAATGGATTTGGTGCTTTTCTTCTGCTTTTTGATTTTTTTACATCGGATATGTAATACTCCTGAGCTTTTAATTTTTTTAGCAGTTCATCTTTTTCTTTTGCGGTAGTGATAGATTTTTTGCCAAATCTTTTTCCATTAAGTTTATATAAAGGTATTTTTTCTTCGGCATATTTCATAAATATTTTATAGTAAGTATGTGGTTTAAAATGGAATATTTTCTTCTCAAGTTCAACAATCATCTTTAATGCTACTGATTGCACTCTACCGGCACTCAATCCACCTTTTATGACTTTCCATAAAAGAGGGCTAAGTTTGTATCCAACGATTCTATCAAGAATTCTTCTTGCAACCTGAGCTTCTACTTTGTTATTATCTATTTTTTGTGGATCTTTAATAGCATTAATTATTGCGTTTTTTGTAATCTCATTGAAAATTATTCTGTTTTTTTCATCTTTGGGCAATTTAAGTAGTTCTGATAAATGCCATGCTATTGCTTCACCTTCTCTATCCATATCAGAGGCAAGCAAAACATCTTTATCTTTGGCTTTACTTTTTAAATCTTTGACAACTTTCTTTTTGTTCTTGACAATTTCATAGGTAGGTTCGAATGATTTGAGGTCTACTCCAAATTTTGAATCTGGTAGATCTCTAACATGTCCTTTTGATGACGCAACCTCGTAATCTTTTCCGAGATATCTTGAAATGGTTTTAGCTTTTGCAGGGGATTCAACTATAACCAGTTTCTTTGTCAAAAAAATCACCTCAATTATTATATCTAGAAGTTTTCATCGCGGTTTTTCATGAAGATTCTTCTATTTAGGAACTTATCGTAGTTACTCCAATTATTATCACTACTACTGAATTCTCTTGACTCAATTTCTCTGAATTGTGCCATTTTCGAGTCAAGATTATCTGCCATGTGTAACACCATTGCTTCTGTAGTTTTAGGTACTACTGGTGAACCCCATTCCATTTCCCCATGATGTGAAAGAATAAAGTGTTTTATTTCAACAATCAGAAAAGATGGGAAATCAGGTATTTTATTTATATATTTTGCGATCAGTTCAATTCCCATGGATATATGTCCAAGTATTTCACCGACATCAGTTTTTTCAATTCCTGAGGATGATAATGTGTACTCTTTAGTTTTTCCAATATCGTGTAATAATGCTCCGGTGATAAGAAGGTCCCTGTTAATACAATCGGAGTTTTTCTGAGCTAAGTAATCGCATAATTCAGCAACAGAAAGTGTATGTTCGAGTAAACCTCCTTTATAAGCATGATGTATTTTTACCGCTGCCGGACACACAACAAAGTTTCTTACAAAATCCTTATCTTCAATGAATATTAACTTGAGTAAGCTTTTTAAATAATCATTACCGAGACTATCAATTAAGTTACATAATTTATCATACATCTCAGATATATTCTTTTTTGTGACAGAAACGAATCTCATAGGATCATAAGATTCTTCATGAAGAATACTTATTCCATTGTTTGGATCAATATTTAATTGGAGTCTTTCATTAAAAACAACAATTTTTCCTTTTGCCCTTACTACTGTTCCAATATCGAGCTTTTCATCATTATATTCTGCATTATGCCAGTCTACAGCTCTTATTGCACCAGTACGATCAGTCAGTGTCAGTAAAAGGAATTTACTCCCATCTCTTGCTTCCTGCAATCTTTTTGAAATGACCTTTACATCTGTTTGAACTATCATTCCAGGTTTGAAAGTGGCAACAAAAGGTTTTTTATCATCAAATCCATTTTTTGTGTTTAATTGCTTTGTCACATCTCCACCAAGAATATCTCTGAGTTTCATCAAAAACTCCCCTTCCTTCTATAAATCCTGGGAACTCGCTTCGTAATAGCACAGGTAATTTCATAGTTTATTGTGTTAAGCAAATCAGCAAGTTCTTCAGCAGTTATTTGATTTTTTCCCTGTTTACCAATTAATACAACTTCATCGCCGGGTTTGGGTTTTTCATTTAAATGATTAACGTCTACAACAAATTGATCCATACATACTCTTCCAAGTATCGGACATCTTTGCCCCTTTATCAACACATAAGCTTTGTTTGATAAATTGCGATTGTATCCATCCCCATAGCCCACAGGAATTGTTGCTACAGTTTTTTCAGTTGAGGCTATATATGTTCGACCATAACTAATACTATCACCTGGTTTGATTTTTTTCACATATGAAACCGTTGAATACCAAGATAAAACTGGCTTCAATTCATTTATGGAAAAAGCTTTTGAAGGTTGCATTCCATAACTGGCAATGCCAAGCCGTACATAATCACACCAGGGCTGGTTGAATCTCAAGGAACCTGCACTGTTTGAAATGTGCTTTTCTTTGACTTCGATACCTTGTTTTTCCAGATTAGAAAGTAACTCTTCAAATAACTTTATCTGATTTAATGAGAAATCTGGATCTTTTTCATCAGCTACAGAAAAATGGGTGTAAATGCCTTCAAGTTGAAAGTTCTTTTTTCTTTGCATAAAATTGACTAGATCAATTGCTTTTTCTGGAGTTTGACCAACTCTTCTAATACCTGTATCAACATTAATATGTGATCTGACAACGTATGTATTTTTCATAGAATTGAGGAGTGACATTGCATGATCTTTAGAGAAAACAGTAATGGTTAAATCATTTTCTACTGCTGAATTTACAAACTCCGAAGTAAAATAATTCATTATCAATATTGGCGCTTTAATTCCTGCTTCTCTTAATTCAATACCTTCTTCAAGAAAGGCAACAGCTAATTTGTTAACACCGGATTCTATTGCTATTTTAGCTATTTCTTTAGCGCCATGACCATATCCATCTGATTTAACAACAGCCATTAAATCAGTATGACCAATTTTTCGCTGAAAATAGCGAAGATTACTTTTATAAGCTGAAAGATCTATTTCAAGATATGTCTTTCTGCTAAACATGAAATTTATTAATTCGTGAACCCTTTATATTGCTTTCTTTACTTTTCCAGCTTTTAGACAACTGGTACATACATTGATCTTTTTAATCTTGCCGTCAATATTTACTCTTACCTTTTGCACATTGGGTTTCCACCAGCGTTTGTTTCTTTTATTAGAATGACTGACAGAATTACCGGTTGTAGGTTTCTTCCCACATATTTCGCAAACTTTAGACATTTGAATCCTCCTCTCATAAATACTTTAACATTATAGTTTACAAAAGATAGCTTTTCAACGGCTATTTTACTATATAATTTATTTTGATGATAAAAAACTAAAATAAGTTGTTGAAGGAGAGGTAAAATGATTGGTGTTTCTCTTACATATATGATTGATCTTGACGGTACACTTACCACACTTAATGATGAAGAATTTGCAGAAGAATACATAAGGCTTCTTGTGAAATATAATAAAGACTTTTTAGATAACGAAACGCTAAAAGAATCATTATTTGGTGCTTTGAATGCCTTATTGGAAGAAACTGATGAAGGAAAAAATAATCTTGATCGATATATGGAAAGTTTTGCTAAAATCTCTGGAATAGATACAAAAGAAAAAGTGATTGATTTTTTTATGAATTTCTATGAAACTACCTATAACGAACTTAAGAAAATCATTGTCCCAAGAAAAGAAGTTATAGAACTTTTGGATTATCTAGAGGCTTATGGACATCATCTTGTACTGGCGACAAATCCTATTTTTCCTGAAATAGCGATAAAGAAGCGTCTGAAATGGATAGATATTGAACCAAAAAAGTTTGAATATATAACTACAATGGAAAACAGCCATTATGTAAAACCTCAACCTAACTACTACGATGAAATACTTCAGAAGTTAAACACTAAGGCTGAGAAAACACTTATGATAGGTAATGATAAAGAAATGGATGGAGTCTGTGAAAAAGCGGGGATAACATTTATCGATATTTCTTTTTTACAAGAGAACCTTTGATTTTATCGTTAAATAATTCTTCTTGAATACCATCAAATAATGAAACTACAAAATTCCGTACTACATTGACAACAAGTTTTTTATGTGTTTGATTTTCAACAAAATCATATTTATTTCCGTCTATAACGAGTTTTTTTGCAATATTGAAATTGCTGAACCAATTTTCATAAAGCTCGTTTAGTCTTTCAAGATAGGAGCGGTTTATTTCATTTTCAAAACCTCGTCCACGTTTTTTTATTCTTTCATTTAATCTATCAACTGAACATCCAATATATACTATTCCTCGGGGTGCTTTAAGGTGATCCACAAGTGTAGAAAAGGTTTCTTTATATAAATTCCAGTCTCTCCCATCAATATAATTCATAAGAAAAAGATTTCGTGCGAAGATTTCAACATCTTCATATATCGTTCGATCCTGAACAATTACTGTTCCCTTATCGTCGACCTGTTTAAGAAAATCAAATCTTTTAATGAGAAAAAACAACTGAGAATGAAAACTCCAGCGTTTCATGTCATTATAAAAGTCTTCCAGATACGGATTGGTGTCAACGGCTTCATAGACCGCTTCAAAACCCAGTTTATCCTTTAGAATAGATGTTAGCGAAGATTTTCCTGCACCAATATTTCCGCAGATGCCCAGTATCATTAAATTTTTTCCTCCAGTGAGCCAAGAATCTTGTCCAGATCAGTTTCTTTCTTTACAAAATCTATGTTGGTGGTATCTATTCTTAGGATTTTTGGGGTGTTTTTACTATCATATTTGATGAAGTGTTTTTCGTAAGCATCGTGTAACATGCAAATGTAATCTCTACTTATCCTTCTCTCAAAGGATCTGTCTCTTAAGGTAATTCTATTCATAAGTACATCCACAGAAGCATAGAGATATATAATTAAATCGGGTTTTGGAACCTGTTCATAAAGAATATTGAAGATTCTATCGTAAAGTCTGAGATGATCGCCCTTTAAGGTTTGATGAGCAAATAGCCGATCTTTTTCGAAAGTATAATCGGAAACAAGACCTCTTCCTTTGGTAAGAATTTTTTTAAGATCTTCCTGTTGATCAAACCTGCTTACCAAAAAAAATAATTGAGTTTGAAAACCCCATCTTTCCATATCTTCATAAAACTTTGAAAGAAAAGGATTTTCTTCAACTACTTCAAGAATTATGGGTAAAGAATAGCGCTGGCATAAAAACTTCACGAGAGTTGTTTTGCCTACACCGATTACTCCATCAACTGCAATATATTTGTTTCTTAATTTTTCATAAAACATCTATTCTTCCTTCCACAAATCAATGAGAGATTTAACAGGTTCAATAACCGGATCGAGGAACCACGAAAGAGAACGCTTAAAACCCGGAATACATAAAACAAAAGAATTCCTGATAGTTCCAGCGGTACAACGGTATAATGATAGAGAACTATCATTCTTTAGTGCGTTGTGTATCATTGCAATCTCTATACCTGTAGCCTGTTTGTCGATTATTGAATGTAGTGCTTCAGGTGAAACATCTTCAAACAATAAACCGGTACCACCCAAGATTACAACGAAATCACTTTCACGGGTACTGCTGTAAACCATGTCTTTTATAATGCTCATAACGGGTTTGACATCAAGTTTTTCCACTATTTCAAAACCATTATTTTCAAGTATTTTGCAACAACTAATGGCAGTATCTGAAGTTTCTGCATCATAAGCCTCTTCAAGTATTCTTATCACTGAAGCTCTATAAACCATCTTTTTGCCTCCAAAAAGTAATATAAACTGCTGAAATATTCTAAATAAAGTGTGTTTTATAGAAAACAAAATCCAAATAAAGTATAACATTAGACATAATAATATTACCATTCTGTAGGAATTAGAAAAGACAAATCCTCGATTACATTGTTGTTTAGAAACCGTTTTGTGACGGTTATTTAATTGACTTTGGTGTCTATTTTTTGGTATATTGTAATTGTTTGTTGAAGCGTTTTATAAAAATTGATTTGTCTTCAAAATAGTACTTTTAAAGAAAAAAGGAGGTGTACCTGCATGAAGGGAAAGTTGATTCTTGTTTTATTACTTTCATTGATTTCAATAAGCATTCTTGCTCTTGATTTAAAAATCAATACGGTAACGGCTGTCCCTTTTATTACCGGTCCCAATGGTAGAGTGTTTCTTCGATGTGAAGCCGTTGGCGAAGGTATCCTGGGTTATAAATGGGAACCAGCTGAAGGAGAGATAATCAGAGATTATAAAGATGGTACTGCCGTTTGGCAAGCCCCAGATGAACTTGGTTTCTTTAATATCAGTGTGATTGTTAATACAAAAGGCGGGAAGCTTGAGGGCGAAGTTGTGGTCAAAGTAGACGAGATCGCTAATAGACCACCAGAAATTCAACTACTTTATCCTGAAGATGGATCAAGTAATGTTCCGAAAAACCCAACCTTGATATGGTACGCAAAGGATGAAGACAGCGATTATTTATACTACGATATCTTTATTTCAACTACCATGTCATTTACTGAACCATTAATTGCTGATTACGACTCCCTAACTTACAGTCCACAGCTAAAGGGTAATCGTCAGTATTATTGGAAAGTTATCGTTGATGATGGCAGAGGTTTAAAAGCGGAAAGTCCTGTATGGAGCTTTAAGACCATTAACACTCGTCCAGTTGTTAATATACCATCACAAGCAGTTGCTGAAGGTTCAAAACTTAAAATTGATTTATTAGATTACTCTTATGATCCCGATGATGATCCCCTTAGCTTTGAGCTTATCAAGGGACCTGGTGAAATTACCAATAGTTTTTATCTTTATCAACCAGGTTATGAAGATGCAGGAGAATATGAAGTTGGAATTGCTGTTAGTGATGATGACAAGATTACAAAAGAATATTTTGCACTTAAAGTTATAAACACAAACAGGCCACCTAACAAACCTATACCGATAGGGGATTACACAGAAATTCCAACAGATACTGTAGTTCGTTGGACTTGTTCTGACCCTGACAATGATGAGTTAACCTATGATGTTTATTTTGGTAGTAAACCTGAAACTATAGAGAAAGTTGTCAGTGATCTTGAAATAACTGAGCTGAGATTACCGTTGGCTCCACACAGTAATTATTATTGGAAAATTGTAGCAAAAGATACATATGGTGCAGTAACTAAAAGCGACTTGCTTGAATTATCAACAATGAATAATCCGCCTATGCTAAAGGTACCACCGCAAGGCATCAATGAAGGTGAAACATTAAGACTTGATTTGGAAGAATACAGCAGTGATAAAGATGGAGATCCGGTTTCGTATGAGCTTGTTTCTGGTCCGGGGAAACTGGTTAACAGTGAATTTGTTTTTGAGCCTGACTATGATAGCCAGGGCACACACGTAATAGTCGTAATTGTTAGCGATGGGATTGATAGTAATGAATTTGATTTTGAAGTTATTGTAGAAGATGTTAATAGAAGTCCTTCAGTTGAATTGTTGGATCCAGAAGACAAAGCTAAGGATGTAGCTCTGGACTACACGTTGAAGTGGAATTCTAAAGATCCGGATAATGATGATATGTATTACTCGTTGTACATAAGCGAAGGAAAACTACCTGATTCACCTTTTGCTGTTGTTGGAAATGAAGAGTTTGAAGGTTCTTTTAAACCTCATACAACATATTTCTGGAAAGTTTCAGTAAATGATATTAGAGATAAAGGAGACGCTCTAACTTCTGAAAGTCAGACATGGTCATTCAGTACACTGAACAGACCGGTTATTCTAAAACCTGCTTGTTTTTCAGTAAAAGAAGGTCAGGAACTATTTATAGACCTTAGAGACTACACCCATGAAGAAGATGGTGACGAAATTACGTATGAAATTCTTGATGCACCTGCCAGTTGTTCTTTAGTTGGACATGAATTGACTTACAGACCAGATTATGAAGCTGCAGGACAATATAATATAATTATCAAAGCATCAGATGGCTATGGAAGCGAAGATGTACAGTCTTATCAAGTAACTGTAATCGATGTTAACAGAGCCCCTGTTAAACCTTTTAATCCCCAGACTAATTATATTAATGACGGAATACCTATAAAAGTAGAATTCTCCTGGGAATCATCAGATCCAGATGGAGACGAATTAATATATGATTTTGTAGCACATAGTAGTAAAGGTAGGGAGATTAGAGAAGAAGACCTAAGAGAAAACAAGATAGTATTGGTACTGCAACCTCATACAGTATATAGGTGGCAAGTGATTGTTAAAGATATTCGTGAAGATTCTAAATCAATAGCTGTTAAAGGTCCTGAGTGGGAATTTGAAACCCTGAATCATGCACCTATACAGTATCGTGATTTTGATATTAAAAAAATTCATGAAACTGAATCACTTGAGTTTAATCTTAACAAGTATTTTGCTGATATTGATGGAGACTCAATTAGTTTTGAGTTGAAATCGGGTCCCGGAAAGATAACAGACGATGAATTGTATGTATTTGAAACAGGTTATGAAGATGCAGGGATGTATACTGCAGTATTTAAAGTATCTGATGGGATAGATTCAATTACAAGTGATTATACCTTCGAAGTTATTGATAAAAACAGATCTCCACAAGTTGAACTTATTTATCCTAAAGATGGCGAACATGGCTTAACAAATGTCGTCGAGCTTCAATGGAAAGGGTTCGATGCTGATGGAGATAAGCTTGTTTACGATGTTTATGTTACAGATGATGAAGAAGAACTGATTCTAAAAACAACAACAAAAAAGACAACTTATCTGCTAGAAGATTTAGAATATGGTGAAAACTATTACTGGAAAGTAATTGCTAAGGATGATTTTGGTGGAGTGTCTGAAGAAAAAATAAACGTATTTACTCCAACCATACTAAATCAAGAAGATATTTTGTGGAAGATTCCTCACGATGGTTTAATATTCTCCAGTGCTGCTTATGGTGAACCTGGAATTGTATATGCAGCAAACAATACATTATTTGCAAGGAATCATCTAACTGGAGAGCTTATATGGAGTTTCAAAGCAGAAAATAAAATTTATTCAACTCCAGCTATTTATGATCATGGAACTATTTATTTTGGAGATAATGACGGTAAATTCTATGCTGTTACCTCACAGGGCGACTTAAAATGGAGCGTACAGTTGAAAGGTAAGATTGAAGCTAGTCCTGCAGTATCTGCGAATAAAACTATATTCGTTGGTACAGGCGATGGGATTTTCTATGCAATAGCAAGAAATGGAAACATTCTTTGGACCAAATCATTAGGAGTAGAAATTAAATCTACGGCAGCTGTAGATAAAGCGGGAAATGTGTATGTAGGAGCTAAAGATAGACTTCATGCTCTATCTCAAGATGGGGAACTCCTATGGACTTTCAAGACACAGGCTAGAGTTGAATCCAGTCCTGCCATTTCTGATAACGGAATCATTTTTGGATCAAATGATGGCAACCTTTATAATGTTAATCAAAATGGGAAACTGGTCTGGAAGTTTGATACAGGAGAAGCAATAAAAGGTGGCGCAGCAATTGGTCCTGAAGGAAATATTTACTTTGGTTCGTATAGCTGGGAGTTTTTTGCTTTGAAAGATAATGGTAAATTGCTCTGGAAATATGAAACAAAGGGACCTGTACATTCAATACCTGCCTTAGCTAAAGATGGTTCTGTAGTTTTCGGCTCCCTTGATGGTACATTATATTCTCTAAAAGTAAATGGATCACTAAAATGGAGATTTAACTCTGAAAACTGGTTCTGGGCAAGCCCATTGATCACTGAAAATGGTAATATTTACATTGGATCTCATGATCGTACTATGTATGCGATAAAAGACACAAATGGAGGTCCTGTTGAAGAATATTGGCCTATGTTCAAATATGATATGGCAAGGACTTCTTCATTACAGGAAGAAATCTTTACTGATGAACTTGAAGATCTATTTGATGGTTACTTAATTGCAACAGATAATGAAGTAATGTACAATTATGAAGCAGTCAAAAATGATAAAGAACTTTCAATAAGTGTTATTAATGGATATCTTGTGTGGGAAGTTCCAGCTGTCGAATTGCTTGAATCACGTCGGAGAATCGAACCATATATTCCCGATGTTGAACTAGGTGATTGTACATTCAGATTTGTGCTTGATGAAAATGGCAAATTGTATTATGGTACAACATCTAGAGAAAAGGAAGATCTACTAACATTAGTTGTACCTGCAAACAACAACTATATGGATCTTGAAGGCCAGATTTTGAGATCTGTAAACTTCAAAGACTCAGTTACATTAACTGATCCTAGAACCACTCTCTTTTCAGCACTTGCTTTTGAAGAACACAAAAAATTAATCAAAAAAGGATATTGCACCGCAAATATAATGAGTTATACGACCATATTCAACGGAGGAATGCTGGTAGATAACATATCAGGTGAAAATCTTAGTATTGCCAGAACATGGTTGGTTTATGTTGATACACAGATGAACAGAATAAGTGCTGAATGGAAACCTGTCTACGAATCTTGGAATGAGGTAAGCAAATTAGATATTTATGATGGAACTGAAAGAATCATTGAAACCAGCTATAAATGGTATGGAGTAGACGATGTAATAACATTGACCGGGTTACTTAGTGACAATATAGACCAGGCAAAAGCTTACATTGAAGGGGAAGAAATGCTTACTGGCATTAGAAGTTCTGAAGAATATGAATATGATTTTGTTAAAAAACCCAGTACAGCAACTCTCACAGATTATTTTGATTGGCTTATCAATCGTCATTTCATTTCTGTTTTGGCGGTTGGTGGAAGGATTGAGGTTGAAAATGAGTATAATCCTGAAGTTATATTGATCATTCCCGGTATCAACAGCTTTAAATAACCAATACTGAGCTTATCTAAATGGTCCGGCTTGCCGGGCCATTTTTTTATAATATTTAATTTTCTGTAAAAATTAATTTCAAAGTTTGGGACTGTACATTCATAATAAATATGATAAAATTAATTGATAGAAAATTCACAAAGTCGCTAAAATATTGAATGGAGGTGCTTTTTGGTGCCCATAACAGTTACTGTTAATGGTAAAAAATATGAAGTTACAGAAGGCCAAACTATTCTTGAAGCCTTAAGAGAAATTGGAATGGACGTTCCAACATTATGTTATCATCCTTCACTTTCAATTGTTGGCTCATGCAGGGTTTGTGTAGTAGAAATTGAAGGTACCAAAAACCTTAGTCCAGCATGTTCTACATATGTGGATGATGGTATGGTTATCAAAACAAATAGTGAACGCGTAGAGAAATCTGTAAAATTCAATCTTGCATTACTACTCTCAAGTCATCCCAATGATTGTATGACCTGCGATGTGAATGGAAAGTGTGAATTCCAGGATTTGATTTACCAGTATGATGTGCAGGATATGTTCCCTAAAGAGCTAAGAAATGAACCTTATGATGAAAGCAGTCCTTCGTTATTTAGAGATATGAATAAATGTATAAATTGTGGACGCTGTGTACGTGCTTGTGAGGAGCTTCAGGGATTGTCAATACTTTCCATGACAAATAGAGGTCATGATTCTTTACCACTTTCTTCTTTCAATGCACCAATTACTGCGACTGATTGTATAAATTGCGGTCAATGTGCTTATCTTTGTCCTGTCGGTGCAATAACTGAAAGAATGGAATTCAGACAAGTAATGGATGAAATCAATAAACATAATAAGGTTCTGGTTGTTCAGACCGCCCCGGCAGTGAGAGTTGCTCTTGGAGAGGAATTTGGTGAGAAGCCGGGTTCAATAAGTACAGGAAAAATGGTTGCAGCGTTGAGAAACCTTGGATTTGATTATGTATTTGATACGAATTTTGCTGCAGATTTAACAATTATGGAAGAAGGATCTGAACTACTTGATAGGGTGAAGAATGGTGGGAAGTTCCCCATGTTTACATCCTGTTGTCCTGCCTGGGTAAATCTTATGGAGAAAAGATATCCTGAATTCACAGAAAACCTGTCTTCTGCAAAGTCTCCACACGAAATGCTTGGTGCAGCGGTTAAAACATATTTTGCAGAAAAAATTGATGTTGATCCAGAGGATATTTTTGTTGTTTCGGTCATGCCCTGTACAGCAAAAAAGGATGAAAAATTGAGAGAACAGCTGAAGGTTAATGATCTTGATGCTGTTGATGCAGTAATAACAACTCGTGAACTTGGAAAAATGATAGAAGTAAAGAAAATACCTTATGAATCTCTTGAAGAAGATGAATATGATAAACCTTTAGGAATCTCAACCGGAGCAGCTGCTATCTTTGGTGCGACAGGCGGTGTTATGGAAGCTGCTTTAAGGACAGCTTATGAACTTTATACTGGAGAAGAATTACCGAAACTTGATTTTGATGAAGTTAGAGGTATAAAGGGAGTTAAAGAGGCAACAATTACAATGAAAGATGCAAAATTGAGGGTTGCAGTAGCTCACGGTGCTGCAAATGTCATCAAATTGATGGATAAAATAAAGAACGGAGAAGCAGAATTTGACTTTGTAGAGATAATGGCTTGTACGGGTGGTTGTATTGGTGGAGGCGGTCAGCCTTCTTCTAATGACCCGGATATAATACAAAAAAGAATTGATGCCATTTATGATATTGATCGAAATCTCGAACTCAGAAAATCTCACGAAAATCCTGCAATTAAACAGATATACGAAGATTTCTTTGGCGAACCACTTTCACATCTTTCACATGAGTTGTTGCACACAAACTATTCCGGAAGAAAAGATAGCGTGTTATCTAGAATGAAAGCATTAAGTAAAGAATAATATAGGAAAGTAAGTTTAGAAAAGAGTCCCAATCGGGACTCTTTTTTATTTTGAAATGATTGAACGGAAAATTGCATAGGGCGTTTTAAAAATGCATTTGATATCAAGTACAAAGGATCTATATTTAACATAATAAAGATCATACCCTGTTTTTTTGTAGTATTCCTCAGCAGATGTGGTGTACTTATAATTGATCTGGGCCCAACCAGTTATGCCAGGTTTTACAAGCAATCTCATTTTGTAATTCGGTACATTTTTTACTGCCATTTTATGAAATACTGGAAGTTCTGGTCTTGGACCAACGAGACTCATTTCTCCCTTTAAAACGTTAATGAATTGCGGAATTTCATCGATTCTTAAAGGTCGAATAATTTTTCCGATTTTTGTAATTTCTTTTTTTCTAAATTTTTTAGAGAATGTTCTGAATTTGTACATAGAAAACATTTTTTCGTTTAATCCTATTCTTTTTTGCGTGATAAATACAGGGGAACCTGTGCTAAATTTTATGGCGATTGCAACAACTAATATTACCGGTGACAATAACAGAAGAAATACTAAACTGATTGCTAAGTCGGTGATTCGTTTAAGAAAATCATAGGTATTTTTACTTTCAGGAGAATATTCAATATTTTCAGGAATAATAAATTTTTTCTTGCTTTTTAATTTTTTTCCTAAAAAATACTTTAGAATAATACTGATAATAATAGGAATGGACAGGATATAGTTATTAAAAACTAATAAAAAGATAAATGAGAAAACTAAAAAGCAAATTACAGAAGTTTTCAGATCGTAAGGATTAAAATGAATTGATGGTTCATTTATTCTTGAAACAAAGGAGGATATCAAGCCAGCAAATAAACAAATAGTTAACAATTTTTGGTCAATGAAAATAAGTGGCAAAGCAACTGCTAGATCAATTAGGTAAAGCACTGGTTTCATCCTCCTTTATATTATTTTTGCATATGCATACATGTTTTTAAAGGGTTACTCGATTATACTTTATCATTGTTTGTAACGAGTGTGATGTGATAAAATTTGAGAGGTGCAGTAAATGAAAAAACTCTATTTGAGCGATTTACACATAGGTAACGGTACAACAAGAGATGCATTCAATTTTGATAAGGAGCTTGCTAACCTATTAAACGCAGCTGCTGAGGATAACTATGATGAAATGATTATAGTTGGCGATGGATTGGAGTTGTTGAATGTTGTCGATATGAAATTAAGCGACATTGACAGTTATTTTAGTGAAATTGACAGTTTTGGTGAAACAGTAATTGATGAAATCGAACAGCAGCATAAAGAAGTTTTTGAAGCCTTTAGGCATTTCTCAAAAAAAAGTAAGATAAAATATATAATTGGGAATCATGATTCATATTTGCTATTCAATAAAAAATTGCGTGATAGACTTGTGGAAAAGCTTGGTGGAGAAGAGGTAGTAGAGATTCTGCCTTATTATTTTGATAGCGACATGAAGATATTTTGTGTACATGGTAATCAGTACGATATAATTAATCGGTTCACTTATGATAAAAAAAATGACGTAATTTTACCTACATTTGGAGAATATATGTCTCACTACATGAAGGAAAACTTCGATTATTTGCTCATTGAAAAGAATATACCCAAAGAGGTTTTAGAAAATTATCATAATGTACACCCTACACTGGATGTTTTTCATTGGTTTAACTACATAAGTAATGATAAGAATATTTCCATAAACCTTTTTGATCTTTGGACAGAAAACTTTGCATATATGCTAAAATCAGATTTTGCAAAAAAATGGATGAAAGTTAATTATCCCACCCTTCGTTTTCTGAGTAATTTTTTTGTTAACAGAATAGGGGGGATGAAATTAGGAGATTTTGTTGTAAGAATGGTTATGGTAGTTCGAACTTTAAAAAGAACCGATTATATGTATAGAATTGCACAAAGCCTTTTGGGAGCTAAAGGGCAGAAATCCTTTAAAAAGGCTATTGATAAAGAATATTATCGCTGTTATGGTGATAACGTTCCTGCAATTGTTCCTGGCGAACTTAAAGGATGTATTATGGGGCATAATCATAAATATTGTGCAAGAATAGTAACTGTTGATGGAGAGAATAAGTTTTATATCAACACCGGGACCTGGAAACCTGTGGTAGAAATTATTGATGGAAAAAGTGATAAAGGATTTGAACAAAGAATTGAATTAACATATGTAATAGTTGAAAAAACAAATGTTGATTACAATATTCAAACGATTCACACCAGGAAGTTACAAGGCATATCTATTTAATATATAATAGAAACAAAGCTCGCAAGAGTATTCTGAGTCTGAGGAGGGATTTACGTGCACAAATCCAGTCGAAAAACAGGAATGAATTATGTACTGCTGCTCATGATAGCAGCTATTGTTGTGGTGGGTATTGTACTCACAATATTATTATGGCCAAAACCTGAACCTGAAATAGTTATTTCAGCTAATTCCCCTAGGCCAAACAATGCTTCACAGATAACTTATTCGAAAAATGTAGAGTTATATTGGGAAGTTGAATATGATAGACCAAGAGATGATTTATATGCTGATATCTGGGCAGGAAATAGTGAAGATTCTCTTGAAACCATTGAAACCAGGATTCAGGGAGAGTCAACAGCTGAAGCCGAAAATATTTTCAAGTTTAACTATGAGTTACCAGCAGAATCTCATGAAACTTACTACTGGAAGGTAAAGGTTTACAATGATGCAGAAAAATCTGATGAAAGTGATGTTTGGAGTTTTACTCTTAAGAATTCTGCACCGGAAAAGCCTGTTCTTTTAAAACCACAGGATAATGAAACAGACGTTGCAATGGTGGGTTTTAATCTTGAATGGGAGGAAGCAGTTGATCCTGATGGCGATTCCGTAAAGTATGATGTATTTCTTGGGAAGAGCAGGAATCTTGGTAGTTCAAATATTATTGCAGAGAATATAGAAAAAACAAATCTTCTAGTAACAAATGAACTATTAAATGGAGTGCTTGATCCTGATACTAACTACTATTGGAAAGTTAGAGCTACTGATCCTGAAAATCTTACCAGTGAATCCAATACAAAATCTTTTATTACAGAAGTTATTCCGCCTCTTGATGTTTCATTAATCTCACCTGAAGATAACGCCACAGGTGTCGAGATTCCAGTGAATTTTGAATGGGAACTAACTTTTGGTGAATATTATTGGCCTGTGATATATGAAGTGTATGTTGGTGAAGAAGAGGGTTCTCTTGATCGTGCGGGATCGATTAGAGTTAATTATCCAGAAGAAGATAAAGGATCTGTAGAGTTTATCGATGATACACTTAAGGGTCATACGAACTATGTCTGGTATGTGAAGGCTACTAATGTTGATTCAGGTAACACCAGCGAAAGTGAGAAAAAGCTGTTTGCGACAAAGAATACTGCACCTGAATTATCTATAAATGAAGTAGTAGAAGAGGATTATAGTATTGTTATAACCTGGCAGGCCACAGATACTGACGGAGATGAGGTATTTTTTGATGTTTACATGAAAAAAGCAGACGAAGCCGAAACGGTCCTCGCCACAGATATTACGGACACTTCATATACACTGGTAGAACCTGAAAGTTCTACAGAATATGCTTTCAGAATAGAAGCCAGGGATAATTTTGGAGGAAAAGTTTCTGAAGAGGCTTCTCTGGTTACAGGTAACACCGCACCCGAGATTACGTTGTTATCACCAGATAACGAAAGCCAAAACACTATCACAAGAAACTTAAGATTCGATTGGGAGGCTTACGACAGAGAAGGTGACGAGGTCGAGTTCACCTTTGTATTAATTCCTCCAGAAGGTACAGAAATTGCAAAACAGGTTTCAGAACAATATTATGAAGTGGAAAGTCTTGAATCGTTAACAACATATAAATGGTATGTCGAGGCAAAAGATGATAAAGGCGCAGAAGAAAAATCAGATGTATGGTCATTTACAACAGGTAATACACCGCCTGATGAACCAATAGCTGTATCTCCTGAAGAAGATGCAACAGATGTCACACCATACCGCTCACCTGTATTTAAATGGTTTGCCTCTGATCCTGACAATGATGATTTAAACTTCGTTCTTGAACTGGCAGAAGATTCCGAATTTGATAGTATCATCGCGACTTCAACAGATTATGATTTTGAAGATCCGACATATGTTTCTACGCTCACAAATGTTGTGCTTGATACAAACAAAGAATATTACTGGAAAATTACAGCTAGCGACGATAAATCAGAAACTACAGCCTCGTGGAAATTCAAGACATTTGATATACCGCCAGAGGTTCCCGAATTAGTAAGACCTGAAGATGATCTTGCAGAAGTAGAAACGGTTGATACAGAGTTTAGCTGGGAAGCCTTTGATGAAGATGATCCCACACTTAACACATGGATTTTCTTAGTAAAAGAAGGAGAAGACGAACCTGAGGTTTATGATCTTGGATTGCGAAACGCAGGAGGAACTGAAGAGGTAGCAACAATAGGCGTTCCCCTTGAGCCAAATACTGAATATCAATGGTGGATAGTCGTCGAAGACCTTTCGGGCAAAAAAGCTGAAAGCGAAAAAAGGTCTTTTAACACAGGAAACGCAGCGCCAATTATCACGTTCCCATCAGAAAAACTTTTAACAATGAAACGATACGGTGCTTCGACCCCTCTTGAATTTAATTGGGAAGTAGAGGATCCTGAAGGTGAAGATGTAAATGTTGAAGTTTACTTTAGCGATCAAAGACCACCTGCAGATGTAGAACCGGCGAAGTCAGGTACTAATATAACGAATTACACTTACACTGGCGAACTTGAACCAAATAAATGGTATTATTTCTGGATGGTAGCAGAAGATGAAACTGGTGCAAAGGCAGAAATGGATACACATTTGAACGTTATTGCGGCTACTGATGAAATAGCATATAACAGGCCTGCGTCAGAAGAACTTTACTCTGATAAAGTATTTGACTGGGCAATTAAAGATCCGGTAGAAGAGGAGTCATATATATTCAGACTTTATGATCAAAATGGTGAAATGATTGATGAGGTAAAATTTGACGAAGAGAGCGCATATTCTATTGAAGAACGATTACTGGGTAACAGACATTATTACTGGCGCATTGTGATAGAAGAAAACGGAGAACAGCGTTTTGGCAAAGCTGTAAAATTCTATATGACTGACATAAAAACCGAATTCTTAAATCCAATACCTGCAGATAAATCTGAGAACATCGAAACTGATAACGTTGTTCTTCAATGGTCATATAAAGACCCTGATAGTGAGGAGCTTTATTTTGACGTTTATCTTACTGATAGAGTTGAATCGGTATTCAGTGGCTTAACAACTCCTGCTGCAACTCTGACAGATGAGTTTGAGCTTGAAACCAATAAACGCTATACATGGTACGTGGTATCCAGGGATAATTATGAAAATGAGGCAACTTCTCCAAAATGGGAATTCGCCACAATCAATAATCCTCCAACTGTTGAGTTAATAGAACCTGCAAATAATGCTACAGGAGTAGACGTTGATAGTATTGCCATTAAATGGGAAGGTAATGATGCTGACAATGATGCCCTGTATTATGATCTATTCCTTGATACCAAGGAAGAAGACATGGAGCAAAAATTGACTTCTGTTACGGAGAGTGAATATAATTTCGAGGATTACAACGGAGACACAACTTATTACTGGTATGTAAAGGTAACAGACCAAAAAGACAGCGCTACAAGTGAAATATGGTCCTTTAGAACTGGAAATAAACCACCAGAACCCCCAAGATTGCTCGGTCCTGAAGATGGCAAAGAAAAGGTTGGGATTAACCCTACGCTGAAATGGGACTGTGAAGATGCGGAAGGCGATCCTTTGAACTTCTTAATCTATCTTGGTGAAAGCCCTGATGACATGACCGTAGTTACTACAACACCTAAGAATACCTATGAATATGAATTTGACGGTATCCTTGAAGGCAATACAACATACTATTGGAAAGTGGTAGCAGAGGATCCACAGGGTAGGTTGGTGGAAAGTGAAACGTATTCATTTACTACAGTAACAGTAACAGATAGAATTCCTTATGTGATTGACAATGGGCTTAAGTTAGCCATTTTTGTCGAAAATGAAAATCAACCTGTAATAATCAATACAACAATTAATCAACTAAGAAATGATATTGCACCGATTATGTCTGGAGAACTTATCTTTAGTCTGACAGAGAATGGAGAATTGAATACCTATAGTATCGGACTAACAGGTATTGAAGCAGAAGAGACTATGAAATACAAAACAAATGTTTCTCCTGTGGACTTTATAAAGAAGGGTGAGGCATTGTATATCCTCGATTCCCATAATCTCTGCGAGATTTACCGAGTACAGTTGATCGACGGATTACCCGGACAGGTTGACAGGATTTATCGTTCCTGGATTGTTCCAATTGATATGACAATTTCTAGAGACCTTAGAACCATAGCAATTGCAGAGGTACTTTCAGGAATTAAAGTATTGACAAGACAGAATGATGGTACATATGAAGAAGTAGTTTTCGAAGACGAAAACATTTTTGGAACAGGTATTGTAAGCGCAGTATCATTGAGAAATCGCATACTGTATTATGGACAATCCGGATCTGATGGTGGATTATATGTCATTGATCTGGATAGTCTCAATAGAAAACCAATTGATGATTACTACCTGGGTTCTGAAACAATCGTGAAAGGGAATGTGCTTTTTGCACTAACCGATTCAGGAATTTCAGCTATTGACATTAGCATTCCTTCAGAACCTGAGGTTGTCAATGAAGTGGATATCTCAGGTAACGTAAACCAAATTGTTGTTGGTGAAAACCACATTGTTGTTGTAACAGAAACAGATGTAATACACGTAGATATCAGTAATCCACTTAATCCAAAGAAGTAAAATTTATTTGGCTTTTAAAAGGCGGGTAATCCCCGCCTTTTTTTTACCATTTATAATTCCACAAATCCCTTCGACTGGTTGAAATAGCATTAACATGTTCTCTTAATTCTTCAATTTCATCAATTTCGTTTATAAGTCCAGCTGCTACAATTTTTATTTCAGGAATGAAGTAACGTAGTTTTGGAGCTACCTTTTTGGAGATTATTCCGGGAAGTATTTCAACAATATCAATTTTGTTGCTTTCTATTTGTTCAATTCCTCTGTCTACAGCTCTTGAATCCAGAGCAAAAAAGCGGAGTATAGACGTTACTCCCATTGAATAAGCAATATTCCTAACCTTTAATTTTGCTGTTATTATGCCATCTACACCGATTTCTTTCAAAAAGTGTATTCCAGCCCTATCTGATCTTAAACCAGATATAAAATCAATATCAACTAGCACCTTTTTATTATGGTTATGGAAAAGTTTAATCCTTTCTGGAAGTCCGGTAATACTACCATTTAAAAAAAATACCGTTTTAGTGTCCACTTCTTCAGGTTTTACGCTACTTTCCCACAATGCTGCAATTATTCCATTTAGCACTTATATCACTCCCTGCTGTAATTATGAAACTATCGTTATGGTATAATAATAACAGAGTTCGTGGTAGAGATGATGAGAAAACCACGCCCTACAAGGGCGTGGTTTTTTTGTAGGAGGTAAGTTATGAAAGTAGCAGTCATTGGTGGAGGGATTGTAGGATCTTTGTTGGCCTATGAATTATCGAAATATGATTTGGAGCTTTTTCTTATAGAAAAGAACAAAGATTTTGGTCAGGGTGTGACCAAGGCTAACTCGGCTATAATTCATGGAGGATATGATGATCCACCTGGTTCATTGAGAGCGGAATTGTGTGCCAATGGGAACAAAAGATACGATGTTTTGTCGAAAGAGCTTTCAATACCTGTTAATCGAATAGGATCAGTTGTTGTCTCTGACGACACGTCAAAAAGCGAAGAAAAGCTTAATGAATTACTAAGTAGAGGGATAAAAAATGGCGTTGAAGGATTATCAATTATTGACCAGGATAAACTATTTTGTATAGAACCTTATTTAAATAAAAAATTTAAAAAAGCATTATATTGTGAAAGCGCTGCAATATCTGAACCATGGATGGTTGCTGTTTCAGCTGCTACAGCAGCTGAAAAGAATGGAGCAAAATTAATTACAGGAGATGCTGTTGTGGATTCAATCTCAAAGGACAGGTTAGTTGAAGAGGTTATTCTATCATCCGGCAAAAGAATTGAGGTTGATCTTGTCTTAAATGCAGCAGGAATATATTTTAATAAAGTGGCAGAAATATTTGGTGTAGAAGTACCCGATGTGATGCTTGTAAAAGGGCAGTATTTGCTTCTTGATCATCTTGCTTCCGAATTAGTTAATACCATAATCTTTCCACTTCCAAGTGAAAAGAGTAAAGGAAAACTGATTGTTCCCACCATAGATGGAGGAATTTTACTCGGACCGACTTCTGAAATAATTGACGGTTTTAAACCTGAAGAGACAAGAACAACTGCAGCAGGAATAAAAGAAGTGATAGAAGCTGGCGAGGAATTCATCAATAGAATAACCAGACCAAAGTGGTTTATAAAAACCTTTGCTGGTTTAAGACCTGAAACCCCAAACAAAGATTTTTATATAAAAACAGCTTCGGAAAAAACAAATTTTATTACCGTTGGTGGTATGAGATCGCCTGGTCTGACAGCTGCACCCGCGGTAGCAGATTATGTAATAGAATACCTGATTGAAGAAAAAATGGGTATAAGTCTTGTTAAGAAGAAAGATTTAAAAATTGTGTCATCAGCATTGAGAATTAAAGAGCTTTCCTTTGAAGACGCTTCGAAAAAGATAGAAGAGGACAATTCCTATGGGAGAATAATATGTCAGTGCAATCAGGTGTCGGAAAAGGAAATTCGCGATGCCATCAGAAATGGAGCAGAAACCCTCGATGATGTGAAATTTAGAACTAGAGCAACATTTGGAAGATGCCAGGGCGGTTTTTGCACGTGGAAAATAATGAAGATAATATCGGAAGAATTGAATATTCCCCTTGAGGAAGTGAAGAAAAATGAGGACAAAAGTGAGATGCTGGACGGGAAGGTGAGGAAATGAAAAACAAAGAAACGGATGTCCTTGTAATTGGTGGTGGAGCTGCTGGAATGGCAGCATCATTAAGTGCTGCCAAAGAAAGTAAGCATGTCACTTTGCTGGAAAGAGAAGATGATACCGGGGGCGTTTTAAATCAATGCATTCATCATGGTTTTGGAGTGCAATTTTACCATGAAGAGCTCACAGGTCCCGAGTTCTCAACACGTCTTCATGGGGAGATGAGCGATGAAAACGTTGAAGTTATTTGTGAATCTTATGTAAGAAATCTCGATGTTCAAGAAAAAGTAGCCGAGATATTTTCACCAAAAGGAGCTTATACTATCAAAGCTAAGTCGGTTGTTTTGACTACCGGTGCAAGAGAAAGACCCTTTGGCGCTCTACTAATTCCAGGTGATAGACCTGCCGGAATTTTTCCTGCAGGACTGGCGCAAAGATTTGTAAATCTCGAGAATAATTTGCCAGGTAAAAGAGCACTTATTTTGGGTTCTGGAGATATAGGATTAATTATGGCAAGGAGACTTTATCTGGAAGGAATGGAAGTTGTTGGAGTGGTTGAGCGTCTCCCATATCCAGGAGGATTAACAAGAAATGTTGTTCAGTGCCTTGAAGATTTTAATATTCCTCTTTATCTGTCTCATACAATAACTGAAGTTAAGGGATTTCCGCGTCTTGAAGCTGTGAAAATGGTTGAAGTAGATGATTCTCTAAATCCCATCGCGAGGACTGAGAAATGGATTACAGTCGATTCTCTTATTCTTTCTGCCGGACTCATTCCTCACGTAGAAGATTTTGCAGACGAAAAGGCACTTGACCCTATTAATAAAGGCTTCATTGTTTCAAATACGGGAGAAACAATCTTCCCAGGAATATTTGCTGCAGGAAACAATGTTGCAATTTTTGATCTGGTTGATTATGTAGCAGCTGAAGGATGGATAGCTGGGAGAAATGCTGCCAAATATGCTGATAGTAAATTAAACAAAACGAAACAGGTGGAGTTGAAGAGAGGGAAAAATGTAAATATTCTTGTTCCAAATATGATTAATTCTGATGAGCATTTAAGGCTTTACCTGAGGGTTGACAAACCAATAGAAGAAGGAAGGATAGTTATTGATGGGCTGGGAATAAATAAAGAGTTTAAATATGGTGTGCCCAGTGAAATGCTGCAGCTGACTGTTAATAAAGATAAATTAAGTGAGTTGTTACTTGATAAAGATAAACTAACTGTGGAAGTGATTTCATGAAAGGTCATATTACGTGTACAGTGTGTCCTGTAGGTTGTAAGATCTTTGTAAGCGATGAAGATGGAGAAATCGTAATTGAAGGAAATCGTTGCGAAAAAGGCTATGAATACGCAATGAACGAAATAATAAGACCTAAAAGAACATTGCCAACTAATGTTAAGGTTATCAACGGTGAACTGCCCCTAGTATCGGTAAAAAGTTCAAAACCTGTGGATCGTGAAAAAATTGTGGATATTATGGAGAGAATAAAAGAAATTTCGGTAGAAGCGCCAGTCAAAATAGGTGATGTAGTTGCAGAAGATATTGACGAAGAAGGAACTTCTCTAGTAGCAACCAGAAACGTTGATAAAAGACGTTGAAAAATAGCTTGTACCCCCTTGAAAGTTGGGAAAAAGCAATGTAAAATATGATTGCTTTCCAGCGTGGCTCAATGGCAGAGCATCCGGCTGTTAACCGGGCGGTTGGGGGTTCGAGTCCCTCCGCTGGAGCCAAGAAAGCCCCTAATGGGGCTTTTTTATTTGTTATTAAACTTGGGTTATAATCTAGGTATGAATATTATTCCGATATTTTTGCCCTTTGCAGGATGTAAAAAAAGATGTGTATTCTGTAATGAAATTGAAGTTACCGGTCAAAAAAAGTCAAGCAGCCATGAAGAGATTGTAGAGTCCGTATTAAAGTACAGAAATTATTTTAAAGATAAAAAAAATGTAGAGTTTGCTTTTTATGGAGGTTCATTTTTAAACCTCCCTGAAGAGTTATTAAGACAATACTGTAGAACTGTACAATTTCTTTTAAACAGAGGATTAATTACCGGCATACGATTTTCAACTTCTCCCGAAAGCATTTCAAAAGAAAAAATTGAGTTTATTAAAGAATTTCCTGTTTCATTAATTGAACTGGGGGCTCAATCTTTTTTTGACGATGTTCTGGAGAAATCAAACAGACCACATGATGTACAGGATATTTATAACGCAGTTGAAATTCTTAGTGAAGAGAAAATAGATTATGGAATTCATTTAATGACTGGACTACCAGGAGATTCACAGGAAAAGTCAATAATTTCTTCTTTTAAGACCGCAGAACTTAAACCAAAAACTTGCAGAATACATCCCACACTAATTTTGAGGAATACAACGCTTGAAAGAATGTACAACGAAGGGAATTACATTCCACAGACTATGGAATATGCAATTGAAACAGTTATGTATATGTATGCCATACTGGTTTCTAATGAAATAACAGTAAATCGTATGGGACTGTGTCTGTACGGTGATCAGACAAAAAATGTGGTAGCAGGACCATTTCATGAATCCTTCGGTGAACTTGTTAGATCCAGACTTTCCATTGAGATTATCCGCTTCCTCTTAGATAAAATCAGTACAAAAAAATTAGTCATAAATGATGATGATAGAGAAAAGCAAATCTTCACAGGCTATAAAAAATGGGTGAAAAGATGGCTAAAAAAAGAAGGAATTACAGTAGTTTATTCTTCAAATGGCTATAGTATTGATATAATAGAAACGATTAGATTGCTTTACGATAAAATAAAGCGGGGAAGACGTTTTAGTTTTCCGGGGGTGAAATATGAAACTTGATTCAGTATTTATTAGAGGGTTTAAGAGTTTTGCTTATCCCACTAAAATTGATGTAAGTTCCGGTATTACTGCGGTTGTAGGACCAAATGGTAGCGGAAAATCTAACGTGGTTGATTCCATCCGATGGTTATTTGGTGAACAATCCATGAAAACTCTTCGTGCAGATAGCAGAGAAGATGTTCTTTTTGTGGGTTCAGATAATCATCCTCCTTCAAATACAGCAGAGGTTAAACTTGTTTTTCAGGATGAGAATGGAAAATTCTCGGTTTCGAGGGTTTTGACCAGAGAGGGTAATTCGGAATACAGAATGAATTCTAAGAATGCTCGATTGAAAGACATTAAAGAACTGTTTAAAGGAACGGGTGTAGGGATGGATCTTTATTCCATAGTTGGTCAGGGACAGGTTGACCAGGTTGTAAGTGCTTCACCATATGAGTTAAGAAAGCTTATTGAAGAAGCGGCTGGAACCGCTGTTTATAGAGAAAGAAAACGTGAATCCATGTCAAAACTGGCAGCAACACAAGCTAATTTAGATCGTGTCAGGGATATATTATTTGAACTCGAAAAACAGAGAAAATCATTGTATCTTAAGGCAAAAAGAGCTGAAAAGTATCTTGAATACTCAAAAACCAGAGAAGAGCTTAAACGACTTTATTTTGGTAATGTACGTAGAATTGAGACCGATACATTAAATAAATACAACGAAGATAAGAAAGCGTTAGAAAAAGAACTACAGCAAATTCAAAAAGATCTTATAGAAAATGAGTCCCGATGGAGCACACTCCGACAAGAATTTTCTGAGATGGACAAAGAAATTGAAAACTTTACTCAATTGCTTGAAGAGTACAAACAAAGACAGAGTGATTTGCTTGATTTTAAAGAAATGTACAGTAGAAGATTAGGAGAAAAAGAATCCAAACTTGTTGAATCAACTACAAAAACAGACTCCCTGAAGGAAGAAATTGAGAATCTGGAAAAGAGAAAAGAAGAAGTTGCAATGATAAAAGACAATATGGACGATAAGATAAGCAAAAAGAAAAATGAGCTAGAGGAGCTGGAAAATAAAAGGGGAGAAATTGTTAAAGAACATAGTGAAAAAGAGAAGAATTGGTTAAAACAGCAGGAAGAGCTTGAGTCAATAAATAAAAAGATTTCTAAAGCAACAAATGAAATTGATAGGCTTACGAATAATCAGGAAGATATTTCAAAACGACTTGAAATGATTACAACGCAGTTAAAATCAAAGAGAGAACGATTCAACGAATTAAAGGAAGAAATCGAAAAGCTTGCATCGAAGGGAAAAAAGAGTTCTGAAAAGCAGGAAGAAACAGAGAAGAATATCAGTTCTGTTAAAGAAAAGATTGAAGCTCTGGAAAAACAGTTTGAAAAACTTGATGGAGAAAGACAAAAAATGAAAGATGAATTGAGAAGCAGCGAAATGGAAATGAGCACACTTTCCAAACAACTTGATGAATATCAGGGATTTTCAAGGTCGGTAAGGGAAATTTTCGAGCGCAAAGACAAATTCAATGGATTAATCGATGTGATTGCAAATATCATAGATGTCCCCCCTAAGTACGAGACTGCCATAAGTGTCTTGCTGGGCGGCAGAATGCAAGATGTTGTTGTTAAAGATTCTTTCACAGCCAAACGAATAATTGAATATCTTAAAGGTAACAAAACTGGTAGAATTACACTTTTACCGCTTGACATGCTTGAAGGAAAGTTCAGTAAGTACGAACCAGCTGAAAAACACAAAGGATATATAGGTTACGCTGCTAAGCTGGTTAATGTTCCCGGTGAGCTGGATGTTGTTCCCCGATACTTATTCAGAAATTCCATTATAGTGAAAGACCTGGATGATGCAATTGATATGAGAAAAAATGCGAATTTCTATGGCAGGATAGCATCTCTGGACGGTCAATTGCTCTCAACAGGAGGAGCGATTACAGGTGGATACATTTCTGATGATGTAAGGTCTGATCTTATTTCGAGAAAGAGACGAATTAAATACCTCAAAGAGAGGAAAGAACAACTGGAAACATCACTAAAAGTTAAGGAAAAAGAAATTCAGAGAAATAAAGATGATCTTAAGGAACTCAAAGGATATTTGAAGGTTCTCCAGGAAGAGCTGAATGAAATAGTTTCCAGTGGTGCCGCTATCAATAGAATGATTCATGAATTGATAAAAAGTGCCGATGAGGTTGAAGATGAAGTTACTGAACTGGAACAGCTGGAGGAAGATTATACATACAAACTAAACAATTCAGAAGAGAGAAAGAAGGAGCTTTCAGAAGAATTGGAAAAACTAGAAAAAAAGCAAAAAGCAGTTAAGGGTGATCTTGAAGGTGTATCGGAAGAATTAAAAAACAAGAGAAATGAAATGGAAGAGATGCAAAGCGAACTTGTCGATAGAAAACTTGAGCTTTCAACTCTTCAAGAAAAAACAGAGCAATACAATAGAGAGCTTGAGGATATTGAAAAAAAGAAAGAACAAAACAATCAAAAAATCCTGGAGATGAAAAACCAAACCGAAGAAACGGAAGAGGACATAAAAAGATTGAAAAAGCAGATTTCAGACATAGAAAATGAGCTTTCATCTCTAAAAAAGGAAACGGAATCCCTGTTCTCAGATATTAAATATCAAAGAGAGGGCAAAGAAGAGCATCTTGACAGGTTACAGCAGCTTGAAGATGAAATCAATAAATTTAAAGATCAGAGAGAAGATAAAAGAAATAAGATACATCAATTAGACATGTCAATCCAGGAATCAAACATGAAACTTGAGAATGTAAACAAAGAATTGGAGGAACTGGAGAATGTAGATGAAGTACCAGTATTGAGTGAGGATGAATTGAAGGAAAAGAAAAATGAACTGGATGATGTTGAGAAAAAACTTAAGTTTCTAGGAACAGTCGATCTTGACACAATAGACGAATACAAAGTAGTTGACAATGATTATCAGGAACTAGATAAAGAAAGAAAAGACTTAGAAGAAGCCAAAGAAAAATTAAACGACCTGATAGAAAAAACAGATAAAGAAGCAAAGAAAATATTTCTTGAAACCTTTGAAAAAATTAACGAATATTTTTCGCAATACATTTCTGAGTTATTTGAAGGTGGAGAAGGAGAAATTAAGCTTTTCCCGGGAGAAGATATCTTGGAAACAGGTGTAGAAATTGCCATAAAAAAACCGGGAAGAAAGTTTCAGAAACTACAACTTTTCTCCGGTGGTGAAAAAGCTTTGGTTGGTATTGCTTTAGTTTTTTCCTTACTCACAATCAAACCAAGTCCATTTTATATACTGGACGAAGTCGATGCTCCTCTGGATGATTTCAATGCAGAAAGGTTTAAAAAAATGCTTGATAGACATGCTGAAGAAACCCAATTTCTTGTAATTACGCACAACAAATTGGTTATGGAGGTTGCTGATGTACTTCATGGAATAACTATGATGGATGGATTATCAAAGGTTATTCCTGTTGAGTTAAGTTCCATAGAAACGGTTGTGGGTTAACAATGTTTGTTGGTGTAGTTAATGCAAAACCGGGTTCAATATTATTTCACTTAAGTAATAACAAATTGATCAAAGTAGAGTTAATGCTTTCACATATTGAAGAAAAAAACGTTGAACCATTTACATCACAATTCAAAGAATATTTAGCAGGTAACCGAAGGAAATTCGATTTAGAATACAATCTGAAGGTTAGTAAATTTGCTCACAGGGTTTTGAGTATTACTAAAAAGATTCCATATGGAAAAACAATGACCTACGGACAAATTGCGAAAATACTTGGTAAGCCAGGAGCTGCAAGGGCGGTAGGACAGGCCTTGAAAATAAATCCTATTCCAGTAGTTATACCATGTCATCGTGTGATTTCAAAAAAAGGATTTGGTGGTTTTAACGCCGGTATTGATTGGAAAAGCTTTCTTTATAACCTCGAATGTTCTTCAAACGGTGAATAATTACCAGTATCATTCCTGTGGCAACCAGAGAGGCACCTAAATAAAAGAAAAAGGTTGGAATGTTATTCAAAAAGACTATATCTGCAAATACTGTAAATATGGGTATGGTGTAGATCCAGATTGTTGAATATTTGCCTCCCCAGAATTTTATTCCCATCCCCCACATAAAATAACCAAGTGCTGAAGCCAGAATAGAAAGGTAAAGGATTCCTGTAATTGAGCCTGGGTTAAAAGAAATTGGCATTTTAAAAATAAATAACTCAATTATTGCAAAAGGAATAGCAAAAATCATGCCCCACAAAGAAATTGCAAATGTTCCTGTAGTGGTTGAGTCAGAATTTTTTTCAAAGAAATAAGTATATCCCACCCACGAGATAGCAGCTCCAAATGCGATTATATTTCCAAATATACTTGAGCCCTCATTAAATTGACCACCATAGATTATAAAAAACAATCCTGTAAATGCACTTATACTACCAATATATTCAATTATGTTGAAACGCCTTTCCAAAATATCATAAAAAATTATGGCCAGTATTGGTGCTGATGAAACAATCAAAGCTGCATCTGAAGGATTTGTAAGTTTAAGCGAGTAGTTTTCAAAAAAGAAGTAGAGGGCAACTCCAAACAGACCGGAAAGCATTGCACCCTTTGATTTTAGAAGAGTAAATCCTCTCTTTTTTCCAACAAATAAAAATAAGATCATGGAAGCAATCAAAAATCTCATGGAAGCAAGTGTCATTGGTGGGATTGATTCCACAGCAATCTTTGTAAAAATGTAAGAAATTCCCCAAATTGCAGCTGTCGATGTTAGGAAAATAGCACCAATTAAGTTCTTATCTTTCATAACTATTATTCAGAATATATTACAATATCTGCATAAGCCAGGTAAACCATACTAAGGAAAATGCTGTTTCTAATTGACCAAAGCTCGTCTACTTTGATATTACAATTTGCTTCTTCTAGCCAGTTGTTCATCGACCAGAGTGTGAATTCATAGATTTGAGCAATGCCTCTTGAATAAACTTCGTTTGACAGATCGGGATTTATACTTACTTCTCTTGCATAAGCAAGAGGATTAAATCCTGATTCAACCGCCAGAATAGCAAGAACGAGTTCTGGTTTTACTGTGGAAAGCTTTAGAACATAACGATTTCCTCCCACATTGATCGGTACTTCCGCTCCAGAGAAATTCATTATTGATTGATAAATCGTTTGTGATATCCGATCCTTCGTTTCCTGGTCATACATATTTAAAGAGCTTGACATATTAATGAGTTTATCCATTCGTTCCTTGATTTTTGGTCTTCTCATTGTGAAAATGCGAGAAGCAAATCTTTCAACATTCTGATCGCTTTCGAAAACTACATCTATTTGTTTATCTACAAGCTTAACTCCCCCTGGCAAAGGCGAGGGTGTTCCTGCCCCAGTGGCGAAATAGTTGTAATATTCGTATACTTTTTCGTCGTAACTATATGAAGGATTATTCAAATAACTTTTGTAATCTGCTCCTGTTCCTCTATTATAGATAATAGCTATTGTTCTAATTTCTTTCTTTTCAACAGCAAAGGAATTAAAAACAAATAACGTTATCAAACCTGCAATAGATGCAATTATTATCAGAAAAACCATTAAATCAAATTTATTGTTAATAAGCGCTCACCTCTTAATTAGTATATAACAAACAATAATACAATATAAGCCATTAAAAAATCGGGGATAAAATCCCCGATAAATATTTTCTTAAGAAACTAAAAAAACAGCTTTGCTTTACGAGGTTCTTTTTTCTTTTTTTCGAAAACGCATACTCCAACAGGACAGTTTGTTGCACCGATATGCTGAATAAATTCGTCTTTAAAGCGATCAAGAATTGATCTGAGTGGAATGGGTACAGACTGTCCCAGTCCACAAAAAGAGGTTTTCTCCATATTATCTGCTATCTTGTATAGCTGATCTATCATTTCTCTGGTACCATGACCCTTCGAAAGTTCTTTTAGATAGTGAACTATCATCTTGGTTCCCTCTCTACAGGGAGTGCATTTTCCACAGGATTCGTGTTCAAAGAATTCCATAAGGTTATAAGCAACGTCAACAGCGCATTGTGTATCATCTATGACAAGAATAACACCTGAACCAAGGGAAATGCCATAATTCTTTATTGAATCGAAGTCCAGTGGAGAAGACAATTCATCAGGTGTTATAAATGTACCAGCAGCACCACCAGTTTGAACCATCTTCAATTTTCTGCCTTCACTTATACCTCCGCCATATTTATACAGCAGATCTGCAACTGTTACGCCCATAGGAACTTCAGTTATTCCTCTATTCACAACGTTTCCACAAAGACAAAAAACCTTTGTGCCTGCTGATGATTCAGTTCCAATTGATTTAAACCATTCAGAACCATTAATCACAATATCGGGAATATTGGCAAAAGTTTCTACATTATTTACAACTGTTGGCTTTTCGTACAACCCTTTTACCGGAGGATAAGGTGGTTTGAGTCTTGGTCTTCCAGATTTTCCTTCAATGGATTCTATAAGAGCTGTTTCTTCTCCACATACATATGCACCTGCTCCCAATCTTACTGAGAGATCAAAATCAAAATCTGTTCCCATTATATTTTTCCCCAGCAATCCATATTCATAAGCCTGGTCAATAGCAATTTTAAGATTGTTTACGGACTCAAAGTATTCTCCTCTTATGTAAATATATCCTTTGGTTGCTCCAACAACATATCCTGCAATTGCCATACCTTCTATCACTGCATGGGGATCACCTTCCATGATAAGTCTGTCTTTAAATGTTCCGGGTTCTCCTTCATCTGCATTACACAACACAAATTTCTCTTCAGCATCAACATTTTTTGTAAAGTCCCATTTGAGTCCGGTTGGAAATCCAGCTCCACCACGACCTCTTAAATTGCTGTCTTTAACCGTCTTTAGAAGGACTTCTCTGTCTGTTTTTAGAGCCTGAGTGAGACCCTGGTAACCGTCCATGGCAATAAATTCTTCAATATTACTTGGATCGATGGAACCAATTCTTTTCAGGACGATTCGCTTTTCTTCTGTTCTCTCCCCTGCTTCTATGGCACCGGGGACAGAAATATCTTCCATTATAAGATCTTCAACGGGTCTACCTTTTAGTATCTGCTCTTCTACGAATCTATCAACATCTTCCTTCTGCTCCAAACCGTAAATTCTGTTTTCAGGCAATAGAAGAAATAATGGTTTCTTTCCATATTTTCCAAAACTTCCAGTTTCCAGCACTTCAACCATATTACTTAAATTGTACTTTTTGATTAGCGAAATAAGGTAATTCTTTAGATGTCTTGCACCAAGCAAAATACTATTGGAATCAACAGACACAAGTATAGTTATTGGTTTTTTCATTTGGAAACCCCTCTTTCCTTTTCAGTTAACTCGTCGATAATTTTGTCTACCTTTTCTGGAGTAAGATTTCCATAAGCCTCATCATTGATTAACATTACGGGTGAAACTCCGCATAAACCAAGACAGCTACTTTGTTCTAGAGTAAATAGAGTATCTTCTGTTGTTTCTCCAAAATCAATGTCGAGTCTTTTCTTTAGCTGATTGATTACCTTTTCGCCATTGGCTACATGGCAGGGAAGGCTTTTACAAACCCTTATAATATATTTGCCTCGTTCTTTTGTTGACAACATTGTATAAAATGTTAAGACCTCATTTATCTTGGATGATGGTTTATCCATTACTTCTGATAGTACTTCTGCAGCTTCAAGTGGTATATAGCCATTAAATTTTTGCTGCAGTGAGTGTAAAGTATTCAATAAAATATCATCTTCTTCCAGACTATCTTTTTTGCATTCATTATATGAATCCAGGACTTTTTCCTTTATTTCCTCAGTAGACATTAAAATCCTCCTTTCAGCACTTCAGAAAAGTAGGTAAATCAGAGTTAAACTTTGCTAATGGCATCGAATCGACAAACTTCGAGACAACTGCCACAGCGAGTACATATTTCTGGGTCGATTTCATGCACTTCGCGTGGGCTTCCTGATATTGCATCAACAGGACAAACCCTTGCACAAGCAGTACATCCTACACATTTGTTTTTATCTATTATAACCCTATAAAGAGACTTACAGCGCTTTGCAGGGCATTGTTTTTCATTCACATGAGCGAGATACTCATCCCAGAAATATCTCATCGTTGATATTACTGGTTGAGGTGCTGTCTGTCCCAATCCACATAATGAATTTTCCATTATATGCTGGCCAAGTACTTTTAGTATTTCAAGATCCTCTTCAGTTCCTTCACCATTAGTAATTTGATCAAGTATTTCAAGCATTTTAGGTGTTCCTTCTCTACAGGGAGTACATTTTCCACAGGATTCTTCTACTGTAAAGTCTAGGAAGAACTTAGCGACATCAACCATACAATCATCTTCGTCCATTACAATAATTCCACCTGAACCGATGATTGTACCAAGTTCCTTCATTGTGTCATAAGTAATTGGAGTGTCGAGTAAATGTTCGGGAATACAACCACCACTTGGTCCACCTGTTTGTACAGCTTTAAGTTTTTTTCTGTTGGGTACACCTCCACCGATTTCGTAAATCAATTTTTTGAGTGTAATTCCCATTGGTACTTCTACGAGTCCGGTATTTTTAACCTTTCCCGCAAGTGCAAAAACCTTCGTGCCACGTGATCCTTCAACACCATATTGGGAAAACCATTCTCCACCATTTCTGACTATCATAGGTATATTTGCATATGTTTCGACATTATTATTTAAAGTTGGTTTATCCCATAATCCTTTTTCAGCAGGGAAAGGTGGTTTAACCTCTGGTATTCCTCGTTGGCCTTCAACTGAATTTATCAGTGCTGTTTCTTCACCGCACACAAAGGCACCGGCTCCAATTCTTATTTCAATATCAAAACTAAAATCAGTATCAAGAATATTCTCGCCCAAAAAGCCCATTTTTCTGGACTCTTCAAGGGCATTGGAAAAACGTTCAATTGCAAGTGGGTATTCTGCCCGGATATATATAAAACCTTTTTCTGCTTCAATTGCATATCCTGCTATGGTCATAGCTTCAAGTATATTGTAAGGATCGCCTTCAAGAATTGCTCTATCCATAAAGGCTCCAGGATCACCTTCATCAGCGTTACAAATAATATATTTTGGGTTTCCTTTATTCTTTCTTGTAAGTTCCCATTTTAGACCGGTAGGAAAGCCTGCTCCACCTCTACCTCTAATTTCGCTTTTCTTGAGTTCGTCAATAATATCCTGAGGGGTCATTTCTTTTAATGCTTTATGTAATGAGAAAAAACCATCCTGCGCAATAAATTCTTCAATAGAAAGTGGATCTACAACGCCTAGATTTCTCGTGGCAATTTTTACTTGTTCGGTGAAAAAAGGCATTTCCTCCTGAGGTTTTTCCTTTATTTCACCTGTTTCCCCTTTGAAAAGAAATTCTTTTACTATACGTCCCTTTAGCAAATGCTCTTCTACAATTTTTCTTGCTGCTTTTGCATCAAGTTTTTGGTAAAAGACTCCCTCTGGATAAATTACCGCAATGGGTCCCAAATCGCAGGCACCCATACAGCCAGTTTCAACTATCTGAACTACTTCATTAAGTGCATACTCTTCTAAAGCATTTTCCAGTTCTTTTTTGACTGAATTTTCTCCGGCGGAAATACATGCTCCACCAGCACAAATAAGAATAGTGTTTTCGACTGTGGGCACTACAAATCACCTCTTTTAAAGTTCTCCGCGTTTGACTACGAGATCCGATACAACATTTCCTCCAAGGATGTGCTTATCAATAATTCTTTTGGCTTGTGAGGGAGTTACATGACCATAAATTATCGGTTCTTCTTTTTCGAGATTTACCTCTATGGTTGGTTCTACATCACATAAGCCAAAGCAACCAGACTGAACAACAGAAATATCTTCGATATTTTTTTCATCAAGATAGTTAACAATTGCGCTCAAAGTATCTTTTGCTCCGGCAGCTATACCACAGGTACCCATAGCAACAATAATTTTACCTTTTTTGCCGGAATCTCTCATTTTTAATCCTTTGAGGGCTTTTTCTTTAATTTTCATTAAATCGTCAAGACTTTTTATTTTCGCCATTATTTCCCCCCCTGTACTTGTTTATGATTTTTTTAACTGCATCTGGTGTCAATCGACCGTAGAAGTCATCTTCACCGACCATTACTACCGGGGCCATGCTGCATGCTCCAACACATCTTACAGCGTGTACTGAGAAAAGTCCATCTTCCGTTGGTTCATTGAGTTCAACACCCAACTCTTCCTTAAATCGTTCAAGTATTTTATCGCCACCCTTTACATAGCAAGCGGTTCCCACACAAACTTTAATCTGGTATTTTCCTTTTGGTTTGGTTGAGAAAAAGTTGTAAAAGGTAGTAACACCATATACCTGACTTGATGGTACATTAAGTTTATTAGCAATGTGTTCCTGTAATTCAATTGGCAGATAACCAAAGAGCTTTTGAGCGTAATGTAATACGTTGATTAAAACTCCGGGTGTGCTCTGCATTGATTCGATGAACTCATCAAGCTTATCATAAAGTTTTTTGTTATGTTCGCGAACTGCTTCGGACAATACGCGCACCTCCCAGGGAATGTTATTTATTTCACTAAGCATTATAGCATTAAATTTGAGAAATGGCAGTCGCATTGTGTTAAAATAACCGATGTTACAGTATATGTTTTCAGGGGGGAAAGGTTATGAATTTAAGCGACTATGTTAGAGACATACCTGATTTTCCAGAACCAGGAGTTATTTTCAAAGATGTCACTCCAATGTTAAAAAATCCTGAAAGTTTTAAAGAGTGTTTAAGAATGTTGAATGAAAAAGTGAAAGACCTTGACTTTGATCTTGTATTGGCCCCGGAAGCAAGAGGTTTCATATTTGGTTCACCAATTGCCTTGCATTTTGAAAAAGGATTCATTCCTGTTCGTAAACCTGGAAAACTTCCTTATGATAAGTATTCTGTTGAATATACGCTTGAATATGGAAAAGCAAAATTGGAAATGCATACCGATGCTGTTTTAGAAGACGAAAAAGTCCTGATAGTTGATGATGTTCTGGCTACGGGGGGGACAATAAAAGCCATATGTGAAATGGTAGAAAGAGCTGGTGGAGAGGTTTCTGCAATTCTATCTTTAATTGAACTGACTTTCCTTGAACCAAAGAAAAAACTTAAGGATTATGAAGTAAGGACGATTATAGAGTACTAGGGGTGGTCAAGTGCTGAAATTTGACTTTTCTAACTGCTTCAAAGAAAATTTGGGAGTAGGACCACAAATTGATGAGTTATTATCAAGAGCTGATATGGTAGTTGACAGCATTAATCATGTAATTAAATCTAATCCGGGATTCCTTCGTATCCTTAAAACCGGGGAATCTTTAGATGAAGTAAACAGGTTTAGAGAATGGATAAAAAAATTCGATTCTATTGTAGTTATTGGCATAGGAGGATCGGCTCTTGGAAATCGGGCATTGCATAGTGCTCTGAAAAACATTCGCTGGAATGAATTTTCGAATAGTCAACGAGATGGAAAAGCGAGAGTTTTTATTCTTGACAATGTAGATCCTGAATCTTTTAGTGCAATAATTAATAAAATTGACTTCAAAAAAACCTTATTTAATGTTATTTCCAAATCTGGAACAACTGTTGAGACGATGGCTAACTATCTTGTTATCAAGGAAATGCTAGAAAACCGTGATTTATCACCTAAAGATCATTTGCTGTTTACTACGGATTCAAATAAAGGTGTTTTAAGAGAAATTGCTAATAAAGAAGACATAAAAACGCTAAATATCCCTAATGATGTTGGAGGAAGATTTAGCGTATTAACTCAAGTAGGATTACTTTCTGCAATGGCTGAAGGTATTGATATAGAAGGTTTGTATGATGGGGCCAGGAAAGCTATGAACAAATATTTGAGTTGTGAAAAGCCTGAGAAGAATCCTTTAATTGTTTCAGCTTTAATTTTCTATACAGCGATAACGCAAAACAAAAATATTACTGTAATGATGTCCTATTCAGAAAGGCTGTATAAACTAGCAGACTGGTTCAGGCAGTTATGGGCTGAATCTCTGGGGAAACGTTATAATTTAAATGGAAAGGAAATAAATACAGGGCAAACTCCCATTAAGGCATTAGGAGCAGTTGACCAACACTCACAAATTCAGCTTTATAATGAGGGGCCAAGGGACAAAATAATTACATTTCTTAAAGTAAAGAAGTTTGATGATGAGGTAAAAATACCTGGTTGTGAAAAAGTACCTGAAGATTTGCAGTATTTGAGTAGTAGTGATTTTTCTACGTTGATTAATAGAGAACTAGAAGGAACTGCAGAAGCATTGACTAACAACAGAGTACAGAATATGACTATAATTTTTAATAACATAAATGAAGAATTAATAGGAGAGTTCATAGTATTGTACGAATTACTTACCGCAATTATGGGAAAATTATTGAATATTGATCCCTATAACCAACCCGGTGTAGAATTGGGAAAGAAGATTACCCGAGTACTTATGGGAAAAAAGGAAAAGGACTTCAACGAAAAAATTGTTCAAAAAAAGTGGAGGTATCGGTTATGATAAGTGATGTTATAGAGATGGTAAAAAAATACCCGGGTTCAGAACTCTACATATTAGAAGGCGATGATATTCCCTTTTTTGCGATAATAACCGATGATACAAAAAATGTTATCAATGAGCTGAATGATATCGAAGAACTGGAGGCAGATGTCGCAGTACTTTCTCCTGATGAGGTTGAAGATGTTGCATCAGGTTCAAATGAATTTGCCAGTGAAATTAGAAAGGTACTTCAAGAGGGAAAAAAGTTGGTATGAATGTAGTCGGTCTGACCGGCAAAGCCGGTTCTGGAAAGACCATGATATCAAAAGTGCTTTCAAATAAAGGATTAGTATTACATGAGCTTGATAGAATAGGACATGAGATTCTAAGAAAAATCTCTCCTGATCTACTTATTAACAATTTCGGAAAAAATGTTTTAGATAAAAATGGAAAAATCAATAGAGAAAAATTGGGTGACATTGTTTTTTCAGATCAAGTGAAACTTCAACAATTAAATTCTATGATTCATCCTAAAATATATAAAGAAGTAAAAAAACAGATCACTTTCGACAGAGAAAGTGATCATTTAATTGATGGTGCATTATTATTTGATATAGGGTTATCAGATCTATGTGACTATATTATTTGGATAGATTGTCCTAAAGAATTGGCAGTTCAAAGAATGGTTAAAAGAGGAATACCAGAAGAGAAGGCAAAATATATTTTAAGGGTTCAAGAATACCTGGATAATTTTAAAAATGAGAGCGACAAAGTATTTGAGAATGTTTCATCACCAGAAGCGATAATTAATTCGATTATTTCTTTTTTGAAGAGTAAAGGCATAATGCTATAATTTATTTGTGTGAAATTGTTTCAATTTTCTATAAGGGAGGTATGGTAATGAAGAAACTTTTTGTTTTACTTGTAGTGGTTTTGGTTTTATCTTCTTTCAGCCTTGCTGAGAAGATAAACGTTGAATTCTGGCATGCCATGGGTGGTGGACATGGTGAAGCTTTGAATGAGATAGTAGAGTTTTTTAATGAAGGCAACCCTGACATTACAGTTGAGCCTATCTATGTTGGTAACTACGGAGCATTACAGCAAAAACTCCTGGCGAGTGCTGAAGCAGATACCCTACCCGCACTTTCTCAGGCATATGGAAATTGGACTGCAAAACTTATTCCAAGAGGAGTAGTTCAGGAACTTGATTCATTTATAAACGATCCTGAAGAAGGTTTCACTGAGGAAGAATGGGAAGCTATCTGGGCACCTTTTAAAGAAATGATCACATGGGGTGATACCACTTACGCAGTTCCCTTCAACAAGAGTACCTACGTTCTTTATTACAACACAGATGCATTTGAAGAATATGGATTGTCAGCACCTCAGGATATGGAAGAACTATTTTTTGATGCCATGATGCTTACAGAAGATTTTGATGGTGATGGAGAAATTGATCAATATGGAATGGGATTTAGAACAACGATAGACCATTTTGTTGTCTTTCTTAGAGCGAATAAAGGAAAAATATTGGAAGTTCAACCAGATGGAACTTTTAAAATTACAATCAATTCTCCAGAAGCTGAAGAAGCTCTTCAGTTTATGTATGATATGATTCATGAATACGAGATTGCATACACACAAGGCGGATACCTTGATGGAATATTTGGTGATGGAAAAATTGCCATGTTTATTGAAACAATTGCGAGTAAGCCTTACGTTGAAAGCGCATGTGTAGGTAAACATGGATGGGCCTGGGCACCCGTTCCGAAATGGGAAGTACAGGCACCTCCATTTGCAGGAACAGATTTAATTATGTTCTCAAATATTTCTGAAGAGCAAAAACAGGCCGCCTGGGAATTCATGAAGTTCCTTCTTAGCCCTGAAATTCAGGCTTTCTGGTCGGTACAGACTGGTTACATGCCAGCTGTAAAAACTGCTCTCGAAACACCGCAGTGGAAAGAATACGTTAGACAGAACCCGGATGCTGAAGTTCCTATAGGCCAGATAGAATATGGCTCAGTAGACCCCAATGTTGGCGTATGGAATGAGGTAAGAAATATTATTGGACAGATGGTCGGAGACGTATTGAATCAGAAGAGAACTGTTGAAGAAGGACTTGCCTGGGCAGAAGAAGAAATTAGAAGAGAAATAGAAGCTCAATCACAGTAAATTATTTTTCAGAATGTATTTACCGGGAGTCTTTTGGCTCCCGGTTTTTACTAGATACTTATGGGGGCAAATGAATTTTGAAGGGTTATTTACATAGATTTCATATATTTGCACTGTTATTTTCTATACTTTTGCATATGCTTTTATCATCAATAAATACAAAAGCCGCGAGCTGGGATTTATCCTATACATTAATAGGATTAATTAATTTTGTGGGGTCTATAGTTTATATTTTTGCTACTCTAACCCTTGGCCATCTGGGAGACAAAATCGGACATAAAAGAATGTTGATGTATGATATGATTTACTTCTCCTTTTTCATGATTATTGGATTTTTCTGGTTAGAAATTTGGCACCTTTTTGTTTTCTCTATGGGTATGAATCTTTTTTTTGGTACGTTTTTCCCATCACTTGAAGGACTTCTTTCAAGTAAGGAGGAAGCTCAGGGTATCAATCCTTCTGCGATAACCACAAGATTTGTGATCTCCTGGAGTGCTGGAAATATTATAGGATTAGCTTTTGGCCCGTTTTTAATTCAAAATGTCCCTTATGTGGTTTTTTCATTTGGGATAATACTTTGTGTTTTTAGTGCGCTAAATATCTGGAGACATATTGGAAAGCATGAGGAGAAAATTCCCGGTCCATTCTCAAAAAAATTATATGGTAAACCTTTATCCTTTGATATCAGTAAAGGTAAGCTTTACAGAAAAACATATCGAATTACTTTTGTGCTTGGAGGACTACTCTATACAGCTGTAATTACTCTTTTTCCCAAACTCATTTCTCTTCACAATTTACCCTTAGAAAGAACAGGGTTTCTTGTGGTTGGAGCAAATATTGGTGTACTTCTGACTTTTGTTTTGCTTTCCATAATCAGTATTTGGAACGGGAAACCAAAGATATCGTTTTTATTTCTATCCGTGTTTCCCATAACTGGAATTATTCTGTTTTTGCAACCCTCAACATTTTTGTTCCTGATTATTT
>JAWODV010000084.1:0-7595 GCA_046483075.1 Kosmotogaceae bacterium | reverse complement strand
CCTGCAATTGAACAGGCAACTATAACTATTGTCTCCAATGAAGACATGAATGCTGTTACAAAAACGGTTGATGAAGAATGGCAAATTGAGGTTTATACCCAGGGACAATTACTTAAGCATAGTGTTCCTGCAATAAATGACAACAAATACATATTAAACACCTCTGGTTGGAAGCCAGGAATGTATTTTATTAGAGTTTATTACAAAGAGGAAGTGGTTTTCGGGACACTCGTCATAAGCAAATAATTACTAATCACTAGCTATAAACAGCTATAATTAAGGACCAATTAATTCTAATATACATAATAATATCTGTCTCCTTTTAACTATTTGATAAACATAATCTTTGAGCAATTATAATAATACTAGTAATAAAGATCCTTCATATTCATTAAAAACCAAATATGTCGCTTGGACTAGAGATTTGCGAATTATGATAATGTCACCAGATGAAAGAATTGAAACCATAATTGACTATGGGCAATAATCCCACTAAGGTTCCAGATAGTAACATAATAGGCTATAGCTGTTTTAATCATGATTATTCTAAAGAAGCAATTTTTCAAATCGATATTGAATCTAACTATAATATTCAATTAACCTTTTAATTATGAAAAAGATCTGTATTACTATTAGTTGTATGATTAATTTCATTGTAATTTACGGTCAAGAAAATCCCACAATCTTGAAACAAGATAATCTTAAGATTAAGGCAATATCTGAAAAGGTAGATAGTGCGGGTTGGGTATTCTTAAAAGAGGAAATGTCTATTAATCCTGATGACATTTTTACTTTATATAAGGAAGCTTTTGGACTAAAAAGATACGATGAGATGAGAAAAGTCAAGATGAAAGTATGTGATTCTTATGATAAGGAGGATGTCTTTTATCACAAATACCAACAATTTCACAAAGGTATTCCTGTTGAGAATTACCAATATATAATCCATGAAATTAGAAATGTTGCTAGAGTTTGTAGTGGTAACATACTGGAAAATATTAGTGCTAATAATGAACCTTCAATTACTGAAAAACAAGCTCTTGAAATTGCAATTGATTCCTTCAATTCAAGCAGTTGGGAATGGCTTAATTATGGTAAAGATACCTCAGATACTCTAAAACCAGTTGGAAAATTAATATTTATAAGAAATCCAACTAGCGATAGTCCAAACGCTGTTTTAGTTTACAAATTCAAGCTTAGGTCAATTGAACCTAGTTTTTACTATGCTATTTATGTAAACGCACAAGATGGAAAAATTGAGAAGAAAAGATCTTTATCTAAGGAATCTACCGGAACAGTTTACACTTTATATAATGGCACACAGTCTCTTACAACTAAGGATAGGGGATTCCCCAACAATGACTATATCTTAAAAGATGAAACAAGAGGGTATATTTGTACAAAGGACTATAGCTATAATTCAACTACGTGGATTCTTCATGGACATATTGATGATGATGACAACATATGGAGTGATTTAGGAGAGGTGGTCGATGGAGCTACTGCTCAATGGGTTGCAGAAAAGACATACGATTATTATAAATATAGACATGGAAGAAATGGTATAGATGGGAATAATCAAGATATTAGAATTAAACTTATCAACGGTGACAATTCACGATGGGAAGAAGGAGGATCGGGCTATGACTATATCGAATTAGGTGAAGAAGGAGCAAACAGACATGCTTCTTTAGATATTGTTGGACATGAGTTTACTCATGGAGTAACCTACTCAGAAGTTAGTTTAGCATACGAAAAAGAACCAGGTGCTTTAGATGAATCCTTTGCAGATATTTTTGGAACTATGGTGGAGAAATATGTTGAAGGATCTTCTTTTGATTGGACTATAGCAGAAGATATATTTGATGGTCTTGATTTCTTCAGAAGCATGGAAAACCCTAATTCAAGGAATCATCCAGATGAATATGAAGGTGTATACTGGTATGAAACAGAAGGATGCAGCCCATCAGAAAATAATGATTTCTGTGGTGTGCATACCAATTGTGGTGTGCAAAATTATTGGTTCTATCTTCTTTCAAAAGGCGGTACAGCAAATGGTATTACTATAACAGCTATTGGTGAGGATAAAGCTGCAAGAATTGCATATAGAAACTTGAAATATCATTTGAGCTCACTAAGTGATTACAATGATTCAAGAAATGGAAGTGTTATTGCAGCAGAGTATATTTATGGTGAGTGCTCAATTGAACACCAACAAACAATGAATGCCTGGGCAGCTGTCGGAATAGGAGAGCCTGCACCAAATCCCTGCATCCCCCAAGAGCCCCTTTCAGCATACATTTCTGGCCCAGAAGTAATTATAGATTGTGGAAGTTGGTCAGCAAATGTTAGTGGAGGAACTCCCCCATACTATTATAATTGGTACTTAAATAATGATTGGAAAAGTTCAAATTCTAGTTACATTGAGTGTTTTGACAATTCTGGTTTCTATGAAATCTATTTAACAGTTACAGATGGGTACGATACAGAAGATGATCTACTATTTCTAACTGTTCAGGGAGGAGGAATGTTGAAGTCTTTTTCTCAAATAACTAAATACGACCAAATAACTATACAAGCATACCCAAACCCTAGTTCTAGCAATACAACAATTAAATTTAAATCATCAAAGTTAAATATTGAAAAGATAGCAAGAACAGATGATTTATGGATCTATATAACAAATAATCAAGGTTATGTAATTTTTAATGATAGGTATACTGATCAAAATTATAATTTTGATACAAGTCGTTTTTCGGAGGGAATTTATTATATAAGTCTACTTAAAGGGAATAAATGCATTGGTTCAACTCAGCTAATTATCAAACATTAGGAATCCTTTTTTAATAAACCTTGTTTTACTTCTATAATTTAATAAAAATATTGTTTAGTTTTATTTATATATCTCACTCATAAACTAACATATACAAAGAAGAAAAATGAAAAAAAATTGTATTATGAGACATGTATTAGCGATATTATTTATAGCCTTTTTATTTTCTAGTTGTGAAAAGGAATTCTATAGTCTATCAGATATTGATCAACCAGTTATATTCAAAGTTGAGTATCAGAATCATGCATGGGGTTATTCCCATGAGGGATACCTAATTGATAAAATAGGTGCAATACGCCCTTTTGATAAGCCAGATGAGTGGAATTATCCTGATTCTGAGGGATATATTACCTATTCTGAGCTAAATCAAAACGTTAATCAACTTGTAGATGTCTTCAAAATTATAGATGAGGGTTTATTACTTAAGTATTTGAATAAGCTATACAGAATTGATCCAAGTGATCTTTCAGAACAAGAATCAACAAGCAGAGATGCTGGTGTAATAAGTTATTCTGGATTCATTTATGAGGTGGAAAAAGAAAAATACAAAGAAGTAAAACTTAAAGTTGCTGGTGATATAAGTTACGTAAATACGAACAGAGAAGCCAACTTAATATATAAGTGGCTTCAGGGCATATATGAGGATTTATAAAACGTGATTATAATTCACCAGGTAAATAGGAGTTCGGATTAATACTACCCAAAATTAGGACCACTGGTTAAGTTGAAAAATAACCATTAATTTTACCAGTGAATTATGAAACAGAAAAGAAGAAAATTTTCGAGCGCCTTTAAGGCCAGAGTAGCAATTGAAGCGTTAAAAGAACGCGAGACACTTGCTGAATTATCAAAGCGATTCGAGGTTCATCCGAACATGATTGGTAAATGGAAGCAGGAATTTTTAGAAAAATCCTCAACTGTTTTTGAAGGCAAATCAGAAGAAAAATCTGAGGTTGATGCTGATAAGCTTTATTCCAAGATTGGGCAATTAGAGATAGAGAATGACTTTCTAAAAAAAAGCTTAAACAAGATTGGACGATGAAAGAGCGCAGGGAACTCGTTGATAATGAAGATGAGTATAGTGTGAGAAAACAATGTGAGCTGCTATCCATTCATCGCAGTGGGCTTTACTATAAGCCAGAGGGAGAAAAACCAGGGAATCTTGAGATCATGAGATTAATGGACGAACATTATATAAAACACCCAACAGCAGGCGTAATCAGGATGCAAGATATGTTATTTGCATTAGGCATTATAGCAAATCATAAGCGTGTTCGCAGGCTATTGAGACTGATGGGTATAATGGCTATATATCCAAAGAGAAATCTCAGTAAATTAGGCCTGAAGAAGTATATTCAACCATATTTACTTAAGGGGCTTGAAATTGTAAAACCAAATCAAGTTTGGGAAATTGATCTGACGTATATTCCTATGGAGAATGGCTTTTTGTATTTGACGGCCATTATAGATGTTTACAGCCGTTATGTTGTTGGCTGGGGCATCTCCAACAGTATGGATACTGATGCCACACTGGAAGTATTGGAGCAGGCCATCAGAGAGAATGGCAAACCGCAGATATTAAATTCTGATCAGGGGAGCCAGTTTACCAGTGAGAAATGGGTAAATTATCTGAAGGAAGAGGATGTCAGGATAAGCATGGACGGCAAGGGGCGCTGGGTTGATAATATTTTTATAGAGCGCCTGTGGAGATCGGTAAAATATGATCATGTGTACCTTTATCCTGCTGCTGATGGGCTGGAATTATACCAGGGACTGAAAGACTACTTCCGGTACTACAATTATGACCTGCGCCACCAGGGCATAGGAAGGAAGATCCCGGCAGAACTTTATTACCCGGCAGCATAGATATTAACAGGAAATGGAGATGTTAACAAAAGAAAAAAGTAGGCAAAAAAGAAAAGGTGTTAATAACCAGAATAACTCTGTGAGTTATTTCCGGTTATGTAACACAGATTTACATCATCATATTATTAAAAAATCAATTAAGAAAAGGCCAATAGTGGTCCTAAGGATGGGTAGTACTTCTTTTAGACCAGTTAATATTAATGATATTTCTCATGTTGTATTTTCAGACACATTAGTGCTTATTCATGAGCCATTTACATTAAAAGAAAATGTAAAAAAACTTAAACGTTCACTAACACGTAAGGAATTTGAAGATATGAAATCCAACAATACTGAGTTTTTTAGAATGGTTGACACTCTTGATGAATCTGATAATCCAATAATTGGTTTATATCCATTAAAGAAATGATTTTACTTATTGATGAAAAAGAATATCATATTATATGCAGGTTTTGCATTTCTATTTGGAATAATTGTTTATCAATTTCTAATAAATAGACAGAACAATATCATCAATACAAAAAACACTCAAATATTTAAGAGTAGTATTTTTCAGTATTGTGAATCACTAAGATATTTATACTGTTTGGAAAATTCAGATTTAAAAAAAGATTTGCCTGTAATAGATTCATGTTTCAATTTATTAGATATAAAAGATATTTTATCAGAATCCCCAAAACTATTTCTATATTTTAGCCAAAATAACTGTCTACCATGCATCGAATACGCATTAACGGAGATTAGTAATTTATCAATCTCAGAGATTAAAGAATGTGTATATATTCTTGCAAATGTAGAAAATCCGAGAGAATACTCCATTCTACTTGATAATTATAATTATAAAGGAATGGTTTATTTTATAAATGAGATGCCTTTAAATTGTGGTAAACTTGATGAGAAGCCATTCTTTTTCATTTTAACCAATAATTTTAATCCACATTTAATATTTGTTCCCGAAAAAACAATTCCAGAGTTTTCTGAATGTTATTTCCAGACTATTGAAGAAATCCTTAATTCTAGAAGTCCTTAATTTCGGTACTTCGGTGCTTAGGTGCTCGGATTTCCGCACCGACCTCGAATCATACCTTGCAACATATGTTAAGAATGATACCATCAAAACCCTGGAAGATATTATCAGGATAGCTACAGGTTCTCAATATGTGGCAGGCAGGTTAGAGATGTTTGCCGCAAACAGTGGCAGATGGAAGAATAAGGAGATTGAATGCCTTGATGCCTGGAATGATAAAAAACGCATAGCTTTTCGTGAAGCCATTGAAGGAGTGATGGACTCATTACAGCTGGATGCCATTGTTTACCCCTCATGGAATAATAAGCCAGCCATGATAGAGCAGTTTGAAGAACAGTACCGGGGCGACAACAGCCAGGTCATTGCACCCCATACCGGGCAGCCGGCTTTCACCGTCCCAATGGGTTTTACAGAAGACAGCCTGCCGGCAGGACTACAGTTTCTGGGCCGGATGTACGATGAGCCCACACTTATAAAACTTACATACTCCTATGAGCAGGCAACAAAGCACCGTGCCCCGCCCGGCCTCAGATAATGAATAAATCAATATCAGACCAGGACCACCGCCTAAGTTGAAAAATGTCAGATTTTGCGCGATGGTATAAACGATGTAAAATGCAGGAAGACAAACCATTATTTAACTGCTGAATTCTGCATAGAATTAACATTAATTAACAGTAAAAGGAGTACACAATTCTAACAATATGATAATTGACATATAGCAAAAATTTTTTACTTAAAAAAAAACTATTATCATTGCATCCGGGAAAGATTATCGGCCACAAGTGAAGTGGCTATTAATAATTAGTAATTAAAAAATAAGACTATCAGCATTATATTAATTATTTAAAGACTTTTAGTTTCAAGATAAGTGATATTCGAAAGTATTGCTTCTCATTTTATTATGAATAATTACCTAAACCTATTTCTATGAAAAAATCTTTGATTATTATGTCGATACTGCTGTTCATGGGCAGTATGGCATTGCATGCTCAAACCAGGCAGATATCCGGTGCGGTTATTGCTGCTGATGATGATCAGCCAATACCCGGGGTATCCGTGTATGTGAAAGGCTCAACTCTGGGTACAACAACCGATGTAGATGGTGAGTACACACTGGAGGTTCCGGATGATGCATCCACACTTGTTTTCTCATTTATTGGCATGAAAACACTTGAGCTTCCGATACCGGCAACAGGTGATGGTGTTGTTGATGCAACCCTTCAACCTGACGTTTTAGGTCTGGATGAAGTTCTGGTTGTTGCCTATGGTACAACCAGAAAAGCATCTCTGACGGGTTCTGCTGCTGTGGTTGGCGCAGATAAAATAGAGGGCCGCTCTGTATCTTCTATAGGACAAATACTAACAGGCTCCACAACCGGTGTGCAAACTACAGCAGGCTCAGGTCAGCCGGGCAGTTCTCCCAGTATCCGCATACGCGGGGTAGGAACATTAAACACATCTGCCTCTCCCCTGATCATCCTGGATGGAGCTGAGTACGCCGGTAGCCTGGCAAGTATTAACCCGAGCGATATCGAGTCAATGACGATACTTAAAGATGCTTCGTCAACCGCCCTTTATGGTTCACGTGCTGCAAACGGTGTAATTATTATTACAACCAAAAAAGGTACAAAAGGTGATGAAAGCATGACTGTGAATTTTAAAGCGCAGGGTGGATTAATTGACCAGGCACTTCCATACTATGAATCGGTAAATGCCTTTGATTTTTATGAACTTCAGGCAGAGGCCTATGCACAATCCAGATATGCATCCGGAAGCAACGCTAACATAGGAGATGCAAGGACATATGCATATGAGAATATTTTCTCTCAGCTAAGATATAATCCTTTCGTGGGGACTCCCAACGAT
>JAWODV010000013.1:0-2542 GCA_046483075.1 Kosmotogaceae bacterium | reverse complement strand
CTGACGATTTTGTCTAGAACCTATTGATAAATTTCCACAGTTTGACATTCGTTTAAAACTAAAACCATTGATTTAGAGTTCTCTTTCAACAATGACAGCTTATGCTCTCTATCCTCTATTTGATCCCAATGACAGATTGTCTGAATGGGTAATATTCCCATACCTTGATGAATTGTTTGATATTGCATAGTAAAATAGTTTTCAGAAACCATATAAGTTCCCATTGAGCTGCCAATATATACCTTATCTTTCAGCTTTTCTCTTAAACCCTTTAATTGAGTATAATAAGGTTCTAAAAGATCTGGTTGACCGCCTGCAACATAAAGGACATCATTTTCTTCGATCTTACTTAGCAAATCCTCAGCACTTTCAGCAATATCAAAACTTACTTTTTTGTTTGTTTTATTAGTGATTTTGGGCTTATCCCTTTGGATTGACTTATCCCACTTAGCTTTCTCCTGAGATAAATAACAGAGTAAAATCTTGACACTATTTTTATTCACCAATGCAGTAAAATGCTTAAAAAAATAATCATTTTGGCTGTTGTCTCTAGAGGTTTCACCTCCGTGCAGTAAATAGGTAGTCATACATCTAATTATACTACTACAATACATACTAAATCCCATGCAAGCCGTAAAATTTAGGTGCTATAAGTATAAAAGGATTAATAAATATGATGAAATTAAGAAGATTAAATGAGGTGCTCCCCGAGGTGGACTTTGTTCGAACTAGTTATACCTACAAAATGTAGATTATGAGTTATCACCTAGAACAATTATTGTTAAATTTCCCCAAACAAATGTAATGGCATTCTCTCCCAAAGGTATTAAATGTAGTATCTTCTTTTCCACAGAACAATAACCTACTTCTGCCCGAACACGAATTAAAACAACCTGTCGCAATCATTGTTTCTCCCTCTATTTCTGTATAAAAAGTTACTCTTGGAAAAATCATCACATATTGCCAGAAAAAAAGGCCAATAATTAAGTATGTTACAAAAAATATTCCGATTATTATAAATACTTTCTTCATTAATTTAAGTCTATCAAAATATAATATAAAATCCCACGCGAAATTTTAAAACCAAATCCGTATGCGAAACATTGTGAAACTTGTCAGAAGTATATCCGTTCTTTAGTGTTTATTAGAAAGATAGGCTCCCCGTGCTGGACTATGTTCGAACTAGTTTGTGACTTAAACAAAGTGTTTATACAACTACTCTCTCGCTTTTTTTCTTTCTTCTCTAACCTTCAACCATGTATCTTTAAGATCATCATAATATTGCGGAAAGTATTTCCTTACATAAGCTAGCTTCCAAATTAAAGCCCGACTTTCTTCATCTGAGGTAAAATATCTAAGTTTATCACTCGCATCAGACAAAGGTCCAGCACCATGATCTCCTTTTTCATTAAAGTACAAATAGTGAGCTGCCTCTTCGACACCCGTAATTTCCATCATATCTTCGAAAGGAATCATCTCCTGGATTCCAGCGGCAGAGATTGTTACTGAACCACAATCTTTTAATATCTGAGCCACTTTCTCAAAAAAACTAATTTTAATGATGTATTGATTTCCTAAATCATGGAAGGCAATGCCATCGTAATCATTTCTATCACTCGTATCGTAAGTTAGCTCATACTCTGAGTACTTAAAACCGTATCTTCGGTAAACACTTCTGATGCCAAAAAAAAATCTAGCCATATATTCCCCAACTTGATCAATTACATTATCTGAAAAATCGGGTAATACCTGCGGCAAGAAATCCACGAACTGTTCTTTGTTATTCTTAATGAATTCTTCTCTTGCTTGATCTTGATCTTTCTTAGAGAGCCAGTCAGAAGCTTCTTTTGATTTATCTTGATCTGACTCATGTGCTCTTTGTTCTGACATAATGATTATATGCCAAACCATTATAACAGAGGTTCGACCGTCCAGTCGGGGTTCTGCTTTTATAGGATTTTATCTTGAGGAAAAATCGGTTGCTCCCCGAGGTGGATTTACTGCTCGCTCGGTTCTCACCTCGCTCCCAGCACACCCCAGAGAGTATTTGCCATGTGCTTCGCACTTGGCGAGCATAAGCAGGCAAAGAATCTTATACTCATGATCGGCACTCTTTGCTTGCTTGACTTCTCATCCAAACTCTGGAAATAAATAAAATAAGTGCCGGACGGCACTTATTATTATTTAATGCTCCCCGAGTTGGACTGTATTCGAACTAAGTGCTTATAGACCAAACAGTCAATCTGTAAATCGTTAAAAATAACACGAGAATTACTAACGATCTCAGCGTTTCTCTGCTTTCTTCTTTTTATGGACTGTGGTTGTATTTCGCCAAAGATTGACTTTCCCTATAACTTGAATTATTTATAGAGCTTTCATATACTAAATTCAGATTTTATTAAGACAATTCAATTAATAAAAGGCTCTTATGAAAAAAGCAACAATAATTCTTTCCGTAATTATTCTTACTTTTGCTGTTGGAGGGTGGTATTTTCTCTCCGGACCAGGAGAAGTTAAGGAACTCACTTCTTTTGAAAATGAG
>JAWODV010000080.1:0-37197 GCA_046483075.1 Kosmotogaceae bacterium | reverse complement strand
TTACGCTTCGTCCATCGACGATAAAAATAAACAAGAAAACGTTGTCGGTTGTACGCATGACCCATCTGACGATCGAAGAGAGAGGCTTGATCTGGTAAAGCAAGACGCTTGAAGTCGCTACGCTAAAAGGAGCTCAGACAGAGCAAGGGCTTTAGAAAACGATAAAGTTCTAAAACCATTGATGTGCGATTTGGGGAGCAATCGGATATGCTGCTTGAGGGACAGCAGGATATGCGCTTCGCGGTCAAAACATAAAAAATCGGGTCCAGGGTCTCGGATATAGGGTTTAGTAAAAAACAATAATTTTTGATCTTGATAGTTGCTTATCAGCAAGCGCCTCTCTTTGAGCAGCTTAGAAAACACCCCCAGCTAGGTACAGCTGGCCACCCTTGATAATGGAATCTTAAAAAATCTTTTTACACAAACTCACAAAACAAAAAGTTAAGATAGTTAAGTATTATATATACTAATATTTAGTATATGATATACTAATTATGATTTTAAAATAAAAGACATAATGTTTTAGAGGGATATAGATTTGTTCTAAAATCGCTTCTGAGGAGATAGGATTTTAATGAAGTCGCCAAAAGAATTTAAGGAACAAATTATTAATAGCGCAACAAGCATCCTCTGGAATACCTGGAAAGAACTTGGGGCATGGATAAATGTTTCACGAGAGTATCCTATTTATAGTGATCCTGAAAGCGCTATTGTTTTTTCTAATTATTTTGATAGTTTTGAACCGCGTTTACTTAAGATCTCTAATGACTGGCAATCATACCATGCAAATTATGTAAACAAAGTAAGATTGAAAAGGTTGAAACGAGGTTTAAGTAAACTATATGGTATTTCTTTTCAAAATAAAAGAACTCCTTCTAATCTTTCAAACAAAACAATTGGAAAATTAGATATTCTGAAACCCTGTAATATACTTCTACGACTTCGTCTTGTTTTCGGACTCTCCACAAAGGCTGAAGTTATTCATTATCTTTTAACTCATGAAAAAGGAAATTCCAATGAAATAGCCATTGATCGCTTTCTTAATCAAAAAGCTGTCTATACAGAATTAGATAAACTTTATAAAGCTGGTGTTGTTAATGAAAAAAGACAAAAAAGAGAAAGATCATTTTCGCTATCTCAAGATTTTGCGAATCTATTTTTTGAAGTTGAAATTGAGCCGCTTTCACCTGTCTGGTTACTAGTACTTTCAGTATATTTACTTGAAAACGCTCTAAAAGAAAGAATTATAGATGACACCTACCTTGTACAATCATCTTTTTTTGATCATAAAAAACAAATTACAGATATCACTCAAAGAATGGGTGATTGCAAAGTAGCAATCTCTACTAAAAACGCCGAAGATTTTTATAATAGCATTTTTGAGTATTTTATGTGTGTTGAAAACAATTTGAAAGTAACGTCCATCGAAAGTTCAATAGACGGAACTGATATAAAGCATTTTTGAAATTAGTAGTATACGGTGACGCCTCGTTCCTGAAGTATTTGTATGTTTTCCATGTCTTCCGAGCCTGTTGTTAAGTCAAGGTTATTGTTCCTGATATACAAGTAATCACCTGATCCCAGACCACTGTTGTTTACAAGTGGTTGTATATCAGATATTTGATTGCTATCAAGATGGATACTCCACAAGTTAGTAAGATTTTGCAATGGGGTAGTGTCTGTTATTTGGTTGCCATCAAGGTGTAAAGCAACTAATTTGGTCAAATATACCAGAGAATTAATATTGGTTACCTGATTATAATCAAGATCTAAATAAAATAATTCTGTTAAATATATTAATGGACTAAGATTTGAGACATTATTACCATGAAGATCAAGTATTTCCATTCTAGTAAGATTTTGCAATGGTGTGATATCAACTATCTGGCTATCTATGAGGAAGATTTCTTCTAAATCAGTCAAATTTGCCAGAGGTGTTAAGTCACTGATATTAATATGACTCATTCTCAGATATTTTAAGTTATGCATATATTCAAGTCCAGTTATGTTAGATATACTCTTATTGCTTGCTCTAAAACCGGTTATGTCAAGCAATTCTTTTTCGTGTATTTTTGTGCTGTCGTAGTTTAATTTTGTTGGAATCAGTGGGCTTTCTTCTTCATATTTTGTATAAATTGGTGAAGGTGATGGATTTTTACCAAGATAATACCGCATTACATCTTTCAAATCCGAATCCGGAACATTCACTAATGCACCTAAATCTAAATCATCAAAAATCCTAATGTAATCCAACCATACAAAGAAATCAGGCTGTCCTGTGAATGTGGCATTATTTGAATACTCCCATCTAAGCTTATGAACTCCCGAAGGGACCTCACGAATAACTTCTTTCCAGTCAATATCGTTATACCATTCTCCAGCGAAGTCACTATCTATATAAAAACTCATTTTTCCAAATTCTGGATATGAACTCGTTTTTCTGAAGAAACTTATAGCCGAATCACTTGAAAGATTTAAAGTAATCTCCAGGTAACTATATCCAGCATTTCCAAATTTAACTGCATAACCTCCTTCATACCTCTCGGCGCTTTGCACAATAGGTAATTTGCTTCCACCACGAATCCAGTTATGAGAACTAAAATCACCTGTTTCAAAATCTTCTTCAAAGACAACATGATCTTCTATTGTTTTGAAAGAGATTATAGGACCTACAGTCTGACCACCTTTACCATCCCTCGCTTTTATTTTCCAGTAGTAATCGGTTTCGTAATTCAGTGTCCCTGGATCATATGTTGTAGGTATTTGTCCTAAAGAAACAAGTGGTGGTGGATGTACTGTTCCAAAGAAAACATCGTATATCAATGAATCACCATCAGGATCAGAGCAGTTCCAGCTTAATGTTGTATTTACAGAAACATCCGTCGAACCATCCACAGGTGAATAATCAGTAGGCTGACTGGGTGGATTATTACCTTCTTCTTCTGTATGGAATGACCATATAGGACTAACCGCCTGACCTCCTTTTCCGTCCCTAGCCTTTATTTTCCAAAAATATGTTGTTCCTTTGGTAAGAACGCCAGGATCATAATTATCTGCTGTTTGACCCAATGAAACTAATGTTGGTGGATTTGTTGTTCCAAAGAAGACATCGTATATCAATGAATCTCCGTCTGGATCACTGCAATCCCAGCTCAGGTCAGCTTCAACTGAAATATTGCTTGATCCATCAGGAGGTGTTGGATTAGAAGGTTGCTCCGGTGGGTTATTACCTTCCTGCTCGGTCGTAAATGACCACAATGGACCTGTTATCTCTCCTCCATTTCCGTCCTCTACATATATCTTCCAGAAGTACGTGGTATCGTAATTCAATGTTCCTGGCCAACACTCTTTTTGTTCAAAACTCGTAGCGATTGTCGTTAGAACTTCTGGATCAGTTCCAAAATAAACAACATAGAATAAGGAGTCTCCATCCGGGTCACTACAATCCCATTTTAAATTAGTTTCAATAGATGTATCTGTAGCTTTGTCTTCAGGTTGAGGGTCAAAAGGTTCAACAGGGGGATTGTTTATATATCCTTCTTCTAATGTTGTAAATGACCATATCGGGCCGACTGCTTCTCCTCCAAAATCATCATTTACAACGATTTTCCAGTAATATGTTGTTCCCTCTAAAAGTCCACCAGGCTCATATTCGTTCTGTTCAAAACTGGTAGCTACAATTGTTTCTGCAAGGGGGTCTTCGCCAAAGTAAATACTGTATAGCAGAGGATCTCCATCTGGATCAACACATTCCCATGAAAGTTCTGTGTCTGTTGGAACATTTGTTGCTTCATCTGGAGGATCGGGGTTAAAGGGCTCTTCAGGAGGGTTATTTCTGGTAGTGAAGCTCCAGATATCACCTTTTGTTGTGTTGCCCTTATCGTCTTTCGCAACTATTCTCCATTTGTAAAGGGTATGTGCTTCTAAATCGTAAAGAAAGCAGTTCTTATCTTCAAGATCGGCTTCAAAGATTTCTAGAGTTTCTTTGCCAACGTAAATATCATATTTGAGTGGGTCATTTTCAGGGTCAGAGCACTCCCACGATACTGTTATATCCTGAGGTTGATTTTCTGCCTCATCATCAGGAATCGGAGATGATGGTTTCAGAGGCGGTTTGTTAAAAGATCCTGGACAGGAAGCAAAGATAAAAAGAATAACAAATAGAACGGAAATAACAAAGTATTTTTTCATTATTTCCACCTTCCTGAAATTTCATTCACCTTCAATATCTAGAATAGATTGCAAACGAATGAATTGATATTTCATTTAGGTGTTGATTTTAGTATCATTGATATTACATACATTAAAAACCGAGAATCCGAGAGTTAGATACTAGAACACGTCCATCGTCCATCACTTCGTTTCGTCCAACGCTTACGCTTCGTCCATCGAAACTTCAAAAGACGTGAACCGTGAACCGATTGGAGCAAAAAACGTTGTACGTCAGTAGGTTGTGCGTTGTTCGCAAAACTCAAACACGAGAACCGAGAAGGACCAAAAAGACGAGAATCCGAGAGTTAGATACTAAAACACGTCCATCGTCCATCACTTCGTTTCGTCCAACGCTTACGCTTCGTCCATCGAAACTTAAAAAGACGTGAACCGTGAACCGATTGGAGCAAAAAACGTTGTACGTCAGTAGGTTGTGCGTTGTACGGAAGTACAAAAGACAAAATACTTATATACACCTCTAAAATAAACGTCCAACGCTCACGCTTCGTCCATCGAACTAAACCCCGAGACTCGAGATCAGAGATCCGAGAACAGACGTAAACCTCTCAAGAAAATGAGAACCGATTGGTTCTAATGCCCTCTGTGAGAGGGCTGCCGAAGGCTGGGTGTGTGCATTGAACACGAAGAGACGTTGTACGTCAGTAGGTTGTGCGTTGTTCGCAAAACTCAAACACGAGAACCGAGAAGGATCGAAAAGTCGAGAACCCGAGAGTTAGATACTAAAACACGTCCATCGTCCATCACTGACGTTTCGTCCAACGCTTGCCTGACGGTGCGCTTCGTCCATCGAATATTCTGAAACTACTGATATGCGCCTTGGAGAACAGATAGATTTTGTTATGAAATGAAAAACCTAGATCAGTGCTCAAGCCCTTTTAAAAAAGAGTTTTATTCTTTTGATTTTATTTCGTTTTCTACTATCTTATAGATCTTTCTGGCATTTTTTAAGGCTTGTTTAGTATCACTTATATTAAGCTCAATATTAAATGGATACCTTACTATTGTTGAATAATCTGTAAGGTCAAGTGCTTCCTGCTGAAGTTTCTTTAATTTTGGTGAAAGCTCCACGCATTTATCCAACAAATAAGTCAAATCATGTACTTTTGGGATTTCCTGATTCTTAAAAGCTAAAAATGCTTTTAAAGTTTTTTCAGCAGATTGTTGACAATGATAACAAATAATTTCTAATGGTTTAGGAGTCATCTTCATTAAAAATTCTGCAGCTTGAAGGTCATGATGAGCATAATCGAGCCATTCTTTTGCTATCGAGAAGTTGTTAAGCAATTTTCTTTCCTTCTTTAACAATGGTATTTTCAAAGGTAGATATGTTACTGCTTCTTTCATCAAACTCATCAGTATAATAAACAAGTATATCAAGAGGAAAAGAAGTGACTTTTCTGAGGTTTTTTCTAATCTTCTTTATTAAATCGAGCTTTCTTTTGTCTTTTTCATTAGTGATGATACAAAGATCAATATCGCTGTCTTTTCTAAAATTATTTTTTGCATATGACCCAAAAAGATATATTCTATCAGTTTCTACTGACTTTTTAATCTCATTGATTATTTTTTCAATATCTTCTTTGGTTAAGTAGCTTCTTTCCAACTGGAAAACACCTCCAAATAAAGTATAGCACGAGGTTTATTTATATGATAAGTTGTTCCTTATCTACTGACATATGCATGTAATTATAAAACCGTCCCTCGAAAGTACAACATATCAGAAAACGTTGTTCGTTGTTCGCATGACCCATCTGACGATCGGAGAGAGGCTTAATCCGTTCTGACCCCCTAAAATTGGACAAGAAAACGTTGTCGATTGTATGTTGTACGAGTCGTAATCCGTAATCGCCCTTGGAGTGTTTGGAGTTTCGGTCTTTGACCGCTCAAAACATTTGGAAGAAAAAGTTATTTTTGTAGAATGTCTTCTAAATTTCGACAGTGATTTAAGTTTGTTTATACATAACATTATGTCTTATAATCAGATTGTATTCTCTATAATTCTTTAACTAATTTATTCCTCTTCATAATTAATAAGTTGAATCGTGATGGATAAACATGAAACGAGTTTAGTTTTTTAGGTCCATGACCTATTTATCTATGATTGTTTGTTTGATATAAAAAGGAGTGATTTAATGAATGATAATATTTTAAATTTTAAGGAAAGGTTATTATCACTCGATTATTTTTACATAAAACAATTTGTGCAGGATTACCTTAAAGAATATGATTTCGAAAATATCGTAGATAAAATATTGGTTCCAGTCTTAGAAGATATCGGTGATTCCTGGGAAAACGGTACATTATCTCTCTCTCAAGTCTATATGAGTGGAAAATTGTGCGAAAGATTAGTTGATGAGTTTATAGAGTTATCGAATGTTCAAAGAAAAACAAAACCGAAAATGGCAATAGTGGTTTTTAACGATCAGCATACCCTGGGAAAGAAAATTATTTACAATGTTTTGCGATCAGTAGGTTATGACATCAAGGATTTTGGTAATTCTGAAGATGCTACCAGTCTTATTGACAGATTGGAATCAGAAAATATTGAAGTTCTACTTGTTTCTGTTTTAATGCTAAATTCTGCATTAAAGATTAAAACAATAAGAGAAGAAATCAATTACAGAAACCTTTGTACAAAGCTTATTGTAGGAGGAGCACCCTTCAATTTTGATGATTCATTATGGAAAAGAGTAGGAGCCAATGAAATGGGCAAAAACACAAAGGATGCTATTGATCTAGCTTTAAAAATGGAAGGTGAGACAAAATGAGTAATATGACATCAATGGATCGCGTTTTAACTACTCTTTCTCACAAAGAACCGGATAGAGTACCTTTGTTTTTATTGCTCACAATGCACGGAGCAAAGGAATTGGGATTAACTTTAAAGGAATATTTTTCAAAGGCAAAAAATGTGGTAGAAGGGCAGAAGATTCTTTTTAACAAGTATGACAATGATTGTTTATTCCCATTTTTTTATGCTTCAGTGGAAACAGAAGCCATGGGTGGAGATGTAATATTCTACGATGATGGTCCACCTAATGCAGGAGAACCAATAATAAGAAATCTAGAAGATATTGATAACCTTGAAATGCCGGATTTTTGCAATTCCCCCTCACTCACAAAAGTACTCAAAACAACTGAAGAACTGAAAAACTATTCGAAGGGAAGAGTCCCTCTTGTAAATGTTGTCGTTTCTCCATTTTCATTGCCTGTAATGCAAATGGGCTTTGAAAATTATATTGAACTTATGATAGAAAACGAAGAATATTTCAATAGATTAATGAATTTTAATATGGAATTCTGTGTAAAATGGGCAGATCTACAATTAAAGGCTGGTGCAACAGCTATTTGTTACTTTGATCCAGTGTCTTCGACAACTATAATTACAAGAGATCAATATATCCAGAAAGGCTTTAAAGTAGCTCAGAAAACTATCTCAAGAATTAATGGACCAACAGCAACTCATTTTGCCTCAGGAAGATGCTTGCCCATAATCGATTTATTACCTAAAACAGAAACAGGCGGAATTGGTGTCAGTTGTATTGAAGATTTAGAAGAAATTAAAAGAAAAACAAAAGGCAAACTCGCAATTTTCGGTAATCTAAACGCTATAGAAATGGTAGGATGGACTAAGAAACAAGCTGAAGATAAAGTGAAAGAAGCAATAGCAAAAGCTGCTCCAGGTGGAGGTTTTATCCTAAGTGATAATCATGGAGAAATTCCTTTTTATGTTAAAGAAGAAACGCTTCGTTCCATATCTGAAGCTGTTAAAAAATATGGCAGATATCCAATAAATAATGGTTGAAAATATAAAGCATTTTAATGTTCTAGTTTGTGAGACTTACAAAGAAGAAATCGAGCATATATCAAATAACTTCGAGAATGTTCGATTCAGCTTTTTTCCATGTTCTTGCAATTCCAGAAGATGTCCTGCTGATATTTTTCCCAAACTTAACGAAGTAACCGAAAAAAAAGAGCATACAATTATTTTCGCTTCCAAATACTGTTTAAAAGAGGAAGATAGAAATTCATTCAATAATGATTTTTCTCTCCTTTTATATGATCAATGTAAAGAAATTGTCGTCAGCAAATTTATGCTTGAAGAATTACAAAAGCAAAAAGCCTATACAATTACTTCAGGTTGGTTAAAACACTGGAAAGAATATGTCACAGAGAATTGGGGTTTTAATGAAAGTACAGCAAAAGAATTCTTTAATGATAGTAGTAACAAGATAATTTATCTTCAAACTTTACCTGACAATTCATTGAAGGAAAAAATTAAAGAATTTTCTGAATTTGTAAATTTACCTTATGAAACGATACCAGTAGGAACCGATTATACTGAATTTTTTATTGTTGACAAAATCCATACTGTTGAAAAAGAATTCCTTAAGAAATGTAAAGATGAAAAGGATTCTATAAAAAAGCAACTTGCAGATATTTCATTTGTTAATACTATTATGAGTGAAATATCAATGAAATCTACTGAGAAAGAAGTAATAGAAAAAATTTTGGATTTACTCCAAAAACTCTTCGCTCCAAAAGAAATTTATTATCTCTCTATCAATAATGGAGATAGCAAACTTTATGCTTTTCGCAAAGGCATTCTTAGAAGTAAGAAAATAGTTGATTCTTTAAGATTACTGGAAGGAGAATACGGAGTAATAGATAATTCTCATATTTGGTTCAAAATTAATTACATGAATAAAACAATAGGCATTGTAAAAGTTGTTGACATTGCTTTCCCAAAATATATAAAAGGGTATCTTAATTTAATCATTAATGTACAAAATATTTTTGGACTGGCTGTGGAAAACGCCAAATTAATAAATAGAATAGAAATTATCTCATTGATTGACCCTCTAACAGAAGTTTATAATAGAAGAGGTTTTTTTAAATATGTCACTGATAATGCCATAGGGACCATAATTATTTTTGATATCGATGACTTCAAAAAAATCAATGACACCCATGGTCATCAATTTGGCGATAAAGTTCTTTCCAAAACCGTAAAAATTTGCAAAAGTAATCTCAGAAATGGGGACATCTTTGCCAGGTATGGCGGAGATGAATTTGTTATTTATTTGCCTGAAACCACTAAAATAGAAGCAGAGAAAATTGTTTCAAGAATAGACAATACGTTTAGTAATAAACCAGTCAAAAGCGATAAAGGTACTGTGCGAATAAATCTAAGTTTTGGTATTTCCGAGATTTCTGACAAAACAACATTGGAAAACGCGCTAAAACATGCAGATATAAACCTTTATAAAGCAAAGAACTCAGAAGAGTATTTTTACTGCAGTGATTGAAATTACGTTCATCGACGATACAACAAACAAGAAAACGTTGTAGGTTGTTCGCATGACCCATCTGACGATCGGAGAGAGAGGCTTGATCTGGTAAAGCAAGACGCTTGGAGTCGCTGCGCTCAAAGGGGCTCTAACAGAGATAATACATTAGATACCAAGAACCGAGAAGGATCAAAAAGACGAGAAACCGAGACTAAAAGAACGTCCAACACTTCGTTTCGTTTAACGTCCAACGCTTTCCTAACGGCGCGCTTCGTCAATCGATTGGAGCGAAAACCATTGATATGCGAGTTATAATGCAGCTCGGATTTGCGCTTCGCAGTTAAAAACTTGAAAAGCCCTCATTTTGGTTTACGTGTTTTGGAATCTCCTCTGTGTGAGAGGAGGGGACCACGAAGTGGTAAGATGTGTTAACTCTTAAAAGTAGAAAAATTACAGATATCAGGTGGTGGATTGTGCGGAAGTTCAAAAAATATTTTAAATGATTTCCTGAGCAAAAAATCTTCATTTTCTTCTTCTATAACTTGAACAGGATCATTTTCTTCCTCTGTTTTTCCGTTACCAAATTGACCGTCCCAATTCCATCTCTGTAAACATATTGCTCCATCATCGTTCAGCGCAATCGTAAAAAAACCCCAATTGCAAAAACTACTATTTTAGCAAAAAACCTTTATCATAAGGATTTTGCAGTCAAAAACTCTACTATGAATTCTCTAATAACCCTTTGAATTTCTGTTTTATGTCTATATCTCTCAATTTAGCTTTGTAATCCAACTAACATTTGGTAGGATTATTACGTAAAACTGACCAACAAAAGTTCCTCTATATTTATCTATTTTTCAAAATCTTCACAAGCTAGCTATGTTTTAAAAATTATAAAAGTGTTAGGTGGAAAGGAAAGTGCCGTCTTTATTAGATATACTAACGCACTGATAAAGTTTCATTATGCATTTTTAAGAATTAAGGCACTTTCTTAGTGATTATAATGAAGTCGCATGCAAGAACAATTTTACCCATGATCATTTTTTGCGATTTCATGCACACTCAAAGAAAACCAAAATCAGGTTGTTGTAAAGTCATCAGGTTATTAAGAAATATCTTACTTGCATTAGAGCTTTTATTTGGTACTTATTTTGGTTTTAGATTGATAAAAAGCTTCACCCTGGTCTATAAAAAACCATTTTAAATGTGCAAAAATATTAGGAATCATGTAGGAAATAATTTAAGGAGGGGATGTAATGAAGAAATATTTTGTACTGTTAACTGTAATATATATTGTTTTATTCTTGGCTGGTTGTCCATGTTCAAAAGAAAATATGCCACCTACTTTACAAAAAGTGAGTGGTCCTGATGGAGTTATTCAAGAAGGTAGCAGTACATTTGCCTGGGCAGGAGAAGACCCTGAAGGTTCAGAAATCAAATTCGAGTATAGAAAGAACGGGGAAGAATGGACAGATTATGATGGGAGCACAACATATACCTGGAACAATCACAATTTAGGGATCTTCGTATTTGAAGTCAGAGCAATAGATGACAAAGAAGCTTGTTCCGATATCATAACCTGGAACTTCACAGCTATAAATGAAATGGTTTTAGTTGAAGCTGGCACATTTACTATGGGAGATACATGGGAAGACGAATATTACGAAGACGAAACCCCGACACATGATGTTACTCTTACTTATGATTTCTTAATAGGAAAGTATCAGGTTACTTTTGATGAATTCGATGCATTTTGTGAAGATGTTGATAAAACAAAACCATTTGACTGGTGGGGTAGAAATCAAAGACCAGTTAATGATGTTTCCTGGTGGGATGCCATTGAATATTGTAACTGGCTGAGTGAAAAGGACAACTTACCTGTTGCTTACAGACTTCAAGATGAGGACGACGAAGGTGAGATGCTTGATGCTTCCGGAAATGTTACCACAGACCCTTCGCAGGTAGTCGGATATAGATTACCTACTGAAGCAGAATGGGAATATGCTGCAAGGGGCGGAAAAAATGATGATCAATATAAATATTCAGGTAGTAATGATCCAGATGAAGTAGCATGGTATCGCGAAAATGCTTACAATGAAGATGTTGAAGCTATATCGACCTGGCCAGTAGGCCTTCTACTCCCCAATGCTCTTGGTATATATGATATGAGCGGAAATGTTGAAGAATGGTGTAGTGACTTTTATTCAACTTACAGTGCTGAAGCAAAAACAAACCCGTTTGTGAATTCTGGATCAGAGCGAGTCATACGTGGAGGTAGTTATTTCAATATTGCAAAACTTTTGAGAATTGCATCTCGTGGAGACCGTGATCCTACACAAAAACGACAAGTTATAGGCTTTAGAATTGCGAAAACAGAATAATAGACTATAAAAAACGTTGTACGTGAAAATCCACTTGGCGATCGTAGAGTGGCGCTTTAAGACGCGTCCTTTGGACGCTCACGATGCTTGTAGCCACTCACTACGTTCGTTTAAAGGCGCTCAAATAGAGCAAGTTCTTTAGAAAACGAGAAGCGAGAAGAACCAGAAAGACGAGAATCCGAGACAGAACAAAAAAGTGCACACTTTCCCCCTGCTTTGCAGGTACCTTCCTCAAGGAAGGAATTTAAGTGCTTAAAACCAAAGCAACGTCCAACGCTTACACTTCGTCCATCGACGATAAAAATAAACAAGAAAACGTTGTCGGTTGTATGTTGTGCGTGTTTTTCAAAGCTTTAGGTTCTAATGCCCTCTAAGAGAGGGCTGCCGGAGGCTGGGTGTGTGCATTTTTTAAAGGCAAAACACGTTGTACGGCAGTAGGTTGTACGTTTTGCGAAAGTTCAAAAACATGAATTCGAGATAAAACTACAACGAGTTTTGGAATCTCCTCTGTGTGAGAGAAGGGGAACACGCAGTGGTGAGGTGTGGTATTTTAAGTAAAACGTTGTACGTGGTCCGTTGCGGGTTGTGCGAAAAGTTCAAAATACAAGAGGCCTAGACCTGATAAAAATCGAGTCTGGGGTCTAGGGTATAGTAAAAAACAATAATTTTTGATCTTGGTAGTTGCTTACCTTCAAGCGCCTCTTTCTGAGCGGTTTACACCACTTGATCAAGCCTCACTCTTCGAGCGGCTAATGGATTTACTGCAATTGCTTATCTGCAAGCGCCTCTCTCTGAGCGGCTTGTCCCATCTGATCAAGCCTCTTTTCGAACATCTTAGAAAACACCCCCAGCTAGGTACAGCTGGCCACCCTCAAGGGTGGAATCTTTTAATCAAAAAAAACGTTATACGACAGTAGGTTGTACGTTGTGCGGAAAATTCAAAAAATACAAAACGAGATTTTGAGAAGAACCGAGATCTGAGATCCGACAAAACATTCATTTAAAACGAGATTCTTTAAAAAACTTTCAGTTTTTAATGCCCTCTTGAGAGGGCTGCCGTAGGCTGGGTGTGTTAATTTGACACGAAGGGACGTTGTACGTGAGTAGGTTGTGCGTGGTTTGGATAGTTCAAAGTAATCGTCCTTTAGAGTGGTTGGAGAAATTGAGGGTAATAGCCAAAATAAAAACGAAGCGTCTTTGTGAGACGCTTCTTTTATTAAGGAGATGGTAAATGAAAATGTTTTTTCAAGCGGATTTAGTCGGATATCCGGTCTCGGTTCTCGGATCTCGTTTCCTAAATGAGAAAACTATATCTCTTTCATTAGGTCTTTCGTGTTTTCGTAGAGTTTCAGGAAAATATTGTAATATTTCTCATATTCTTTGTGTGCGTTTTTGTTTGTCTTGATCAATGGTCTGAAGTTTATCCAGTTCTTTATTTCTTTTGGTGAATTAAATACTTCTGTGCCAAGTCCGGCAAGGAACGCATCGCCATAGGGGGCCTCGACATCTTCAGATAGTCGTTTCATGTTGAAACCAGTTATATCTGCAAATATCTGCACCCAGTGTGTGGATCTTGCAACACCACCAACGATCCAGCAATCAGGATTAAGTTTCATTCCAGCTTCTATTCCTGTTTCCATGTTATGCCTTAGTGAATAAGCTGCTGATTCTAAAAACGCATGATATATATGACCCTTTGTATGGGATAGTGACAGTCCAAATACGGTCCCTCTAGCATCGGGATCCCATATCGGAGATCTCTCCCCCATAAAATAGGGAAGTACAACTATTCCATCACTTCCAGGAGGAATATTTTTCCCTTCCATTTCCATCAGTGTATATGCACTTATACCTGTTTCTTCTTCAACATTTTTTTCGTAACTTCCAAACTGGTCTCTGAACCATCTTGCCAGCGCTCCACTCGTAGCACTTCCACCAAAGGTGTATATTTTAGATTCTTCTTCAACTACATAAGGAAAACTGACCAGACCTGGAGTGAGATACTTCCCGGAATGAACTGTTCCCCAGCACATTGATGTACCGGCCATGGCTACATGTTCGCCTTCCAGTAAAACTCCTGCACTCAGTTGAGCTACGGGCGCATCTATTCCTCCTGAAATCACCGGGGTCCCTTCTGTCAGTCCAGTTATATCTGCTATTTCTTTATTTAGATAACCTGCAACATCGGAAGATTTAATGATTTTGTCGGGTAATTTTTCTTTTGGTATACCGAGCATTTCACACATTTCGTCAGACCAGGTTCTTTTTTTTATATCAAAAACACCACCAATATTCCCTGCTGAAGAGTAATCGGTGGAAAGTTTATCGGTGAGTTTATAGATAACATAGTCTTTAGGTGTTACAAACTGATAGATTTTTTTCCAGATATCAGGTTCATTATTTCTCAACCACATTATTTTGGTGAAACCATAATATGAATCCACGTAATTTCCTGTGATTCCAAATATTTTTTCGAGAGGAACGTTGTCCTTCACCCATTGAGTTTCATCCCTTGCTCTCCTATCCATCCAGATAAGACATGGATAGAGAGGATCTTTATTTTTATCAATGGGAACACCAGAACCACCATATAACCCACTCAAAGCAATTCCGGCAACGTTTTCTTTTTTTATATTAGCCTTTTCAAAAGCTCTTTTTATGGTTTTAATTACAGCTCCAGTCCAAACACTTGGCCATTGCTCAGCCCAGGAATGTTTAGGAGTTATTACAGAATATTCTTCAAAAGCTTCAGAAATCAATTTACCCTTTTCATCTACTACAATTGTTTTTGTGCCCTGTGTTCCAATATCCGTTCCCATCAGATACATAAACTCACCTCTGTTCTTTAGTTGTATATTCTTGTTTCAAAGAACTCTCTCTAACTTCAAGCTCGACATCTATGACTATCTCCTGTATAGGTAAATCAGGATTATTTAATCTTTTTAACAACGTTTTGAGAGCCAATTCTCCCCAGTGAAATTTGCTGTAATTAACAGATGACAGTGACGGATAGACCATCATGGAAAAGGTCAGACTATCATATCCAACTATTCCAACGTCATCAGGGATTTTTACCTTCATTTCATGTAGAGCTTTTATTGCTCCATACGCAAGCAAGTCATTAAAGCAAACAAGCCCGTCAAATTCTTTTCCGGACTCTATGACGTTTTTTATTGATGTATATCCTTCGTATATTCTATGCTGTTTTTCAAGATTGGTATTTATTATATGGTTTTCTTTCTTATATCCAAGTCCATGGTCTATCATAGCTTGCTTGTAGCCTTCAAATCTTCTGCCGTAGTATCCTGTTTTGTATAGGAAGTTGTCCAGGAATAAAATGTCTTTTCTTCCTGTTTTAATGAGATGGCTGGTCGCAAGGTACATTCCTTTGAATTCTTCTGTATATACCGAGTCAATTATCCCTTCCTCTTTACTCCAGCCAATAAGCACTCCGTTTCTCGTAATTCCATATTTTTCATATTTGTGTATGCTTTCTTGAAGAGGAAATATTACAAGGCCATCGACTCTATACTGAAGAAGAGTTTTAATCGCTTCCTCTTCTTTTTTCTGCTCACCTTCAGAATTCATACGTATCAATTTATAGCCCTGTTTGAAGGCTTCACTTTCCAATCCAGCCATAAACTCAGCAAAAAAAGGATTTGAGCTGTCCGACAGAACGACTCCCACAGTATTGCTTTCATTTCTTTTTAGCTGGGAAGCAGAAACGTTCTTAATGTATCCCATTTCTTCAGCTGCTTTCTGAACCATTCTCGCTGTTTTTTCACTTATATCAGGATGGTTTCTCAGAGCTTTCGAAACGGTAGTAACCGCCAATCCGGTCTTTTTTGAAATATCTTTGAGGGTTACATACTTTCGCGACAAATCATCACCTTATTTCTTTAGAAACTATTTATCCTGACCATAATAAGCGTTCTTTCCATGTTTTCTGAAATAATGCTTTCTTATAATATGTTCAGGCAAAACATCTATGTCTCTATTCAATACTATCGTAAAATAAGCCATTTTAGAGATTTCTTCAAGAATGATGCTGTTTTTTACTGCATCTTTTACGTCTTTCCCCCATGTAAAAGGAGCATGCCCAGCCACAAGAACACCAGGCGTACTTATATAATCTCTATTTTTAAATGTTTCTAAAATTACCTTTCCGGTATTAACCTCATAACCTTCTTCAGTTTCTTTGCCGGTTAAGAATCTGGTGCAGGGAACTTCATTGTAAAAATGGTCGGCATGAGTCGTTCCCAAACATGGAAGATGCTGATAAGACTGTGCCCATACGGTAGCCCATGTAGAGTGGGTGTGCACTACACCACCGATTTTCTGAAAATTATTGTATAGAATAATATGAGTTGGTGTATCAGATGATGGTTTTAGGTCACCTTCAACCTTATTACCCTGAAGGTCTATTACAACCATTTTTTCGGGAGCGAGCTCATTGTAATCTACACCGCTTGGTTTTATCACAATCAGGCCTTTTTCTCTGTCTATTCCACTCGCATTACCCCAGGTAAGTTTTACAAGTCCTGATTCAATAAGCTCCATATTAGACTCATATACATCTTTTTTCAATTTTTCTAACACAATCCATTACTCCTTTTGTAATTTTATTAACTAATACTATTATTACTTAAAACGTGGGTTTTAATTTTCCCAGGTTATCACAGTTTTTTCAATTTATAGTAAATTTCGTTATTTCTTAGTTCTTTTTTAAGTTCCCTTATACTTGTATTTTCATCTATGACGATAAACTCAATACCTAAAATCTCACAAAGATCTTCCAGCTGCTCGGTGTTTACAGAATAACTCATGCTGGAGTGATGTGCTCCTCCCGCAAGTATCCAGGCAGAGGCAGCTGTAGTCAAATCAGGTTTTGGAACCCACAATGCTCTGGCAACCGGTAGTTTTGGCATATCTTCTTTTTGCTTAACCACATTTATTTCATTCACTATCATCCTGAACCTTTCACCAAACTCAACAATTGTTGCCTGGACTGCTTCTCCTTCTTTGGCATTGAATACAGATCTTGCTGGAGCTTCTTTTTTACCTATAGACAAAGGATGAACTTCAAGGGATGGTGTACCATCTGCAATGGATTCACAAACCTCAAGCATATGAGAACCGAGTTCTTTTACATTGCCCGGTTCAAAGTGATATATGTAGTCTTCAATGAACGATGTACCTTTATTTTTACCTTTTGACATTATTTTCATTGCTCTGACCAGGGCAGCTGTTTTCCAATCACCCTCTGCTCCGAAACCATAACCATCTTTCATCAGTCTTTGAACGGCCAATCCAGGAAGCTGATGAAGTCCATAAAGATTTTCAAAGGTTGTTGTAAAAGCTTTGGCCTCGACGCTTTCAAGGAACCTTCGCAATGCAATTTCTATTTTTGCTGCCTCATGGAGAGATTTCCTGAATTGCTCTTCTGAGACCGTTGATTTTGTTAGGGCATACTCATCTTTATATTTTTTTATCTGATTCTCAATTTCACTTTCTTCAACCTTTCTAACAAATTCCATATAGTCTCCAAGGGCATAACCATGAACCTCATATCCTAGATCTATATGAGCGTCCACTTTGTTTCCTTCTGTGACAGCTACATGTCTCATATTGTCTCCGAGTCTTGCAACCTTCAAGTTTTGAAATTCTTTCCAGCCAAGTACTGCCCTAACCCAATTTTCAATTCTTGTTACAACTTTTTCATCTTTCCAGAATCCTGCAACTACTTTTCTCCTTATTCCCATTCTTGTGGCTATAAAACCAAATTCCCTTCCACCATGGGCAGACTGGTTTGTGTTCATATATTCCATATCTATGGTATCCCAGGGAATTTTTTCGTCGAATTGCGTATGGAAATGCAAAAAAGGTTTGTTGATTACATTAAGACCTGCTATCCACATCTGTGCTGGAGAAAAGGTATGCATCCATCCGATCAATCCTATACAATTATCTTTGCTGTTAGCATCGTTAATTATTTTTTTAATCTGATAAGATTCCTTTAATATTGGCTTCCAGACAATATTCACGGGAATATTCTCTATATTGTTAAAATATTCTACTATTTCTTTTGAATTATTCTCTACTTTTTTTAATACCTTCTCACCATAAAGTTCTTCTGTACCTGTTATAAACCACACTTCGTAATTCTTGTTATATATGATAATCAATCCCCTTTCTTATTAAGATCAATTACGTGTACCTTAAACTATATATTAGAAATTAACTTATTACTTTTTACTTTCTTTTTCTGATTAACGTATGAATTATTACTGCAATTATTATTAAAACGCCAATAATGAATCTGGTCCAGAATCCTTTTAAGCCAGCAGCAACAATTCCTGCTTCCAATGCTCCAATCATGAAAGAACCAAGAAAGGTTCCGAATATTGTAGCTTCTCCACCAAACATGGATGTTCCACCAACAAAAACCGCTGCCATAATCATCATGAGATAACCGTCTCCCATTGTTGGCCACCATGTTCCCATTCTGTACAAATCAAAAATTCCAGCAAAAGCTGCCATTGCTCCCATCAGTGAGAAAGCGCCAATTTTTATCCAGTCTACATTTACTCCCATCATTCTTGCAGATTCCTGGTTATCACCTACAAAGAGTACATGCTCCCCGAATTTATGTCTAAACAGTAAAAAATATAAAAATATTGTGGTACCAGCAAACCATAGTGACTGCATAGGTATACTGCCAATTTTTCCAACCAGAATTTGCTGGGAAAGTGTTCCACGCAGGGGTACCATTATAGCGGTTCCGTTTGATATCAGGTTGCTAAATCCTCTAATTAAAAACTGCATACCCAGAGTGACAACAATAGATGGAACGCCAATCTTTGCAATAATAAAACCATTTGTCATTCCAACGAGTATTCCAGAACCTATACAGGCTAATAAAGCTAACCAGAAACTCCCAGTAGTTGAAAAAACTGTTGCAAAAAGGAAACCGGATAAAGCCATTACAGAAGGGAAAGAAAGGTCGATTTCTCCCATGCCGAGTATAAAAGTCAAGCCAAGGGCCATCAATCCAATTGTTGGCACTGAAGCAAGGAATGAAAAGTATATGCTGCCCTTCAGGAAGACATTGGGGCTTGTAATAATAAAGAGTAGTACTACCAGACTTACCATTATGATTAGTCCGATTTGGGAGCTATATTTATTGAAAAAACTCTGTTCGGTTCTTTCTTTCGATTTTGTCATAGAAAAATCCTCCGTTCTTTCACTGGATTTTAGACTTCGTAAATTTGATTAGTTCTTCATTTAGTTCTTCAAGAGTGATATCTTCTCTGTTGTACTCACAAACAATTTCACCTCTATCTATAACTACAAATCGGTCAGACACAGGATAAACATTTGCGATGTTATGAGAAATGTAGACACAAGATTTACCACGTTCTTTAACCGTTCTAATAAAATCTAATACTTTTTTTACTTCCTGTAGTGACAGTGCCATTGTTGGCTCATCAAGGATCACCAGGTCTGAGTCAAAATACATTGCCCTTGAAATGGCTACACCCTGTCTTTCTCCTCCAGAAAGTGTTCTAATGTATGATTCGGCTCCTGCACCTATTCCTCTAAATTTCATCATATCTCTCATAATTTTATTTGTTTCTTTTATTTCTTCTTTTACTTTGATAAAACCGAGTTTATTTGTAATTTGCCTTCCAAGAAAGATATTTCTCCATAACTGTTGTTTCTCTGCAAGTGCTTTTTCCTGGTAAACTGTTTCTATTCCCATTTTATGAGCCATTTTGACGCAATGATTATTGGGATTGATTTTCTTACCCTTTATGTACATTTCACCTTCATCAAAGGTATGAACTCCCGAAATTATCTTTATCAACGTGGATTTACCTGCACCATTGTCGCCTAGTACACCTACTACATCATTCTTTCCAACATTGAAATCAATCCCTCTTAAAGCTTTGACTCCTCCAAAAGATTTATGAATGTTTTTCATTTCTACGATATATTCGCTCAAGGGACTTCCTCCTTCAACACTGACTTTATAATCCAATTACAAAGGATAAATGGAAGGGGATTTCTCCCCTTCCAGTTTTTCGTAAAACTTCTATCAATATTATCTGATACCTTCTGCTGCCAGTGGCGCAATGAAATCAATGTTACCTGCGTGGATCAAACCGCCACCAGTATCAATATGAAGTCCTGAGAAACCGAATTTCTTTGTTAAGTAAATCTGCATTACGGGTAAGAAACCCTGTAAGAATGGTTGCTGGTCAAGAACAAGGTCAGTGTAACCTGATTTAATACTTTCTGCTGTTGCTGGTGATAGGTCAAAACCTGCTCCATAAATTTCATCTGGACCGTAGCCTGCAGCTTCAAAGTATGTCTGCTGGGCTGATGTAAGGTTACCATGGTCAGTCACTACAACTTTACAATCTGGATTTGCCTGTAAGTATCCAACAATTACTGGAATTCCATTTGCAGCATCTTTATCAACCTCAGGTGATATTTCTATGTAGTCAACTTCCATTCCGCCATCTTCAAGAGCCTCAATAACACCAAGTGTTCTTTGTCCTCTTGTCGGCTGTGATTTAAGTCCCCATACAAGGGCTTTGTCACCAGGTTCAACATCTGCTCTTCTTAAAATTCCCTGACCAAGCATCCAACCGGATGGATAAAGTTCCTGTCCAACATATCCAAAGCCCTGACCTGCATATCTTTCTTCTAATTCAGGCAAAGTAGTGTTCTGACTGGTAACAATGATTCCTTTTTCAAAAGCATCTTCCACAAATGCTCTGTAAGCATCATCACCGGGGTGACCCATTATAGCGATTCCATCAGGATTAGCCGCTATGGCCTGTTCAAGTTGGGTTACCATTTTTTGAGGACTCCATTCGGACCACAAATAGTGCATCTCTACTCTGTCGCCAAGTATCTCTGCTGCATGCACTGCGCCATTGTATACTACAGTTGCAAATGTTCCTCCAGGGCTACCTCCAGGGAAGAAATAAATAACAACCGGGTCATCTTCAGCTGCAAACATCATTGAGGGTAACGCTAGTACCATAAACAAAACAACAAAAAGTACTCCTAGCTTTTTAGACATATCCTCACTCCTTTCGGATTTTGTAGAAGCCAGTCTCTGAAGCTTTGAAACTACTTTAGAGAGTGGAATCTACTTGATAGCTTACCAATATCTAAAGTATTTACTAATTATATACAACGTTATATACAACGTTTTCTAAAAAACATAATACCAATTTTTTCTATTTTTTTACAAACACAACTAAGTACTATTAAGCTTGATTATCAACGATAATGGACAATGATACCGTTATTTTTATAAAATAGACATAAATGTGTAAATAAACTCAGTAAAATCAACCCGTAATACTTTCATTTTTCTGCATCACTAAATGACGTTATAATATAAAAACAAAATCCTAAATCAAGCATAAACCCAAGCTTATTGTTTAAGGAGGTATTTTTGTGGATGAAAGGATATTGAAACACGCAGAGGTAATGGTCAAATACTCACTGGATTTGAAGTCAGGTGAAAAACTTGTTATAAGTGGAGAGCCTGTTGTATTTCCACTTATGAAAGCTGTTTATAAGGAAGCACTCAAAGCAGGCTCTCTTGTGGACATACTTATTGAAGAACCCTCACTTAGAGAAATCCTTTTTAAATACGGAGATGAAGACCAGCTCACTTATGTACCGGAGAAGATGTTTTCTATAGTGGAGAATATAGATGTTTTCCTTTCATTGATGGGGACTTCAAATACCAGAATAATGTCAAATGTACCGGCTGAAAGTATTCGAAAAAACACTGAAAGTCAGCACGAATTACAAAAGCGATTATTCGAACGAATAGGCAATAACGAGTTACGATGGGCCGGCACACAATTTCCTACAGTAGCAAATGCTCAGGAAGCTTCCATGTCTTTGGCAGATTATGAGGATTTTGTTTATACTGCCTGTCATCTTGACAGCGAAGATCCTGTCGGCGAATGGAATAAGATCCACGATGAACAACAGAAATATGTAGATTTTCTCGATAATAAAAAGCATTTGAGGATACTTTCTGAAGATACGGATATTGAAATGGACATTCAAGGAAGAAAGTGGATAAACAGCGATGGACATATGAATATGCCTTCAGGCGAAGTTTACACAGGTCCCATAGAAGATACGGTAAATGGAAAAATTCGATTCTCTTTCCCGGGAATTTTTCAGGGTCAGGAAATCGAAGATATCAGGCTCACATTCGAAAATGGCAAAGTGGTGAAAGCTGAAGCTTCAAAGGGGCAGAAATTACTGGAACAGATTCTGCAAATAAGAGGAGCCAATTATGTCGGTGAAGTCGCCATGGGAACAAATTACAATATCAAGGAATTTACAAAGAATATGCTTTTTGATGAAAAAATAGGAGGTACGGTTCACCTGGCGATTGGACAGTCTCTGCCTGAAAGTAGAGGGGAAAATCAATCTGACATTCACTGGGATATGCTATGCGATATGAGAACAGGTGGAGAGATTTATGCAGATGGTGAGTTAATATATAAGGACGGTAAATTTATTATTTGACTTTCATTAAAACAATAAAAAGGCCAGTCAAGCTGGCCTTTTTATTTATATAGTTTATAGTTTAGACTATACCATTTCCCGTAAATCTAAATCCTTTGTCAAAAATTTCCAAGCAGGCTTTTGCCACTTCAGTATCGTATAATCTACCAGCATTACTCTCAATTTCTTTTAACGCAAATCTTTCACCGTAATCCTGCCTGTAAGGTCTATAAAAACTCATCGCTGCTACAACCTCAGCCACTGCAAGTATTTTGCCTTCAACGCTTATTCTTTTTCCATTCAGTCCTTCAGGGTAGCCCGAACCATCAATCTTCTCATGATGTTCCAGAACTGCTCTGGATGCACTCTCTGGCAAACACGTTTTCTTCGCTAATTCATATCCTGTCTTTGGATGATCAAAAATTAACTGTCTTTCAAAATTAATAAGAGGTCCAGGTTTATTTAGAAGTTCCATTGATTGTGACAGCATTCCTGCATCGTGAATCTCCCCTGCGATACTCAATGACTCCACTTTTGATTCATCCAGTTTCAATCTTTTTCCTATTGCTTTTGCAAGTTCGGAAACATTTTTACTATGATCCTCAATATACAGGCTTCTGAATTTTAAAAGTTCAGAAATCATATCCGCCATTCTATGTAAGAAATCTACTTTATCCAATTCTTTAAAATCCATCATTAATAAATCTGTATGATAATCAGATAAAAATTTTTCACTCATGTGTTTCCCTTCATTCAAGATATCTTCTTCAATAATATTTACAGAGTGAAGTTTTTTTAAGTTTACTAGCAGACTGGCACTTACTTCTTTAAAATTATATATGCAAGCTACAGTAAGAGGGAATTTCATGACCAGGGGATTTAATAAAGCTTCATATTTAAACAATTCTGAAACATCTACATTTTTATCGAAAAACCAGGACATGTCTCCAGCTCCACTCAAACCTTTGAACCCTTCATTTAAAGCTTTTTCTACTTCATATTTGAGCGTGTCAATCAAACAGTCAACATCAAAAAAACCATCATGTAAATAACCCTTATTATAATCAATAAGCAACATTTCTCTTGATTTGACAAGATTGTCAAAGTCGATATTATATTTAGCAAGCCCGTTTTTAACGGTTTGAGAAGAAATATTATTATAGAGAAAGAGTAATTTCATACCCTTTTTGTAGTTATTACTGAAATAAAAGCCTAAATTATCTTCAAGTTTTTTAATATTATTATAAACAATTAAATTGTGTTGTCCGAAGTTCTGAATCACTGGTTTTGTTGATTCAGACTTACTCATAACTACACCTCAATGTTATACAAGGCTTTTTTCATTTTAACATAAATGTATCAAATACCGGCATTTAAACAATTGTCTATAAAGGAAGTTTTATTTTAGTAATTAATGAGAGGTTTGAAATTTTTACTCCATTAAATTTTTTTTTAAATATTCGTCATCAAAGAAATCTAAATATTGCTTCTAAAGTTTCTTCAGGTTTCTCAATATATGGTATATGCCCTGAATCCTCTATTATCACCAGATTAGAATTAATCAGTTCTTTATTGAACCTTATAGCATAATCAACATCTATTAGCTCATCTTTATCTCCCCAAATTATAAGTGTGGGTGCTTTTACCGTTTTGATTTCTTCAGATATGGAACCACTGTCATCATCTTTGTTAAATTTGTAAAGTGTCTTTGATGGGATATTATAAACCAAACTGTATGCCGGTTTAAAATCTTTGATATCCATTGCATTCTGTTTATAAAATGCAAGTTTGAATACACTTCTCTGAAGGAAATAGTTTTGAAAACCGAGCCTAAGATACAAACTTCCCACAAATCTATTGGACGAAATGCTTCTCTCATTTTTTATATAACCTCCTGAATCAACAAGAATTAGCTTTTTTACAGATTCAGAATGGTTAAGCACAAGATGTAATGCGACTTCTCCACCCATGGAATGTCCAAGGATATTGAACTTTTCAATCCCAAATTCTCTTAAGGTTAGATAAAGAAACTCCGATTGAGTTTTTTTGGAATAATCGAGTTTTTCATTCTTTGTAGAAAAACCAAATCCAATAAGATCCGGGGCAATTACGTGATAATGTTCTGCTAATAAAGGAATAATCTTACTGAAATCGTATGAGGAACCAAGAAAACCATGAACCAAAACGAGGATTTCACTATTCTCCTCTCCCGCTTCTCTGTATGCAATTTTCTCTCCATTTATTTCTTTGTATTTTATATTTTTCAATACATCTGATTTCTCTCCGATGCTGGCAATATATGCACTATATCCCAGTGAAAGCGAGATTACCAAGCCCAGTGTTAAGACTCCATAACCAAGAGCCTGAAGGAAAATCTTCATCTCCTCACCTCAAATAGTTTCGAAAGATTTCACCACTAATATAGTTTCATATGAATTTTACCTCAGAACGGAGATACTGTATCTATTCGATCAATACTCAACCTCTAATAATTGTAAAGACAATATATATTAGATAACCCGAAAGCAACAATGAACCTTCTATTCTGCTAATTTTCAATCTGGTTGTTGAGAAAACCATAAGAATACCTGTGAAGATTAACATAACAAAAAGATCAATCCAGTAAGTATTTATATTTACATTAACTGGATTTACCAAGGATGTAAGTCCTAAAACAAGCAACAAATTGAATATATTTGAACCGACGATATTTCCTATGGCAATTCCCATTTCTTTTTTCAACGAAGCAGTTACCGAAGTAACCAGTTCAGGCAAGGATGTCCCAATCGCAACTATCGTCAAACCTATCATGGCATCTGACATACCAAGGAAAGTCGCAATAAAACTGGCCGAATCTACCACAAGCTTTCCGCCTATAACAACGATTACAAGTCCTAGCACAGTCAAAAATAGATTTTTCCCCATTCTTGAATCTTTAACAAATTGATTTTTTTCTTTACTTTTTAGTAGTTCCTGCTGACCTTTAGCCATTGATAAAAGATATTCAAAGAAAATCGCAAAAAATAGAAGAAGAATTATTCCTTCACGAATGCCCAAAACGGGATTCCCCCGAAATGCAATCATTGTGAACACTGCTGCACTTATAATTATTGCAAAAGGTATTTCTTTTCTAACCGTTGACGATTCAACACTAAGGGGAAGGATTATTGCAGATATACCTACAATAAGTCCAACATTAGCTATGTTGCTGCCTACAACATTTGACAGGGCTATTTCTCCCAATCCATTGAAAGAGGCTGAAAGACTAACAGCGAGCTCAGGGGCGCTTGTTCCAAATGCAACAACCGTTAACCCAATGAATAAGGGCGAAACACCAAAATGCCTGGCAAGATTGCCTGCTCCTTTTACCAGCCAATCTGCACCCTTTATAAGCATTAAAAAGCCCAGGCCTAGAAGTACAAGATTTAGTATCATAGAATCACCCATAACAGGGATTAATCATAAAATCCCGTTATTAATCACAAAATGATATTCAGGTCACCTTTTTTTGTACATCGTTATAAAACTTTTCTATTGCTCCATATGCTTCATCAGGAAGTTTGTTATAGCCTTCTTTGGTTCTTTCAAGCGTTAGGATAAAATCAAGTCGTGTTTTTAATTGCTTTGACAAAAATCTTAGATATTCTTCATCTTCAAGATTGGGAACAAATCCTTCCACTTCAAGGATATCTATATCAGTAAATCCTCCCCAGTTCTTAAAACCATCAGCACCTTCAATAATTTTTTCTAGTATGGATAGGGTTGTTTGCTTTTTCACTTTTTTACCCATGAAATATCCTGTGTTTAATACATAACAGGAAACATCGTGCTTTTCAAAAAGGTCTTTGAATCCAATGTAATCGTATTTCAATGGATAGGTTCTGAAAGGATTGGCATAGGGTTCAAAAACTAACGCGTCTGCATCTGCGCCAGGAGCAAGTCTTTCAGCAGATGTTCTTTTTGTAGCCAGGGTTGCACCCATAGCTGAAGCAAGAGAGGAATTCGAAATTTTCAAAACCGGAGGCAGAACAGGATCTTTCATCAGCCACGCTACTGCATTTACAGGTTCATCGAATTTATTCACTCTGTTTGGAGACCAGAGCATTGATTTAATAGCCCTTCCATTGCCATTTCTAATATCCTCTGTAACCGGAACAAGATCACCGTTATTATCTATCGTAGCCCCAACATTTTGAAGTGTTAGCAGATACTTATTGTCCGGAGAAGAAGGCGGATAATCAGCTGTTTTATCAAAATATGCTGGTTCAAGAGCCACTGATGAACCATCTTCCAGTGAGATTATGAAGGCATCGTCATGAAGGATAGTGACATCGTATTTGTTTTTATGTTTTGCATGAGTTAGTGTTGATTTTCCTGAACCGGATAATCCAAATGCGCCTAAAACAAAACTCCTGTCATTCTCAAGATTGTATCGTTTTTGTCCGCCATGACACGCAACATAGCCGTTTCTACTTGCGCAACTCCAGGCAAGTGTCAGGGTTCCTTTTTTGAATTCTCCGAAATATCTCATACCTAAAATAGCTGCTACATTATGATCGGGATCGAAAAACGTTAAACCATATGGATGGTCAGGATGTTCCCAATCAGGGTCTGTGTAGACGAAAATATCGCCTTCATCGGGTAATTCCCTGGAACTCTGATACATATCGATATAATAGCTTTCAAGAGATTGGAAATTAAGCAACCAATTGTAAAGAAGGTTTTCATGATTTTCAGGAATTATAAGATGTGCCCTAACCATATAATTTTCATGTAAACCAACAAATGCCTGGGCATGGTACATCTTTTTATATCTTGATTTGTATATGGCTTCTCTGATTTTTGCAGCAAGATCATCAAGATCCAGTCCGGATTCACCCACTATTCTTCGTGCACCCGCATAACGACCATATACTGCGCCATCATTGAACAACAATATCTTTGTGTGTGGATCAAGACCGAGTCTTTCTGGTTCGTATACTTCATTTTGCGTGACTATGGTTCCCGGTGATTCTTTTGCAAGTCTGTAAGCTTCACGCCTTGAATTAACACTTACTACGTTATTTCGATAAAATGCTGTTTCTATGGTTGCCCTAAAACGAGAAAATATTTTGTTATCCTTTGAGATCTCAGAAGCGTTGAAGCTCGACCTTGTTGCCATGAATATCCCCCCTCAAGTTTGTCACCAAAATAACTATAACACCTTAATCATACGTTGAAAACCTCTATTAAAACTAAATAAAAGAAATTGCGATAACTCATTAAGACCTATCTCTTTTGGCAGCTTTATTGCTGACAAAAGTGCTCTTATGAGCTCCTCATAGCGATGTAAACTTTTAACTAACTCGATAGTTTATCTGTCAAAAAGGTCTTTGGTAGTTTCAAGGTTTTCATAGCTTTTATAAATAAGGAAAGCAATAAAAGCACTTGCACCGTAGAATACTGTACTCAATATAAACAATGTGGTATAACCAGAAATTGAGGCCCCGACAATAACACCAAACAGCAGGGCAGCAACAGCTCTTACAGAGTTATTCAGGAAACCATTCATGCCAGATATTGTTGAAAGCTTATCAGAGGGGAGATGTGAAAACACCACCGAATTCATTATGGGTACTGTAGTATTCATAAATACAAACCTAAGAGCATAAACCACCGTAAAGGCATAGGGATCCCTAATAAATGCAAAGGATAGAATTAATGGAACCACCAGAATTTGCATGGTGAGCACAAATTTTAACGGTCCAAAGGTTTTACCAAACTTATGTGAGAAGGTTGAACCAAGAGCTGTACCCAATTGAGCTATTGAAAGAGCAATACCGATTCCCGTAGGTGTCATACCAAAGAGATCTTTAAAAATTAGATTTCCAAAGTGTATGAATAATCCTGCACCAAATCCAACTGTCGCAGTGGATATGAAGAACAAAACCATTATTTTTTTCTGCTGTTTATCGAATCCAGAGAAGTCAAAGGGATTGATTCGTTTAGTTTTAATTTTATCAGGTTCCAATTTGAACAACGGAATGAGTGCTGCAAAGGTAACAATCATCGATAGTATAAGTGTTATTCGTAAACCAATGATATCACCAAGCAAACCCCCTATAAAATTCCCAAAAACACCGCTACCCATCATAAGTCCAAAATTCGCACCAAAAGCCTTTGCTCTTGATTTTGAATCGGTACTTGTAGTAAAGGCAGCTAAAACAATAGTAAATCTCGCTGCAGTAAAACCACCTCTGAAAAAAGATAATGTGAGCAGTACAGGAACACTTACATTGAAGGTCATCATAATTGCTACAAGCGGCATTAAACAGGTTGTGTAGATCATCATCCGTTTTCTACCCATGGCATCTGCCATTATTCCCATTAAAAGCCCTATTATAGCTGTTCCCCAAAGCGCAGCAGATTGTGTAGAACCGATTACGCTATTTGAATATCCAGCATCTCTCAAGAACAGATTAAAAAGCACCCGGAACATTGCTACCGTGGTGCCAGTGATTGCGGTATATGAAAGAAGATATCTTACATCTTTGTTCATATATAGCCTCCATTGATTAGTAAAGCTTACTTTATTTTAGCATGACTTAGGATCGATAACCACTAATGCCATTGAACTTTTTCTAATAAAAAATAATTAATAAAATACACTTACGGAATAGACAAATACAATGGTTCATGGTGTAAAATTTTTTATAAGCCATGTATGTCTGAATATTCTTGATACTTATTAATATGTAACAATTCAAAATAGTTGTTTGGAATTTTGTTATCTGTAACTTATGATATAATTTTTATGAGACCGACTAAATTTGTCTCATTTTAAACTACGATAATTTGAAAAGGAGGTTTTTTATATGAAAATTGGTGATTACATTCAAAGTGCTGATTGGAAATCTGAAAAACATGTTCCTGTAATTGATGCTCCTGATACGATTGAAGCAGGTAAAACATTTGAGGTAGAAGTAAGTGTAGGCAAAGAAATACCTCATCCCAACACACTTGAGCATCATATCAAATGGGCAGATCTTTACGTGAAGTATGATGATAGCAATTTACTTGTACACCTTACGCATTTCGAATTTACCCCGGTTCTTTCAGATCCTAAGGGAAAAATACAGATTAAACTTGAAAAACCTGGTACACTTATTGCAGTGATTTACTGTAATATCCATGGGTTATGGGAAAATTCAAAAAAATATTCCGTCAAATGAGGTGAAATTATGCAAAAGTACAGATGCATTGTATGCGGGTATATCTATGATCCAGAATTAGGAGATCCCGACAACGGCGTTGAACCCGGTACTTCCTTTGATGAACTTCCTGAAGAATGGGTTTGTCCACTATGTGGTGCGAGCCAGGATGAATTCGAACCTGTTTAATGAAAAATAGAACTAAAAAGGCGGTTTAACACCGCCTTTTTTTCTTTACAGTACAGGAGGAGATAATATGAAAGAGTTCAACATTGCACTTTCCGCTGAAGCAGGACAGGGATTGCAAACTGCAGGTAATTTAATTTCCAAATCTTTATTTAAAGCCGGCTATTACATTTTTACAGATAAAAGTTATCATTCAAGAATTCGCGGTGGTGAATATATCTATAGAATAAGAGTATCTGATAGCCCAATAAACTGTATAAAAGAAAGGCCCGATCTAATCGTTTCATTGAAATCAGAGACAACAAACACAATGAAAGTCTTAGTAAAGGATTCTACTGATATTCTTGCTGACGAAAAAAGCAAAGAAAGTCTCGATTTAGAAGCTCAATTCTTTCCTTTCAATAAATTAGCTGAAGAAGCTGGAAACAAAAAAACAATGAACGTTGTTATTGCTGGCATGATATTGAATCTACTCAATGTACCCATGAAAATTCCCAAGGATCTTTTAAAGAAAACCTTTGGAGATAAAGAAAGTGTTTTGAAGGCAAATTATCAAGCCTTGAAATCCGGTTATGATCTAAATCATGAACTGGAAAAGCCTGAAATAGACAAGAACCGAAAAGAAGATACCATTATGATATCTGGTACAGATGGAGCGGGACTGGGAGCAATAAGCGCTGGTTGTAAATTTCTTTCAGCATATCCTATGACCCCTGGAACAGGAGTAATGCTTTATCTGGCAAACCGCGCAGACAAATATTCAATCGTGGTTGAACAGGCTGAGGACGAAATAGCTGCTATAAATATGGCTATCGGAGCTTCTTATACGGGCACACGGGCCATGGCCACTACCTCTGGAGGTGGATTTGCCCTGATGCAGGAAGGTTTCAGTCTTTCAGGAATGACCGAAACGCCTGTGGTTATCGTTGACGCACAAAGACCCGCTCCAGCTACTGGAATGCCTACAAGAACAGGACAGGAAGATCTATTTTTTACCATAAAAGCAGGACACGGAGAGTTTTCACGATATATTGTTGCTCCACGCACACCAAAAGAGGCCTTTGAATATATCAGGAAGGCTTTTTATCTGTCAGACAAATATCAGATTCCGTCTGTTGTATTACTTTCACAACAACTAACTGATTCATATTTCATTTGCCAGAAACCTGAAATAGTAGAAGAATATAATAAACGATTCATAGTAGATTCTGATAAAGATTACAAGCGCTTTGAATTAACAGAAAGCGGAGTTTCACCAAGAGCTATTCCTGGAGGAAAAGGACTTGTCAGGGTTGATAGCGATGAACATGACGAATATGGATTCATAACTGAGGATATCGATATCAGAAAAAAGATGGTTGAGAAAAGAAATATAAAAACAAAAGAACTAATAAAGGAAATAGAAAAACCAACTACTTATAACCTCGAAGCAAAGAAAATCATCGTAGGTTGGGGCGATTCCTGGGGTGTGATTGATGAAGTGTCAAGAGAGAATGATCTTGGTTATATACATTTTTCGGAATTGTGTCCCTTAAGTACAGAAATTTTTGATGAACTGAAAAACAAAGATTTCATTGTTGTAGAAGGAAATTATTCTGGATTGTTTGCTGAATATTTGAGCAGCAAAGTCAGAATTCCCTTTACAAAAATTGGAAAATACGATGGACGTCCCATAACTCCTACCTGGCTTGAAGAACAGTTAAAAGGAGCTGATGCATTATGACATTTCTAAGAGATACCGAGCTTTCATGGTGCCCCGGTTGTGGTAATTTTGCCATAAGACTTGCATTGGCAGAAACTCTGGAAGAACTTGAGTTGGAACCAAATAAAACATTGATGATCACAGGAATAGGACAGGCTGCCAAAATGCCCCATTACATGAATATAAATTTCTTCAATGGGTTGCATGGAAGGGGTTTACCTGTTGCATTTGCAGCCAAGGCAGTCAATCCGGATCTTACAGTTATAACTGAATCTGGCGATGGAGATATGTACGGAGAAGGCGGAAATCACCTTGTTCACGCAATAAGAAGAAATTTTGATGTTACTCTCCTTGTACACAACAATCAAATTTACGGCCTTACCAAAGGACAGGGATCTCCAACCACAGAAATGGGACATATAACCAGTTCTCAGGTAAAAGGGGTAATAAACGAACCTCTTAATCCTCTCGCTCTGGCCATTTCACTAAACGCGCCCTTCGTTGCCAGAACATGGTCGGGTGCGAAAGAGCATTTTAAGAGGGTTGTATCTGAGGCAATAAAATTTAAGGGACTTGCGCTTGTGGATGTTATGCATCCCTGCGTTTCATTTAACAAGGTGAACACCTTCGGATGGTATAAAGAAAGACTTTACGATGTGTCTGAAGATGATAGTTCGTATGATGTCACTGATAAAGTAAAAGCATTTGAAAAATCGCTGGAATTTGGGGAAAAAATCCCCATGGGCATTATTTATAAAAAAGAGAGAGAAACATATCATGACCTTCATCATGTTCTTCAGAAGGGCAAAAAACTTGTTGAATTGAATGAAACACCAGATGTTACGGATGAAATTGAAAAAATGAGCTAAATGTTTTTTTAAAGAAAAAAGTAGCTGCGCCTATACAGGCGCAGTTTTTAGTTGAAAAAGGGTAGTTAGAGCGTTTCGTAATATCTTAACAATTTATCCTTTGTTTCTTCTGATAATCCAAGTTTATTTATTTCTTCTTTTAGTTGATCGTTGCTTCCTTTTCCTCTCAAATAACTGTTGACCCTTGCAGTGGCAGTTGAATCAACAATTTCTTCATCATCATAAATTTCTCTGTATATCCTGTAAAAATCCCATTCCTGTTTCAAGAAGTACTTCTGATGATAATATTCCGCAAGATAAAAGACATCCAGTGGTTTAATTTCAGAGTACGCTCTCTTTCCCGACTCTTCTTCCTTTTGTTTAATAAAGTTTTCTGCAGTTTCTTTCTGAAAATCGTTGTGGTAAAGAATCAAAGACATGTATTGTTTGCTATAGGATTGATAATAAGGTGAATGATTATTCCAGAATACCTCCAGAAGTTCCTTATAACTTATAATTGAGGAATCATATTCAATCTGAACTGTTTCTGTGTGGTCACCCAGGCTGTAATAAGTTGGATTTTCTTTTGTGCCTCCAGAATAGCCAACTCGTGTTTTGTAAACACCTTCTGCTGCTCCAAAACTGGCTTCTGATCCCCAGAAACAACCCATTCCAAATGTAGCAATATCTAAATGTTTTGGCACATTCTGATCTATAATTGGAATCTCATTACCTTTTAAAGCCATACCAAAGCCTCCTACAAATAAAACCAACAAAACAATTGTAATATATTTCATATTATTCAACTCCCAGTTTCACGATTATATAACTCGGATTTATGACAGTTTCATGATTAATTTGGTTCATTAAAAAAAGACGAAGGTTTTACCCTTCGTCTTTCTTCTACTAATAATATTTTCTATTTATTCTTTTGGTTTTACCGAGATGTATATGTCGAATTCTGACTCATCGATATTCATAACAAAGCGGTGATCATATAGTTCGGAATTGAATTTTATTACTTTAATGGTAATTTCGACTATGTTTCATCTAGATAAGCTAAAAATTTATAAATAATGATTCTCAATCACCAATGATAATCTCAAACATTATTCCAGCTGCTCTTCCGGTATAGTCCCAGCTATATGTAGGTGATTGGATGGTTTCCCCGATTTTTAGAAATAGTGAAGCTGCAGATGCATTTGGTTTACCATCTTCTCCAAATGGTCCGAATGAGTAATAAGAGTACCTTTCTTTCATACCTTGAGGAGGTACAAAAGATCTTGCATTATAATCTAAATCATTGGAGCTTCGTTGTGTTACGGCTGCAATTATTAACGATTTATCAATAGTGGTTATGTTATCAAATGTAATCGATTCGACAGATTCCTTTCCAGAGTTGACAGAACAAACTTTTCCTGTCTCTACTGGTTTATGTATACATATTGCTGCTACATACCAGTGCATTTCTTTAGAGATTTTGAATGAATACAAAGATGGTTCATTTTCCTCAGCTATTTTGTAGGCTGCAGATACTGTAGGTCTTTCGTAACTGCTTTCATCTGTAGAATGTCCAATAAGCTTGAAACCAGGAGAAGATGAAGGATCATCTGCCCAAGATTCTTCAATCCGGTTTTGAGCATGAAGTATTATCAAAATCATGTCTCCTTTTTGAAGCATGGAAGGTTTTTCAACTTCTACGATTGTCCCGGAATTTACTAAAGACCAGTTTTCAGTAAAACCTTCCCAAATAGGAGTAAAATTTGCTGTAATTGTTACATCTTGATCGGGCATAAAGTATATGGTTTCTGTAGAAGTTTCATCTTCAAATGAACCCGCTGTGGCTATCCATTTATCAAAAACGTTTTCAAGATTTGGTGTTGCAGAAATGCCAATTCTTACCGATGATGGATAATAATGATCACCCGGAGCTGGAGAAACACTTCCAGCATTCTCTGAATTTACCCTCATTGTTAATTTCCTGACTGGTATTGTTTTTGTCACAGATTCTGTATTTTCTGCCTTATCATAAGCTGTCGCTTTGACAAAAAGTTCTTCCCCATTTAGTTTATCAAGAGATATTTTCCAAATAACTTTCCCTTCGTTATTGTAAGATTTTGTTTCTGATACTGCCCCCTGATTTACATCAAAACTTACTCTATCTAAACAACTGTCTGTGGCAATCCAGGAAAGAGTTGTTTCTACAGAATCATCCACAATTTCAAAATTGTCAACTTCAAGCTTGAGCTCAGGTGATATATTATCTACAGTAATCTGAATTGACTCAGAGGAAACATTTCGACACTCATCTTCAACAGTTATTGTTGCATAAAAAGTTTCAAAAATTTTAGCTTCATAAATATCAAAATCCCATATGAATGTTCCCTGACCGGAATCTCCGTTAATTTCATAACCAAGAATGCCTTCCCCCGAGCTCACTTCAACTGAAACTTTAGATATATTCACATTTTTATTATTGGAGGAGAAAGAAAACTCAAATTCCTTAGATAAATCATTAATATATTCTGGTACTGGTTGAGGTGAAACAATTTCTATCGATGGTGGTACATCGTTCTCTTTAAAAACAGCGTAAATAATCTTATTATCATCCATTACCAGTTCCACTTTTCTATTTTTAGAAACAATATCTCCATCCCATTTCACAAAACTAGAACAGTTATCTGGAATTGCTTCAAGCTCAACTATTTCTCCCCGGGAATATGTATTTTTTTCTGGTTCAATTTCTATCAAACCATCCCCCTCAACTATTGTAGTTAATATATAACCATCACTATCATTTGAAAAAAATACTCTTACTTCTTTATTTGAATTCATAAGTAAAGTCGTAGATTCATGACTGGAATAAAATTCTCCGTTTACTTCCCACTTAATAAAATCCCACCCTTCGTCAGGGGTGGCTTTTAATGTTACTTCTGTACTTTCTTCATATGAATATGTTCCAGAAGCTGGCGATGTTGTCCCTTTTCCTATTGGTTCAAACATCTTAAGCGTGTACTCTTCAGGTGGTATCTTCTCAAAAAAAGCTTGTGCTTCCTTATCTGCATCCAAAATTACACTTGTCGATTCAGTTGAAGAATAGTATTCTCCATCAACCTGCCACTTCACAAATTCCCATCCATCAGCTGGAGTTGCGGATAATGAAATTTCAGAATTTTCAGTGTATTCATAAGTTCCTGAAGCAGGTTCTGTCTCTCCCTCCCCTTGAGATTCTAGAACAGTTAATGTATATTTAACTCCAGGTGGTTCTGCATTTTCAAAGTAAGCAGTGGCTGTGATATTTTTATTTATTGTTATTGTTGTCGATGCCTTTGTTTCTTTAATACCATCTATTACCCATTTTTCAAAAACAGAGTCTTCAGAAGGAGTTGCACTAATTTTTTGGGTCATACCTTTATGATAAAGGTATTCTCCCTCAGAGGGATAAACTTGTCCTGAAGCATCTTCTGTTAATTCAATTTCTATATTTAGATACAATATTTCCTTTGGTGGGCATGCAGTTAACAGAAAGATTAATACCAAACCCGAAAGAATGAAAAGTATAATTCTCTTCACAATCTTTGCCCCCTCTAGGCTGCAACTTTTTTTAACTTCCTAACTATTGTAATCAGCCTTAAAGTGAAATCTCAGACTATAACACTCAAATAATAGCACGAAATATTAATAAACAACAAAACAATTCAAAAAATAGAATCACGTGAACCGATTGGAGTAAAAAACATTGTGCGTCAGTAGGTTGTCGGTTGTTCGCATGACCCATCTGACGATCGGAGAGAGAGGCTTGATCTGGTAAGCAAGACGCTTGAAGTCGCTACGCTCAAAGGGGCTCTAACAGAGCAGATGCTTTAAAATACGAGAAGAACCGAAGAGACGAGAAACCGAGAATCCGAGACTAAAAGAACGTCCATCGAAGGTTCAACAAATCAGAAAACGTTGTCGGTTGTGCGTAAGTTCAAACGTAACGCCTTCTAAAGTGGTTGAACAAAATGAGATTACTGGAAAAAAAAGAAGCGTCTTTGTGAGACGCTTTTGTCATTAAGGTGTTTTAGGTAAATGAAAAAGTTTTTCAAGCGGGTTTAATCGGATCTCTGTTCTCTTTATTTAACCAGTTTTTTGTTCTTTCTCGGATTCTCGTTTCTTCGAACCTTCTCGGACTCTCGAATTCTCGCATTCTAGTTTTTTCAAGTGGTGGGTTTAGTCTAATCTCTTATCACTCTGTTTTATACGGTTCACGTGCCTTAGTTTTTAGATCTCGGATCTTTAATCTCGGTCAACTGATCTCGTTATCATAGTGGTTCACTCAGTTTCCTTGCATAGTTCGAGGAATTCGCAGTAGTTGCAACGTCTTCCAGGATTTTTCTTAAAGAGGGAGATGTCTTTTGGTTTATTTAACTGGGGGTCTTCGCAGTATTTATCTATTTCACTGATACTCTTTTCAATATATTTCTTTGTATTTGCTATTTCCTTTTCACTAAATTCATGAACAGCTCTATCTCCAGTTAACAGATATTCGTTAACGCATTTTATGTTACTAAGATCAGCGTTTTTATACTTTTCAAGCACATATATTGTGTATAATTTTAACTGTATCTTATCTTTTTCCTCATTGGGTCTTCCTGTTTTCCAATCAACTATATAAACCGTGTTTGTATCAGTTTTATAGAGAAAATCAATAATTGAAAAGACACGTACTCCATTGTATTTGAAAGATGGAAAATCTTCATCTACCTCCATAATCTGGAATTCATCGTTTTTTATTCTCTTGAAAACCTCTGACTCGGAAAAATTGGTGAT
>JAWODV010000061.1:0-10985 GCA_046483075.1 Kosmotogaceae bacterium | reverse complement strand
GCTCATATCAGAAAAGCTTGTAGATTATTTTGAGAATATCCACGTGATAAAGTCCGAGCCGAAGGTTGACCATGGGCGCCTTGATTATTACATTGAAAGTACTAACGGAAAGCACTATATTGAATTAAAATCCGTAAATTTACTTGATGCCAGTGGAACAGCCAGATTCCCGGACGCACCAACAAAAAGAGGAACAAAACACCTTAATGAATTAATTAATCTGAAAAAACATGGTTACGTCTGCTGGATTATCTTTCTTATTGTGAGAAAGGATGCGCTTTCCTTCAGTCCCTTTTTTGAAAGGGATCCATTATTCTCAAAAACCCTGCAGAAAACACAAAAAGCAGGAGTCAACATTAGGGCACTCAAGTTTAATATTGACTCCAGCGCATATTATTTGGGTGAAGCACAGGTGATCACTATAGATAATCAATTCGCTGGTTGCTGGCCTGAATTGTAAGTATACATTTTAAAGTTGATTCAACTTTACACTAGCGGGATTAGTATAGTTGCTAGAGTGAAGTAAATTAGCAACCCGAGTCCGTCTACAATTGTTGTAATAAGAGGACTGCTGGCAACAGCTGGATCCATTTTTAGTTTAGTTAGTATAAAGGGCAAAATGGCTCCAATTAGATTAGCCACAACAATTATAGAAACCATTGATAAACTAACTACAAAACCTATCTCAACTCCACCTCTAACAAAACCGAGCAACCAGCTGGCTAAACCCATTGTAACTCCCAGAGCTGCTCCGATCGCAAGTTCTTTTAGTATTGTGAAAAACCATCTTGACATTTTTACATCGCCAGTTGCAATGGCACGAACCATTAATGTTGCGGATTGCGCGCCGGCATTTCCTCCACTATCAATGAGCAAAGGAATAAAAAAGGCCAGAGCAATTGCGGATGAAAGCGTTTCTTCAAAGGCGGAAATAACCCCGATGATATAAGGTTTACAAGAATAAGCATCATAAGCCAGCCGATTCGTTTTGTGAATAGAGTCCAGATGCTTGAATACTGATAGCTTGTTTTTAAAGGCCTGATTGCAGCAGTTAGTTGGAAATCCTCTGTGGTCTCTTCTTCTGCTACATCAAAGACGTCATCTACGGTAACAATACCAAGAAGAACACCATTACTGTCAACCACAGGAAATGCAAAAAGATCATAGATCTGAATAAGTTTAACTGCCTTTTCCTGATCTTCAAAAGCGACAATGCTAATGAATCTAAAGTCCATTATTTCTGAGACCTTTTGCTCAGGATTAGCGATAATGAATTTTCTCAGTTCAAGTACATCTAGCAATTTCCAGTTATTATCCGTTATGTAAATCACATTTATTGTTTCGCTATCTTTCCCCAAATTTCTAATATGTTCCAACGCTTTGTCAATTGACCATTCGGGCCTGACAGCAACATAGTCAGGTGTCATCAACCTTCCTATACTTTCTTCAGGATAACCAAGCAGTTGTTTTGCCTCATCCAGTTCTTCAGGATTCAGCAAATTCATTAGCCTCTGGGTAACCTGACCGGGTAATTCTCCGAATAGACCTATCCTGTCGTCAGGCTTCAAATATGATAGAAGTTCACGAGTCTCACTGTCAGTAAGATCCAGTAGCAGTTCATCCCTTTCGTGCGAATCTAGATAAGAAAAGACTTCAGCAGCAAAGTGACGAGGTATTATTCTGAATACAATTACACGTTGCTTTTTATCTAGTTCAAGAAGTAAATCAGCTACGTCAGGAGCTGGTATCTCAGATATTAATTTACTGAGTTGTTTCCATTTTTTGTTATTTATTAGTTTATCTACTGTTTCAAATATATTTATTTGTGAACCCATCTCACAATTTGTAAAGGGTTAAAAAAATGTTTTTTATTATTCCGTTTGTGAAATTGTATTCGTATTTAGATTATTTTTTAAGTTTAATGTAATTCGATTAAATCATGTGTTCTGCCATTCAAAAGAGTATTAGGTTAATTTGATTTTTCCAAGTAATTTTCACCAAATTCTCCATTAGATAGGGATATTGATGATGTTCGCTGTTGTATCAATTTTTTAAAACTAAAAAAGCAAAAGAGTCCCTTATGTATAAAACCGGTTGTTCTATTTGTCAAAGCTTGCTCATATTAAAAATACTGTCAGTACTTTAGAGTGCTGACAGCAAGTTACAGATCAAAAAACCTTAATATTTACTTTAATATTTCAATAATTTCACCATGAAGTATTTACCCATGCTGGTGCATATTTTTCTAAGTGTTCAGCCATCATGAGTATCCTCTCTTCATGAGTTATTAGTACGCCGTGTCCGGTTCTTGGATAGAAAGTGAACGACCCATCATAATAAGGGTCTGTTGTTCCTTCTAAAAATTCTTCAAGCTTATATGCTGCAACATTCAAATAGTAATTATCCATATCACCCATATGAAGATGGATTTTTCCTACAAGTTTATCACCTATCTCGTCCCAATTCTCTTCCAGATAAAGGCGTATATCATATTTCTTCCATGATTCGGCTACATCTTTATTAATAACTCCAGTTACTGGGTCCCAGATCTTTGCTGGGTAACCATCTTCTCCTACCGGACTGTATACAGCTTCCCAGATGGCCCATTGCCTTCCAGAACGACTGTGCGTCGCTAGAGCGTGCTCCCAGTGATTCTCCTGCTTGACTGTGAAAAGGATATTACCATCAGTGGTTCTGCAGCTTGGTCTTTCTGTCTTTATCCAGCCAAAATCATTAAAATAAGCATTTTTAAATTCATAGATGTTGACAAGCTGAAATGCCCGAAAATCAACTCCATCAGGGCATACTGGCCATGTTCCTCCAAAAATATCTGGATACCATATCTGAAGAGCCAGAGCTTCCCAGCCACCTGTTGATCCACCGCTTAACAATCTTGCCCAGGATTCTGGAATCATTCTAAAGTTATCTTCAAGATAAGGAATTAACTCCTCTACGATTGCGTCACCGTAAGGCCCAAGATTTTCAGAATTGATACTGTATGAAGTTCCGTAATATGGATTTGCATCACGAATTTCTACAACAATCATTCTCGGGAAATCATCTGACATCCAGGTCTCGTCAATATCTCTTCCCTGTCCAAAATTCAAAGGAGCTCTTCCACCAGGCCAATGTCCCTGCAGATAATACACAGGGTAATGAATATCAGGATTCTCATTGTACCCTTTTGGGAGAAGAATATTGGCTCCTATATACATCGGTTGTCCCCAAAATTCGCTGACCAGTTCGCTTTTTATTGTCACATATTTTACAAGTTCCGAATCTTCATAAACACCCTGCTGAACAATTTCGTTATTTGCATAGTCCGGTTCTATAAAGTTATTCAATGATAGCTCTATGGTTTCATTAGAATCTGGATCAATATAGATCTTTTGCACATCACTGTAAATGTTTCCAGGATCAAAAAAGTTTCTTTGAATACCACCATTACCACCTGGTTCAGAGATTTTTATCACATGTCCGTCTGCTCGCTCAAATGTCTTGTAAACGGTAAAGAATGCCTGAACATTGTAATCCCCGGCTGGTATATCACTAAATTGTTCAAGCGGGTATCCATAGATTTCATTATCTCTATCCTTCATGATAACTGCTGAACCTGGTTCCCAGTTATCTACTGTTATTCCCCATATGGGGACACCCATAACATCTACCTGAAACCTGGGTTCAGGTCTTTCACTATCCGAAATAATAACAATCAGTCTTCCATCTAAAGGTTTATCAGAAACTTCTGCGGAGAGAATTACATTAAACTCGATTCCTCCAAACATAACCATTGAAAAAACCACAAGAAGTACTGCTGATACAATAAATTTCTTCATCATTCGTTTCACCTCCACCATTGATCAATTAATGGCCTCACAAAATACCTACTATAAATTATGTCCTCAGTTTTTTAATTGCTGTAATTAATCATGAGTAGAATTTAGCTAAAAGCCATTCTAAACTTTGTAAGTTATAGAATAATCCAGGAGATTAACCTGGTGATTTAATATGTCTTTATTGAAAGTAAAAAAGCTTAAAACAAATTAATCTATATTATTAGAATTTTATAATCAATGCACAATCCTGAGAAAAAATAAGGTTAACTAATTATATTATTTTTCAAGATTCTTCCATCCTTTTTAATTGCCTTAAAAGAGCGTTACGGAGAACTGGTACGGTTTTTTAACAATAAAGTTGTAGTTACTTAGTATAAGGACAAACTCATTCTAAAATCTTGAGCAAAGGGCTAATAATTTTTCATGAATTTTGACCATGGCCAGTGTGTCCAGTTTGCAGTATTCTAAAAGGTCCTTCCTTAATTTTTCCATTTCTTGCTCTGAATAATCTCCCCGTGCCATTTTTGCAAACACATAGCAGGCATCGTCTCCATTTTTTATCGCCATGTCTTCATATGAGAAATCTGGAATCAAAGCGGGTAAAACATTCTTAATTGAAAAGCTTCCGTGAAAATCGGGATGATAGACGTGTTGTTTAACAAACAGTTCCAGATCAACAAATTTATCGAGCATTTTATTTAAGTTAGTTTTTAACTGTTTATCGTATTCATTTCTTTTTATAAGGTTCTTTATTACCGTTTTTTCAAAACTATCGTGATATGCCATAAGAGTTTTACATTCTTTAGTATCGCCCACCAGTGTTTCTGCAAGCCTTTTTGACTCATCTATTGAAGGATCGAAAAACAGATAGTCAAGGTGTTCTAGAGGAGAATCGTGAGATTTTTTTATATGAAGAGAGTATTGAAAGGGGATTTTTTCATAGGGTGCTAAATCATCATAAAGAGGTAAGGCTGTGCTGAGGGTTTCAAAATCGAGATATCCTATTGGGTATTCGAGTTCGTTCAGCTTTTCCCACAAACCTCGTTTATCGTCAACAATAGGTCTATTTTCCTTTAAAGATCTATAGATTCTTCTATGTACATCCTTTTCCAGCTTCTCTTCATCCAGTTGATCCAATAAAAATAAGCCTTCATCAATCAGTTTTTTCATGTGAACATGATACATATTGTGAAGCACAAATATCGTTTCATCTCTATCCAGACCAAAACATTCATTTAAATAATCGCAACTCCTGCATTCGTATTTGAATTTCGGTTCAGGTTTTTCAAGGTTATCCAATATCTTTACTGTTCTTTCTTTTTCAGGTAAAAATTCATCGATGAATCTGTGAACTTCGTTAAAAACATCATAAAATTCAAACAAGCTTTTATTGTACATCCCTTTTCTATATTTATCAGATAACAATATCAACGAAACTTCATTAACATTATATCCGGCTCCTTTTATTACCATAACCGTGTATGCTATGTCTTTAATAAGATCCTGTATTTGTTTTGTATTGCTTTTACTTGATTTAACTTCGTAGACCTTCAAACCTTCCTTGGTTTCTTCAACAATGTCTGCTCGTGCTACAAAATTTCCATCAATGAATGCCGCTTCATAAATTGTGTTAAAGGATAGATCCCTGAACATGCATTCAGCAATATCCTTTGCAATAAAAGGATTTTTCTCTTCCAGAAAAACCCCTTCAGGAAAAAGCTCTCGTGCCCGTTTACCTATCTCTATACCTTCTTCCATTCGGTATCTGTCTGCAATGGAAACATCATCTTCTGAAGGATTATTTAGCGCTATCCATCCTTTTACAGGGCACCTCATAAATTCCAGGAAGACCTTTTTGTTTATTAAAGGCATAATAACCTCCAGTTTTTTGGATAATCGAAAGTTAATTATTTATATACTTCAACTCCATTGTAATACTTAATGTAGATTTTACTAAACACAATGAGGACAAAATTCAATGTTTACATGAAAAAAGAAGAAATTTCGAGGGAAACTCAAATTAAATGTTCTCATCGTTGTTGCATAAAGAACTAATTAATCGTTATCATATTTATATGGTTATCACTCTTAAAAGAGAGGTCAGAGAATGGAAAAAGCAGAGAACAGTACTGAGTGGTATAAGCTTTCTGTCAAAGAAACATTAAAACGTCTTAAAACGTCAAAAGATGGTCTTAATGATGAAGAATACCAGAGCAAAAAAAAGAAATTTGGTCCTAATGAGCTTCCTTCAAAAAAGCCTGTATCGTTACGAAAAGTAATATTTCATCAATTTAAAGACCCTCTTATATATATTTTACTCGCAGCAGCAATTGTTTCAATTGTTATAGGTGGAACTGACGATGCAATATTCATAATGATCGTGGTGCTGTTAAACGCTGTTATAGGATCGGTGCAGGAATACAAGGCAGAGAAAAGTGCAGAAGCTTTACTAAAGATTATGAAAACAGAAAGCAGGATTATTCGTAATGGAAAAACCATTACTGTGAACTCCAAAGAGATTGTTCCAGGTGATATTGTGCTTCTTCAGTCAGGTGATAAAGTACCTGCAGATCTTCGATTGATGGAATCCAATAGTCTAAAAGTAGATGAATCATTTCTTACCGGCGAATCAACAGCCATAGATAAAGATTTAGAGCAAATACAAGAAGATGTAGAGTTAGGAGATAGAAAAAACCAAACCTTTGCTGGCTCCGTAGTAATGACAGGAAGGGGAAAGGGAATTGTTGTTGACACAGGTCAGGATACGGAATTGGGTAAAATAGCAAAGGTTGTTTCTGAATCAGAAAAGGGTAAAGCTCCTTTAATTATAAGAATGGAACGTTTTACCAAAAGAATAGCTTATCTGGTTCTTATTGCTGCTGTAGTTTTTGCCTTTATAAGATTCTTTCAGGGCTATGAAATTATGGATGTTTTTTTCCTGGCAGTTGCATTATCTGTATCCGCAATTCCTGAAGGATTACCTGTTGCTTTAACAGTAGCCCTTTCAGTTGCAACCAGCAGAATGGCAAAAAGAAAGGTTATAGTTCGAAAACTTGAAGCAGTAGAGAGCCTGGGAAGTTGTACCGTGATAGCAAGTGACAAAACGGGAACACTTACTGTGAATCAACAAACAGCCAGAAAAATTCGCCTTTCTTCTGGCAGGGATTTTGAAGTCACAGGTGAAGGCTACAACGGTGAGGGAAGAATAATTGATGCAGACATTGAAAATGATAAAGAGCTCGGTGAGCTTATAAAAATCGCCAGTATAGCGAATGAAGGATCCCTTGAGAAAAATGACGATACATGGAGTAAAAGCGGGGATGCAATGGAGGTTGCGCTTCTGGGTATGATTTACAAGGCGGGAATAAATCCTGTTAAGCTCAAAGAAGAAACAGAAATACTTCAAGAAATACCATATGAATCTCAGCGTCGCTTTTCAGCGGCTTCTTATGAAAGCTCTGGAAAACATATGATAGCTGTAAAAGGTGCGTTAGAAACTATACTCGGAATGTGTTCACATACATATGATCCCGATAGAGATTTTGATCGAAATGCAATAGAAAAAGAAGCGCTGGAACTAACAGAAAAGGGTTATCGTGTGCTGGCCTTCGCGCAGGGTGAACTCCATCCTTCAGAAAATATTGAGCATGAGCTACGGGATCTTCATTTTATTGGAATCGTAGGATTCATAGACCCTTTGAGAAGTGAAGTAAAGGGTGCAGTTCGGGAATGTCATGAAGCAGGAGTAAAAGTGATAATGATTACAGGTGACCACCCCTCTACCGCAAAGGCAATAGCCGTTCAGCTAGGCATAGTGGATCAAAATGATGATATTGTGACCGGGACAGATCTAGATAAAGCAGGAGATCTAGAGGGAGAAAGGTTTAGAGAGTTGGTAAATTCTACAAATGTTTTTGCCAGAGTTTCTCCTGTGCAAAAGTTAAACATAGTAGAAGCACTAAAAAATAGTGGCCATTATGTGGCTGTAACCGGTGATGGTGTTAACGATGCCCCGGCGTTGCAAATAGCCAATATTGGAGTAGCAATGGGTTCAGGAACGGATGTGGCTAAGGATACCGGATCAATAATCATCACCGACGACAATTTCGCCTCAATAGTTTCAGGTATAGAAGAAGGAAGATTTGCCTATTCAAATGTTAGAAAAGTCATCTATCTACTCATTTCGACAGGCGCTGCTGAGTTATTATTGTTTGTCCTTGCTGTGGTTTTTAACGTTCCACTGCCTCTTGTTGCAGTTCAAATACTCTGGTTAAATCTTGTAACAAATGGCATTCAGGACGTTGCCCTGGCCTTTGAAAAAGGCGAACCCGGAGTTCTTAAAGAACCACCCAGAAAACCTGAACATAGCATCTTTGATAATCTAATGATAAAAGAAACCCTTGTATCAGGATTTACAATGGGAGCAATTGCATTTACATCATGGATGTATATGCTTTTTCAGGATGTTGAAACTAATCTGGCAAGAAATTACCTCTTACTGTTGTTTGTTCTCATGCAAAATATACACATTCTTAATTGTAGATCGGAGAAAAGTTCTGCATTTGCTGTGCCCTTAAGCAGAAACTACTTCCTTGTTCTTGGAGTTTTGGGCGCACATGGAATACATTTGCTCGCGATGAATGTACCCCTGTTACAAAATTTACTTGAATTAGAACCAGTTTCGTTAAAACAGTGGTTAACCCTTCTTGTTCTTGCTGTTCCAGTACTGCTGGTAATGGAATTGTTTAAACTGCTAAGGAAAAAGAATACATAATAAAAGCCCTGGCATTACTCTGTACTTTTTTCAGTTTGAGGCATTTTCCCGATCGTCTTTTTTTAACATATTACTTCAGAATATAAATAGCACTGCTAGAATATTTGTAGATTTTCCATTCTATTTTTTCCCTGAAGTTAGAATTAAAAGGAATTGGTGAAGTATGTATAAACTCATCTCTTAACAATTATCCTCAATCTATTTTAATAATTGCATATGCTTTATACTTTTATCTGAAAAGATAATTATCTATTCAATAAACCGATATTATAGAAATCTGAAATGTGGTGGGAGAGTATATAAATGTTTGGGAAAAGAGTGACTAGAACAAAAGCTGTTGAAGATAAGACGGAAACAAAAAGGGAAAAGGATCATAGAGAACTTGCCTACCGTGCTGCGACTGAAGGAATTGTGCTTCTTGAAAACGACGGAACTTTGCCTATAAAACCAGGAAAAATTGCACTTTACGGTGCCGGAGCAGAGAAGACCATTAAAGGCGGAACCGGGTCTGGTGAGGTAAACGAGCGCCACAGCGTTAATATCATTGATGGACTAGAAAAATCCGGGTTTACAATCACAACAAAGAAATGGATCGATGATTATAATTTGATATTTAAACAAAAGAAGAAATCTTACGATGAAGAAATATCAAGTAAAGTGAATATTTTTAATGTATACAACCTGGGCGAATTAATGGAAATACCCTTCAGATATCCCTATGGAAGAGAGATAACAGATGATGATGTAAAGAGCAGTGAAACAGATACCTGTATTTATGTAATTTCCCGGCAATCAGGTGAAGGTTCTGACCGCAAGCTGGATGAAAATGACTATAATCTGTCCAATACAGAGAGAAAAAACATAAAAAAGTGTGCAGATTCCTATAAAAGAACGATCGTTGTTGTAAATGTTGGAACCCCATTTAATCTAAGTTTCATTGATGAGATTAAGGGTATTAATGCTTTGGTGTATTTTTGCCAGCAGGGTATGGAGGGGGGAACAGCTTTTGCAGATGTTATTACGGGAAAAGTAACGCCTTCAGGGAAACTGGTGGATACCTGGCCAAAAAAATATGATGATATTCCCTTTGCCCGTGAATACAGCTATTTGAATGGAGATCTTGAAAACGAATATTACAAAGAAGGTATCTATGTCGGATACAGGTATTTCGATACATTCAATGTTGAACCGCAGTATGAATTTGGATATGGTCTGAGCTACACAAAATTTGATATTTCATTTGTTGATACCATTGTAGACAAAACAAAAGTAATCGTAAAAGTTAAAGTAAAAAATGTTGGTGAAAAATATGCCGGGAAAGAAGTAGTACAGCTTTATGTGAGCTGTCCTCAAAATATACTTAAGAAAGAATATCAGAGGCTTGCCGCATTCTTAAAAACTAAACAGCTTAAGCCAGGGGAAGCACAGGAAATAGAACTCACCATTAATATGAAATATCTGGCAAGTTATGTAGAAGAAAGCGCAAGCTTTCTACTGGAACAGGGTGATTATATAGTTCGCCTTGGAAACTCTTCAAGAAACACCGTTCCATGTTTAGTATTATCCCTGGATGAAGATATTGTATTATCCATACATAAAAACATCTGCGAACCGCAAACCAAAATAAATGAGATTGAACCTCCAGAGGTTGCATATCAGAATGATCTATCTAAGGTGAAACGTCTGAAAATTAATCCTTCTGATTTTGAAACCACAGAATATGAATATAAAAACCCTCCCGTGTATAGTGACAATAAAATAGATACTCTGATGAAGAGACTGAACATAAAGGATGAGATTGAGCTTGTAGTAGGAGCAGGTAGTAACTCTAGTATACTTAACAAAAATTACTTCAACGCTCCTGGCGCAGCGGGATATACTACTTCAAAACTGGTAGATAAGGGAATCATTAATATCGCTCTGACTGATGGTCCTGCTGGACTTCGTTTGCAAAAAACCTCTTCAGTTAACAGAAAAGGCAAAATAAAAATGATTGATGCTCAAATGGGTATTTTTAACTACTTGCCCAAAATTATGAAAAAATTCATTTTTGGAAATCCTGAAAAAGAAAAATTGATTTATCAGTTTACAACTGCTTTTCCTGTTGAGCTGGCACTGGCTCAAACCTGGAATACCGAATTGCTTGAAGAAATTGGCAGGGCAGTAAGCGTGGAGATGTCTGAATATGGGATCACCTTTTGGCTTGCACCAGCAATAAATATTCATCGTAATCCTCTTTGTGGACGCAATTTTGAATATTACAGCGAGGACCCTTACCTTTCAGGTAAACTGGCAGCTGCAATTACCAGAGGAGTTCAGAGTATTGAAGGTAACTATGTGACAATAAAACACTTTTGCGCCAACAATCAGGAAGA
>JAWODV010000052.1:0-3595 GCA_046483075.1 Kosmotogaceae bacterium | reverse complement strand
CTATTTCATCAGCATCCCTAAGTATAAAGGGGATATTGTTTTCATGCAGGGCAACTGCCATTTTAACGGTTTCTTCCACCCTGACAATGCTTGAACCTGCCAGCCAGATACCCCATTTGTTATCAACTTCTGAAACAAAAAGCGAAATATGGGTGGAGTTGCCTCCCCTGCATATTTCCCATGGATGTGCAACCATTCTTACAGAATTATGATACCATTCATGAAAAACACCGGGTGAATCCCTTTCGATATTTCTTAGTCCCGCATCACGGCCGTCGGCCATCTTCAGGTATTTCTGGAGTGGGGTGAGGGTTTCATTCGAATTTTTAAAATAGTCATTAGCATCGTAACATATTTCACAGAATCTGTAGAAAGTGTTGGCTGTGATTTCCGGCAACAATTTCACATCCTTTTTATTCATTTCGTTCACAAGGACTTCAAACTGTGAAATGATCTTTTCTCCCAGGTTCTTATCCGGCCTGATTGTGTCATCGCCGAGAATTTGCCAGTGGTCTTTTCTTTTAATCCTGCCAGTCCGTTTTGACCATGATAGATTTTCCTGAATATAACTGTTATAAGCCTGCGGATCTTGTAGGAGTTTGCTTACTTCATGCAGTATCCTTTTCTTAAGCCATTCCGCAAATTTGTCAAAAAAACCATCTGGATCATTGTTTTTTTCTACCGGTGGTTCGTCAACTTTAATTGAGAAAAGAAGTTTCCCGTTAAGATAGAAGTATAATGTGCCCTCGTATTCAGCCGTCTGAAATTTGTACCATACTGTTTTGTCAGGATAGTAATCCTTCCAGAGCCGATCGAATTCTTTCCGGGAACTTACCTCGCCGTCTTCCCTGAATTCTTCATAATCGCCAAAAGCTTCAACTGGTCCGCGATCCACTTCCAGCCAGGTATGCCTGGCCTCATCATCGGGCCCGGCTTTTATGCAACTGAAAGCCTCATAAGTATCCTTCAATTTGAGATGAGTTCCATGCGTAATATGATTATTTCCGGGAGAGGATCCCTCAATAATCGAATCAATTTTCGGTGCATAGAATTCGGTATTCTTCATATAGCATATTTAAGAAAACTTTGAACGCCAGCAGTTGCAATGACACATTAATTCGTATGCGATTATGTATTGCCAGGATCTCTTGTTAGCCTGGTAATGTGTTACGATTGAGTTATTTCATTGATTGCATATAGTGGCAAATTTGTCATCCACTCTTCTTCTCTGTAATCAGACATCGATGTTCGGATAGCTAAGGAAGGGGAGTATTTTTGACAGAATGATTTAAGGCTTTTGGCCTGCCGATAATTACCCAGTATTGGCTTTCCGTAAGATTTGTTTAATGGTCTGGTTTAATAATTAACTCTTTTGCTTGCATTTAACAATGAAACTCCAATAATATCACCTTTTTCATATCTTATTATCATATCATCATCTGTCATTTCAGAGTTATCGGCGTGATTAGGCTTCTTAAAATGCATATACATTATATCAGCCTCTTTATCATAATCAACCCAAATTTTCTTATATTTAAGAAAATATGGAAACATATTTTTTATGTCTTGAATCTCTATTGCTTCCATATTAGTTTTTTTCTTTCAAAATATGATTTTTTATTTGTAATAAATGAAGTATACTATAAATACAAATTTAATAAAATTGCTTTTTAGTTCAAACTAATATCTGAAAACTGCAGGTACAGGAGGAGCTATATTTATGGGTAAACTATAAACTGCCTGCCATGCCACAGATTTACTGTCCGCTTGGAGACACGGAAGGGAATATAAAAATTTCACAAATTTGTCAAAAAATCCATCTGGATCATTGTTTTTTTCTTCCGGTGGTTCGTCAGCTTTTATTGGGATGCAGTCTGCGTTGTATTCCACGAAAGTGATGGTACAGGTATAAACCTTCGTAATGATAAGAGATAAAATGTTGATTAATATCAACAATTAGATTATATTTGCTGGTAATATTCAACATAACATATATGAGGACAAAAAAACAAATATTGTTTCCTAAAAATCAAAAGATAATGGAACAAGTAGGTGAAAATATCAAACTGGCAAGAAAGCGAAGGAAACTTACCACAATACAAGTAAGTGAGCGAGCAGGCATTGATAGAAGCACATTATACCAAATTGAAAAAGGAAAGGGGAGTGTTTCAATGGCTGCTTATTTCAATACTTTGAGAGTATTAGGATTGCAGGATGATTTTTTGAAACTTGCAGCGGATGATATTTTTGGCAGAAAACTTCAAGATCTAAGTTTGACGAGTAAAAAATAAATATGTCAATTACAAAAACAGATATTTTGGTGTATGCTCATTGGTTGGGAATGAAAGAACCAAAATTGATTGGTGTGCTATGTGCCCAGCAAGCAAAAGGCAAAAAGGCTTTCAGTTTCGAATACTCTGATGATTGGATTCAATCATCAGAACAAATATTATTAGACCCGGATATTGGTTGGTACAGAGGACAGCAGTATCCATATGGTAAAGAAAATTTCGGAGTTATTTTTGATTCGATGCCGGATTCCTGGGGTAGAACTTTAATGAAAAAGCGCGCAGTGCATATTGCGAGAGAGGAAGGTAAACCTGTACCAAATTTATACGATATTGATTTTCTATTAGGAGTTTATGATGTGTGCCGAATGGGAGCTTTAAGATTTAAACTGGATTCTAACGGACCATTTTTGGATGATAGTAGAGATACACCAACTCCTCCAATGAGCATTATTAGAGAATTACAACACGCTGCTCGAATTTTGGAATCTGATGAAGAAAGTGAAGACATAAAAAAATGGCTTTCAATATTAATGGCACCAGGTTCTTCATTGGGTGGAGCAAGGCCAAAGGCCAATGTGAAAGATGAACATAGTGATTTATGGATAGCAAAGTTTCCATCAAAAGGAGATACAACTGATAAAGCAGCCTGGGAATTTTTAGCGTATAAATTAGCTTTAAAAGCAGGGATAGAAATGTCAGAATCAAGAATAGAAAGAATTTCTGGCAAGTATCATACTTTTTTCACAAAACGATTTGACAGACTCAAAAAGGAAAGAATTCACTTTGCCAGTGCAATGACAATGACAGGAAATAATGAAGAAACTATAAAAGAAAAATCAGTAAGTTATTTAGATATTGCTGAGTTTATACAATATACCGGTTCTCAAAACAAAATAGATTTGAATCAATTGTGGAAACGAATAATCTTTAATATTGCTATATCTAACACGGATGATCACCTTAGAAATCACGGCTTTATTTTGACCCGAAATGGTTGGATTCTTTCACCTGCATTTGATATTAACCCTTCAGTTGATAAGAACGGTTTGGCACTGAATATAGATACAGATGATAATGTCCTGGATTTTGAACTTGCCAGAAGTGTTGGTGAATTTTTTCAACTTACAGATTCAGAGATGGAAACAATAATTACTAAAGTAAAAAAAGCTGTAAGTAGCTGGAAGGTAATAGCTAAAGATATCGGTATTCCAAAATCAGAACAAGAAATAATGACATCAGCTTTTAAATATTAATTTGTTCAATTATTACTAATTACTGGTGATGTGTTAACTTTCAAACAATTT
>JAWODV010000048.1:0-13927 GCA_046483075.1 Kosmotogaceae bacterium | reverse complement strand
GTTACTTATTCTTTCTTTGAAGCATCAAAATATGAAGGACCTCAATTGTGGGAAAGAGATTATACATTGAAGGAAAACACGCTTTCCTTTACAAAAGGGGGATTAAAGATTACTTATGAACATTATCATAGCACTCCTTATCTGTATAATAGACAAAGTGATTCAGGAAAGTATATTTATCCAGTTAGACTCAATGCTGCAGATGTAGAAGAAGGGGAGTATCTTGTTATAACAGGTTATTTTGGCTTTCCTTATGGTCCTGATTGTACTCTTGAAGTTTTTACCTTATCTTACGAAACAAAAAACATAGAATTTTCAACAAGCCTTGAAATGCTTCGAAAAGGTTCTTATGGAATAGATGATCCCTATGAAGAACCTTTTTTATATGATTGGTATAAAATAGTAGAGCCAATTACAAATCATTATTATGCAAATTTTGATTTTAAATATTCACCAAATTCCAGTCAAGAACTGTTTTTTTCAATGAGAGTTAGTTTAGTGAATGAATTTCTATTCAATCTTAAATTAGGTTATGGACTTATGTTTAGTTTTTAGTTGAAGATAGCTTCACAAAAGAAGATATCAGGTTTTTCTTGCAAGAACGTTTTTATAAACGCGGATTGTAGAATAAAAGCAAGTATTAGAAGCTACAGGAATCATCTTTCTGAGTTTTTATAAATTGGTATATCCAGTAAAAAACTATAAGCAAATTTATTTTTAACTTAATTTTAGCATTTTTAGTTTACATAGAGCTGATTAATAGCATATAATACTGTTTTGATGTTATCATTATTTTACTTATGATTTTAAGTTCAGTATTTCAAAGAATCTTGTAAATTTAGTAGCTTGGCATTAACAGAACTAGGGGAAGTGGTATTGTGAACATAGGTCTTTTTACAGATACATATATTCCTCAGATAAATGGAGTAGTTACAGTTGTCAGAAATCTAAAAGAAAATCTTTCAACTATGGGACATAATGTTTATGTTTTTACTGTTAAACATCCTGACGCTGAACCACTGGAAAAAGTAGTGAGAGTACCATCAATAAAATTCATTAAAGAACCACAACATAGAATTGGCTTCCCATTCTCTGCCAAGATAATTAAAATCGCAAAAGAAAAGAAGCTTGATATTATTCATACTCATACCGAGTTCTCAATGTGGTTACAAGCAACTATGGTTTCTAAAAAATACAATATACCTATGGTTCACACTATGCATACAATGTATGAAGAATACATTCATTATATTCCATTTCTCGAGTATTTTGCTGCAAAAAGCATCAGGAGTTGCATAAAATTCATTTGCAAGAATTGTGAAGTATTAATTGCTCCTTCACAAAAAATGAAAGATTTTTTGCTACAGTACAATGCTTATAAGCCCATAAAGGTAATACCTAATGGTATTGATTTATCTAAATTTTATAGAATCGAAAATAGTGAGCAAAAAGACATCGAGGAATTTAGAGATCGATTCAGTTTAGACGAAAGCGACAAAGTATTAATTTTTGTTGGAAGACTTGGTAAAGAAAAAGGAATAGATGTTTTGCTGTATATTTTGAAAAAATTGGTTAAAACCAATCCTGAAATAAAGCTTTTACTTGTGGGCGATGGTCCCGAAAAAAGAAATCTTAAGATTTTGAGTGAAGAATTAAACATAGCAACTAATACAATTTTTACCGGTTATTTGAGGTGGCCAGATGAAGTAAGGCTTGCTTATAACGCAAGTGATGCAGCGATAGTTGCGTCTCATACTGAAAGCTTTGGTCTTGTAGTGTTAGAAGCTTTGGCTTGTGGTTTGCCGGTGGTTGCAAAAGAAGATTCAAGTTTTCAAAATCTTATTGTAGATGGTGAAAACGGGTTTTTTTGTAAAAATAGAGAAGAAATGGTTGAAAAAACAAAAGATTTAATCACAAACCCGAAAGAATACAAAGAAATGAAACAAAAAGCCAGAAAAATTGCTGAAAAGTTTAGCGTACAACAAAATGCTATAAGAACGTTCAATTTATATAAAGAAATTGTAAATCTAAATACTTCTTTTGGTTTCAATAGAAGTAAGAATGCCGCCGATAATTAAATTAACATAATAAGTTAAAAATCTCCAAATAAGTAAACCCGCAGTAATTTTATTTCCGAAATAATTTGAGAAAAAAACCATATACCCAACTTCAGAAGCACCGCTTGCTCCAGGTGTTGGAGCCATTGAGAATATGAGAAACAGTACTAATTGAGTGGCTATGATTTCAAAAAAACCGTAATTTAGTCCAAGAGATAGAATAACAAAATATGGCACAGAAATGAACGAAAATAAACGTAATGAGGAAGACATAAAACCCAAAATCAAACTTAAAGGATTTGAAAGCATTTTCTTCATATGAATATTAAAGAAATGAGCTTCCTTAAGTACCTTCTGTTCCAATTTTTTAGGATTTTTTATTATTTTTATCCAACTAAGGGGTTTTATTATTATTTTCACGATGAACTCAGCCATTTTTCTTTTCAGTGAGAATAATAATGCAAGGATTAATACCCCACTGTTAACTGCAAATCCAATAAAGAATAGAAAGGCCCAGTTAGAAACATTTCTTGATACAAATGGATAGGCAAAAAAAATACCCATTAGACCAAAAAAAGTAAGCGCAATTTGATATGCAATAAATCTAGAAACTACTATAGCAGTTGCCTTACCACCTTCGACGTCGTTCTTACTCATAAACGCTATTTGAGCTGGTTGCCCGCCTGTAGAGAGAGGAGTTATAGCCGAGAAAAAAGAACCAATAAGAGTGATTTTTAGAAGATATAGGTAATCAATTTTTTTTGAAAAGTTAGTTGAAAATATTTTCAATGTTAGTGCTTCGAATAACCATACCGCAAAAGCAGATAAAACAGCTACAAAGAACCAGAAAAAGGATACATTTTTAATCGCTTCAAAAGTTACCTGCAAATCTGAGAAACCAAAAATGATAAATAAAAAAACTACACTCAAAATTATGCTTAATAAAAGATTTCGCACTGTTTTTGTCTTCATAACCTATTCTCCAAAACTTCTAAATATACGTTTTTAAGCTGTTTGCCAATAAATAACAAGTCTTTTTCTAGCGCAGTTTTTCTGGCATTTTTTGATAATTCCTCTGCCAGTAGTTTATCTTCACATATTCTTTTAAGAGCAAGTCTAAAAGAATCAACACTATTACATTTTAGACAATTGTATTCGTGTTTCAGCCAATCTTTGAATACTGGAATATCTCTTACGATCACGGGATTGCTTGTTGAAAGAGCTTCTAAAATAACTATTCCTTCATTCTCTTCATAACTTGGAAACAAAAAGGCATTAGCTGCAGAATAAGCACCAATAAGCTTTTCAAATTTAACATAACCTGGGAAATAAACATTATTAGGCGAATACTTAATGATTTTTGAAATCTCCCGTGGAAGTATTGAAGTTATCTTAGCTCCAAACCAGAAGAAGACAGCATCAGGTATTTTTTTCGCTATCTCTACAAAGTCTCTTATACCTTTTCTTTTGAAGGGAAGACCTACAGATATAAACAACTTGCGATTTTTTTCAATATTAAAGTATTTTCTGAATTGCTTAGCTTTCTCAATATCTTTTAAAAAAATAGTTGTGTCTACCCCATTGGAAATTACTTTTCCAGGTTTATTGATGTTATAGGACTTAATAATTTTCTCGGTATATTTACTTGGAAAAAGTAGATAATCTGCTTTTGAATAAAGTCTTATAAGATGGTTTTTCAAAAAAGGAGCAAATAAATTACTGAAAATAAAACTGTTCCTAAAGTCTTCTTCAGTTGTGTGACAATGATAAATAACAGGCACACCGATTTTTTTTGATTTTCTAAGCACTCTCATTGCTCCAGGACCTACTGTATTTATATGTGCTAGATCGTAACTATCAGAAGGGTTTAAAGTATAGGATACTCCATTTTTTTTAAGCGCCTGGATTTGATGTGACAAAGCAACACCTACGCCTGATTTTCTAAATAGTTTTTTGCTATCTGAAAACAGCAGTATTTTCAAAAAAAGACCTCCCAGGTGATTAATCCAGTTTACTTATACGCTTATTAAAGTCTAATAAATGTACTTAAAAATGGGAATATTTATTCCTGTAGTTTCATTGGTTCACCACAACAAACCAACTCTCCGCCTCCAACTTTCTTAACTTCAACCACATTTCCACAGATCTCACAAACATAAACCTCTCCTACTTCCTTTACATTTGGCATACTACTACCTCCTTTTTAAGAGTTTTGAAAATAATATGAAGCAACCAAAAATTATAAATGCTATTCCCAGAATAACGCTAAAGTGGACGGCGCTAATGCTTGAAAATAAGAAAACAAGACCAAAGAGCGTTAGTATTAATACAGGTACCAGTATTGCTCTGTTTTTCGGTTTATGACTAAGATAAAATAAGAATAAACCAGCTGCTGGAGCGAGTATGAACATTGTCCATCCTCCAGAGGGTAAAAATTGTGGATATATTGAATGAATTAAAAAAGTCAAGGACACAGTAAACAAAATACCCACCGGAATAAGTATTCCTGGTAGTTTTTCTCTATTAGATAAATAGAGCTGTAGCATCCCAAAAGCGGGTGCAAAAACAAACAATATCCAGCCTCCAGTTGCCAAAAATCCTGGTATGAAAACCTCCATTGTTAGGGCCAGAGCAACAACGAGTATTATACCGCCAGGTACAAGCAATCCTTTTGTATCCCTCAAACCGTAATATTCCATAACGATACCCGGCAACCATATAATAAATACCCACATATTGTTTTCAAAACCAGGAAGAAACAGCAGGAAAACCCCTAACAGAATTAGAATTATTCCAAAAATAAGGCTGATAACTGCATTTTTGCTCATTCAATCACCTCTTTTCTTAAAGGGTCATCAGGGTTTTCTGGAATCGCTTATGGCTTTACTCAAGATTTTTGATTCGTTGATATTTCCAGAATCGCCGTTTGTACTAATATAATACTCCGATGTTACCAGTAAATCTCGTATTTCTGTATTAGATTTTACCTTTGTATAGTCCATAATAAAAGTATTTTTCAATTTGCAATTTGGTAAAATCTCACAACCGGTTCCTATTGCAACAGGACCTTCAATATAGGTATCATTACCAATTATACTGGATGGACCTATATAAACAGGTGGTTTTATCACTGCCCTTTTGGAAATTACAGCTCCTGCTCCGGTAAAAACTCCCGTTTGATTTTCTTTGCCCCATAACAGGAAGTTTTTAATTCTGCCCTTCAAAGCACTTGAAAGAATTCTAAGATAATCTTCCTTTCGCCCTATATCGTACCAATTGAAATCCATGGAAGTTGCAAAAACCCTTTCTCCTGTTTCTACAAGTTTTGGAAATAGCTGACTGCCGATGTCGTAAAAACCTTCATCTGGTATGTGGTTAATGATACCGGGTTCAAAAACGTAGATGCCTGTATTTGCCAGAGTAGATTTTGCTTCTTCAATAGAGGGTTTTTCCTGAAAACTGATTACCTTACCGCTTTTGTTGGTTACCACTATTCCATAATTTGAAACTTTTTCTTTAGGTACACTTTTTGTGATAATTGTTGCAAGAGCGTTATTTTTTTTGTGAAAGTTTAGTGCATTCGATATGTCAAGATCTATTATAGCGTCACCGCATAATACAATAAAAGTCTCATCAAAGAATCCCCATTTCTTCTGTATGTTTTTAATGCCTCCAGCAGAACCCAGTGGAGTGGTTTTAAGCGTTTCGCCTTCGTAATAGCCTTCAAATGAATAACCAACTCTTAGTCTGTATTTATAACCGTCCTTTACAAAGTCCTGGATTTTCCATCCCAGATGTGAAAGATTGATCATTACTTCATCGATATGATGTTTTTTTAGCAATTCAAGAAGAAACTCAATAACCGGTTTGTTTATAATAGGTAGCATTGGTTTGGGTAATTCGTTGGTTAAAGGTTTTACTCTTGTGCCCTTTCCTGCTGCAAGTATCATAGCCTTCAAAACAGTTACCCCCCTTAAAAATTAAACATTTTTGAAATTTCATATAAAATTATTCACTATAGTAAAATTATATAGGGAGAGGAGTTTTATGAAAAATAGTGTGAGCTCTGATTTACTGGCAAAAAAGTTCATTTTGCTAGCAAGACTTATGGAGGTCTCTCGAGACAATCCGTTCAAAATACGAACATACAGATTTGCATCCAGTGTCATTGGCAATAAGAAAAGTGAACTTACCAGAAATAATATAGCTGCCTTAAGTGACATTAAGGGGATTGGCGATGCGGTAGTAAGAAAATCCATTGAATTTCTTGAAACTGGTTCAATGAAGAAAATTGAAGAAATCAAAGATGGTATTCCATTAACCATTCTCAAACTTGTAATTGAGACTAATATTCCTTCTTCTATTATTGCTGCCATCTGGAAAGATTACATGATTCTCACCAAAGATGAAATAATAGAGTTTTTGGCAGAACATAAAGAACAACTGAAACTTTCTCAAAAACAAGTTTTAGATGCTGAAAAAGCATTGAACTAAGTATCATTTTATATGATTGCTTAAGTAATTAAGTATCCATAAAACAACCGTTATTAATCCGCTTATTACAAGGCATGTAGTTATAGGTATCCACATCTCGAAACCATCCCTGGAAATGTGGATATCTCCTGGTAGTTTTCCAAAAGGGATGCCAATCCGTCTAAACAGGAAAACAGTAAAACCAATAATTATCAATAAAATCCCAATTTTTATCAATAAACGTTCTATAATCTGCATAAAATCAAACTACTCTGCTGAAAGGTTTCCTTTTGTTAAGAATTGATTTTATGTTTTGTGCAGCTTTAAGTAGCATATTTTTTCTTGTCTCTTTTGTTGCTGAACCGATATGAGGAAGTAATACTACATTCTGAAGCTTTTTGAGCGCCTCTGGAACATCTGGTTCATTTTCATAAACATCAAGACCTGCCCCAGCAATTTCGTTATTCTCAAGATTTTCTATAAGGGCTTTTTCATCAATAACTGGACCGCGGGATGTGTTAATTAAATATGCAGTTTTCTTGATCATTTGAAGTCGTTTTTTGCTCAATAGGTGATGTGTTTCTTCAGTTAGCGGAACGTGTAGTGAAATAATATCGGATTCTTTTAGAAGCTTTTCCAGACTCACATAACGTGCGGTTAACTTCTGTTCTATTTCTTCAGAAAGGGGTCTTCGATTATGATATAAAATGTTCATTCCGAAAGCAAGTGCTCTTTTGGCAACTGCTCTTCCTATTCTTCCCATGCCAACTATTCCAAGCGTTTTGTCACGCAATTCCATACCCTGAAGCAGATCGTATCTCCATCCTACAAAGCGTCCTTCTCTTGTGAATTTATCTGCTTCTATAATCCGTCTGCATGTAGCCAATAACAGACCAAATGCTAAATCAGCTGTTGCATCTGTCAAAACTCCAGGAACATTTGTTACTGCGATATTCTTTTTCCTGGCATAATCTATATCAATATTGTCGTATCCGGCTGCACAGTTTGAAATCACCTTCAGTTTGGGACAACCATCAATTACTTCTTTGTCAATTTTGTCAGTTAACATCGACAATATTGCTACCACATCACTCGCATTCTTTATTATTTCCTTTTTCGATAACTGTCTGTTTTCATCGTTCATTTTTATATCATAACCATTGAGAATTTTCTTCACATAATCAGGTAACTTATATGTACAGAATACTTTTTGCATTACCAACACCTCTTTAGAAAGCTATCGTTACGTATATACTCGAAATAAACAAACTAACAGCAAGTACAAAAAGTCCGTATCCCATGAACTTTAAGAAGCTTATTTGTTTGTGATAGTACTTTTTAAGAACCGCGAGTCCAATTACGTTGGCTGAAGCCCCTACAGCTGTACCATTTCCACCAAGACATGCTCCCAGAGAGAGAGACCACCATATAGGTTTTAGGTTGCCAAAAATATCTGGATTCAGTTTTTTCATTGATTCAACAACAGGAATTAGTGTAGCAGTGTAGGGTATATTGTCTACAAAAGCAGAAGCAACTCCCGAAATATTCAAAAATAACAATTTGGCAGTTTGCATGGATCCTTTTGAGATGCTCAGCATGAAATCAGCAATGCTTTCCAAAACTCCTGTTTCTTCTATGCCTCCAACCATTATAAATAATCCCACAAAAAACAATATCGAAGCCCACTCTACTTCTGAAAGATTTTCTTCGACGCCTTTTGGAAACAATACTAAAAGTGAAACAGTGGCCATGGTTAGAGCAATAAAAGAACTGCTTAAATAGAAGTATTCCTGAAAAACAAAAAGGGTTACAGTAACCAGTAACAGTATTATTGAAATTTTAAAACGTCTTGGTGATTCAATAGGATTTCTATCGAAGGTTATCTGATTTAGATCAATTCTTTTAGAAAGACTTTTTCTGAATAATATAAGTAATAATCCATTGATTGCAAAGAAAATTACCAGAGCTGCTGGCCCAATGTTTATTACGAATTGCATAAATGATAAAGAAGCTGCTGAACCAATCATTATATTGGGAGGATCGCCAATCAATGTTGCCGCGCCACCAATATTTGAAGAAAAGATTTCACCTAAAACAAAGGGTATAGGATCAATTTTCGCTGTGTCAGCTACAGCCAGTGTAATGGGAACAATTACAAGAATTGTGGTGACATTGTCAAGTATTGCTGAAGTAATTGCAGTAAAAGAAACTAAATACATGTATAGTTTTATCAAATTTCCCTTCGACATTGAAAGTGCTTTCATGCCAAAGTATTCGAACAGTCCACATTTCTTAATAACAACTACAAAGGTCATCATGCCGAGAAGAAGAAAGATGGTATTGAAATCCACATGTTCGGAGAAAATTGTTCTGGGATCTTTAAATACACCAAATAAAACCATCAAAATCGCGCCTGAAAGCGCAATCAAAGTTCTGTGAATTTTTTCGGCTATTAAAAATGCATAGGTTACAATAAAGATGATAATGGCTATATACATGTGTAATTCCATTTCTATCACAGCTCCATCTGGTTATTCTCAAAGATACAAATATTATTATATATCAAAAGACCGGCAAGAAAAACCTGCCGATCTTTATTACAATAAATCTTTATATAGTTCTCCTACTATTTTTTATTTATCTTCAAAGAGTATTCATCTGCATCAACTTCCACTGTATCTCCTTGATTGATGCTACCTTCAATGATCATGTCAGCAAGAGAACTTTCAACTTCTCTTTCTACGAATCTTCTAAGAGGTCTTGCCCCAAAGGTCGGGTCATAACCTCTATTAGCTATGAAATTAACTGCCTTTTCTGTAAAGACGAGTTTCATTTCTTGTTCTCCCAATCTTCTTAATGTATCTTCAAGTTCGAGCTTTACGATTTTTTTGACATCTTCTTCTGATAATGTTTTAAATAAAACTATAGAATCGAGTCTATTGATGAATTCCGGATTGAACTGTGTTTTTAATCTCTTTTCAAGTTTATTCTTTATTTCTTCAGTTAGCTCAGTGTTCTCTGAAAGCTCTGCTGATGCTATATTACTGGTCATAATCAGAATCGTATTGGTAAAGCTTACAGTTTTTCCGTGTCCGTCTGTCAATCTTCCATCATCCATCACCTGCAGCAGAATATTATGAACTTCGGGATGAGCTTTTTCAATTTCATCAAGTAAAATCACAGAATAAGGCCTTCTTCTGATCTTCTCTGTGAGTTGCCCTCCTTCTTCATAACCAACGTATCCGGGAGGAGCACCGATTAATCGAGATACGGTATGTTTCTCCATATATTCAGACATATCAATTCGTATAAGTGCATTTTCGCTACCGAATAAAATACTTGCCAATCTTTTTGCCAGTTCTGTTTTTCCGACTCCGGTGGGTCCCATAAACAGAAACGTACCCCATGGTCTATCTGGAGCTTTTAATCCTGCTCTGGCTCTCTTTATGGTTTGTGTTACTGTATCCACGGCTTCTTCCTGGTTAACAAACCGTTGATGAATAAGGTCCTTCAATTTTTTCAACTTTTCCCTTTCGGTTTCCAGTAGTTTTCCAGCAGGTATTCCTGTCCATTGTTCAACAATAGATGCAATCAATTCAGATGTAACGATTTTATCACTACCCTGATTTGATTTATGCCATTCGTCACGTTTTTTATCGTATTCTTTCTTTAGTTTTTCATATTCGGTTTTTATTTCTGCTGCTTCTTTATATCTTCCTTCCTGAACGTGTTCGGTAATTTCATCATCAATTTCTTTAAGTTTCTTTTCCGTAGATCTTAAATCATCTGGCATATAGCCTGACTTTAAACGAACATATGAAGCTGATTCGTCTATCAGGTCTATCGCTTTGTCAGGCAAAAAACGATCTGTTATGTACTTAACGCTCAAATCAACAGCGGTTTTAAGGGCGTCTTCCGTTATTTCAACATTGTGATGGTTTTCATAGGTTTCCTTCAATCCTTTTAAGATTTCGTATGTTTCTTCAATTGATGGTTCATTGACTATTATTGGCTGGAATCTACGTTCAAGAGCGCGGTCCTTTTCAATATATTTTCTGAACTCATCAAGTGTAGTAGCGCCAACACATTGCAGTTCTCCACGGGACAAAGCAGGTTTCATTAAATTTGCAGCATCCATTGAGCCTTCAGCTGAACCGGCGCCAACAACCGTATGAATTTCATCGATAAAAAGAATTATTTCGCCAGCAAGCTTCTTAACAGCGTCTATTATACCCTTCATCCTTTCTTCAAATTCTCCACGAAATTTGGAACCTGCAATAACTCTTCCCATATCAAGAACCAGAACTCTTTTTTCTTTTAGATATTCTGGAATGTCTCCTTCGGAAATTCTTTGTGCAAGTCCTTCAACAATTGCTGTTTTACCTACTCCAGGTTCTCCAACCAGGGCGGGATTGTTTTTAGTTTTTCTTCCAAGTATTTGAATAACGCGTCTTATCTCATTTTCGCGCCCGATCACGGGAGTTAATTTATTTTGTTTTGCCAGTTCTGTAAGATCTATGGTAAACCGTTTTATAATATTCACATTTTCATTTTCACTAACATCTGCTTTGTCTCTTTTTTTCAATATTTCTCCATAAACCTTATCAACGCTTAAATCATGCTTGATTAGCATTCTACCAGCAACTGAGGATAATTCTTTCACCATAGCGAGAAGCAGATGTTCTGTACCAATACGCGAATCTTTCATTCTTTCAGCCTCATTTTTAGCCGTTTCAAGTACATGTCTTGCGTCGGGGGTCATATAGATCTGATTATTCGAGCCTGAACTGGAACCATATCTTCCGATTACATCTTCTACATCTCTTCTCAATGTATCAAGATTCACGTCAAAGGATTTAAGGATATCGATGGCAAAGTTATCCCCATCTTCTAAAATGGCAAGCAAAATATGCTCACTTCCGAACTGATTTTGTTTGTATCTCATTAATATATCCTGAACATCACCAAGTATTTTTTGAACTTTTTGTGTGTATTGTTCCTGATTCATCATATTCACCTCCAAAAAAAGGGCGCCCATTTATCGGGCGCCCCGGATCTTTTAATGTGTTACTCTATCTCCAGTTTCTTTGCTTCTCGCTTTGCTTCTTCTTTCTTGGGGAGCTCGATCTTCAATATCCCATTTTCATATTTGGCTTTTGCTTTGTTCTGATCAACATTATCGGGAATTCTGAAAGATCTGTTGAAACTTCCGAAAGTTCTTTCGTACAGGTGGTAATTTTTTGATTCGTCTTCTCTTTCGTTTTTCTTTTCACCTTTTACTGTGAGGACGCCATCTGATAAATCAATGTCAAGTGCATCTTTCTCGATTCCGGGTATTTCCATTTCGATATTGACTGCATCCTCTGTTTCGTAGATGTTTACCGTTGGAATAAAACCATTTCGAGTACTTCTTCTGATGCCAAAATCCTCAAATGCTTCGTCAAACATTCTGTCAATTTCTCTCTGCAAGTCCACAAAAGGTGTGAAAACATTTCCTTCTCTTCTTTCAATAGCCATGTAGGCTCACCTCCTGATAGTGATTTTTATATTATTTATTATTCGTTACCTTTGGGTGGTATGTATTCAGAACCACTTTCAGAATCACTTGTATCTTCATCTGATTCACTCGTTTCTTCTGGATTTGCTTCTTGAGCTTCCTGTTGTTTCTGTTGCTGATCTTGATAGATTTTCTGACCGATTTTCATACTTTCTTCCTGTAACTGGTCAAAGAGTAGTTTTACTCTCTGCATATTGTTGTTGTTTATTGCTTCTCTGAGATCTTTGACCTTTGTTTCGAGATTGGATCTCTCATCATCTGAAAGTTTGTCCCCACTTTCTTTAAGTATTTTTTCAACTCTGTATGCAAGTTCATCTGCTTTGTTCTTAAGTTCTACTTCCTGTTTTCGTTTCTTGTCCTGTTCTTCATATTCTTCTGCATCTTTGATAATCTTCTGTATTTCATCATCTGATAGTTTCTGTCTACCACTGACCACCATTGACTGTTCCTTGTTTGTTCCGAGGTCTTTTGCATAGACATGCACAATTCCATCGCTGTCTATATCAAAGGTTACTTCGATTTGTGGAACTCCCCTTGGTGCAGGTGGTATGCCTGTTAGTTTGAAACTGCCCAGAGGAATATTGTCATTTGCCATGGTTCTTTCACCCTGATATACCTTTATCTCAACCTCGGTTTGTCCGTCATCAGCGGTAGTAAAGACCTTTGATTTTTTGACTGGGATAGTAGAATTTCTATCAATTATAGGCTCCATTAGTCCGCCTTTTACTTCTACTCCCAGTGTAAGGGGTGTTACGTCAACAAGGACAAGGTCCTGATCAATATCTCCACCAAGAATTCCAGCCTGTGTTGCTGCACCTACTGCTACCGCTTCGTCAGGGTTAATACCCTTATTAGGGTCTTTACTAAAAATATCCTTAATAAACTTCTGCACGTAAGGAATTCTTGTTGATCCACCTACCAGAATTATGTCATCAACGTCTGATGGTGATATCTCTTTATCGTTTAATACCCTTTCAACCTGTTTTCTTGTAGATTCAATGAGATCACTGATTAATGATTCAAAGGTTGAGCGGGTTATTGTCATTTCTAGATGCAATGGTCCATCTGATGTTGCTGTTATGAAAGGCAAACTAATTTCTGTTTCAATCTTGGTTGAAAGCTCAATTTTCGCCCTTTCAGCTGCATCCTTCATTCTCTGGAAAGCCTGTTTGTCTTTCTTCAAATCTATTCCGTGTTGCTTTTTGAATTCTCCCGCTATGTGGTCTATTAATTTTTCATCAAAGTCGTCTCCACCAAGAGTGTTATTACCAGCTGTTGCAAGAACCTCTACAACTCCATCTCCGATATCCAGCAACGATACATCAAAAGTGCCACCGCCAAGGTCATAAACAACTATTTTTTTGTCGCCTTTTGTTTTATCAAGTCCATAAGCTACGGCCGCTGCAGTGGGCTCGTTTATTATTCTCAAAACGTCAAGACCCGCAATTATTCCTGCTTCTTTAGTTGCCTGCCTTTGTGAGTCGTTAAAGTATGCAGGACAAGTTATAACTGCTTTAGTTATTTTTCCATCAAGATAATCTTCTGCATCTTTTTTTAGTTTTTTAAGAATGAATGCACTGATTTCCTGTGGTGTGTATTCTTTGTCATCAATTTTTGCTTTGTAATCAGAACCCATTTTTCTCTTTATTGAACGAACTGTTCTATCAGAATTTAGAATAACCTGTCTTTTTGCAGGTTCACCAACCATTATCTCTCCAGTTTTGCTAAACGACACTATCGATGGTGTTGTACGTGAACCTTCTGCATTAGGAATTACTTCTGCATTCCCATCAGGTTTTATCCATGATATAACTGAATTTGTTGTCCCCAGGTCAATTCC
>JAWODV010000092.1:0-6280 GCA_046483075.1 Kosmotogaceae bacterium | reverse complement strand
AATACTCTTTGCCCGTATCCGGACTGCGTACTCCAAAAATATCGACTTCATCAACCAGCTTCCAGGGCTGCAAGGCAAAGAAATCATCTGCGACCTTGTAAAGCTGATTCCACTTAGCGTTTTGATCGCTGTTTTTCATACATGTGTTTTGAACAAAAATAGGCAATAATTCCGGGATGAAAAACAAAAATGCATTATTGTATGTATGGATAGGCATGACGGGCTTTGGGGTATACGAGTATGACATTAACATGGATTTTATCTTTCAGATCTCTATTCTTATGTACGGCTTATAAAGCATTGATAAAATCCTTAAAGAGTTTAATTTTGTGAATGCTTCTTTCCTGAAAGGCTAAATGCTTGAAAGGCCGAGTTCAAAAAGTAATTCAGGAAAGAAAATATTCCTTCTAAAAGCTTTTAATTTGTCATTTGGTTTATCGCGTGTTTCAATTCTGAACCCAAAGCGTTGTAAAAAGATGATCACATCATCGATCATCTTTATGAATTCTTCACTTGATAAGTTTTTGCAATCAAAATCCAGGTCTTCAGAAAACCTGTCAATCCCTTTTGTTAACCGAAGATTTGTCCCACCTATAAAAACAAGGTATATAAATTATTTCTGAGTTTAACCAGGTATCCTTTTTTCACCCAACGGCTTAAATTGTTTTTGTCAAAACCAGAATACCATGCATACACCTGGTTTGTCGTAAAACAGACCTGATCAATAAATTCTTGTCTAAATTCTTCAAAAATCACTTTGTTCCTTTTTTTATGCAGAAATACATAAAATAAGAAATATGATAGTGTAAAATGGGACTTTAAATGAGTATTCCGGACTAAATTGAGCCACCCATTTTGAAGTAAATTGCGCCAGCAAATTGGTGCTTAGTCGAACGGGATCCTGGTGGATTTAACTGCCGAAGTGAAAAATAAACTGACATTCCGGCATAAAGTATACAAACGAAAAACTGTTTCAAGAGAAAAGGTGGTAACGTTTTTTACCGGTGGGTGGGGTCAGTCTACTCCGGCGTTAAAAACTAAATCAACCAATGCAGTAAACATCTGGTTCAATGATGTAAAAATGTATCTGATTCTGGATGATGGAAGAGAGCTCTCTGTGCCAATAGACTGGTTTCCTTCATTACGGGATGCAACCCCGGAGCAAAGAGAAAACTGGAGATTCATAGGTGATGGTGAAGGCATTCATTGGGAAGATCTTGATGAAGATATTTTAGTTGAAAGGCTTTTGTAAAGGACTGACCGTTTGTTGATAACTTCAAAAATCACTATTCGTAAATCCCTGATCGTAAATCCGTTTCGATTAACGATTAACGATCAACGAACTCTGAAGTCAGAAGATGGTGCACATGGCTGGCTGAAGCAAACTTTGAGTCGGGTTTTCGTGAGTCGATTTTCAATACAAAAACCCAAACAACCACAGCGGAATTTTACCGGAATGTCCGAATTCTATTCCATCAGCTGCAACAATAGCCTTGTTTTCCGGCCAGTCTGATAATTGTTTTGCCGATTTGTTTTTACCTCCAACTTCAATAAGATATTCATCATCAATTAAAAAATCACCTGAAAAAGGATAGCTTATCTGATGTTGATATTTCAGCTGGTTAAGAAAAAAGGTTTCTCTCAAATTTCCTGAATCAGGAGTGAAAGGGTTGATGGCATATGCAATATTGGTATTTTCAAGAAAGATTTTATCGGGTTTTTGCATACGACTGATCCCGTATGAATTTTTATAAAGAGGAGCAATCAAATCAGCTTCCTGGAGATATTGCATGTAGCTAACCAGAGTATTTCTGTTGATACCAATCTTTTCGCTAAGTTTACTGATATTGGGAATAAAAGGTGCACTTTCTGAAATAATGAGCAGCAATTGCTTGATCTTTCGGGTGAAAGCAACTTCAACATTACGCAAAAGAGGTAATTCGATATCAATAATGAGATTTACAACTTCCTGGATCCGATTATGATATGATGGCAAATCTTCATAAAAGAAGGGATAATATCCTTCTTTGATATAGTTTGCAAAGTACTTTAAAGGCTTTGTTCTGCTAAGGATCTTACCGGAAATGTCCTCATGTCCTTCAATTATTTCATGAAGCCCATAAACCGGAAAGTCAAGATGATTAATAAAATTCAAATATTCCCTGAAAGATAATCCCTGTAATCTGTATATCAAGGATCTTCTGCTAAGATCTGCCCGTGCATTCAGGATTTCAAGAAGGGAAGAACCGGTGAATACCACATGAATTTCCGGAAAATCATCATAAATGTTCTTAATTTCCCGGGACCAGTCAGGATATTTATGGACTTCATCGAGAAACAGGTGTTTTCCTCCTTTTTTAACAAAATCATCTGCCAGATCGACAAGTCTGTTATCAGAAAACCAGATATCATCGAGGCTCACATAGAGTACCGATTCATCGATTTTAAAGTTTTTCTTAATATATTGCAATAAGAGTGTAGTTTTGCCGACACCTCTTGCACCTTTAATACCAATAAGCCTGGCATTCCAATCAATCCTGTCCATCAGACTCCTGCTGAAATCCAGCGATACCAGTGCTATTTTTTTTCTGAATTTCTCAATAAGTGCATCCATTTTTGTATTTTATGTTAAGCAAATATACAAATATTTTGCTTAGTATGTTAAGCAAATTTCAATTTTATATTGGCTATATTCGAGATATTAAGTGACTGAGAGACGAAGAGTGACGATTTTCCGATCCTGCAACACAATAACCGGCAAGAATCCTTCTTCCTTATGAAACTTTTGGTTTATAATATAGGATTTATTTAATCCAAGTCCTTCTGCTGTTTTGCGTAATGCTTTCAACTCCTGTTGCGTACCGCTTATTTTACATTCCAGGGCAATTCCTTTCTGTTGAAGGATAAAATCTATTTCTGCACCGGGAGCGTTTCTGGTAGTAGTTGATCCCACCCAGAAGCTTTAGATTATTGTAAACAGCATTTTCAAACATACTACCGGCATCCACTTTCGCAAACACATTGATCAGTCCTGTGTCACAGATATATACTTTGCGGCTGCCACTGACTTCCCTGTCCACATTTCTTGAAAACGGTCTGATCAGATGGTTTTTATCTCAGCTATTTTCCTGAATTTTTCCAGGTTCTGCAAAATTCATCATAGGCTATATCTTTCTTTCATTTATTTGTCTAATGTTTCAAAAAAGAGACTATTTTTGTTTTACCTTATTAATGTAAGAAACAAATCGGATGTTATGGCAACAACAAATATAAAAACAGAGATTATCGCTCAACTGAACTATTTATCAGAGGAGAGTCTTCGTGAAGTGAAAAAGTATATTCAGTTTCTTTCCTTTCAAAAGGATAAAGATCTCATCAAGCATACTCGTAAAAAGAAAAAAGAATCAGAAAATGATTTCTTTGAAATTTGTGGAATTTGGCAGGACAGGGAAATTGATTCAAATAGTCTTCGTAGAAATGCCTGGCGTGAGATCAAATGGTAGTATTAGACACAAATATCATCATTGAGCTATTCAAAAACAACCCAAGTATTAAGAAAACCATCCAAAACATTGGGATTAATGATCTTGCAATTTCGGCAATAACTGTTGGTGAGTTTTACTTTGGAGCAATTAATAAAAGCGAAATGAAGCTGATTGAGAATCATTTGCAATTTTATCATATACAATTCTTCCACTTACAAATGAGATCTCTGAAATATTCGTTGAATTGATGCACCGATATAGTCTCAGCCACAAACCATTCATTGGTGATATGCTCATTGCTGCAACCGCTTTAACTAAGAACCTGGATCTATACACTTTAAATGAGAAAGACTTTAATTTCATCCCGGAGATCAGACTTTATAAGCCTTGATATGTCTCTGATTCTTTAGGTTTTGTCCTTTAAAGGGAATACTTTTCTTCCTTGGGAAATTCCTTTGTTATTTCAAATATTTCCATTGCAACTTCATAAGCTTTCTGAAAAACTATTAAATCTCTAACCTGCATTATTCATAAGATAGCTCAATGTACTCAAATAATGCAGGTTAACCCCGACTTAGAAAAGCTTGTAATTTGAAAACGAAGTGAATCAAATTGTTAGCTTTTCTTTGTCGTCAGGATAATTCAGCGTTTCACCTTTTAGGTTTATGAATTATCCGGGCTAAAACTATTGATCTGACTCATGAATAAACTTTTTTTGTGCCCTTCGAAGTTAAGCATTTTCATGCAATTTCTCACCGCTCACTTCTCACCGCTCACCTCTCATCTCTCACCCCTCATCTCTCATTTTATGCCAGAAGCTAAAGCTTTTGCATTATAAAAACCAGGGGAAAATTACGCGCTTTTGAATATCCGCCGTGTTGCTTACAACATAATAGTTTGGTATAGAAAGTTTATCTGCAAGTTTTTCAAGCTTTCGGATATCAGGTTCAATTGCTTTTTGTTTAACCTCGAGGGCGATTTCATCATTGAGTATAAAATCTATCTCAGCCGTATTCCTCTTGTTGTAGTATGAAAGCTTGCCGTAATGCTGTAGCTGATTGGCCACAGTGGTTTCGAGCAGTTGACCTGCCGTTGTTTTGGTTATCAGGTTTAGTATTCCGGTATCGGAGAAATAGACTTTCTTGCCGCCTGCTACACTGCGATCAATGCTATGGGTAAATTTTGATATCAACCGAAGAAAGAATGTGCCTTCAAGAAATTCGAGATAGTTATACGTTTTCACCCTGTTGATGCCCAGCTCGGATGAAAGGCGCGTTACGTCGAGGATGTTGCCGTTGCGCGGACCTAATAAAATGATGAGGTCGCGTAACTCTTTAATATCTTTTAATTCGCTAAAAACCTTAATGTCTTTTTCGAAAAATGAAGCAAAGATATTTTTCAGAATTAAGTTTTTTGTAGCATAATCTGCTGTGAGAGCCACCTCCGGAAATCCTCCAAATTCCATATATTCATCATATAACTCCCTGCGTTTATGAATGCTGAAGATACTATGCTCCTTTATTACTTCCTCAAAATCAGGCTGTAAAGCAGATTCAGGCAAAAGTGCATGGAAGTATAAATATTCCCTGTAGCTTAACGGATGCAAGGTATAAAGAAACTTTCTACCACTCAGAGATTCGGGGAAAAGGTTTCGTAAATAATAATTGGAAGAGCCTGTAACAATGAATTTAAGCCCATAATGATCAATGAGGTATTTGATTGTTTTTGTAATTTCCGAAAAATTTTGAATTTCATCAATACAGACCAAAAACCGTTCTCCTTCCTTAGCTCCAGCCGAGCGCTGCAGATCATTAAAAATTCCCCTGAAATCGCTATTCTCAAACAGCATCTGATCCAATGGGTTGTCGAAATCGAACCACACATATTTCCCATCCCAGGCTGTTGCAAGTTGTTTCATTAATGTTGTTTTTCCAACCTGCCGCATGCCCGTAATGACTATTGCGTTTTTATGGTGCAACTGAGGTAATATCGTAAGAAAAAGGGCACGTTTAAACATTGTGTAAATTAATTTTTACAAATATACGCATATTTGTAAAAAGATTCAAAGATTCGAAAACTCAATGATTCAAAATTCAATGGATTGTTCTTCGACTTCGCTCAAACCTTTCTGTCGGGATAACAGCGTCGCCGGATTAGAAAATGGGAAAAACGGCAGCATGGCGCGTTGCGCCATGCTGCCGTTTTTCCCTCTGTTATAGACCCGGGAGAGGCTGTCATCCTGAAGGAGCGCAGCGACTGAAGGATCTCCATCGTTGTGCAACAATCGTTCTAAGTGGGGTCGTCAATGAATAAACGAATCAACCCCGCTTTCTCCTGGCTAAAGACATCCTTTTCCCATGATTTTTAACACGATAGTACGAGGGGACGAGGGGACGATAGTACGATAGTACGACAGTACGAAGGTACGAAGGGGGCGAAAGGACGGAGAAAAGGGTGATTTATTTTCTTATCAGGTTCCATTTCTCAGGATTTGTTTTGAGAGATGAGCGGTGAGAGGTGAGAGATGAGCGATGAGAGATGAGAGAGATGAGTAGTGAGTAATGAGTAGTGAGTAGTGAGTAATGAGTAGTGAGTAGTGAGTAGTGAGTAGTGAGTAATGAGTAGTGAGTTATCTGGAGAACTTATCCGGGTTATTGATCATTGAGATCAGCATTTTACGGACTTCTTCGTATTTGTTTATCAACGAATTGTAAATTTCGGCATTGATGTATTGGCAGTCTCTGGAATAGTCCGGCCATCCGCCAACTGGCGGATCGTACTCTTCGCCTAATGAA
>JAWODV010000124.1:0-2926 GCA_046483075.1 Kosmotogaceae bacterium | reverse complement strand
TGTCCCTTGATACTATTAATTCCTCAAAGAACATCATTTTCTTAGTCACTGGGTCTGAAAAAGCAGAGATAATGAAGAAGATTTTCCATGATAAAAATCAAGAATTACCTGCAAGTTACGTGAATCCTAAACAGGGTTCTATAAAATGGGTAATAGACCGAGAAGCAGCAGAATTACTTTGATCAAAAATCCATTAATAGGAGTGTTTTCATCACATCTCTGTAATTTTTTGTAATTCCTCTCTGTCCAAAATCACTATTCTCTTTCGAGACAATTCAACTATCCCACGCGATTGTAGTCTATCAAGTATATTGGTTACTGTTTCTCTAAACAGACCAGTGGAATCAGCCGCTGTGATCCCTTACACTATAGTGTGACACTTATCATTGATAATACGAGATCAGTTGAATAAAATCATACCGGTAAATCTTAAACTTAATTGGAGTCTGGAAAAAGTCGGAAATTATTTTTCAATAATTAACAACAGACATTTATAATCATAAGTGTGTGTGTACAAAACGTGAGGAGGACCGGTGAAATGGAGATTGTGAGAGTTGATGAAGGTTATTTTGAGAAATTGGCGAAGTTGTTGAACTGGAGAAAAACTGGCGTATATACCGAAAATTTTGATTGGTTTTCTTTTTTAAGTGATGAATTGTCAGATATGATTGCATCAGGTATGGTTTGGATTTATGCTGCAAAGGTAAACGATAGATTTGTTGGTTATGTTTCTGCTGCCAAAATTCCTAAACCAGATAACAGAAAGTGCACGATTTATATAGATGAATTATGGGTAGCTAGAAAACACCGAAACAAAGGTATAGCAAAAAAGCTCTTGGTGAAGGTGTTGGAAGAAGCCAAACACATTAAAGCCTGGAAAGTCAGACTTGTAGTTAACCATGACAACATCGCAGCAAGAAAACTTTATCGCTCATTGGGTTTTGACGAAAAACCTGCAGTATTCTATGAAAAATCTTTGTGAAACTGTGCCATTCTATTAATATAAAAATTTATCTATCATTATCGTGTAAAACCTGGTCTATGACGATAGCAAGGGCAAGAATGAATTCTGCGTTTTCGGTATCATATACCTCTATGCCATAGGTATCTGATAGGGAAAACCACTTCTTTGAAACGTCTGCCATGGTGTAGTTTTCTCTCTTTATACTGAATTCGTGCTGCCAGTAATTACCATCAAGTGTTATTTCTCCAAATTTACTTGTGATATCAAATCTGGGTCTAAAACTGAATTTTCGTTTAACCGTAGCGATTTTTTCCTCTTTTTCGAACAGATTGTACTCCGCAAGCAATCTCCAGAGTTTCTGCTCGATATATATCAGATTGTTTCCTTCCATATCATTAAAATAGAGTTTGTCTCCAAGTGCCATGATTTTTCCAGTCACCTGATAACAGTCGTTACCAAACTGATCTTTAATTTTGAAACTATCCCTTAATGAAAAGATTTTCTGCCTAATTTGATAACGCATTTTCTCCCACCTCAATCTTCTCTCTTTCTTTTTCACTTTCAATAGTAAATAGTTCTCTTGGTTTCAATCTGCTTAGTTTGCATACCAAAAAATCAGGAAATTTTTCCAGTCTTGCATTATAGAAAGAAGCTATTTCATTATAGTATCCTCTGGCCAGTGAAATACGGTCTTCAGTATCAACAAGTTCTTTTTGTAATCTCATGAAAGAACTATGAGATGTTAACTGTGGATACTTTTCAACGACCATTTTCAACGTTTGCCTTGTATCTTCTCTTGATAAATGACTTCTTAATGAACTCAGTTTTTCCAGAAGCTCTTTTTCATATTTGGCCATGCCTTTAACAACGTTTACAAGAGATGGAATAAGATCATTTCTTCTTTTAAGCTGGACATCTATCTGTGATTTTGCCTGATCAACTCTATAAAGCAGTGATTTCAAGCTGTTATGGACAACCCAGAACCATCCTAAGAAAAGAGTTACAAAAAATATCCCTGCTGTGATTAAGTATGGCTGCATTGGTTCCGCTGCATAAAAATATCTATTTATCGAAAAATATGTTGTTACCAATCCAGCAACAAAACCAATTGCCAGGAACAACCAGTAATAAAATCCATAGCTACGACTCACTTTTTTCTCTTCTTTGGTTGATATTAGGAACATGGGCGCTTCTTTATCATATGCTATTTCTGGGGCAACAACATCTTCTCTTTCGTGAGATTGGCCAAAAACATATAACGATGTTTCAGGCGCAATAATTTCTTCTTTGAAACGCCTTCTAAAATCTGAGTTTGCAACTGTCATTGAAGGACCCTTTCCATAATATAAAGGATCGGATATGCCGCATGTATAGTTCATTACATTTACAGCTTCTACATTTGCTTTATCAGGTTTAACCAGAACACACCCGGTATCATCACAGAGTTCAAAGGATTTGTGATCACCACCTGAAGCAACTGTTTTCCAGCCGCTCTCAGTTTTCGTTCTTGTTTTAGTATGTCCCTTTGAATCTGTGTAATGCTCTGTTCTTGTTCTAGTCCAATGTTCCTGTACAGACCACTTGTAATAAATGCTGGGTTTTTCGGTCAAGTAACTTTTCAAGGGGTTATCGCATTTCACCTTTCCTTTTATCTCAACAAGACCAATAAAAACACCCTTTGCCTTTGATGTTGGGACATCATCAACAAGTCTTTTTTTCTTCAAATTTTGTAAAGCAAAAAAGATACACAGAAACATTACGAGAAGTCCTATTATCCAAAGATATTGCATGTTTTTTCCTCCGTCATTGATCAGGAATATTATACATTACTTGTTCAAAACACGAGAATCCGAGAAGAACCAAAGTGACGAGAATCCGAGAGTAAAAACGTCCAACACTTCGTTTAGTCCATCGAATTGACGATCGAGAAGCGAGATCGGACATCCGACAAAAACCTCTTAA
>JAWODV010000119.1:0-5645 GCA_046483075.1 Kosmotogaceae bacterium | reverse complement strand
TGGCCGACGGGCCCCACCGCGACCCGTCGCTCAACGTACTGTTTGAGGACTGGCGCGACACCGAGCCCGTCATCGAGATCTGTCGGTGTGGGGGCTTCGAGGTCCGACAAGTGGTCTTCGAGCGCGGCGAGATCCGGTTTCAGGAGGCCGAGTGATGACCGTCGAGACGTTGTATTGCGCCGTCTGTACTTAGTGCAATGTTGGAAGATGGTGGAAGAATATACCTTATTGGGTATGATGAGTTGGAGAAACCAAAGCTGAAAGTAGAAGAAAGTATTAATTATGCTGAAGTATTTAACGCTCTTGGGAATTATGACAGAATTAGGATTTTGAAGCATTTATTGAAGGAAGGTAATACAGAAGCAGCAAAGCTTGCTAAAGTATTAAATATTACCATGTATGAAATGGAAAACCACATACATAAGTTGTCTGAGGCAGGACTTTTAACATCTGAAATAAAAGAACCTAAATTAATTCTGAAAGTAGATAGTGATAAATTAAAAAAAGTAATTGCTGATTCGGTCGATGAATTATTTAAACTTTGATCGTTCTTTTATAAAAAGTTATTATTAAGGACAAAAAAGCATCCTGTAAGGGATGCTTTTTTATATATACTAAGAGTTGAGAAGAATTAGAAAGTAAATCCTGCTTGTAATGTGTATATCTTTCCTATTGTTTCTTTCAAACTCTGTATAATAGCGACTGTAGTTAGCTCCAGATATATATGGTTACCTATATTTATTCCTGCGCCAAAACGTAAAGGAGAAAATCCCAATTCTAACTGTTCACCCAGAGCGAGAGTATGACCGATATCTCCAAGTATGTATATTGGTCCTAACCCTACCTTTGCACCTATGTAACCATGCCAGGCTATTCCTGGAATAATAAAATGTGTATTTACTCCTGTATCTTCTGAAAGTGAGAACATTATAAATGGTGTTTCAAGGCCAACAATTAATGGTCCTAACTCATAACGCGCATCAAGCCCGATAACATCAATACCTACAAAACCCGATAAAGGTGTATCTGTAAATGATTCTGTCTTTGCTACAACATTATTTATACCCAGTGAAAACCCTGCCATGGAAATAGTAGCTAACAATATCATTGAAAACAATACAATGAATTTCTTCATAAAGAATTCACCCCCATTTGTTGTAATTATACTACTGACGATATGAAAAACACGAGGATTGTTCTATCACCAATCGATTTTTCTTCTGTAATGACAGTAAGGTGAATTCTTTGTTTTTTCATAATAATGCTGGTGATAAGATTCAGCTAACCAGAATGTTTTAGCTTTTTCTATTTTTGTGGCCACATTGTGGTCCTTTTCAAGTTCATCCTTAAGTTTTTTGGCGATCTTTTTTTGATACTCTGTAGTGTAAAAAATCACACTTCTATATTGATTTCCGATATCGGGACCCTGCCGGTCAACCTGAGTAAAATCATGTATCTCAAAAAAGTATTTTATTAGTTTTTTAGTTGTTAGTTGCTGGTTGTAGATTACTTCAACAGTTTCAGCGTGTTTTGTGATTCCCATACAAACCTGTTTATACGTTGGAAGCTTCATATGTCCGCCCATATAACCAACACGTGTTCTATCTACTCCATCAAGTTCTTTTATAAGATGTTCAACTCCCCAGAAACAGCCAGCTGCAAAGTAAATACGATTGAGTTCTGGTTTATCTTCTTTTGTAACGAAATCCAGTGAAACTGAATTTACACAATGTCTGATATTTTTCTCGGTGTATTGCTCTCCTTTAAATACATGACCAAGATGTGCTCCACAATAACTGCAAGAAATTTCTGTTCTGACTCCATCAGGATCAGGGCGTTTTTCAACTGCATTGGGTATTTCATCATCGAAGCTTGGCCAACCGCAATGAGAGCGAAACTTGTCGTTTGATTCGTAAAGAGGTATTCCGCAATTCTTGCAGGTATATAATCCTTCTTTAAAGTGATCATTATATTTTCCAGAAAAGGGTTTTTCAGTACCTTTCTCAAAAATTACGAACTTTTCAAAGTCGCTTAGTTCTTTTCTTTTCATAATTTACCTCCTAAATTTAATGCTTGTAAATGTGTAATTTAGACCCATTACAATTTAGAATTGTTCTACAGTTTGTTCGTCCAGTACTATATATGTATTTAGTAATTATAATATATGTAATCACCAGTTCTATTTAACTGGAGGCTGCTATGAAGGAAACGATAAATTTCTTATTAAATGAAAGTTGCCCCTCGGTTCAATACAGAGTTAACAAAGAGATTTTAGGTAGAGAAATCAACTGTTTACAAAGTAAAATCTTAGATGATCCAGAAGTACGGAGTTTCATAAAACAGCAGAATAAGACAGGCTGGATTGATCAAGATCTTCATAGTGAAAATGGTGTTGAAACTGCTATAAGAGTATTCTTCGAAAAAGGTTTGGATAACAGTAATTTCTGTTTTACTAAAATGCTTTCTGAATTGGAAAAAAGAGAGAATAGCTTTGATAATGGTTGTCTTAAAAAGGTTGGTAGAATACTAGATGAAAAGGGTTTTGGTGGATCTAGATTAATAAGAGCCACGTTATTCTGTTATGCCGGTCTTGATAATAAAGAATTTGTACAGGAACAAATAGAAGTTGCACTAAGAGCTTTTAAGTATGTAACCAGGGTTAACTCTCTTGATGAAATTACTGAAATGTACAAAAACAAATTAGTGTTTTCTAAAGAAGCTCTGTGGCCAGGTATTTACCATCTAAGGCTTTTGGCCTTTTCAAAAAGCTGGAGAAATGAAAGAAATAAAGAGATGCTTTTGGAAGCAATAAAAAGGCTCATTGAATTATCTCCAATACCTTCTATTAACGTTCTTTCAAAAGGGCAGCTAGTTTCGCCTGCATCATTTTGTATGCATGATTTTAACCCTCAATTTGAAAGTATGAATGACAAAGAATGGATGATGTGGTTTCACAGAATAGAAATGTTAGCAAGATTGGGAGTGATGGACAAGATTGATAAATTGGTTCATCAGATTGAATGGCTAAAGAGACACTTAAGCCAACATAATGAACTGTTTGTGAAGCGTCTAAACCATTATTATTTTAGAAAATGGGGACCTTATACAGGTATGAAATTGGAGAAAGATTGGAGAATTGAGAAAAGAAGAATCAGCGATTTAAGCTTTAGGAGTATGTTGATCTTACATTATTCATTAGTAAAACAAAATCGCTATTAGATGTTAGGTTTTAGGTGTTGGGTAGAACAAAGGAGAAAAGCTGCCGGAGAGAGAGGCTTGATCAGATGGTGCAAGACGCTCCAATAGAGGCGCTTGAAGGAAAGCAAATGCAAAACTTATAAAATCGATTTTAGGTGTTGGGTTTTGGGTGTTGGGTAGATCAAATAAAAAAAGTCGATTGAAGAGAGAGGCTTGATCAGATGGTACAAGCTGCTTCTAAAGAGCAAAAAAATCGATTTTAGGTGTTAGGTTTTAGGTGTTGGGTAGATCAAATAAAAAATTAGCACCATATGGTTTATGGACTACAGAATTTATTATATACAATCTCCTTAAAAGTTTATAAAAGTTTCTTTCCGATTAATTGTTTTCAATTTTTCTTTTCCTGGCGAGTTCAACTGCTTCTTTGGAATACTCGTGCATCTTCCTAAATTCTTCTTTATTAATGTGTGTTTTCATGATAAATTGTTTAAATGTTCCATTTTCCAGTGAATATAACTTTTCGCTGTGTTCTGCTATAAAATGTCTGTCATGGCTTATAAAAAGTATGCCTCCTGGATACTCGTTTAGTAGATCATCGAGAACTTCAAGGGATTCTATGTCCAGATGGTTTGTAGGTTCATCTAGAAATAGAAACTCTGCTTTATCCAGGATTGCCTTCAAGATCGCTGCGCGCATTTGCTCACCATAACTCAATGTGTAAATATCCTGATAGACTTTCTCATTTCTGAATCTGGCAGCACCCAGTGCTTTTCTTATATAAGTTTCTTCCAGTTCAGGGAGTCTCATATTGTCCAAGAGGGTGCCTTTTTTGAATAACTTTTGCACATTTTGAGGAATGTATCTGCATTTAACACCTTCGTTCTTACGAATAACTCCTTCATCTGGTTTTAGTTCTCCAATAAGGCATCTCATCAGGGTTGTTTTTCCTGAACCATTTTTACCTAATATGCCAATTCGATCCTTTGTTGAAAAACTCAGGTTCACCTTTTTGAATACTTTATTATTGGTAAAACTAAAATTTATTTCTTTTGCTTCAATAACCCTTTTATTGTCAACTCTGTATTTTGGAACCTCTATACTAAGGGCTTTTTCAACAAATGGTTTCGTTTCTTTGAGTTCTTTCAGCATTTCATTAGCGCGCTTTTCTACAACCTTCGCTCTTTTGGCAAGTTTTGCTGATTTATGACCTATGAAGCCTTTGTTTTGCACTTTATCTGCAATCCTTTTTTCGGATTCTTTTTGCCCCGCCCAGTTTTTCCTTCTTGTTATTTCGCTCTCAAGTTGATTTATCTTTTTTTGAACCTCTTTTGCCTTTTTTTGCCTTGCTCTAAAGTCCTGATTCAAATGTTGTAGCATTTGTGAATAACCACCAGTAACACTTAATGCATTGCCTCTTTTCAAATAATATGTCCGATCAACTAATCTGTCTAAAAGTACTCTGTCATGACTAACAATCAAAATTGCTTTTCCATCAGATTTGGAGTATTTCATAATTTCTTCCAGTTTAAGACACATTGGAATATCAAGATGATTTGTCGGTTCGTCCAGCAGAAGAAGATCAGCTTCTTTAAGCAAGGCTCGAAGTATTGTCCAGAGCCTTTTTTGACCTTCTGAAAAAATATCATATGGTTTTGTGAAATCGTCAGGATCAAAGTTAAATCTATTAACTATCTTTAGTAAACTATCTTCTAGTTCATATCCCCCTATTTCAAAGTATTTGTTTACATTGTTTGCATAATCAACAGGATCGTCCTTGCTTTTTTCTAATGCTTTGTAGACTTTATAAATTTCAGGACATGATTTTATTAGATATTCTTTTATAAGAAGTTTGTTTTTAGGATTTTCTTGAGAGACAAAGGAAATGCAAACATCGCTTTCCAAATTAATATTTCCATTTGTTTGTTTGAGTTTTCCCCTAATAATATTTAACAATGTTGTCTTACCACTGCCATTTGGACCTATGAGAGCAACGATCTCTCCTCTATTTACATAAAGACTGATATCCTTTAAAGTTTCATTAGAACCAAATGATTTATTTAAGTTTTTGATATGAAGCAACTTAACCACCTCCAAGAAAGAAGGAAAAGATTTTCGGAAAATTCCGACTAATATGAAGTATTTTGATTATTTTTTGGAAGATAATTACTTGCGCATTTCGACACCTTTTGGAAGTGGGATAATATATTTATAGCATAAATGATCATGATATCAAAGTGTTTTAGAAAACAATCGACATGATTAGTCATTTCATTTATTTCGAAAAAAATGATATTGTTTTGATGGTTATCGATAAAATAAATTATTTTTGTAAAAGGAGAGGATGATATGAAGCTTCATACTTATAAAATTGCTATGGTAGATATTGAACCCCCGATTTGGAGAAGATTTAAGGTGAGTTCAACAATGAACTTCCATCAATTTCATGA
>JAWODV010000021.1:0-22081 GCA_046483075.1 Kosmotogaceae bacterium | reverse complement strand
GATTTTTACCAATAAGAGCAAATGTCCCTATTCTATATTTCACATCTGTAGTAGTTGGAATTCTATAAATCACTTTAATAGGAATAATATTTTGTTTAGGCCCTGTGTAATCTAAAGGATTTTGGTGAGGTATTCCTGCTATTTCCATGTTTTTTCTCCTATTAACATACTAAGTGTCCGCTAAAACTTGTCCATACTCCAGCAGCTCCATACACATCTACAGTATCTCCAGCTTCTCCGAATACTTCTACAGATATATAAGCTGTATCTGAAGCATCCATATCGGCATCTGTGGAAATCATTATAGATTGATCCGCAGCAGAAGCACTTCTGTTATAAATATTAACATAAGTTCTATTAGAGGTGACTAAAGCTATTTGAAAAGATCTTGCTATAGTACATCCTTGAAAAAGCACATGAGCATCAAAATGATAAACACCAGTAACCGGGGCTGTAAAAACACCAGTACCATTATTATAATCAGCATTTTGATCATGTACTTCAGTATCAAATACCACAGTATATGCTGTTCCATCTCCGGTTACATTATTATCTGTAGCGCTATTATAAGCTAAGAATGCAGGTTGAAGTGGCATTGTTCTTTCGCCATCAGCAGTCATTTTCCATGTATTTGTTCCAGCAGAAGGATTAGCTCCTCCTTGGTTAATCTTTAAAGAATCTCCATCATCATCATCAATTCCAACACAGAATTCGTTTGTTGTATTGATGTCAAATCTTACATAGCTATCTCCAGAAGCTCCCGGATCTATGACTACCGCTTTTCCAACATCATCTAATGTTTCTAGTGCTGTTTGAATATCAGAATCCGTGCCGGAAAGCCATCCATCAAAATTAGTAGTATCTACACTTGTAGAAGAAGCTGCTAATGCTGAAAAATCTAAATTACCCGCACCGTCTGTAACTAATGGATAATTTGCTGTACCATCTGCTATTGGGAACTCATAAGCATTAGCGAACGTTATAGCTGCGGTTCCGTTGTCCACAGCAAAAGCCTCTGTTCCTGAGCTTGGATCTGAAGAAGTAGTAATTTTCAATGTGTCTGAATCAGAATTATCTATACCAAATGAATAGAAAGAAGAACCTTGTATTTCGAAACTTAACATTCCATCACCACCTAAAGGAGGAATAGAAATTCTTAAATCAGATGTTGAAGCAGCATTTACGTCAGTGTTTACAACTGATAATGATCTTGGAACCCCGACACCTGTGACGTTAGAAAATGAAAAATCTCCATATGCTGTGGATCCAAATGCAGGATCGCCACCAGTATTTCCTACTAACAATTCCCCACTATTTCCTACGCTTATAGCTGTTATTGCATTAGTGTCTCCAGAACCAACCAATATTCCATGATCAGTTTGCGTTCCTAATTTTGCTTTTAGAGAGCTAGGATTGATAACATGGTTATCAGTTAAAGAACCTGCTATAGTTTCGGCATCCGTTGCTAACTCAACAACACCTTTCTGTGTTTCTGTAGAATCATCAATAGTAAACGTAACAGTGTTGCCTGCCGCATTTGAAGAAATACCCTGAGCCGCTGTCCCTATTAAATTTATAATATCGGCAACAGGAAGCGCACTTCCAACATCGCCATCTAATTGTTTAATATAACCGCAAACTGTCGTTGTATCTACTACATCTAAATCCCCTGTAAAAGCATTGAATCTGTATGGCATATTTACTCCTTAAGAATATGTGTAAGTAAGAACATCGTCCCACTCAAAAATAAAATCTGGCGATGCTATTCCACCACTTTCTGGCCATTCAACAGCAGTTACTCCTTGATTAGCATCATAAGTTATCTTTCTTATTTGCCATTTACTTTCAGATGTTAGAGTGCCTGCTTTGGCTCTTCCTAAATATGTGGGATTGCCGTTTGCATCATTAACAGCTCTAATAGCTACTTCAGAATCTTGAACGATAAATTCTCGACGATCATTAGCTCCATATTTAAACGGCCTATTTGTTCCACTACTAGACATAGTTACCTCACCATTAAAAGATTAGCTGCATTAAACTCCTTTACATCAAATTCTGTAATTAAAGTCATAATTATCTCGTTTGTTAAATCAAGGGCTCCTCTAATGAAGAGCCCTTAAATTGTTGTTAATTAAGCAATATACCCAATTCTCATTCTTCTGATAGCTACATCAGTCGCAGATGCAGAGTGTTTAATCCTAATGAAAGGGATTACTACATCAGTATTATCGAACTGAAAAGCATGTGTTGCTGTTGGAGCGGAGCCGTCAATCGTATAAGTAACGTTACCTGAACCATCTACAAGAACTCTGAGCACATGATAACTTCCGTCACCACCCCACGCGTCTGTTGTATTTGTTAAAGTTTGACCACCGCCATTTAACTCATCAGCTATTACTATATTTGTTGCAGAAGTAGCTGCATTCATACCTATGGCTGCATAAGTATCATATGCGGACATAAGAGCATTATTTGCTTCAGTTTTTCTAAAACCAAATACATAAGGATCAGCTCCATCCATATCATCGATATATAAGCCGAGCTCAAATGCAAAAGCATCTGAAGTCCCAACGGTGTATTGAAAATATGGGAAATTATATTCCATTCCCTCTGTTGCTGTTTGGTCAGCACTTATTATTAATCCATTTGCTCCCATTATTGGCTGCAATATTGTCTGACCTGCTCCAACTACAAATCCCTGCATTACTGCACCTGTTTGCATTGTAATTAGGTTTACATCACCCGTAGTACCTGTTGGTACTCCACCAGTATTTGCTGCTGTTGCTGCAATAGAATCTTGTGTATAAGCAGGAATATAAATTCCAGTTTGTCCCATTAATTCAGCATCTATTTGCTTAACCGTTCCTGTTACTGTAATCTCTCCAGTACCAGACTGTAGAACTAAGCCTGCTGCTCCATTTGTAGACCCAACAGTTACTGTTCTTTCTCCGTCTGTACCAAGATTAACCGCTTGGTCAATGTCATCATTTCCAATGTTGATTGCTGCTGCTGTTGAATTAAGAGATATAGCTCCAGCTGCATCTACATCTACTGTAGAGCTAGATTCTAGTGACATAGCACCAGAGTTAGCAATATTACCCAAAGTTACTGTTCCAGTAGAAGTGCCTACGCAAGCAGAGATAGATCCATTAACGTTAGTATTAATGACAACATCTCCGTCTAAGTTCATTGTCGTATTAGCATCAGCATTACCAATATTAACCGATTTAGTTCCCGTTCCTGTTGAAATGTTTGTTGCAACTGTTCCAGCGGCTGCATTTCCAGACTGAATAGAAACTGTATGAGTACCAGAGGTAATTGCTCCTGTTGCTATATTTGTAAGAACTTCACCAAGTGTTACTCCACCAGTATTAACATTAACTGTTTTTATAGAGTTAGCGTTTGTTGTAGCTCCATCAGGACCAATATCTATTGTATCGGTTACGGCTGCAGTTACTACAGTCCCACCACCAACGGTAATTGTTCTAGAAGCTGTAGGTGCAATGTCTCCAACATCAATCACAGCAGTATCAGCTTCATTACCAATTAAGATACCAGCAGATCCAGCTCTTACCTGAACTCCACCAGCTCCATCGGAAGCTTCTATTAAGATAGCATCTGCTGCTGCTTCAGAAGCTGTTAAATCGACTGAACCTCCTGCCGATCCTATATCTAAGTCAGCCCCTGCTCCAGTAACTGTAATGTTAGAGCTAAGTTGTGCCTCGATTGAAATTGCGCCTGCTGTTGCTAGCATATCAATACCAGCACTACCAGCATCTATATCGATACCACCTGCAGCGTCTGATGCTTGAATAGATATAGCAGCGGCATCTGCCTCAGTACCCTCAATATTCACTGAGCCGCCAGTAGATAGAAGAGTCAAATCTTCAGATGCTCCAGTAACTGTAAAGTTAGAAGCTGTTGCCCCGTCTAGAGATATGCCAGCACTTGTATCAACTGTTATCACACCGGCATTAGCACTACCAATTGTAATTGTTCCTGTAGATGTTCCTGTATTAATTGAAGTGTTAAAATTAGAGTCGTCATTGAGAGATATAGCTGCCCCTGCTACAGTTAATCCTGTTAAAGTAGTCAATGCTCCGTCAGAATCAATAGTAAATAGATCTGCATCATCACTATCTTGAACTCTTAAAAAAGTAGCTCCAGCATTATCTCCAAGCCTAAGCACTACATCATTTGCTCCGCCTGCTTGAACTACAGCATCAGCAGCATTAGCAGTATATAAAGGCGAAGTTACAGATGTTGCTAGTGTAATTGCATCGTCTAAATTTAAAGTGACAGTATGGCCAGCGTTAACGTCCGTTATATTTGTTCCGCCGTCAATTAAAATATTTCCTAAAACAGGTGACAAACTATTAATTGTATCAACATCTGATGCGCCAGGAGTGGATAGCATCCATATAGCATCTCCGCTTGAATCAATACCACCAAATTGATATAAACTTGCTGTATCAGCTGTTGGTTTATAAACCCAGGGGTATCCTATAGAAAATTCTGTATCCGCAGCTGTAGGAGCTCTTGGGTATACTTTAGCTATTGGCGGAACGTCGACAAAAGGGAGTTCCGTACAATAGGCTTTATAAATTTTTTTAGTCATTGTATCCTCGTGTGTGTTTGTTGCCCGATGAGTATGGTTCTGGGCTTTCTTTACTCTATATGGTATTTTTGAATATTTTTTCTAGTTTATATTGTGAAAAAAGAAAATAAATGATATATTTATCATAATTAATATATTTATGGGTAAAAAATGAATAAAAGATTGATCATATCTATACCAGAAAGCGTTCATCGAGCGATTAAAATTAAAGCTGCTAAAGATGGGAAGACAATGAATTTTATAGTCCAACAATCTATTCGCGAATTTTTAATAAAACATAAGGTAGAAATTACTAAAAAAGGAGAAAAATATGAGTAACATTATAGATTCGATAAACGATTCTCTTGCAACAGAAATAGAATATGTAGATACCAGCAATACATATCAGATTGGTAGCGATACGTATGATAGAAGTGATGTAATTAGTAATATTGATACAGTATCTCATGAGACACTTCAAACATATGTAGATACCATTAATACGGCGAGAGTAGAGCAGAGTGATAGAGAATGGGAAGATTCCCACAGTATATCGTGTATAATTTTATAATTGTTGAAGGTGCTCAATATTTTTTTGTTTTAACCTTTAACTTAGGGAAATGACACTTTTTAGCACCGTTTTCTTTTGTCAAAAGTCCGATAAGCGAATTTAGTTGAAATTTAAAAAATAAAATAAAGAGGTTAAAAATCATGATTAAAGAAGAACTACAAAAAATCTTAGATAATCATAAGCTTTGGTTAGACTCTGAAAGAAAGAAAGGAAGCAGAGCTGATCTTATAAGAGCTGATCTTGAAGGAGCTAATCTTTTTAAAGCTAATCTTTTCAAAGCTGATCTTGAAGGAGCTAATCTTTTCAAAGCTGATCTTAGATACACTGATCTTAGAAGAGCTGATTTTGCTGGAGCTGATCTTAGAGACTCTGATCTTACTGAAGCTGATCTTAGATACGCTGATCTTTCTGGCGCTAATCTTACAGGAGCTGATCTTAGAAGAGCTGATCTTGAAGGAGCTGATCTTGAAGGAGCTGATCTTAGAAGAGCTGATCTTAGTGGAACAATACTAGGACAAAAGGAGAAATAAAATGTCAATAATAACAACACAATTGCATTTAATTGAAGATTCAGATGGATACTCACATATTTTTAGAAGGAGATGTCACAGAAAGCACAAATCTGTCTCAGCAGATTTTATATATGTAATTAATAGACACTTTAATCATTTAGAAGAAATGCAAAGATATTTAGAAGAATCTTATCAAAATGAAATAGAAAAAGAAATTAGTTGGGATACTGAAGACATTTCAGAAGAAGATTATGAAGATGTAAGATTTTTAGAAATACCTCCCTATGAAGAATCGGATTACGAAGAATTAGCAAATCATGCGCATAAGCTAAGAAGAAGTCCTAGATTAGAGGATATTCGCGAATATGTGGACAAAAAAAAATAGAGAAATAAACTCTGTACAATAGGGCACTATTGAACAGAACGGAGAAAAAATACAATTATGAGCCTTACTCAAAAAAATAATTATGTCCAAACGGATATCTTTTCAGCGATCCAAGGATTAAAATCAGGAAAAGATGCGTTTATTCATCTTCTGGAAAATATGCCCATAAGAAAAGCAATAGAAGAATGGCTTTCGCACTTACACCCGTTGACTGCTAAAAATTATTCTTTCTACATGACAGACTTAATGAATAGAAAAATTATACCGGATACAACAGTAGGACATTTTAATAACGTTCCTCATGAAATCAATATAGGGTTCATTAAAGGTATCGAAGAATGGTGTGAAGGAACACGACAAGTAAGAGCTTCTTGCTATATTAGTTTCACCTCCTACTTACAATATATATCCCAAGGATGGTTTCGAAAAGCTATGCCAAGCAATCTAGCTTCTAATAAAACATTCTTTGATGTAAGAGATAAATGCGCTACAGATGCCCTTACTTTACACGAGTGGAATAAATTCATATCGGCTTTAAAGAAATTAAATTATAGAGACTCGCTCATAGCTAGGGCAATCCTACAAGGTGGCAAACGAGTATCGGAAGTGCTAAATGCTAAAACGGATCAAATAGACTTTGAAAAGAACCAAATTTATTACTATCAAAGTAAAACTAAGGGAACAATTAGAAAAATCCCTATTTCGTATCCTATAGAATACGTTTCAGGGTTGCAAAAATACATAGAAAGTACTCAGGATCAACGAACTACAACAGACTTTATCTTTATCACTAATAAAGGCAAGAGAGTCTACAGGACGCAACTTAACGCTAGCTTTCTGAGCGCTTCTAAGCGTGCCAGAATCAAGAAAGTGACTCCTCATGTGCTTAGGGCTACGTGGGTTACGATTGCTAAAAAAGAGGGCGTCCCTGACAGCGAAATTATGAAAGTCACTGGACATTCTTCTTCAAAGATGATATACTTATATGATAAAAATGAAATAGAAGATAACTATTCTAAAAAAATGATTTTGATATAAAAGGAGATAATATGGATTTAGTAACATTAATGACAATAGTTGGATGTTTTGCTGCGGTGATTGCTGTTATGATCACATTATTTTTATACTTGGGTAGTAAATCTGACAATATTCAAACTTCTATTTATCAAGAGATGAAAGATTTTCATGGAAGATTATGTTCCATTGAATCTGAAAGTAAAAAACACCAAACAAAATTTTTGGAAGACTTAAAAATAATATTAACTAAAAAATAGAGGAATGATATGATTATATTATATATAGTATCTTTAATTTTAATTATGTTATGTACAGAAGAAAATAAAGAAGAATATTATTAATCTTTTTTTACTATCTTATACGGTTTTTTAACCTTATCTTCTTTTTCTATTATTTTATCCATTCTGTTTACTTTATTCGCAAACTGAGTAACATTTCCTTTGGAAGCTTCTTTTAATCCTTGAAAATAATATTTTCTTAATGTTGGAGATTTCATTACTCGATATAACATTTTTATTGCTTGGTATCCAGCAACAGCTCCTGCACTAAAAAATCCTGTTCCTGCAGCTGCTTTTGTAGCAGCCATTGTTCCACCAGCAGCACCACCAGCAGATCCAAAAAGATGTAATAACCCAGGATTTCTAACTTCTATTCCTGATAATCTTTTGACTGCATTGCTTATAAAATTTGATTTAGCTATGGTACTAAAACCTTCTTGAGCTGCTTTAAAAGGTTCACCGAATTTTGGATTTTGTTCTGCATATTTATTTAATTCTGAATTGATATGATTAATTATTTTTCCGAAAAACTTTTTTGCTCTTGAACCACCTGTTTGACTTTTAGCACTTCTTATTACTTCTTGTTTTATCTCATTTAAACTTCTAGAAGAGCCCCATAAATTTTCAACTCCAATTGTTCCGTCTTGTACGTGAGATAGAACTTTATCGATTTGTTCTACTACTGCTTTTTCACTTGGAGCTAATGTTCCTTGAGTTAAGTCATTTCTTAAAGATTGTAATTTTGAAACTAAAGGTTTTGCATTTACTCTTGGATTTCCAGCTTGAGTTAAAGCACTTTTAGCATTGTTATATAATTTACCTATATATCTTGAAGCTCCATTTCTATCTAATAGACTCATTAATAATAAAGAACCCATTGTAGCATAATTACCTTTTTCTTCCGATCCAGTTAAATTTTTTATCCCCTCACCAAAAGCATGAGAACCAAGTGATTTAAAAAAAGCTCTTGTCGTTTTGTTAGTTTTTAAAAATCTTCCTATCTTTGCTTGTCCACCAGGAGTTAATAAAATAGCAGCAGTAGATGCTACATCATTTGTAAACTCTTCTAGTTTATTTCTTGGCTTTGTATATGGAATTGATTCTTGTATGCTATTTTTAATTTGTTCAGATGTTGGAAATGTTTTTCCGATAAATGTTTCTTCATATGGTTTTGCTTTTGCTCCGGTAATTTTTTCAGAAAGAGGTCCAGCAACAAATCTATCTGCTAAAGATAAAAGATCTCCAGGTAATCCAGCTAAACTTGATCCAACTGCTGTACCAGAAGTTGCTAATTGATGTGCTTGCCCTTCTAATAAATTCAACGCAGGACTTCTTGCTTTTACAGCAGGTTGTGTTTCCTCTACAGAAGTCTGCATTTCACTTGGTGTAGAAATTAATTTATACGACATAATTATTCTCCTCTTATAGGAATCCATTCCATGCCATTTGAAACAAATTCTTGGCCTGTGCTTTCATCTATTAATTTTTCTCCTTTTAATAAAGAGGCATCAGGTACCGAAGAAAAATCTCGTTTTTTTGGATTTGCATACATTTCTCGTAATTGCTCAATTTGAGGCTTATTTTTCTCTTTTGCTATACGCGCTGCTTCAGAATATGTAATATTACTAGTTCCTCCTCCAGAATTAAAGGCATCAAGAATTCCTTTATCATGTAATTCATTTATCTTATTAACGATACGCAAATCACGTAATATAGCTTTTCTTCCTTCTGGACTATTTAATAACCCAGGTAAACCTAATAAGTATTTGTCTGCTTCAAAGTTTGTTACACGTGCTCCAAATGTTTCTCGCGCTCCTCTTAATTGATTAACAATAATCTTGATCACTTCTTGTGCTTCTGGAGTAATTTGTGTTCTTGCTAGTTTACTAAGACCAGATGGTCCTTCCAAATCAATCATGGCGGCCGTCCAAGCGGAAGGTAATTTATTAGCATCCTCTGTAAAAATATTATTTAATCTTTCGAAATCATATCCAGTTTGTTGCGTTTTCTGTAATCTTTCATTCAATTTTTGTACTAAGGGTTCATTCATTTTTTGGTATGCTAATTTCTGTTGAAAATCCAACTTTTTTTCTTGTAAAGAAGACTTTTGTTGAGCTAGTTGATTTTGTTGAATCATACTAGCTAATTGAGGATTTTTTTGAGCAATTGCAGATAATTGTTGCATATTATATTGCCCTTGTGGCTGTTGAGCTCCCTGTTGTGCATTAGCTTGATTTACAGAAGAATTCCAAGCCACATCTATCTGATCTGGCGTTAACATTTTTCCTGTCTCATTCTCATAACTTTGAATCATATCAAGGAAATTTTGTCTAAATCCTTCATCTTCTGTTATATTTTGTGCTTGTTGAGTAGGAGAAGGGTTTAATATTTTTTCTAATTGTGTTTTCTCAGCACGTTTTTGTAGCGCTTCTCCAACTGCTTGTCCGAAAGAACTTAAGCCTTTACCTAAGCCAGATCCATATTTTAAATGAATAATACTCATTATAAGCCTCCTAACCAGCCGCCACCAAGACGTCCGAGCATATCTATAATATTTCCTAAAATCCCTTCCTGCTCATGAATCATAGGAGAAAATGTTCTCTGTCCAGCTAATTGACCCATTTGACCTAACGCACCTATTTGTCTTTGTTGTCCAAGATTGTATTGGTTCATTAATTGCGATCCCAGCGCACTACTTAAATCTGTAGCGCTTTGTGATAACGCTTGATTAAGCGCTGATGATCCGCTTTCCTCTCCAAGATATGACTCTTTAAGCGCAGGAACTATTTGCCTTTGCATCATCTGAGTCGCTGGCTGTACATACGACTGTTGAAACATGTCCTGAAATTGTGATGGGTCCATCGGTTGTCCCATCTGGCTCAACCCCCCCATCGCTTGACTTAGGTAGTTTTGTTGTTCCGGAGTCAGAAGTCCCACGTTTCCCTTGTGCGAGACCCCTCCGAGCATCGTCTGACCCATTTTTTACCTCCTCATTAGGGTTATATTCCATTAGCACACTTTTTGATGGTTTAAAGCCATATTTCATACTATGCTTAGGATAATTGGTAATCCAATAAATTTTATTTAAATTTGCTTTAATTCTTATTTGTTTTATATGCTCTTCAAGTTTTTTAATTGCTTGTCCTTTATTCCAATACGCTTTATCTACACTATATGTTTGAATAAGTATATCTTTTGATAACGGATCAACATTAAACCAAAGCATTCCCTGAACTTTATTTCCATTATCTGCTAATACATACAGATGATTAAAAGGATTTAGCTTTACACCATCACCCGTTTGCATTAAGCAATTTATTTGATGGTATTTAAAGAATTCTTCTGTAGAGTATGCTCTATACCCTACTTGTTCAATTAGATAATGAGGAATGTGATCTGGAGTAAAAACTCGAACCCATCTCAGTTCATCTATATTTTTATTCATCATCTACTCCTATGTAATGAATGTACCCTATTAATCGTCCTGAAGCTGGCACAGTTAAATTTGCTGTTGCCGCTCCCGACCCAATAGTCCATATTTCTCCACGGTAAGTATTTGGTATTGCATTAATAACTAAATTTGTATTGCCAGCTCCAAAATTAATCGAAGAAGGCTGTAAGACGCCCATAAATGGCATCTGATTGCTTAAAGTAACTTTATAAGGTAATTCTACATATAAATTACCTGTAGCTGTTGTTGAGCTCCAATTGATATCGAACCAGATATAAGTAAAAATCCCTTGTCTTACCGACCATCCTATTTGAGATGCATAAATAAAATCTCCTCCACCAGTTCCTGCTAATGTTGGCTCCCATTGGGCTTGATCAATTTCAGCACTATTTCTAATAAATCCATTTACATTTTGAGAAATTTCCTCATACATATTCTTTAGTTCAAATACCAAATCCTTTTGGTATGCTTTGTTGTCATCATAATTTTCTATAAGAGGCAAATTAATCTCGTTAGAAAGACTCATAATTATCGACGAGGTGGATACCCTTTCCTTTAGGAAGGAGAGGAAACCTCGCTCCTATTTTGTTGCTTGAATTCCTCGGTTTTAGTACAATATTTACTTGCTTTTCGAGAGTCTGCTACATCTAAGTAATTGGGTGGTTGCGTAATATGGGCTGCAATTATGTCTCTCGAACCGTAGTCCCCTAAGACGGGTAGGCGTGCCCACGCTGATGTCAACATGCGGAACGGCCTCAAGGAACAGGGCAAAAACCTTGATATAAGGCTAAGGTAACAGATATTAAATCTCGCTTCGTGCATATGGTTTTTTCTCTAGTTACAAGCCCGTTTCTTTAGGAACGGGTAGTTGATCAGTTATTATCCCTCTTTCCGATGGGTTTAAAATAAGGCTTTAATCCAAGAATCCTAAAAGGTTTATCTTGTCCTTCTGAAGTAAGTTTTATACGGTGCTGAAATCCAATTCCTCCTCCATAAACTCTTTTCCACGTTTTTGTCTTATAGAACTTTCTCTTATAAATACTTCCACCACTTGAATAAGTATCAAAAGAAGTTCCGTCTAAATCATCTATGGTAAAACTATTTTCATCAACTACAGTAATAGTATGCGCGTCTTGTTCTTCTCCGCTATTTAATGAATTCATTCCTTCTACGCCGTAGATATATATAATATCTCCTGTAGAAAGTCCGTGCGAAGGCGCACTAACATTAACAGGGTCTGTAATAGTAGCTCCTGTAATTTTACAAACAAAATCTAAGTTTGGGAGAAAATCAATTGTCTTAGTTAAATAAGGAGAGGTAGCTGTATCTTTATAGAAATCAATAATAGCTTTTGTCTTTAAATGAGTGTCGATATAAAAATCTACATAATTTAATTGGGATTCGATGCCTTCTTCCTTGAAAGGACTCCATGCATTAGTAGAAAATGTAGAAGTGATAGAAGATCCATTATCATCTCCATCTGTTTCTAATATATAAATGCCACCATTTAAATCGCCACCTAAGAATGTTTCCTGTCCGTCTTGCCAAAAATAAGAAAAGAAATCTTCATCATTAAAATCATCTAATGCTAAATCTAAATCGTTTTCAACTGTAAAGTCATCTAATCCAAAATCTTTAGAAAAGTTTCCGTATCCTAAGCAATTTAAATTAATAGAATAAGTATTAAATGCTGACGAATCTTCATCTAGAATTAAAGCACTATCATTTTCATCATCGGTAGTTTCAATAGTATTGTAAAGTGTCCACGTTCTCTTATTTGCATAACTTTTTTCACAAAATACTTTTTCAAATTGGCTTACATTAATATCATTAATAGTAAAATCAGAAATCTTATTATCAACTCTTCTTGTTTCAACGCCATCAGTAGCTGTTATGCCTCTAATTCCAAAAGAAACTACATATTTATCATACCCTATGCTAGCCATTCTTCCATCACAAGCTCTAAAGTTATTTAGTTTTTTCCATTTAAAAGCTCGATTAGGATCTGAAGTAGGTATTAACGTCCATACAGAATTGGTAAAAAATACTATTATCTGGTTTTGTAATGCTCTTGCAGAAACAATCTGATCTCCTGTAGCAGCATCCGTATATCCTCCCCCTCCTGCAATTACATCATTCCAGTTAGAAGGATCTTGCTTTGCGCACCATCTAGCTCGTTGCGGGTAATTATTAGTAGCAGATTCATCAAATTCATTAGTATTTAGAACAATTAGCCTTTGTCCAAGACTAAAAATAAGTTTCGCTCCAACCAATGTCCTTTTAGGGGGTCCTGCATACAGAGTAGGGTAAAATTGGACTGTGTTATTTGTGTCTGTAGTCCCATCATAATAACGTATTCCATCGCTTGTAGGTAGCGCTGCTGGCGTCCCAGCAATTCCGTTGGTGAAATAGAGCCTATTTGTTCCTCCTCCCGATTGCCAGTTGGCAGCCCAAATATAATCATATTCCCCCGATGAAAAAATGTCTCCTGCATCTAATTGAACAAATGCGTCTGTAAAAGTATTATATCTATATGCTCTTCTAGCATTAAATGCTAGTGTTGTTTGTGCTCCATCTGATTCCACATATCTTGTAATGCCCATTACTCTATCGGTAATAATAGAAGTGAGAGCAACAGTACCGCCTACCGTATAAGCACTCAAACTTGTGGTGTTTAAGTTGATTGAGAACTTATTTATAGCTGTAACAGTTATGGTATATATTTTATTATTTAAGGAGGACATTCCACCAACAGATTTAATAAAAACTTTATCACCTGTTGAATACCCATGTGCTCCAGCCGTGGTAACGACTCCAGGATTACTTTGAGTAATATCGGATATATTAACCGTTGCTCCCATAGGAATTAAATAACCAAAAGGTCTATAACCTTCTCTTTTTTCTAAATTTCCACGCTTAATATGAATGTTGTTTAGTTTTCGAAATGAATCCATAGGCGCTAGCCATGGGTCTATATCAGTCTCCAAGCCTGTTTGAAAAGGAGCTATTAGCATGGGTTTTAAACTCATTTTTACCTCTTATTTACCTATAGCAATATAATAAACTATAAGAGCCGCATTAGTTGATCTTATATAAAATTTGTCAGTAGCTGGGGGAGTATCACTATCTATTACAGCTGTTCTAGATGATCCCTGATCAGCAAGAGGAGTTAAAGTAATTGAATATACCGCAGTATCAAAAGCAGAATCAAAAGTTTCTTCCTTAGGTACATTGGCTGTAGAAATAATCTTTCCCCAATTTATTTTAATTCCCCCTGGAAAAAGCAAATGACCTTTTGCCGCTGCTGATTGGCTACCTCCAGTAAGCTTAGTAACTACAGAAGAAGGATCAATAGCATATAACTGAGGATCACCATCAGCATCTTGTTTAGAATAAGCAATCATAGCATCAGTAATAGCCGTTGGATCACTTGCTAAACCTGCCGCGTCTCTATCAGTAAAATTTAAAGCATGAGGAATAAAAGTATCATCAGCGCTTTCAATGGCTTCCCAATTAGGTCTTATTACAACACCTAGGTTTCTAAGTTTCGTTGTATCAGTGGGTTGCGTTTTATCCCAAGTCATAATTCCTCCTTAAAATTTGGGCATTGTTCTAGTATTCATAAGATCTTGTTCTGTTCTTGTCAGAATCAAAGATATTTGTTCTTTATGCAAAGCAGTAGTCTCAGCATATGCATTTGTTTCTCCATAATCAGAAAATATCCCTAATGATGTTCCATATACGATACAAGGTCCCCATTCATTTATATCTGGTGTATCTGTAGCATCCGTTAACTCAGAAACTATTTTATAGGCTCTCATTCGAATTCTATAAACCTGATCAGGTACAGGAGATAATTGGAATTTGTTTTCAAAATATAGGATTGCATTGGGTCTATTTGGTTGAAACTGAACATAATTTAAATAAATATTCTGCCCATCTGAAGGGGCAGCGTTAAAAGTTACAGAAATAGCGCCTGTGCTATAATTTATCGTTGCACTTCCTCCCAAACTTCCTGTTAAAGAAATATCAGAAGTAGTGTAAGTGGTAGTGGTATCTTCAAAAGTTTCTGTATTGTCTGTAATAGTTAAAGTAGACGGGTATATGGGAAAGCTTTGAACTGTTGTTGTAAAAGTAACAGTAGCCCCATCTCCCGTCCATGGTGTTGTAAAATTATATTGAAGAGGATTCTCATTATTAAATTTTGCTGAATCTTGATACCAAAGCAAAGACAAATTATTTATTGTGGCTGGTGGTTCATAATTAGTATAAGTAGTATCAGGAACATCATAAGTAGGCTGATTTGCACTGGTTAAAAATTCATAATACACATGCTTTTGTTCCAGCTTTACTTCTGCTGGAAATCTCAAAGTATAGTATTTATTAATTCTATCTTTAAGTTCGGTATTAGAAATATCATCAGCACTTAATCTTCCAGTATGACGCCTAATTTTTTGCATTATGTTTGCTAAGGTCCAAGAACTCATAAGTTATCCTCCAAATACTTGTCTCATTTGAAACCGTGGCTTATTGCCTACCATTTTTTTTTGCATGCCCCCGGTTCCATCTGGACGCCAATCCCAAATAGGGGTTGTTCTCGATTCCACCCATTGAGCAATAAATCTAGGGACTTTGTATTTCCCTCCGTGAAAAAAAGTGAAGGTGTGTGAATCTTTTGAATTTCCATAAGGAAATCTATTAGAAAGTCCCGGTTCTTCCATATTCATAAACTCAAATTCGCAGATTTCTCGAAGGAAATTTTCTTCCTTTTCACCCTTAGGTTGTCTACCAATAATAGGCAACTTTTGGAGGTCATCTATAGGACGATTTTGATGTCTTATTTGGCTCATATTTACCTCGTGTGTGTTTATTAAAGAAAAGGGAGGGGAATCTAAGTCCCCAACCCTTTGTGGTTCTTATTTGTAGCTTTTAAACTACTACGTTTGATCCAAATGCTACTGCAGTCATAACGTCATTGTCTCCTCCAACAACGCCTGTTCCTAAAGTAATTCCTTGGATTGCATGGTTCTCTGTTGGAATTGGATTTCCATCAGTATCGCTAACTCTAGTTACCATACCGCCAGATACATACACGCTATATCCAGTTACTGTGGTATCTTCTACGAGAGTTATTGTTGTTGCAGAGATAGAAGCGATAGTAAATGTATTATTTAAGCTAGCGTCTCCTGTGCCATCATCTGCTAATTCAGATACTTTGATTGTGTCTCCAGCAGCAAATCCAAAGGCTCCAGTATCGTTTACTGTGATTACCCCAGGGTTTGCATTAGTGAAACCACTGATAGTAGCTCCTACTGCTGTAGATTGTGCTAATGGTGTAAAACCATTAGATGTGGTTACTGCGCCAGTATCAACTGTTACGTAATAACCATCAGTCATAGATGAATCCCAGTAATATTGGACTCCATCTGTTACATTTGTTACAGTAATTTGATCGACTGTAAATCCTACGCTTTCATTTCTAACAACGGCAGCTGCAGGATTAGTCCATCCCCAAACTTTCATTTGTGACATAATATTAACCTCCTGATTTATTTACGTTTTTTCTTATGCACATTCATATGACACTGATGGCAAAATTACATTCTTAGGATTTTGTGTAGACCTAAGAATGGGTGCTCATAAGATTTATCATAAATGAATCATTTAGTATTCTAGAAACGAATGGGTGATCCCAACCGATAGATCCTCTTTGATCTAATGGATCGGCAGACCCAGCAGAACCTAGAGGCTTAACATAGAAATTACCTGTTTCTGATTTTAAATGAACTACGGCGTAAGCCTCTTTCCCAACAATAATGTTGTTATAGACTGGTGTTGCAGCAGAACTTACACTGCCCACTGATGTATAAAGCCATCTGACATTGCCAGTTGAGCCCCATTCTGAGTCTAATACTGTTTGTTGAGATGCATAATTACTTGAGTTGACAAAGTTAGCTACTGCTTCTAAGTCATCAAGTAAATCAGTGTCGATATAACCCCAGAAAGCAGGTCGAACAGGACTTGTCGCATAAGCGTTAGTTCCTGTCACTACTTCTGAAATCATTTCTGCGTCGTTTCCAAGCAAAGTTTTTACGGCTGCATCAATATCAGCTTTAGTTAATTCTGTAGGTGTATTTCCATTAAATCCATTATCACATTGGTTTACAGAACTAGTACTTGCGAGAACGTCTCTAGTAACTTCGTCTATAGTTTGAGCCAAGTTTTGTGCTAAAAGTTTAGATCCTTCATTGAGAACACGGTCCTCAACTGTAAGCTGAACTTGGTTAGTTATTGTTACGAAATTCTTTTTGTTACTACCCTTTCGGGCGGCTAGGCATTTCTGCTAGCTCCTTATATTACTATAAGGGTCGGACTATATCTTCACATTTGTTGAATGTGCATTACTTCTTTTGTTTTTATATAAATTAGAATGTGTAATACCAGAACATTTTCTACTACAGTGAACGGTATTTTTTCCAGGTTTTCTTATAAAAGTTTTCCCACATTGAATGCATGTAAATTTACGATCTTTTTTCTTTTCTTCGTAATATTTTTGATGACCATCATTCCGTTGAGATAACTGACATTCTTCACAAATAGTTCTTTGCGATTTTGCATTTATTTCAATCTCTTTTTTACATATAGCGCATTTAATAAATGCTTTTTCAAAATATTTTTTATCAGATATGTAATATTTATCATCAATTTTTCTTTTCATACATTCTTGAATATAAGGTTTGATTATTTCAAAAAACTTTTCTCTATCTTTTCTTCGCAATCTAAGCCAATAATATGTTTTATCTTTTACATTTTTTCTTAAAACTCGAAAAGTTATACCAAATTTTTTAAAAATCATTCGTGATAATAGTTCATTTTCTGTTTGGTTAAAAGCGTGGGAACAAATATAAGGGCATCTATATCCTTGTTCTCCAGCAAAGGTTCCATCATCTTGATACCATAATGCTAATCCTAATGGGGTTAAGCATTTCATTATATGTTCGTTAACGGTTTTATGACCGTTGTAATACATATGCTCATACAATGAACTATATAAAGGATGGGATTTAGTGGTCGCAACTACATAAGGATACTCTTTTCCGTTTAATTTTGAGATTCCTTCACTACATTTAGTTTTATTTAACCAATTTAAAATATTAGCCTTATAATAAAGATATTCTTGATCTTTTTTACAATGCGTAACTTTTAAATAAGAAGAACCGCTTTCTCTTTTTATAAGAGAAGCATCTCCTAGTAATGTTCCTATTATCGCTCCTTTGAATTCTAATTTATTTTTAAACATAGTCTCTACACCTTCCGTTTCGGATTGGCTCGGGATTGTCCTTTGCGGAGTTTCCCCGAATTCAGTAATATTTTACTACGGCAATTATTATGCAACAAGTTCATACTCCTCTTTACCGTAGAAATCTATTCTAGCCTTGATATCTGTTGCAGAAAGAGGTGCTCCCGGAGGAGTTATTCCATCATTTACTGGAATAGGTACAGTATCAAGTTTAGAATATCTTCTAAACACAATGGTGTCGCCATTTTTCTCAGGAAGAATTCTACGTTGTGCAAATTTTGTATGAATTAGCGTAGGATACGCTGTAATCAACAAAAGTCTGTCGTAATATTCCCGAACCGCTGGCGGCAACACTGCTGTAGTTGTCATGGTCATGGTTTGTCTCCTAAAAGTGTTATCCCATGTTCTTATTCATCAATTCCATGAACTCTTTGTCTGACATGTCCTTGTAACGCTTAGCTTGAGAAATAGGAGAAGTGGCTCCTGTGCTGGATAAACTGCCGGCTCTTTGAGAATTTTCAACTATGCGTTGTGCATCAGCAGATTTTTTACTTTTCTTATTCTCTTTCCGAAAGGTGTCGGAATTTTTTGCTAAATAGTAAGCAAGTTCATAGTCTTGAGTTTTTTGTAGGGTATGTTTAAGACCTGGGTTTTGTTTCAATACATCGGGTAAATATTTAGTAATTACTTCCTGATAATCTGGATGTTTTTGCGTCATTTTCAGCTCTTCAAGTGTCATCTGAAATTGATTTGCCATCTTCGAAGAGAGCTTTTTAAAATCTCCTACTGTCATGACATCACCTTCATCAAGACCCTCAAACTCGTCTTTAGGCTGAGGTTTTGATTGTTGAGCTTGATTTAACGCCAAATGATCCTCTACCATTCGAAGTCTTTCTTCCACCTGTTGTCTTTTAGATCTTTCAGCTTGTAATGCAGACAGAGGAACATTTTCAGATTGTTCTTCTTGTTGAACTTCTTGGTTCTCTACAACTGATTGATTATCACCCGTCTCAACAGGGGTTGGAACGGCGGCTTCCTGATTTATTGTTTCGCCCGAAACATTAGGTTCTTCATTCATTGTGTGTGTCTCCCTTATTTTTTGTTCGCCCGTTTAGCCTCCGTGGTTCTCGGATTAACGGCTTAAGTCGGCGGCACTACTTAGTTACATAAGCTCCTGGTATTGTGGTTGTTTCAACAATTGCCTCATCGCAGGGCTTAGCTCCATATTTTTGTAACGCATCAAAGTCAAATGGTCTCTGTGGCATATTTACTTCCCAATCAACAGTTCCTTTGGAATTGTCAACACGCCCAGATATCATTCCCACTTGTGGCGTTGGTTTAGTTTTATAGGCTTTGATATGTTTCAATAGTGTTGGTAATCCTTCGACATCAGTCTTGGAGGGTTTTGCAAATACCACGATCCAATAAGGATCTTTTAAACGCTTATTGGCCGATATGATTGCTTCTATTTGCTTATTGTCCTCATCTATGATTGCATCTCGAGTTTCCCCAGTTTGTTGAACCATTTTTTACCTCATTAACTTTTCTTTTTTCCCTCTTGCATAGCTTGAGATGGATATCCCTTAGTACCGCAAGAGTAATAGCGCATTTTTCCCATGTCATAGTTTTCTGACATTGTAGGGATGCTTTTTACAGGACTAGAATGTGTATTGTCCTTTAGTTTGCTTTTCATTTCATACCTCCGAAGGTTGTTGCTGCATTTTATTCGCTAATCTTATGAGGATGTCATATGACTATTCATACTTCCTCTAAAAAATATAGTTTAACATTAGAAGATTCGTTAAAACTCACTAGGTTCATCACAACCCTCCCAATGAGTCGTAAGTCACTCCTTTTTCAGAAGGAGATTGAACATTTTCTTTCTCAACTTCCTCCTCAATCCCTTTAGCTTGTAAAGAAACTTTTTGACCTATAAGTTCCCTATCAGTTATCTCTTGCCTTTCTAATTCATTGACGTATCTCCATACTTGCATTATTCTTTCATCGTTCATCTTCGAAATTTCAACCATTGTTTTTGCCTTATCTAATGCTGCTTGAGCTCTATTTTGTTCAGATTCTGATATACGCTCTGTTGAAAGAGCCAAATCACTTTGGGTTCTTCCTTTTCTTTCCTGTGCCATGGCTAATTTATCAATGCTTGCTGCTTTGTTATATTCCAATTCAGATTGAAGTTTTTGTTGTGCTATTTGTTGTTGTTCTTGAGCTTGCTGTTGCTGCATTTTTTGATTTTGTTCTATCTCTTGATTGAACTGGGATTTTCCTTGTAATGGCGCTGCTTTTGCTAACATTGTAGGTGTTACTACGCTACTTTGCGGTCCTCCCGTTAATTGATATAGATCTGTAAGTTGATGGAAATAGATTTGTTTTTGAGTATCTGTTAGAACACCTTCTTGAATACTGACATCGTATTTTGTTGCATCCATGTCAAAAAAGTTTTCAGAAACCTGCTGGTTAATTATTCTTTGAATCTTTTCTGGTTTCCATGTTTGAATTAATTTAATAGTTTTTTTAGAAATTTGTTTTTGTGCATAACGAAGGTTATCAAAAATATCTTGAAGGTTAACAATTGAAGCTCCTTGGCGAAGCATCATCATAATACCCGATTCTTGAGCATTTTCAGTCATCCCAAAATTAGCATCATTTATTCCCATAATTGTCATAGTATCTTGGTCAAACTGTCTTTGAAGTTCGAACATCCCTTGTGGAAGCTGAGCAGGCTGAATTTTTGTTATATCTCCTGCCTCTGCATCATCTTCTAAAAAAACTACTTTACCTTGAGAAGACTGGTATAATGAACGAGGATTTACTACAGCAGATTTTTTGGCTACCCAACCAGAATTGATATTAGAGTCCAATATATCAATCATCTGAGAACGCCTTCGATTTGCTTCTTTTTGAGAATCAATTTGAGGTCGCACTAAAGATTGTAATTTTAAATCCCAAAGTTCGCATTCTGGTTCAAATATTCCTACCAAAGGCACAAACGGATATTCGTTTAATCCATATTGATTCCTTTCAGTGCGCATATAGGTATCATTTACGATGATATTGCTCTCAATATATTGTTTTGGTCGTTTTACTAACTTTAGTTGAGGATAGTTTTGTAGAAAGAAACGCAACCCCTCTTCATTTCCTTCCCATTCTGTATATTCCCCTGTTTCTTCATCTACAATAGCGGGAATCATTTCCCACCCTTGTTTGTAATATTCGTTATAAGCTAAAAAATCTTCTCCGTCAGGCTGACGTTGATAAGGAAGCCAGTTAAACTTATCGTCTCGTGACCATCCTTGTTTCACTAACATTTTAAGATCTTTTTCTTGGCCTGGTAAAAGAGAACAAGCTTGCTCATAAGATAAGTATTTTCTTTTAATTACATACGAGCAGTCTGAAAAATCTAGTTTTGTCCAATATGGATCTGTAATAAAGCCACAGTATGGATCCCGTCCGTATTTGATATCTCCGTTAATAGGATCATCTCTATAATCCATCCAGATATTTAAAAGATTAATTCCTGTTTTAAGAGCGCCTCCAAAAGCTTCTGATATATAGTGATATCCTTCGCCACTATTAAGAGCATATAAAAGAAGTTGAGAATATTGATCAGCTATTAATTGGTCAGAGTTTTCTATTGGAACAACAACAGAGCTAAGCCTATGCTTTCGTTGATATCCTGTAATAAGATTGATATTTTTACGGATTAAGTTGAAAACATAAGCATTTCTTCCCTCATCAAAAAGCATTTGTTTTTCTTGTTCATTCCACTGATCTCCAAGATATGCGCGTAAATCTCTATCAGCTAATGGATAGAAAGGATTGCATGCATACCAAGCGTCTTGGTATTGTTCGCTATATTCACGAACGATAGCATTATCGGACATGTATTACCTCGTGTGTGCAACTCTTCGGAAGTTCCGAATGGTTCAGAGTTTGTGCTTATTCTTTAGGGATT
>JAWODV010000050.1:0-6267 GCA_046483075.1 Kosmotogaceae bacterium | reverse complement strand
TCGTGTGAGGTAACTCCTGTATGTTTGTCAATAAATAAAAAGCCTTTAGGATTCTTCATTGTCCTCTCTTTCTTTTCTCTCCTCTTCTATTTGCTTCAGGAGTTGTGAAACCCTCATGCTTGCTTCCAAACCAATATCTTTTTTGAATCTAATTTCTGGAGCTTTGAATAATCTGATATTTTTTGCGATAGCTGTTCTGAAGTATCCTTTATTCTCCTTCAATCTCTCAACTACCTTTTCTTTGTATTCGTCACTGCCAAGCGCACTTACAAAAACATCTGCATAACTTTTGTCTCCAGAGAGTTTTACCCTTACAAAAGAAATTTCAACGGGTTTAAGATCATCATCCTTGTATTCTCTCAACGCCTGTGCCAGCACTTTTTTTATTTCCGATTCAAGCATTTCTATTCTGTGTTCCGATGTCATAAATTACACCTCCAATAGTATTATAACGTAACTGATTGATACCGTCATTTTGTTAGATCGATATATTTACTGTGATAAAATTGTGTAAAGTTACTTATCAGGAGTGGATTCTTTGTTTATAAGCGTAGATACCGGTGGTACATTCACCGATTTTGTTTATTTAGAATCAGGCAAAATAAAAGCACTTAAGGTTCTGTCTTCTCCCGAAGATCCTTCTAAAGCTGTACTGTCAGGCCTCAGAAAAATTACCAATGAAGAGAGCGTTATCTTTCACGGGTCAACCGTAGCCATAAACGCGTTACTGGAGCAAAAAGGGGCAAAAACAGCCTTAATTGTTAACAAAGGCTTTGAAGATGTTATTGAAATTGGAAGGCAAACGAGAGAACATCTGTATGATCTTCATTATAGAAGAACACGCATTCCCGTTCCTCCTGAATGTAGATATGGCATAAAGGGACGAATAGACTCAAAGGGAAAAGAAACTGAACTTCTTGACAAAAATGAAATTTTGAATACGATAGATCAATTAGAAAAAAATGGTATAGATTCTGTTGCTGTAATATTTTTGTTCTCCTTTCTCAATCCATCTCATGAAAGATACATTGGAAAGATTCTCGAAGAAAGAGGGATCAACTATTCACTCTCATGTGACGTTCTACCCGAATTCAGAGAATATGAAAGAACTTCCACGACATTTGTAAACGCTTACGTATCACCAGTCATGAAGCATTATATCTCGAAGATAGAGGATTTTCGCCTAACAAAAAAACTGTCCATTATGCAGTCCAATGGTGGTCGATTAAACGCAGGTACAGCCGCTGATTTTCCAGTAAAGACTATACTTTCAGGTCCAGCCGGTGGCGTTACTGGAGCCTTTGAGTTAGCAAAAGCAGCTGGATACGAAAAAATAATTACCTTTGACATGGGTGGTACTTCAACGGATGTTGCTCTTATAAACGGTGAAATTCCCCTCAGGGTTGAAACTAAGATTTCGTCCTTTGTAGTAAAGACACCTGTGATTGATATTCATACCGTTGGTGCTGGTGGTGGCTCAATAGCTAAAATAGATAAAGGCGGTGCCCTTAAAGTAGGTCCTGAAAGCGCTGGCGCTGAACCTGGCCCTTTATGTTATGGAAAGGGAAACGATTTAACGGTAACAGATGCAAATCTCTATCTTGGCAGGCTACCCGTTAATAATTTACTGGATGGAAGTTTTCAGCTTCGTGGTGAACGCGTGACAAAACCGATGAAAGAGATTTCTGAGAAAGCACACTTAAAACCTTTTGAAATAGCTGAAGGGATATGTGATGTGGCAAATGCTTCCATGGAAAGAGCGATAAGAAAGATATCTGTTGAAAGGGGATATGACCCCTCTGAATTTACACTTGTAACCTTTGGTGGAGCTGGTGCAATGCATGCTACCTTTTTAGCAAAGCAATTGAATATTCCTAAAGTCATTGTTCCAGATAATCCGGGTGTGCTTTCTGCTTTCGGGATGCTTGTTGCGGATATTATTCACGACTATTCACAGACAGTAATGCTCCAAAATAACGTTTCATATAAAGAAATTAATGAGCTATTTATTCCACTCGAGAAAATGGCAGAAAAAGATTTTGAAACTGATTTAACTGATAAAACCAGAACTTCTACTGAACACTTTCTTGATGTTAGATATAAAGGTCAATCTTATGAAATTGTTGTCCCTTTTACCAGGGATTTTAGAAATGAATTTCACAAAGAACATAAAAGAATGTATGGTTATTGCAATGAAGAAAAAGATATTGAAATTGTTAATATAAGAATGAGAGCGAAGGCAATATCAGAAAAACCTAAAATCGAACCCTCCAAAACTAAAGATTCTGCAAACGCTAAAAATGCATTAGTGAGTACAACCAAAACAATATTTAATGGAAAATCATATGCCACAAAGTTATACACAAGGAAATCCCTCAATTATGGAAATCGAATTAAAGGCCCTGCGGTTGTTCTGGAGTATTCATCAACAACCGTCGTTCCTCCAGATGCACATCTTGAGGTTGATCAATACAGAAATCTTGTAATGACATTTGAGGGTGGTTATACTTGAGTATGGAAATTAACCCAATTAAACTTGAAATTTTCAAGAACAAATTTTCGTCTATAGCTGAAGAGATGGGGGTAGCACTTTATAAAACAGCCTTTTCTCCCAATATAAAAGAAAGAAAGGATCATTCATGTGCAATCTTCGATAAAAAAGGTGATATGATCGCTCAGGCTGCTCATATTCCAGTACATCTTGGCTCCATGCCGCTATCCGTTAAGTCGGTGATTTCAATGGTAACCATGGATGAAGGAGACATGGTCTTTGTAAATGATCCATTTATGGGTGGGACACATCTTCCGGACATTACTGTTGTCGCTCCCGTTGTTATTGATGATGAGATTCTATTTTATGTCGCAAACAGGGCACATCATTCAGATATTGGAGGAATTTCCGCAGGCTCAATGCCTCTCTCGAATACAATATTTCAGGAAGGATTGATAATACCCCCAACAAAGATAATAAAAAAAGGTAAATTACAGGAGGAAATCTTAAACCTTATTGTTGCAAATGTCCGGACACCCACCGAGCGACATGGTGATTTCGAAGCACAGATTATGGCAAATATGACAGGAATAAAAAGACTCAAAGAACTTTCTCATTTATATGGAAAAACCAGTGTAGCTTTTCTTTCAAAAAAGCTCATTGAGTATTCTGAAAATATCATAAAAGAAACCATACTAATGATCCCCGATGGAGAATATAGTTTTGTCGATTATATGGATGATGATGGATTTGACACCAAAAAGATCAACATTAATGCTCAGATAATTATCAAGGATGAAAAAGCAATAGTTGACTTTACAGGAAGTCACAGACAGGTAAAAGGAAGTATTAACGCCGTTAGAGCAATTACTTTGTCTGCTGTTATCTACGTCTTCAGATCGCTGACAGAAGAGGATATTCCTACAAATGCAGGTTGCCTTCGACCCATAGAAGTTATTATACCCGAAGGTACTATTGTTGATGCCAAATACCCCTGTGCTGTCGCAGGAGGGAATGTTGAGACCTCACAACGCATTGTTGATACCCTGTTTGGTGCATTATCTAAAGCAGTTACTGATATTATTCCTGCTGCAAGCCAGGGAACAATGAACAACCTTTCTATCGGTGGATACGACAGTAACAAAAAGGAAAATTTCACTTACTATGAAACCATTGGTGGTGGTAATGGCGCATCAAAATACAGTGCTGGTGAAAGCGGAATTCATTCACATATGACAAATACCATGAATACACCCATAGAAGCTATGGAGTTTGAGTATCCTTTAAGAGTTAAAAGATATGGTATACGTAAAGAGAGCGGCGGAGAAGGAATTCACAGAGGTGGCGATGGTATCATAAGAGAGATCGAGGTATTGAACGATGCAGAAACAACCGTTTTATCTGAAAGAAGAGTTTTTGAACCCTATGGACTTAAGGGCGGAAACAATGGAAGGAAGGGTATTAATAAAATAATCTCTGGCAATAATGAAAGAAAACTCCCTGGAAAGTTCCATCATTTTTTGAAAAAAGGTGACATAATACATATAGAGACTCCGGGTGGTGGAGGCTATGGAAAAAAATCGGGTGATGACGTGATCCTTAGGAAAAAGAAGGATTAAAAACCTGTTTAGGAGGTACTATCATGATCAAAATTGTTACTGACAGTTCTAGTGATCTACCTCGGAAATTTATTGAGAAGCACGATATTAATGTTGTACCTTTAACAGTCAATATTGATGGAGTAGAATACACCGAAGGAAAGGATATTACACCTGAAAGCTTCTGGGAAAAAATGAGGAACTCCAGTGATCTTCCCAAAACCTCACAGCCTACACCGGCTGCATTTTCCGAAGCCTTTACAAAACTTGCTAAGGAGGGTGATGAGATACTATGTCTTACGATTTCTTCTAAACTTAGCGGTACATATCAGTCAGCCAGCATAGGTAATCAGCTTGCAGATAATCCTGCTACAGTTTTTGATACATTATCTGGCTCTCTTTCTCATGGCATACAGGTTTTGCAATCTGCCCGAATGGCTGAACAGGGCGAAAGTCTTGAAAACATACTTGATCATCTAAAAAAATTTAGAGAAAAGGTTACCATTCTTATACTCCTTCATACTCTTGAAAACATTGTTAAAGGCGGACGATTGAGCAGATTTAAGGGTGGGCTGGCCAAATTATTGAATGTAAAGGTAATACTCCATGGAGTAAAAGGAGAGGTTCACATTCTGAAGAAAGTAAGAGGCACAAAGAGATTTTTAAATGAAACCCTCAAAATTATGGAAGAAGTACCTGAAATTACAGAGAAAAAAATCTTTGGAATTACACATGTAGACAATTCTGAAGATGCAGAATTTTTCAAGAAGGAAATTCTTAAACGGTTTAATCCGAAAGAGATTATTATAAATGGTATGGGTCCGACAATGGGTACATATGCTGGAGAAGGCGGAATAATTATAGGATTTTAATTTCGGAGGATTGAATGAAGCTAAATTCCAATTTAAAGGAACGAAGAATTGGCTGGATTTTTCTAATAATATGGTTACTCACTATGGTTTTCTACATTACATGGGATGGCTGGATCCAGGAATGGAGAATCACCGGTTACCAGGGAGAAAATCAGCATTTCGATCTTGATCTTTTTGATTTTTCAGTAACGGTAAAAAGCGATGGAACCTACATCTACAATTCTACAAACAACCTTCATAATTTGATCTATATATGCTATTTTGTTTTCTTTATGGGTTGGTTTGGATTACTCTTAGATGTTGAATGGGCAAAACAGGGAACGATGGGTACCGTTGGAGTTTCCTTTATAGCAACACTTTCAACGCTAAATCCATCAGACCATCTTTATATTTTGCAGATAAACTACGATATTGTGCATGTCTCGGGAATAATTCTGGGACTTTACTTGTTCAGTAAATACCGGCCGTCTTTAAAAAGTATGACTCCTGGTATTTTATTAACCTCTATATTTTATATAATTTCCAGAATAGTCTACGAACCATGGCCTTACTGGGAGGAAAGTGCTAACGCATTTTACAGCATAAATCAAATAAACGATGTCCCCTTCTACTTCTATGGGCTTGAATATTCAATTGTTTTGGCAATATTATTTGGAATGAATGTGATTATTGCACTAACAAATAACAAAATTGAAGATAAAAAATTCTGGATATTGATTCCCATGATTATCTATACTGCCACATGTATTATTTTGTTTTCACTAAATCTAGTAAACCAGCCCACGGTAAACCTGACCACATGGACAGGTTAATTCAAGCATTCTTAAACAAATGACAGCTAACATTCCTTGTGTCATTTACCCTTATAGAATCAGGAAATTCCTTTTTGCATATCTCTCTCGCTTCTGAACATCTGGGATGGAATGGACACCCAGAAGGTAAATCAATTGGATTTGGTACTTCACCACCGGGTATAATTTTCTCCTGAGTTTGACAGTTGAAGCGTAAATTTAGAAAAGGCAAAAGCGGAAAGTGGCATAAAAAGCCACTTTTTATTTTTGATAACAGAAAATTTTTAAAATTGTAGTATAGCGTCATGATATCATGTAATTTTTTGAGTTTGACATTAAGTCTATTTATGTAGTATAATTAGTACATGTTTATTAAAACTTCGAAATCTCATGGACGTGAATATGTACAGATAGTTGAATCGTATCGTGAAGAAGGCAAGATAAAACACCGGACCCTTTTAAATCTTGGTCGTGTTGATTTGCTACAGGGAAACGAGAGCATACAGAACCTGGGT
>JAWODV010000102.1:0-7711 GCA_046483075.1 Kosmotogaceae bacterium | reverse complement strand
ATTCTTCGAAATACAAAAATGTTGCATAATCTGTTACTTCAACTGTTACCGGAGATAATGCAAAAATGGCAATTGAACTAATAATTATTATTAAAGAAAGACATATCTTCATGTCCATCCCTCCGATTATTAATATTTCTTTCTATTAACTATAATACTATTTTTTTATTTTACTCTTGTATAAGAAGGAGAGAAGATTCATCTGTTTAAACTAATTGTTTGTTGTAAGAAGACAATTAAAGAAAGTGTTAATGCATAAAATCGTGTCTTATATAAAGAAAATGGCATAGTTTCTTATTATGTTGTAACCACTGACTTTGTTTGTTATTTAATCGGTTATCAGCGTGTTAAAATTAGTAGTAATCATTATAATTTAGTTGTCAGAAAACTTGATGTCTCAGACGTTCAGATGTTTATTGAAAAAGAAATAAAATACTAGTTTTTGGAGTGATAGAAATGAGAAAAAGAACTATGTTTATTATCTTTCTTTCTGTACTTATTGTTTTTCTTGCAAGCTGTATACCGATAAACAATCCCCCTACCATTAGTATTCCAGATAAAACAGTTGATGAAGGAGGAACTTTAAGCTTCAGTCTTAATAATTATGCGAATGACCCCGACGGTGACACGTTGAGTTTTTATAAGATTTCAGGTGTAGGTAATGTAGATGGGTCTTTGTATACATATAATCCCGGATATGATGATGAGGGAATACATTACGTAACTATACAGGTAAGTGATGGAATAGCAGATGCTCAATCAACCTTCAAAATCACGGTGAATGATGTTAACAGAGATCCCAATGCTCCTTCGCTTCCGGACCCTTCAAACAACGAAAATAACGTTTCGGTTGATGTGTTGCTTAGCTGGTGGTGTACCGATCCCGATGGAGATTCTCTGGTTTATGATGTTTACTTTGGAAAGACCACCAGTCCAGGTATTAAATCAACCAACCAGTCAAGTATCTATTATGATCCAGGAACGCTTGACCCTGATACAACTTATTATTGGAAAGTTAAAGCAAAGGATGGAAACGGTGGAGAAACAATGGGTCCTCTCTGGTCGTTTACCACAGAAGGTGATAACAATCCACCCAATCAACCATCAAATCCTTCACCTGCAAATGATTTAACTGATGTTTCCGTTAATACAAATTTAAGCTGGATATGTTCTGATCCAGATGGAGATTCATTGACATACGATGTCTATCTCGGCAAAACTACAAATCCTTCAGTTGTAAAATATACCCACGGAAGCAATAATTACGACCCTGTTGGTTCTCTTGATCCTGATACTACTTATTACTGGAAGATAAAAGCAAAGGACGGAAAAGGTGGGGAAACAACAGGACCGCTATGGTCTTTTAAAACTGAAGCAGGAAACAGTCCTCCCAATGCTCCTTCAAATCCTTCTCCTTCAAATGGTTCTGTTGATCAATCAATAAATACTAACCTAAGCTGGACATGTTCTGATCCAGACGGTGACGATTTAACTTATGACATATATTTTGGTACTTCTAGTAATCCACCAGCAATATACTACGGAAAAGCAACTGCTAATTATGATCCAGGTACATTAGACTATGATGAGACTTATTATTGGAAAATCGTTGCATGGGATGAACATGGTGCGTCAACTGAAGGCCAAGTGTGGCATTTCGCAACAGAAGCTGACAATTATCCGCCTGAAACACCATCCAGTCCTTCACCAGCAAATGGATCTACTGATGTTTCAGTCAATACAAGTATCAGCTGGAACTGTAGTGACCCGGATGGGGATTCGCTGGTATATGATGTTTACTTTGGTGATTCAAGCTCACCTCCTCTTGCATCTTCCAATCAATCTTCAAAAAATTATGACCCTCCTGGTTCACTTGAAGAAGGAACAACATATTACTGGAAAATAAAAGCAAAGGATGGTAACGGAGGAGAAACAACAGGTCCTGTATGGTATTTCACTACTGAAGGAGCTTATGGTGAAATATATGGTAATGTTCAGCCTTATGATGGTTATGTAACCAGTTCTAATGAAATCCTGGATTATGACTTTGGCAATTTCTCGGAGGATGATACAGAGGAATACATTAAGGGTGAATACATTGTTGGACTTAATAGAAACTACGAACTAAATAATGCAATGACTGCAATTAAAGAAGACGAAAGATACGGTATGACTTATTCTGTTAAAGATACACTTGAAACAGCAGATAAATCTTTTGCTTATATGCTTGTAGAGTCTGAATTAACTCTTAACGAACTGAAGAATAAACTCAAAAACCACAGTTGGTTTAGAAATATTGAAAGAAACTACGTTTATGAGGCTATGGATGTTTACGAGCCCGAAGTTATTCCTGAAATATATCCAAATGACACCTATTTTGATAACCAATGGCATTATGAGACTATAAATCTTCCAGCAGCCTGGAGTCAAACTACTGGAAGTATCAATGTAGTTGTTGCCGTACTGGATACAGGCGTTAGATTTGATCATCCAGATCTTAATGGTGTTTTCTGGGATACAGGATATGATTTTGTAGACAATGATACGGATCCTACCGATCCGGGTACCGATTCCGAACCAAATGCTCTAAGTCACGGCACACATGTAGCTGGAACAATTGCAGCTTTGAGTAATAATTCGGTAGGTGTAGCAGGAGTTAACTGGGGTGGTAGTGGCAGTACAAAAATACTACCCATACGCATAATGGGACCTAATGGAGGAAGTGCTTTTATCGTAGCCCAGGGAATAATATATGCTGTTGAACATGGAGCAAAAGTCATAAATATGAGTATAGGAAGTACCAGTCCTAGCTCTGCAGTTGAGGATGCCTGCCTGTATGGTTACGATAACGATGTGATTCTTGTTGCTGCTGCAGGAAATGACAATTCAGGGCTACGTTACCCTGCAAAATACTCCGAAACATATGCAGTGGGGGCGGTAAGATATGACTGGCAAAGGTCCTATTATTCCAATTACGGACCCAAACTTGATTTCGTAGCGCCGGGAGGAGACATGAGATATGATCAGGATGATGACGGGAATGTTGATGGAGTATTAAGTACAAGCTGGAGCCTTAACACAGGCAATGGTTATTTTTACATGCATGGAACATCTATGGCAGCTCCTCATGTGGCTGGTGTAGTTGCACTCATGATATCAAATGGAATAACCGGTGTTGAAGAAATTAGAGATATCTTGCAGAGTACAGCAAGAGATCTAGGAGATCCCGGATTTGATAATTACTACGGTTATGGCCTTATAGATGCATATTCTGCAGTAACATACGCAGATGGCTGGGAACCACTTATTGTCTATAATACTGATACAATGTGGAATGTGGATTCTGTTTCTGTTGTAAACACCGATGGGTCATATAATCTACAGGTTAATCTGGCAAGTTCGTATGTTTTTGTTTGGCAGGATTTTGATAACGATGGTAATATTGGTGCCGGTGATCTGTATGGTTATTATGGTTATTCAGGTGGTGACCCTGATGACGATTCTCCATCAACAGTTTCGGTAACAGCAGGTGGTCAAACAGAAGCAAACTTTGAATTTGGTGTATATATAGATGAAACCTATAAACCAGCATTCAAAGATTTCGACAAGGTTATCGAAAAGAAAGATGCAGTTATTAAAGAGCATTATGAAAAGATAAAGTAACTGGAACAGTAATTTACTAATCAGTATACAATATCAACGGGTGTGCAAATAGTAAAACTGGTGCCGTTATATGAAAATTCGCACTCAACATAAAAGGCAGTGTAATTATTTATTTCAAGCTTTATTTCATCTGATTCAAATGCTTTGGAATGGAAAAATGCATTTCTGAAATCTTGAATGTTTGAGTAAGCGTGAAACACCCTTTTCTCTTTGAGTTCCCAGCTGTTCTCAATGATTTCGGTTTTAATCACTAAACTATTGTCAGTTATTTCATAAGTCGCTTTCGCAAGTGGAAGCGACTTATTCTCTTCTACAGTAATAAATAAGGCATTAATGGCGTTAACTATGCGGTGCGTCTCTGCACCGTGTCCCTTATTTGGAGCGTAGACTATCCCCTTTGTTCCTTTAAGCTTGTCATAGTAAAGTTTTACTGCGTCAACAGGCCAGTAAGGATCATTTGTTCCTACGATTATCAATTTTGGAATATCTATCCTGTCTATATATGAAAAGGGATCGACAAATTCAAGCAAGTCAATACGGTCTTTATCTTCCAGGTCGGAAAGTATTCCTGAACTAACATATTCGTCTATTGATTTACTGTAGGAGCCCCAGAACTCGAGCTGATGGTTCATTTGATCTTTGATGTTTAGATTGTCATATGCAATGGGTGCTATTGCCTTCACTCTATTGTCAAAGGCGGATGTGAGCCAGGTTGTCCATCCTCGTTTAGATGCACCCGAGAGAATGAAATACTCGACATCATGTTTGATGTTAGAAACATAAGACTGTACCATATTCATGGAAGCTATTGTTGCTCTAACCATTGGCAAAAGCATAGGCCAGGTGAAATCTCTTGTTTCTAAGAATTTGTCAAAGGTATATGCAATCAACCAATCTTCTTTTAAGTTTCCAAACAGTGGCTGGTTTGGAATATCGAAAAGGACTGCAACGCAGGCTTTGTTTTTTACCGCTATAGAATTAAAGATTGATAGAAAATCTCTATCGAAGGTATAATCCCCGGTAATAAATACAAGTGCTGTTTTCGATTCAACCTCTTCAGGTAATATGATTAACAGATGATTTTCCCATTGAATATTCTTCCACTCGAAGGGTTCAAAGGTAAACACTTCATATGCAGAATTTGCTGTTTCACCACGTATTTTCAACGAATAATTAGCTTCATCGAGGGTTTTAGGAAGCCCCTCAACACTTACATAATCTTCCATTGATGCTGAAAACATAATTCCTGTGATCAACAGGATTATCAGCACAAGAGTTTTATTTTTCATTTTGTGTCCTCCTCTATCAAAAAAACTTTAAGCAAAAATTGCGGTTTTAAAGTAAAATACATAAAGCACATAATCTGGAGTTGATTTTATGAAAAAGTTGTTTATAGTGTTCTTTATTATTTTAGCAGGAGTGAATGCGATGGCAAATCAAAAACCGGTAGAGAGGTTCTATGATGCTCAATCTGTTTTAGAGGAACTAATAGTAAAGCCTGACAGTGGAGCCTTTAAGGAATTACTTAAAAAAGCTAAAGGTGTTGCTTTTTTTCCGAATGTTATAAGAGGAGGGCTTGTGGTTGGAGGGCAATACGGTGAAGGTTTTCTTTTAAAGAGGGATAAAGAAAATGATCAGTGGTATGGTCCTTTATTTCTTAAGCTTTACAAAGTAAGCTATGGCCCTCAAATCGGGCTTGAATCCATTGGACTAATACTCTTAATAATGAATGATAATGGCTTTGAGGGGTTTACAAAAGATAATATTACTCTCGGAGGAAGCTTGAGTATATCAGCGGGACCTGTGGGAAGAAGTCTTTCCGCAGATTTTGATTACACCCTGCAGGCTATTGTTTCATATTCTTTGAGTAGAGGTTTTTATGCAGGGTTCACACTAGAAGGCTCTTTAGTAAAAAATGACAGGGATATCAACAATGAGTTTTATGGTGAATATTTTCCTGCCAAAGATATCCTAATACGGAAAGCGAATGAATCTCCTGAGATTGTAAATTTGATAAAGATTCTCGATTCAATAATCAATGGAACACAAAGGGAAATAGACGAAGAGAGTTATGATACAAAGCCTTAGTTTCATGCTTTGTTTATGAAAAAGAAACCAGCAACAAAATATAGCTTCAGGCGAAGATAACAAGCCTCATGAAGAGGTAAGCGTTGGATATTATAAGCGCAACGATTGCCACAGGTAAACCAAGCTTGAAGAAATCCAGGAAAGTATTTTTCTTCCTTGTTTCTTTATTGACCATTTCAAAAGACATGATGTTTGCAAGATGACCAGTCAGAGTACCGTTTCCGCCAAGATTTGCACCAAGTGCAAGCGCAATCCAGAGATCATATGAAAGAGGATAATGTGCGGAAAGTTTTGCTACTATTGGAATAAATATCGCAACTACCGGTATTGCCCCTGTAACCATTGCTATGGTTCCACTTATCCACAGGATTGCTGTAGAAAGCATTATTGGATTATCGGAAAGTTTTAGAATGATATTGGAAAGATCTCCAGCTATTCCTGAACTTTCAAGCGAGTGAGCGAGAGCAAAGAGACCTATGAAAAATAATATTGCATTCCAGTCGATTTCTGTAGATATATCATCGAAATTTTTGCTTGTGTATAGCAATAAGAATGATCCACCAAGTATTGCAAACAAGGACATCTCGATATCTACAACATTATGAATAATGAATCCTGTAACTACAACTCCCAGCGTAACAAGTGAAACCCACATCAGCTTCTTATTAGTTATGAGACCTTCCGTTTTCATCTCTTTCGTTTCTTTTTCTCTTCTGGAAAGCTTTGATAAATCTTTAAGAAAACTAAATCTTGACATTAGTAAAAGGACTCCAAAAGATATGACAAGAGGTACGAAAATTAGCGCTGAGAATGTCATAAAAGGAATTTTTGAAGCATTACCTATGATTATATTGGGAGGGTCACCGACGAGGGTCATACATCCTCCGATGTTCGATGCAAAAATCATGACTGTTGTAAAAGCGAAAGGATTAAATTTTGCTGTATCAGCCACAAAAAATATGATAGGCATGAACATTATCATGGTAGTTACATTGTCCAGAATCATGGAGAAAAGAGCAATCAAGATTGCGAATAATGTAGAAAGCATAATTACATTACCCTTTGACCATTTTAAGGTTCTGACAGCCACATATTGAAAGAATCCGGTAGATTTTATGATTGCTACTATGACCATCATTCCAATAAGAAGGAATATCGCGTTGAAGTCAACAAATTCTGATATTGTTTCAATACGCATACTCTCAGAAACCTTCAATGCCACAAGAAGCATACCTGCAGTGAAGGCAAGAAGTACACGTCTCTCTTTTGAAAATATTATGAAAATGAAAGCTACAATAAAATAAATTCCAACAAATAGTTTATCCATATCGGCTAATATCCATTATATACTCATCTTTGAAATAATAACAAAGATATCGCTCTTTTTGAAATATTCTTAAAATCATTTGATTTAAGCATTACTCTTTTTTAAAAATTTATTGAAGAGCAAGTCTATTTGTACTTAAAACAACCATACAACTGTTAGTATTATTACAACAGAAATTTATTATTTTTTAAAATTACTGGAGGAAAAAATGAAAATATTAATATTATGTATTTCTATTTTGATTGTGCTTTCAAGTTGTGTTCCCACAAGTTTTCTCAGTAATAATTCTTACGTTCTAAAGGATTCGGTAGCATTTTCTGTTCTAGCAGCTTCATCTGAAAACGATATTTACCTGGAAACATTCAGAACGTTATACAAAATCTCTGATGGGGCACTCAATAAGTTCTATTCATTTTCTGATGATTACGTGGGGGGTTTCTACTCAGATCCTTCTGTAGACAATTGCGATAATATTTTGATTGCAGCTGACAATGCTAGACTGATGAAACTGGATAGAGATGGTACTGTATTATGGAGCTTTCAGGACATTTCAGCAACAGAAACAGGCGAAATTTTTATGAGTCCTTCCTTTGATGAGAACAACAATATATATTTTGGAACGACGAAGGGATT
>JAWODV010000030.1:0-15793 GCA_046483075.1 Kosmotogaceae bacterium | reverse complement strand
AAATACTTTATATTGATTTTTGATGGGTTTTCTTGTAAGACCTTTATCCCTCTATCTGTAATCCTGAAACTTCCTTTTGAAGTATATTCTAAAAGCCCGGCTTTTTTAAATATGTCCTAGCCCATCCAACCCTATTATTAAATTTTGTTTGTTTACTCTTTGTTAAAAGCTCTGCCCTTTCTTCTTTAGTTAAGTTGAAATGTTCTGCCAATTTATCCCTTACTTCATGAATTGTATGTTCTTTTTTATCTTCAGTTATTTTAAGTAAGGGAAGCATAATACTTTGAAAATCTGGTATCATATTTGAACTCCTTTTTATGAAATAAACAAACTTTTATATTTTCTTATTACCTATTATCTTCTTTAAATCCACTCTTTTTCATTCAAAATGAGATCCTTAGTATTTAAGCTTTTTGTCTGAATCAAGTAGGATAAGCTTCATTTTAATAAAAACTGATAATTCAAGAACTGACCCCATGTGTTTCTTAAAATTATTTTTTTTCAAATATTTCTTTTACATTTTTTTCTTAATATGCATTCTTCACATAAAGGTTTTCTCGGAATACATACAAGTGCAGCAAAGTCAAGAATAGCAAGATTAGCAATTCGTGGATTTTTGCATAAAATATATACTTTTGAAAGTTCAATAATTAACTTTTTTCTCCTTCCTTCCCCTATAATCATTATGCCAAAATATCTCTTAAAAATTCTAACAATATTACTATCCACAATCCATTCTTTTTTCCCATACGCAATTGATAAAACTGCACCAGCAACATATTCTCCAACACCTGGTAGTTCTTTTAGCTTTTCTCTCTTATCAGGTACTTTGGACTTATATTTGTCTTTTAATTCACTGGCTATTAAGTGGAAGGCGGAGTTCCTCCATCTAAGCCCCAAAGGAGCTAAAAGTGAAAAAAGTTCATTTTCTGATACATTTGCCAAAGATTCTATATCTGGATATTTATTAAAAAGATTTTCATATACTGGTTTCACTTGATCTGCTTTTGTCCTTCTTAACATTATTTCAGCTATCAGGACCTTAAATGGATCAGATGTTTCTCTCCAAGGATATCTTCGTTCGTTTCCGCAAAACCATTTTATAAGTTTTTCTCGAAAATAATTTATCTCTCTATGTGAAGGTAAAGCTTGGAGAAATTTTTTATTATTCATATATTTTCTGCAATTCATCCTTTATAAAAGTTCCTATTACTTTTGCAAGAAGAGGCGGAACAGCATTTCCAACTTGTTTAAACTGTTCAGTCCGAGGTCCTTCAAACTTAAAATTATCAGGAAATGATTGACATCTTGCTGCCTCTCTTACTGTAAATGAACGACATTGATGTATGCCTGGGTGTATATAATAATGACCATCCTTACTTATATGGGCCATAATAGTCGAAGATGGGTGTGTCCACCATTGAACTTTGAATCTATCAAGAAACTTATCAAGGTGTTTGTGATTTGGTAGAAGATCTGGTCTTTTTTCTTTTAGATTTTTTAATGTCGCTAAACCATTTCCATTTTTATGATATTCAATGAAAAACTTATATCTTTCTATGTCACTCCTCATGTGATTTCTAGCTTTATGGTTTAACACTCCATATGAATCTTTTCGCATTTCTATCTGATATGGCTTCAATATTGAACTAGAATAATAATCATACCATTCATCATTACCTTCTCCCGGTTTTAATATAGGAAGATCTCCAATTGCGTCGTCAACGGTAAAGCAACCGTTTTCCCTATTTTTAATAGAATATTTTTTTATTAAATTAAAAATGTTCTTAACATCTGGATTTATATATTCTATATCTTCTCTGAAGCCAATTAATATAATTCTTTTTCTCCTTTGTGGAATACCAAAATCAACACTATTAAGTAAATATTCGTGTGGTTTAGAATGCAAATTATCAAGGTTTGGAATAATTTTATATGAAGGATTTAAGGTCGATAAATCATATAACAATTTTTCAAAAGTATTTCCACTATTTGTTTTGGCAGTAAAAAGTCCTGGTACATTCTCGAAGACAAAAAAATCTGGCTTTAAATACTCTAAGATTTTTAGATAGTATTTATATAAAGTGTGTCTTTCATCATTTTCCATTCTAAATGGATCCCTTGACCTACCTACAAGTGAGAAAGATTGACATGGTGGACCTCCAAGAAGAACATTAACCTTTGATACCTTATGAAATTGAATACTTAGATCTATTTTTTTAAAAATACTTTCAAAATTTCCTGGTTTAAATGCAATATCTATTGCTCTAAATGATATTATTTTTTCGAGTTTTTTAAATTTTTTTAAAATTTTTTCCCGTTCTATTCTTCCAGTTACATATTCATGGTACATATGAATCTTATTAAGCTCTTTCAATCCATAGTAAAGTTGACGAGTGCGTAATGTTTCAATTGCCCATTTATTCATTTCAACCTGCGCAATCACATCAAAGCCAGCTTGCTTAAATCCCTCACTGAGTCCTCCACATCCAGCAAACAAATCAATTGCAAAAAATTTATCTTTTACCATATATTTAAACTCCACTTTTACATTTACAATTAAATTTTCTTTTTAAAACGTTGAGATTATTTAACTTATTTAGTAAAAATATCAATGTTAATTCTAATTATTTAATAATTTTTTACTAATCTATTTTATTAATCATCTATTTCTCTTCTGTTGCGAGCATTTTTTTCTAATTTAATTATATTATCAAAATATAATATATTAGACAGTTTTAAAAATAACTAAGCAAACAAAAAAATAAGATGGCTAAAAGCAAGTCCTTTGGTATAATTTTTCTGTCTAATTGTTGTAAATAAAGGACTAATCTACTACATTCAAGAAATAAAATAACAAGCAACATTATTTTATAAATCCCGTATATTACTGAAGAAGCCAACATTATTATTAGTCAATGTTCCAATAGCCACGCCTCTGTCAAGTAACCTGTTACCATATTCACAGCAGGTTTCCGGCAGAAGGGCACAATTATGGCAAGCGGCAAGGTTGCAAGACTCCGGTCCTTGTCCAGTAGACTGGATACATATTGGATCAGATGTACACCACATTGCATTTTTCAAAGCTGAAACAATTGTATCTTCAATCAATCCTTTTTCCCCTTGTCGCACTAAACCCCCTAATGAACCTTCTGAATCGCCTGAGGCAGTATATATTAGCACTCCATACATATTACATTCATTAGTCGTCTTCTCGCAGTATATACGTTCCCGAATAGCTGAACTTCCATATCCGCAGTTAAAACTTAGCTGATTAATAAAAAGATGGGCAAATGTATGAATTAAAACGAATTCAGGACGCAGTTTTCCATTTACATCATTTCCGAAATTTGATAAATGATATGCTCTGTCAAGTTTTTCAATTCGCTTCCTGACATTTGGTTTTACTGCCCATTGTTTCAACTCACCAACTGAAAATTCAAAAAAAATACCTTCACCAAAAATTTCTATTGCAGGAAGCCAGTCAACATAACTTTTTCGTAACATTTTTTTTCGTTCTGATATACTAACATTATTTGGCTCCAGTCTGGAAAAGCCAATAAATGCTCTTGTTTCACGCAGTTTTGGTACAAGTGATATACTTCTGAAATATTTGTGAATCACCGGATCATATCCAGAAATCGGGTAATTCAGTGAATGAAAATCTTGTGCATCGCTGCCGCTATCCTTTACAAGCACTTTATATTCGGCCAAGCGATATTCATCTTCTGTCATTTCTTCTGTAACTTCAAGTGATGAACCCTCTATATTATCGTTTCGTTGGATAAATGCTTTATATAGTTCGTCTTTATCAATATGGTTTAATTCAGCAAGAGTATCAATAAATTGACGATTCCATTTTCCGTTGATTCTTTGTGTTTTTAATTTATCGTAATATTGATTAAGGACATTGATAATTTCAAAGTTAATATTATCCCCGTCTGTAGGAATGTGAATTGAACTTCTTATATCGGCAAACCATACATTTGTGGCACCCCTCAGTAGTACTTTAACATCATCCCTACCACATGGATGCTCTTCATCTTTTTCTATACCCAGCCATGGTTTTGCACCTGTACATATATAATTTATCCTATTCAATGCACCCGGTCTGGTTGCCCCAGCGATAGACTTTTTCGCTCCACATGAGCACTCATAAAATATACCTGTTAATGCAGAAGATGTTCCACCCGTGCTACGACGAATACGACAAGTTTCAGGGTTATAAGAATGTTTATAATCGTAATGTAACCATTCCGCAACGGGGAAATCATTGATATGCCCATCGGGACATACAACAATAAATCGTTCCGGAATCAGTTTTCTTTTATATCTACTATGAGGATTGCATCTTCGCCCAGACTTCCATTGATAGCAGTCACATTCTGGTTGCGTTTCATAGTAAGATGTTTTTCTCATGGTGCCACAAAATGGGCAATAATGCCATGTAGGAAATCTGACTGCTGGTATTTTTAGATTGCAGTTTTCTGGATCAGCATTATATTCACGATAGTCCGGTGGCCATCGTATTTCCCTGATCCCAAGACGCTTTTTCAGACGATCGTCTTCAATCATAAATTTCTCAGCTTTATTGTATCGCCACATTCCCAATCCCGCTATCATCAGAGATTCACCATTTGGGAAAGGTACCATTGCTCCAACACCCCAGGGACCTATTAATGCGCTTCTTCTTATTGGCTTGTTAGAATATCCCATTTTACGTTTCCTCCTCAAAATACCTATTTTGCAAAACTTCTGCTTCACAAGAAGCATCAACACTCCTCATGGATATAGGAGTTTCCAGACCACGATTTCCCCAGTTTTTATTTCTGAGGCTTCCAGCTGGAAACATTAAAGGAACAATACTACCGTAAGACCAATCTCTGTTTCTATCCGGCTCCCATTTCTGTGGTTTCCAATCCTCCCAGCATCGAGTAATATATTCAATTTTAGTCATAGTAGCATTCAATTCCTTGGGGTCTATTTTTTTAATACGGTTCTTTATAATAGTACAAATCTGATCACAAATCACTTTACCAGGAAGATGAGGGGGATCACTATTGAAACTTGCATTTCCTTTAAGGCGCATCATTCCTATAATAATTGCATGAAGAGCACGTTCACGAACAGGGGCTGAAAACGGTGTAACACTTGTTGGCTCAACATTGCAATAAATCCGCGAATGATAAGACCTGAACTGTTCATAATGTGACTTATCACGTGGACGACCAGGCCTATATAATACAAATACCACACCGGGTCCAATGTCAGCATCTCTACCAACGCGACTGGTCGCCTGTATATACTCAGATGTAGTTTTAGGCTGTCCTGAAACAGTCATTAAACCAAGCCTGGAAATATCAAGGCCAACTGAAATCATATTAGTTGCAAGACATATATCGATAGGATGATCTTTGACTTTACCGTTTCTATCAATTTCAGAAGGATATTTGATGTTCAGATTTTCAAGACTTTCAGTAACCTTATCACTTCTGATTCGGCTTGTAAGTTCCTCATAACGCTGAATATATCTTCTTCTATGTTGGTATTCCTCCTTCTGATATCTTTTATGATAATATCTGCGTTTGTACATAACATCAAGATGCTGATCAATATCGGCACGAATCCATGTAGCAGCCTGACCAAGCTCCCGAATACTGTTAAAATAACCGATATTTGTCCAGTAAGGATCCCTCATTTCTTCTGAACCAACTTTCATCTCTTTTGTTCCATATAGCAAGGAAGAAAACAGACGGATTGCTGTGGTTGTATCAGAAGAAGATCCTGTTGCTAGGATACCAACATATTTTCGTCCATTTTGTTTTTTATCTTCTTTAGCAAAGAACGAATCTCCTGCATCCAGACCAGCAGGTGGAAATTGGAATACCTTGTCTTTTCCACAACCATACAGAGCATGGCACTGTTCTCTTGCATGGCTGATGGTTGCTGTCGAAGCTATAACTTTTGGGCAAATTTCATCTGATATTGTTCTGTGAACACATAATTCATGAATAAGAGTTTCATAATGTCCCACCATTGAACCAAGAGGCCCTGATATCAAATGTACCTCATCCTGAATTATAAGATCAGGTGAAGTATGTTTTTCCCCATTATGGTAACCAAACAACCCTTGTGCACTAGGCCGAAACGGTAACATGGCAAATTTATCAACTGTTCCAAGCAAAAGTGTTGGCGTTTTTTTGTAAATTTCTTCATCTACAATATATAGGGGTAATTCATTACCAGGAAATGAAAAATCACAATTTTTTTCCATATTTCTACACTGGAAGACAATCCTTCTTTGTCTTTGCGGTCCTTCGGTAATTTTTTTGTATCCAGGGAGATCACGGAGATCGGCTCCTTTGTAAACAAGTCCCATCTGAGCACCACACCATGGGCATTTCAATATCACAAATGGGTTAATATCACTTCTACCATTATAAAGCTTATCATATGCCTTTACTGCATCCTTCATTGAATTGGGTGTGGTACTTGAACCAACCCATAAGCCAATACTGATTCTTGCGGTACCAAGTAAATCTTCATATTCTTTCCTGATAGTATCGCAGGCACATATCATTGAAGAAGCACGTTCATACTGTTGTGCAGTCAGAAGGCGAAGAGTGTAACGCATGAGAATTGCAGTACCTGAATCATTTTTATCTTTTAATCTTCTTATAAATATCGTGTAAGCTGAAAGTCCTAGATAAGCTTCTGTTTTACCGCCACCAGTCGGGAACCATATCAAGTCAACAATATTCCTTTCATTACATTTTTTATCATAAATTGAATTTAAATTCATCAAAATAAATGCAAGTTGAAACGGTCTCCATCTTCCATATTTTTTGTTTTCCAAGTCATACCATGTCGACTTATCGGTAACAACAGGCAATTGATCAACGGGGTTTTCAAGTTTAATATTACCATTTCCATCATCTCCCCATTTCTGTAGAGGAAGATTGTAGCGAAGTTGCTGAAGAAGCATTGCTCGATTCATAAACTGGAATGCCTGGCGAACTATTTTATTGTTTTGAAGCAAATCAATTCCTTTGGTCATTCTATCAAGACACACTTCGCAATTTGTAATATGTTTATTTGCCGTTTGTTTGTATTTATCTTCTAATCCAATGACTTCCTTTTTTAATTTATTAATCCATGACTTGTACTTTTCACACACAGTGTTAAGTTCAAAAACTGTTGTTGCAAAATCACCTAAATCACTCATCTGGAACATGTCTAATTCAACACCCGGTATTTGGTTAGGAATAATTGGCTTTATTTCATAAGAAGGAAAAATTGTAGAAGATATCCATGTTACTTTTCCATCTGATTCTTGCCAATCTGCAGCACAACCATGGCCTATAGCATAATTCCTTATGTTACGATATAGAAGCTGATTAGACCAATAGTCCTCATCATCTCTATTAATACGTGGACTATCTGGCAAAGAATGGAAACCAACCTTTGATTTCAGTTTGAATTTGACCTGGAAAAAGCACTCATCATCCCTGATTCCTTCAGTTCTTTTTACTTTTGCATTTTCCAATGTAAAAGTATATATTGAATAATCTTTTTCTTTGTATCTATAGGTAATGTCAAACTTGAGGCCTGTATCATCGACATTTATTTTTTTGATACCATCTTCAGTTGTCGGCATCACTAAAGGTTGCTCTTTGTTTGTCCATTTGATTGCCTTACGTGGATAACGGGTAATAGTTTTACCTGTTTTACGATCTGTAGATGTAATAGCATTATATACACCCGCAGAAACTTCAATAAAAACATTATCACCTTCCCTAACAGCAGCTGTCAGGCTTATTGCAGATTGTTTATATGCATTGGAGCGGTTAATCAATTCTTCTGCGTCCTCAAGATATTCCACATCAACTATAGGACTTTTCTTCGATGGATGATCATCTCCCGGATCTTCCCGCTCATCTTCTTCAACGCTTTCTCCCACCTCTTCTTCTGAGGCTTCAATTTCTTCATTAGTAGATTCATATGGAAAAAGGATACCGGCTATATAGCGAATCCGAGGTGGATCAGAAACTAAAATTTCCTCCCCATTTTCCTGTTTCAATCCATCCCAGGCAATAGGATCAGGTCCAATAAATTCCCGTTCGACAAATTCAATCAGCTGTCTTCTTCTAGAATCACTCATGGATAAACCTCCTTCGTAGCAGTTTTAGATACTCTTTGTTTGCATTATTAGATTCCAGTATAAATAAACCTGTGCGAGCCCGGCTCAATGCAACATACATAAGCTTAGTATAGCGGAATGTATCAATGTCTGTAAGAATAATCACTTTGTTTTCAAGTCCTTTGTATGCTTGTATAGTACAGAAAGTAATTTTATTACTACCAGGAATCTGGAAATTCCTAATATCAAAACCGTGAATCATTGCAACAGTAGAATTTTCCAGCTTGTTTGGCGATAAAATGGTTATCTCGCTTTCGGAAATATGGTTTTCCAATAATGACTTCAGCAACTTCTCCAATTTCTGTCTTTTCTCTTCAAGACTGGAGTATGTTATGTAATTGACAGGTGGTCCCTCGACTTCCTTCCAAAAGCCTGCGGTTGATTTAAAACCTGTAACTGTTTCTATTTCTTCGCATATTGGTTTAGTATTTCTGCAATTTGTTGTCAATTTAAATCTAATAAATGATGATTTTTCTTCGAGCAGACCCTTTAGTTCATCACCAGTCATATTATCAGAATAAATTGCCTGCATAGTAAAATCGCCAAACATTGTCCATCTTCCTCTCTCAAGTCCTTTTTTCAGGCTAACATCCATAACCTCAAGATAATTAGGCTTTATTAGATCCTGTGCTTCATCTATAATAATTTTATCAAAAGTATTAACTTTATCCTGAAGTGCTTTTTTTGCTGCAACAGGAACGTCTTCACTGTAATACTGAAACAATGAATCCTTACTTTCTTTATTCGCTAAACAAATATTCTTTTCTTTTATTATATTCAGCATAAATTTGTGGAAAGTTCCAACATATGCAGGGTGCAGATTTTTGGGCAAATTTGAAAAATAAAATTGCATCCAGTCGCCCAGATTAGAATTAAAAGAGAACAGTGCGACTTTTTCTCCGTTTGAAACTGCTTTTTTAGTTTCTTCAATTGCTAACAAAGTTTTTCCAGTTCCGGCTGATCCCTGAATAAGACATCGTGGATTGTCATCAAGTTGATCAAGACACCTGTATTGTTCTTTAGTCATCTCAATCAAAGCTTCATCTGCATAATGCAGTTTTGCGCTAATTGAAACAGCTTTATCAAAATCCCCTCTAAGTATGGAAGTAATATAATTTACATCTGCCACAGACGGTAAGCGTGACTCATCAAGTCTTCCATAATGATCTTCCCATTTCTTTCTAGCTCCTGCTGCAAGTCTTATTATAAAATCACGAACATTTTTTTTGTCGTTGCAGTCAAATACCTGCCAATCTTCTTCATCAATTCCTACAGTGGAATAATAAATATCGGGAAACATAACTCCAAATCCAAAAAACACATTACCAAGATACTTATGGCTATCAGGTAAACGTTTTTTTAAAGATTTAACAATGCTAAAGATACCATCTCTGGCCTGGCTAAATGGGCCACGTTCTTTCTTTCCTGTTCTCCCATGTTTGTCTGTGAAATACCAGATACCGCAATCCCTCCTGACACGACCTCCTTTGACCTCAAGTGCAAATAAACCTAGATGAGGAGCCAGAACAAGGAAATCAATTTCTCCATAAATCACACTGTTGTGATTGGAAATACCAAGAGAATGCAAAACAATCCATTCATCTGTTCGGCACTCTTCACAAAACCATTTAAATATACTGCGTTCAGAGTTACTTTTTACTTCAGGAGAAATTACTGATGGAATCATTCTAGCCATACTAACTACCTTCTTCTTCAATCAGACGATTTGCATCTGTAACATCCACATCAACTTTTGAACCTACATCGGTCACTTTTAGAATCCGCACTGTTCCTATATCTTCCAGTACTATTTCAATAGGTTTCCAGATATTATTCGGATCGATATCTAAGTATTTCTGAATTGTTTCAGCGATTTTCAGTTTTAGTTGTCTTGATAAATATCTACCCGCTTGGATATGGGCTTTCCTGACTTCCTTTGCAGCATTAACAATCTGATCAACCATTTCAAGAATTGATTTATTTTTAGTAATTTTTGCAATAAATGCAATATCTTCTTTCTGTTTCGGTGCAATAATACTTTCATCAAAAAGCCACCTTCGAACCGCTGGATAACTCTTATTGCATCCAGCTGCAACTAATTTTTGATAAATTTCTTCAGGTTCTGATGACTGTCTTTCAATAACCAAAGCTTCTTTCCATTTAGTTGCCAGTACACGGTATTCACCTTTATCACTGTTGTTAAGAATTGCATCTGCCAGATCTCTTATAATGTCCCTGTCTGCTTCTCGAACAACAATAAAATCACCCACATTCAATTGAGATGGTATTTTCATTTGAATTTTTTCAATATCATTCACAATGATATCCGTTGCTGTAATAATTTCATGCTGGATCTGATAAAATGCTAGGTAACCTCCAACAAAGTTAACTGGAATAGCTTCCACTTTTTTTTCTATTTGACCAGGAATATCTTTGTTAATATATTGCCTGTATTTGTTTTCACGGAGAATGAGTTCAATATTGTCTAGCTCTTCAGCTTCTTCTGATTTAGGTATTGGGGTACCCTCTTCCTCTTCTATGAAACGACTGACTGAAATGTCCAAGTTGTCATTATTGAAGGATTTTTTTATAATTGCCAAGTTGTTGGAATTTTTTAGTAATCTATCCCAGAAAGAGGTATGTGCATTTTTCCATCTACATTCATAATCATATAAAAGAATAACGTGTAGAGCAGTATTGAAACTGTATAGTATTTTTTGCATGATAGTGTAACCAAGCCATCCAACAGTAATTGTAACATTAAATTCAGAGCAATTCACAGTATAATATTCAGACGGATTCAATACAGAAACTTTAGTGCTGGGAAGTTTATTTTTACACCAACTTTGCCAATATTCTTCCACACGTACCTTGTCAACATTACTAGGAACCAAGATACATACTTCATTATAATCATTCATAGATAGATGATGTAAAAGCTTGTCATGTTTTTTGAAAGAGAACTCAAAAGAATAGATAATTTGCAAATTATTAATAACTTTAATAAAATCTCTGTATATTAAAGGTGAAATATATTTCACTTCATCAGAAAGAACATTATCACATTCCTTTAATATATGCTGTGCAAGCTCTATTTCACTATTAGATTTCGGAACAGTTTCCCGAAGTGCAGAAAATAATAGTGAGTACAATTTATCAAATAATTTTATTATTTTTGGGGATTGTTCTCTAATTTCATTTTTGTGGTCAAATATCAATTTTAAAGAATTGCAAATTTCATTACTATCTTCGGTTAAATATATTACTTCTTTTTTAGCATAATTTTTTATCTTACGGTCAGAGGACAACTGATTAACATCATAAAGGTCTCCTGTTATACTGTTTTTGTCCCATCTCCAGACAGTAAACCCACGTTCAATTAAAGGTTGCAGGTAAAAAGAGTTTGCAGTATCGGTAAAACAAACAATTGGTACATCAACCTGAATCAGGTTATCAATTGCATCCAGCTGGTTAATAATAGTGTTGGTATTTGATATATCAATAATTGCCGACTGTATTGGGTTATCGTTTTCAATTGCAGTATTAACAGAATATAAATCTGGAGAAAGTACAATTGCTGGAACTCCTATAAGCTGTCCTGCTCCAATATTCCTGACAATACCTTGATAATCTACCTGACCAAGAAGAAAAATATCAGAAATTTTTTCTCCTGATAATTTACAATTATTTATCATAGCTTTTGTATTAATTATTGATGTTACATAGTATATTGAGCTATCCATGTGAGTTTTATAATCAGCAATTCTATTAAGTAAAATATTTTTGGTGTTTTTCCTCTCTAAATTAGCTTTTGCCTCACGGATAGTATCATAAAAATGATCATGAGAAGATAATTGACGATTTGTATTTGTTTGTTGGAATAAAGGCAAATTTTCTATTGGGGAACTTATATCGCAATTCGAGGTTTTGAATTTTAAACATACTTTACAATCTCTTGTCTCTATCCCATTAAATTCAACAACACAATTCTGATATTTAAGTTTTTCTCCGATAATAAATGAATAAGGATTATATATTTTTTCTATTTTTCCTACGTATATATTATGAATCAGTAAAGCTATAGTAAAAAAGAACAATGTTTGTGCTTTTTCCGGAAAAACCATAACATTATATTTGCCTTGTGCTTTAATCATTTGATCTAACATCAAAATACTTACCCTTATTATGTGAGGCAACTTTGATTCATCTTGTTCATCATCTAGTGTCAGTGTTAAGCCATCGAATTCACATTCATATTCAAGCAGTAGCTTAATGTAGTCATTCCATTCCAGCATACTGCGGTCCTCCAATCACTAATGATTTTTTATTTTTTCAGAGATGCTAATACAATGTTAAAAGTAAGAAATCACTAGAGTTATTTTTAATTATATGTTGTTTTAATATGTAATATTTTATAACACTACAGAGTATAGTATTTATACTTTTTAAAATTGGAATCCCTTGGTTTAATAAAATGTCATTATAATATTTAATAACTTTTAAAATTTTACCTTCCTTGCCTATTTCAGGTAAAAAAGTGAGGGCAAAAACTGCTGCGATGTATTTTCGATATTTGTTGGTTATTTTATTTTATTGATGTTTTTTGATTTCTATAACTTTAATTATTTTAACAGTTTTGATAGCTGAGTTCCAGAGCTTGGGGAAAAGTTTTCAGTTTACAGTTTTCGGTTTTCTGACTAATACTAAGAATTCAAGTGTAAAAGGATGAGATTGCTAAATTAGTCGTTGGTCGTTAGTATTTGGTATTTAGTTTAAAAAAATATAAAACTGTGGCTATATAATACTTTGTTATGTGTTGGAAAACTAATATAATATTTTGAATATCTTATAATGTAAGTGCTGTAAGTATAAATGAATCAATAAAATTAATTTGTAGGAATAAGATAGGATAGAGAGTTTTATGCACCTAATTTCTTCTATATGTATTACTACTCCTTAAAGCAATGGCTTCAACATTCACTTCTTCATTATCCTTATCGACTGTATAGATAATTCTCCAGTCACCAATTTTGTATCTATATTTTCCATATAACTTTCCCGTTAATTGGATTATTTTTCCAGGAAAATAAATTGGATTTTTTTCAATAATACTTAACGCATGGTCTATTTTTTTTAAATCTTTAGCTTGTAGCTTTTTATAAACCTTAACAGCATTATGGGAAAGTTTAATATCATACATCTATCAACTATTTCTTATACTCTTCCAGGAAGTCTTCTTATTTTCTAAAATTTCTTTATGTCCGATTTCTATCATTTTCATTATTTTTGGATCGTTTTCTAGCTCTTTAGTAGCTTTTTCACTTTCATCATCAAAATCGTATAAATCCTCATATTTATATTGAATAGTAATATTAGTGAATTTGATGCTCTTTTGATTATAAGTTTCTTCGGTTGACCGTTCTAATTGTATAGGTTCTGTTACTACCAAACTAGTCCCTCCATCACTATTACAGACGTTGTTATAATAATCGATTGATCTATTTTTGTCATTCTCTATTTTTCTAAAAGGATTCTCAGTAAAAAACATCTTTTAAATAACCTCACTTTCTCTTTTTCCCCTTATTTCTCAAAAATCCAACCCAAATCACCAACATTAATATTATAATTAATATGCTGGTCAATTTTTTCTTTATGGATGGAAATATTGCTACTAAATACATACCTTACTAATTTGTTTTCAATTACTGCTCTTGGTAAATTAAATTGAGAAATATTTTCTTCTTCATATTTTTTTTGAGGATTAAATGGGATATCTAATTGCAATTCTCTTGAAAATTCAGCATATAATCCCCATAGTAAATCTTGTAATTTCCCTGCAACCTCTTCTTCTGCTTTAACTACTCTAAGACCGTATTCTTTTGCTTCTCTTCGGCAAATAATTGATTCATGAGAATAGAGCTTTTGGGTTAACTTTTCAATTATATCTTCCTTATTAATATTTTCCATATTATCGTATCCTGATAGTGTCATTAATTGTGATGCCATGTGTCTTATTTGCAGGTAGGATCTATAAATTCTACCTAAAGCAATTGGATCCAATTTATCAGCCAATTTTAAAAATATTTCAGCTAAATCTGTTGCTTGCTCAATTTTAAGTTCCTTTCTAGCTAATTCAAAATAATTGATTATATCTTCAACACTGATAGGAATTGGCTTATTTTGAGATAAATCAGATTTTGGGTTAAAAGGTGTTGTAATAGAGGGATCTATTGGACTTAATTCAGCCAATGGTGTCATGACTATTTCATCTGCGCCTAATGCAATTAAAGTTGCCGCACTATGTGCACGGAAAGGTATTAATATAGAAAAATAATCTGTAAATTCTCTTAATAGATTTACCAATCTCCAAGGAGTTAAGACGCTCCCCCCTCTGCTATATAAAAATAAATCTAATTTTTTAACTTTGCCAATATCTTTTAATAGCTTATAGAAAAATGGAATAACATCATCAGCAATTTTCGTGCCAAAATTTGCTTTATCTCCAGTAATATAAGCTATTACTAATGATTGTCGTTTTTCTTCAATTTCTTTTATTATTTCTTTTTTACTACTTTTTATATTGTTCATGATAATAACTCACAAAATTACCTAAGAATTGCTTGGACAACTAATCATAAATTATGCTAATCTTAATCTATTCTAAGCTCTTTTTCATTATTTTTCAATATTTAATTATTATCTCATCAATTATAATAAGTTTATGATCTGCAATGAAAGGCGCACTCCTTAATAGGTAAAATAAAATCATCTCGAACAAATCAATTAATCAAATTATTGCTCTTTTCTATTTCCACAGGAATTTGCCTATGTGTTTATTCAGTTTTTTGCCTACAATTTTATTCTTTGCCCGGCGGGCGATTTTCTTGGGGTTGCCGCTGGCAACTTTACTGATATCATTTGCTGCCCGGGCTAGTTTGTAGAGCATGCTGACGAGTTTTGACATTTTATTTTCCTCCGGAAAATAGTATAAAGTATTCCGTATAACGTATAACGTTCACCCCCACCTTAATCCTCCCCCCTCAAGGGGGAGGAAATGATAAGAGATAATTCTTTATGGCGTCTTTATGGCGTCTTTATGGCGTCTTTAGAACATATGCAGTTCCTTTACCTGTAACACCTATTTGCACAAAAACACCCTTGGAAACCATGGCAGATAGATCGCGAGTCGCTGTTCTATTGGAAACATTACAATGTTCCTGGTATTCTTTGTTTGTTATCTTTCCTTTTTCTTTCACAAACATGACTGCTTTTATTTGTCTCTCATTCAAGCCCAATGCTATGAGCTTTTCCCGGGTGTAGATATTTTTTCTAATGTAAAGGGAAAATCCATTAAATTCTTCTTTGAATTCAGGTTCGGGTAGTTTTGCTTCTTTTAATGATTGAATCATTCTTCCAATACCTGAACCATATTCTTCAATTAGTCCGGCAAGATAAAATATATGAACAATTAATGGATTACGGGCCACAGAGGGATGAGCAGCCTTCAATTGTTCGATAGTAATCCCTTCGGGTAAACCGCCGATATTAAAAAACCAGATTGAATCGTCGAATATTTTAATTTGTGTCTGTACA
>JAWODV010000028.1:0-6902 GCA_046483075.1 Kosmotogaceae bacterium | reverse complement strand
TGAATGTGCGTGATTTTTTAGTTATAGTTCTTATATGCTCAGGATAGAGAAAAAAGATTTGTTCGTTATTGAGTCTTTTGTATCTGCAACTAAAGTTTTATATAAAAATTATTCCAGTTTCTCGACAATTCCTGTTACATGACCTTCTGGATCTTCAAAGAAAGCAAGTTTTACTGTTCCAGATTCAAAGGGATCCTGTAATATTGTTCCACCAGCCTGTTTGACTTTTTCAACTGTATCGTCAACGCTATCCACCAGTACGTAAAGTGCTCTATGCGGTCTTATTTTTCCTTTCCCGGTGAAAATCCCACCATCTATTCCACCTTTTTCATCGCTGGTTTTGAAAGAGAAAAATCCGTTCTTTTCTTCGTACTCGTATTCCCAGTTAAAGATATCAGTATAGAATTTTGCAAGCTCAGGAGTACTCCTTGCGTTTATTTCCCAGTAATAAATTAACTTCTTTCTTCCCATTTTATCCCTCCTTTGTTCATTGAATTTTAGCAGATCTATCCTTTAAGCCATAAATGTATTAGTTTAACCAGTTTTTGGTGACGCATATCAAACTGCGAAAGCCGAGAGTATTAAAGTGTTGTATTGAATATGAGGTTGTATTGAAGCAAGCTTTTTAAATTTATTTAATATAGTAAGTAATGAATTATTTGTTATTTGAAGAGTAATATCTACTCTAAACTAGCAAAAAGAGGGTTCTACTGAACCCTCTTTCCACTTGATTGTTTATTAAATATGCTTATTTGGATACGTTGTTATAGTACGAATATGATCAAATTAATTTGCTTCCGTGGTAAACAACCAGAGCGGACCTTCTGTTTCTGCACCATTTTCATCTCTTGCTACTATTTTCCAGTAATACATTTTTTCATTATCGAGTTCTTCATAATAATTACTGTAATTAAATGATTTTTCATCATAATCCTCAGCAATTTTGGGTGGAGAATCATGTGGAGCAAAATATATATCATATGTAAGATCATCATCATCTGGATCAGAGCATTCCCACTCAAGTTCTAAATTGACTGATACATTGGTTGCTTCATTAGTTGGAATGGGGCTATGAGGTTCATTAGGGGCTTCGTTTACATTCTTCACTGTGATAGTAAAAGTATCTTCTGCTGTTCCCTCTCTTCCGTCATTTGCTTCTATTGTTACATCGTATGTTCCTGACGCGTCAATATCAGTACTGTAAGTATAGATAGCATCTGTTATTGTTCCTACTCCAGATTCAAGAGAGTAAGTAAGTGGATCTCCATCTGGATCAGATGCATAATCATCCAGGTCGATTTCAAGTTCTTCGCCTTCATATAATTCCTGATCTGTAATGTCTATAGTTGGTTTTTGATTGTAAAAGGCGATAACCTTCTTAGGTGAATCTACTGTCGCTTCGATTGTAGTTTCAGTTCCAGCTGGAATATCATTTATTTTCCAGCGCTCAAAAATGGCTTCGTTTGTGTCTGATGCCGTGAATGTTTGTGTGGCATCAACTTCATACCAATCGGCACCTTCTATATTGGCAAAATCTTCAGGATGTGTTCCAGTTTCTACTTTGTATTCTATGTTCATGTTAGCCGTGTAAGTAGCATTTGAGGTCATAGTAGCTGTTCTGGAATAGCTATCATCGTTATTATTCCATTGATCAAAAATATATTTGGTGTCTACTCCAGTAACAGTAGCAACTCTATCAATTTCCTGTGGAGAAAGTACTTCAAAATCAACTGAAGTGTTAATTCTTACGGGTAAAGTTTTAGGTGATTTATAATCTTCTCCGTCAATTGAGATATCCAGTCCAGTATCTGGTGAAGTAGTTACTGTTAAATCAAGTCTTGTAGCGAGCCTTGTGGTGAATGTCCATAGTGGCCCTTCATTTTCCGCACCTAATTCGTCTTCTACAATTACTTTCCAGTAATAAGTAGTTTCGTATTTTAGTTTTCCAGGATCATAATTTTTTTCATCAACATCTTCTTTTGCAAGCGATGGTGTAGCATCTTCACCGAAGTAAATATCGTAGGTTAATGAGTAATCTTCCGGGTCAGAACATTCCCATTCAAGAACTTGATTCGTTGAGACATCAGTAGCATCATTAGAAGGTTCAGGTAAATTTGGTGCATCAGGTTTCCTGTTTACTGTAATGGTAAAAGTATCCTCTTTTTTGACTCCGCGTTCATTTTCAGCAGAAATCGTTACTTCTTCTTTTCCATCATTTTCATATACAGGATCATCCCAGATGTAGAATTTCCCTTCAATTTCTCCAACGCTATCTTCAACAGTATAGGTTATGCTCTCTACATTAGTAGCCCTTGTATACTGTGTTAGTTCAAGCTGAAATTTTTGTCCTTCATTTGCAATTTGATCATCAATATTAAGTGGTTTAAATAAAATGGGACATCCGGTAAAGGTAATTACAACTATTGCCAGCAAAACATAAAACAAATACTTTTTCATTTTAAGCACCCCCGGCCGTTCTTAGTATATAGATTATAAGATAGTTTAGAGCATTCTCGAATATGGTAGCTAATATGCAACCTGTTTTAACTGATGAACTGTTGTTTAGTAACTTCAATTTTCAGTATAACACCAAATTTTTATAAATTCTTTAAGTATGATTCATTACTTTATGCGAATTTTAATTCAGTACTATACTCTACATAAAAATATTTTCAAGTTTTCAGCTTACAATACTTGGATACAAAACAACTTTTTTAGGAAACTTTGCAGGCTTATTTTCATTCAAAACGACGTCCAATATGCTTTCTTGATTACTGTTCCTAGATTATACATTATTCTTACTTTTGGTATTTTTGAAGCAAATTTGCTAACATAGGTTTGTTACTTGTTAGACATATAGAAAACTTCTTGCTTCTCAATTCAAAAAGCATCGAACTACATTAATAAGTTTTAGTAACTGCATCTAAAGTTAATCCCTAATCTATGACAACACAACTAACGATAAATTTAAAGAATTGCTTGTTTTTACCGTACTGGGATTTACAAAATAAAGTGGAGGTGATTAATATTAATAAAATTGAGTTAATGGTTGTTTTATTAATCATGGTAAGTGTAATGGGATTTTCAACTGAGTTCAATCAAAAACCGTCGAACGGTACTCTTGATCAACCTGTTGATATTACGCTTTCCTGGGAATATAAAAATGCCACAGAAGGATTAACATATGATATTTACTTTGGAACAAGCACAGTACCACCCCTTGCGAAAATGAATCATTGTACTAACAAATACAATCCTGGAAAACTTGAACATGGAACAAAGTATTATTGGAAAATTGCTGTATCGGATAAAGATGGAATACTAACGGAAAGCCCCACCTGGTGGTTTATCACTTTAAAACCAGAGGCTCTGAAATGGAAGTATGAAACCAGTGATGAAATATGGTCGTCACCAACGATAGGAGTAGATGGTACTGTATATGTTGGAAGTTGGGGCGGATTTCTATATGTCCTTAAAGGAGGAAGTAAAGGGTTGGCAGACTCACCCTGGCCAAAATTTCGAAATAATATTAAAAACACAGGAAGCTTATTTGAAAATTCATCACAGCATTCTCAAATTGATTAAGAATCAGGGATGGTAATCAAATTTGACAGTTTTTTATGTTTATGAACCAGAACAACATACCTGAAATAGATAACTAATCTGGGGAACAAACTCTTGTAAAAAATAGTACAGTTGAAGTTAATATGTGGACAAAACAATCATTGAATAACAATGGAAGTCGCTTAACTTATGAATTCTTTCCCGGTGAAAATCCCGCCATCTATTCCACCTTTTTCATCGCTGGTTTTGAAAGAGAAAAATTCGTTCTTTTCTTCGTACTCGTATTCCCAGTTAAAGATATCAGTATAGAATTTTGCAAGCTCAGGAGCACTCCTTGCGTTTATTTCCCAGTAATAAATTATCTTCTTTCTTCCCATTTTATCCCTCCTTTGTACTAGGAGTAGACTTTTTTGTTAGAAAATGATTATTTCCTAGTATTCTTATGAATTAGTTTGAATAACTCTTTTCTGTGTTTATAATATATGATTGACAAATTGCCAATATATAATATAAGGAATTCATAATGTTGACCCTGCCAGATTTTGAATACAATATAAACTAACAATGCAAGAAATCCGAATAATACTCTTAAAGCGTCTTCTTCTGGGGTTGTTCCAGATTTTTTTGTTATCTTATTCCAAATTGAGAAAAGAACGTAAACAGTTCCAAGTAGAGTGGGACCTTCCCATTTTGTCATAACTGTCCATGCACCAAAGCTTGTTGCAACAGCTTTACCACCCTTTAGTTTTAACATAGGAGAGAATGCATGACCTGCTATCCCTGCCAGAGCTGCCACAGAAACAATATAAGGGTTTAATAACTCTTCGTTCTTCCATACAAAGAATGCTAAAGGGAGAACTCCTTTAAAATAATCTAGTAAAAGAGCAGTGAGCCCCCACTTCCACCCCGCAGCGCGCCACAGGTTGGTTGAGCCAGGATTTCCATCACGCACATTTCTCACATCAATTCCCTTAAGCCTTGCAAAAATGTATGAATACATGATTGAGCCAGATACAAATTGTATCGAAACGAGAAAGATGTAGAACACAAGACTGTTTATGTTGCTAAACATTGACATCCCTTCCCCTCCACTTTACTTTTTTGATAAAGATTGTCTGGTAAAGCGAATTAAAGAATACAACCAGGAAAAACAAAAAGTGAACAGGATAAAGCACCCCGTCATACCACTTGTAGTTGCCAGTGGGTTTAGAAAGTAAATAAGTAATCAAAGCAAATGCAAAGTATCTCAGTAGAACGTATTCGACGGAAAAATTAAAAGATGCGAAAGAAGCAAAAAAACCTGCAATCCATAGGAACGCGAGTGCAAAATTTATTAAACCTCCGCTGGTTGCACCAGATGACATGTTTTTTGCGAAACCTTCAAAAAGTTGTCTAAATCCATCAGGATACATCCTGAATTTTATCATCCCGTTACCAATGAAATTTGTTACTTTAATATCTTTTTTGATGTAAAGTTTTCCAAGTCTTATATCTTCCAGAACTGAATCTTTGATTGTATGATGACCACCTGTTAGTTCGTAATCTTCCCGACCGGTTAGAATAACAGGACCAAAGGCACCAGAAGGTGTTTTTGAGGGAAATCCAAGCATATTGCTTGAGCACATTACGACAAGACTGAAAGTTAAGGTTAGATGTTCATATAAGTGCTCAAATCTTTGATGCGGCCAAACCGAAATCATTCCTCCGTGTTTTTCATATTTTTCAAGCAACGCTTCTATTGCATTTTCACCAGGTTCGACATCTGCGTCCAGGAATAAAAGTATATTTCCAGATGATTTCTTATAGCCATTCCAGATAGCCCAGGATTTGCCGACCCATGCTTTCGGTGGTTCATTATTCAACTTTACGACTTTTACTCCATGGAATTGTGCTGCAAGTTCACTTGTTCTATCTGAAGAATTATCATCCACAACAATTACTTCAAGGGGTTTCACGCTCTGATTTTCAAGGTACTTGAGTATCTTGGGAATATTTAGTTCTTCGTTCCTCGCGGGAATTATTACTGAAACTTTGTATTTATCGAAGTTAGAAGTAGCAGTACCGTTTCTTAATCTCTTTCGATTAAGAAAATAAATGTTGATAATCGATATAAAAATTGAAGCGAAAATCAAGGATAGGTGAATCACGATAAGTATTAATATCCCCTTTCTGCAAATCTCTGTGATCATTTTTTTAAAATACTGGTGGATAAAGGTCAAAAAAACTATTATAAGTTATATTCAGTCACGCGTCGCCTGTGGATTGATAATAGGCAAATTTTAAAAACTTACCAGTAAATGGCTAATTAATGAGAATAAGAAAGTAGTTTTTATAAATGACCAACAGGCTACTGTTTGCTAAAGGTTGTTATATGCTACTTTCCACTTTTTTATTCTACCATCCAAAATGTTAAATTATGTCTTATTTTTTAGTGTTATAAACAATTAGGGATATTAACTTAAAAGCAAATGTTCCAGGGGGATTTTAGAAGAAGTATTTCACTTAACTTTCTCCCATTCTTCAATATCTCCTTCAACCACAAAGAAAATTGGATTAACCAAGATATTGTTTTTCTTACCCAAGCACAATTGTTGGAATCTCTTTGGAGATCTTTCTTTGAGTTTATTACAAAGATGATTAAATTCATAAATCAACTGACCATGAGTTACTGGAATGGCACCTGTGATTGTTTTTGCTAAATCCAATTTACTAACATCGAAATTGTAACCTCGATTTTGAGCTTCCTGTGCTACGAAATAAAGAAAGCTATTTATCGCAACTAAAGGATTTTCATACCTTTTGAAGCGAACAAGCTGGGAATGTTTTTTGTAACTCTTCGTTTTTCCTTCTAACACACATTTTGCAAGCAACCCTTCACGCCATACCGCTACAAGTCCCTTTGCATCAAGATACTCAGGAGAAATAGACCATAGCCTCATATAAATCCTCCATAAAATGGTTTGCTATTTAGAACTTTACCATGATTGGAGAGGTAAAAAAACGAGAACCGAGAAGAACCGAAAAGACGAGAATCTGAGAATCCGAGAAAGTTCAAAACCACTGATTTACGCCTTGAGAGTCAGGCGGATGTGCTGAGCAGAGCTCAGGATATGCGAGCTGCCTCGGATATGCGCTTCGCGGATAAAATTTATAAAGCGAGTATAGGGCTTAAGAAAAAATCAAGAAGTTATAAAACAGACACACCTCGTCACTTTGTGACACTCCTCTCGAGATGTAGGAGTACAATAGAGGAGGCAGTCAGAAGGAAGAGAGGAACTCTCTCGAGATTCACCAATGAGTGACTTGCCCTCATTTTCCCTCTTCCTTTCTGGGAGTAC
>JAWODV010000007.1:0-4143 GCA_046483075.1 Kosmotogaceae bacterium | reverse complement strand
GACATGTAAAGAGGACCCTCTTTCAATTGGCCATGAGCCTTGGACACTTCCCTGAAAAATACTCCAAAGAAGAATACCTATCCGGTGCACTGGAGAACTATCGGTCAGTATCCAAATGGCGATACAAGATCATTTACGAGGTGACAGACAAGTATGTGAATATCATCAACGTTTTCAATACAAGTCAGCATCCATCTAAAATACGAAAGGATAAATAGTCAATCCCTAATCCCCGCCTGCGCACCTAAGCGCTGTAACCACGGATCCTCTGATTCAAAACTTACATGATCGGTGCCGGAAATCCTCCAGCCATCTTTTGTCTTCAATTAGGGCCATCATTTGAAAAGAAAAGGGATATCTTTAGAACAATGATCCTGAAACTCCGTAAACAGGGGTATATACAGGTTTATGAGCACTAAAAAAACACCGTTAAGTTGTTACTCTCACGGGGCCCGGTACTTTGACCCCCAGCTTGCCACCTGGCACTCCCCCGATCCCCTTTCAGAATCCTCCATCCACCTCAGCCCCTATGTCTGCGTTGCCAATAACCCGGTGAACTATGTTGATCCAAACGGGATGTATTACGCAAAGGGACCCTCGCCCCTGGAGCGGGAATATACCCAGGAAGGTCGGGGTTTATCCTTCAGTACGAGTTTATTTTGGAATCCTGGTAGGCCTCGGTTTTGGACTGCTGTTCCGTCTTTTGAAGATCAGTATGTCTGGATTGAGGGCTCTGAAGGCAGAGCATATGTAAAAAGAGAAAACATCTTGACATTTGAAAACTCAGGTGATGATGCTGTTTCAGTTTATGAGATAGGATTTCTGACCAATAATTGGAGTGGTTCATTTGATATTAATGGAATTAGTCTATTAACATCCGAAGGGCTTCATCATATGTATTTCGAAGATAATGATCTATCATCCGATCAGAGGGGAGAAGACTATTATGGGAATATATTAAAATCTATGTTTAATGCAAAGCGAGGTCAATCATTAGAAGAACTAATTGATCTATCAAGTATTGATGAGTATTTTGTGAAAAACAAAAACAACCCATGGGCTGAACCTTCTTACAGTTTTAGAAATAGAAACGTTAATATAAACATTAATCCAAAAAGTTCGAAAACAGCCTTCAGAGGTCTTAAACTATCAATGAGTACTGGCAACAAGATCCGAGCTTATAAAGGAATGAATCTTGATGATATTCCTTTACTTAAACCAGCACCGATGTTACCTGGTAATCAAGATTATGAGATTTATCCATATATTCTTCATGCGGAGTTTTATGTAGACAATATAGCTGGAACTGATAATGCTTTATTGGATCTAATAAACTTTGGATTTCGAACATACGAAATTATGAGAACATTATTTGATCGTTATGCTAATTAGAAGGGTATTGAATATTAGTATTATACTAATACTTACAAATATTTCATGTTCCAATAATATTGATATGGTGTCTGGAACATGGGTAGGTTACCACGAGGAATCAAAAACATATTTTGAAATTTGGTTTAATGAAAATGAAATGATTATATACGACATTGAAAGAGGTTTATATCAAGCATCCTACCACATTCAAGATAGTACTCTAATCCTTGATAATTCCGTTTTCCCAATTAAGTCATTTTCAATTAAACACTTAGATTCGAACGAAATAATACTGTTTTCAAATAAAGGTTCAGAATACCGCGTTTTCAAGGTAGAGATCCCATATTTTATTGATCCATTTGCTATTGAGGTATCTTTGGAGGATACTTCGGATAAATACGATATGTTTTGGGAAGAAGCCTTTTCTAGAAGAGATTTCTTCATTCCCTATCTTAAAGATGATTCCATTTAAATCCATTACATTAATAGTTTATGGCAGATGATGGTGAGAATGATTTGCATCGGGCACTTTTTCAGTGGACTACGATTACTATTAATTGATGAGATATGGGTTTCGAGGTGAAAGTGGTAATAATAATTATACTGTTTTTTGGGGCAGCAATAGCTTATGCGTATAAAGTGGAACTTCATTTTCAGTATAATAAGCACTTAAATCCAAAAAGATATGGTAAGGTATCTTCTACTCTTGACGCAATTACTAAATTCAAATTCATCAACCCTAAAATCTTGTTGCCGTTATTTCTTAACAGGAATAGGAATCTTGAGAAAGGCGATCTACAATTGAGTATCATTGCATCAAGAATAATACGGGCAAGTTGGTTTCTCATTGCATTGACATTATTATAATATCTGGTTTTCTCATAGAATAATGTGATAGTAACCTGCTTTAAAAGAAGTGAGAACATACCTGTTGAACACTGAAAAAACATCGTTAAGTTGGTACTTCCACGGGGCCCGGTACTTTGACCCGCAGCTCGCCCTCTGGCACTCTCCCGACCCCCTTTCAGAATCCTCCACCTCACTCAGCCCTTATACCTACGTTGCCAATAACCCGGTGAACCTGGTTGATCCCAACGGGATGCTCTATGCAAAACCTTCTGACTGGGAAAGGGAGCAAGCAAAGGAGGGGGCATATTGCTCTGCCATCTGGTGGAAAATGGCCGGAATGATGGGATCGCAGTTTGGCTCCTACATGGATCGATATCCATCTGGCGGATGGGAATTTTGTGCTCCAACAGGAGGCTATGTAAATAGATTTACCGGAGAAAGAATGTCTGCTGATGAATTCAACAAAACATATTTAAGTTACTCAGCTGCATCATTTTCGGGAAATTTGTTATCCGCAAGAAAAATAAGAGTAGGAACACACGGATGGATTTCAAATGATGAAGTTTATGGAGCTCCATCATATATGATTGTGTATACGATGAATTCACCGTGGAATCAAAATACAAGGGATAATGCCTTGAATGAGGGAGATATAGATCAGGGTGTCGATGAGATAGGATTTGATTTGAATGTTGGTTTTGGCTATGGCTGGAAAACGCCTTTTGGAAGTTTACAGATTAAAACTGCAAACGCGAGGTTATGGAAAGCTTCCCTATCTAAATCTGGATCAAACATTGTTGGAATGAATGCAGGTCAGGATTTCCCATTATTATCATTACAAGGAAGTGTACCTCTTATAAATTTTGGAGGCGGCCTTTCTCTACATAGCGACTCAGGGCTTGATATATTCGGTACCATAGGTCTTATGAAATTTAGCATGAAGGATGGAACATACGTTGACGGAACTGTCGGAGTACATTTCAGTATTTGGGGCTTTGAAGGGTATATTCGTACTTCTGACTATTCTTCTTTTGGTTCAACAATCACGAATTATAGACAAAACTTTTACGAGACAACCGGTTTTATGTGGCATTTAAGATAAAAAGGTAGGAATAATGGATATGCTGTTTAGGATTTCACTTATTACAGGTGTTACTTTAGCGATTTTCTATACATTGATTCGCTTGTTTTCAAGTCTGTTCTACAAATCAATTAACGAAGAGACTAACGCAATTTTTTCATACCGATATCTATTTCCAATGAAAATAGAATCTATTGAGGACGAGAAGATGAAAAGGGTCGGTCGGCTAATAAATGCTTTATTACGTCTAATCTATTTCGCCTGGGCGTTCATAGCAGTACTAATGATTGTGGAATTCTTTAGGGGACTTGATATAAGCTAGTTGAGCCTTATATAGATATTGATCTATGGTTACTTGGGTAATAATCGCCTCGAATAGTGGGGTCGGATTATTGGTCAAACCAACTGAGCTTGGAATTAGAAATGATGAAGGTAGATCAGGATACTATGTATGGAAACCCTCATGGAACTAGAACTCACAAATGAAATCATTAAGACAAATTCCATGGATAGGGTGAATTCCTAGCAGCACAGAGCGCTACCGGATGAATGGTATTGCAGATCTGCAGAAAGAGCTTGCCCGCTACCATCCATTGGACCGGTTGAAAGGTACAGGCGAGGATCACCGGTAATGATGCCAGGGAGAAACATAAATGGATAATAATCGTTAAATTTGCAGAAAACAAGGGCTATGGGAACAGCGGAATTAAGAAAAGAAGTACAAAGCTACATCGAGAAGGCCGACGACAGGTTCCTGCGAATGGTGCATGCATTGAAACGGGAATATGTGGAAAAAGAAGAGGACTACGCTCTTACAGGACCGCCGATGGATCTGTACC
>JAWODV010000066.1:0-102245 GCA_046483075.1 Kosmotogaceae bacterium | reverse complement strand
TTTGTCCTAAAAAGTAACTTTTAAGTATTAGAGCTTTATCTATAAATCAAGTAGTCGTTAGTCTGGAAAACAATGGAACAGCTAATGAAAGAGTTACGACAGCGAATATTGCCAGAGCGATTACATCTACCCGTATACTGGACAGTGAAGCACCCATAATCATAACTTTACGTAATGCATCTGCCGCGAAGGTTAAAGGGAAGACCTTCGAAAGGTATTGCATAAATCTTGGCATCTGTTCTACAGGAAAAAACACGCCCGAAAGAAATAACATTGGAAAAGTGATCGAAGTCAGTATCATCTGTGATGATTCCTGATCAGGTGCACCTGCGGTAATAATTATGCCAATTCCAATGAAACTAAAGATCCCGAGTATCAAAAGAAAAAACGTTAGAATAAGTGAACCCTGTACTGTAACCCCAAATAAAAATATTGCAAGCAACAGTATTACAACTGCCTGTAATAACCCTCTTGCTGTTTGGGATAAGACCTTTCCAAGAACAATTGAAGAACGCGGTATGGGCGTTGTCATTATTCCATCCATGGTACCCTTTTCTTTTTCCATGGTTATTGCGGCAGCAAGCCCATTAACTACACTCATTACAGCAACCATTGCCATTATTCCTGGAGCCATGAAACTGTAGTAACTAAACTCGCCACCGGAAGGATTTTCAAGTTTAACGTCTATTTGGGTCTGTGAGCCACCCATGCTGCTACCGAGGGTGGTTATTACGCCCTGAGAAGCAGACATTGCCATTTGTGGATTGGAAGGACTGGGAATAATTCTGACAGCAATTTCTTTATTTGCTAGAACACTCTTGAGGAAATTTTCAGGAACTATCATACCCGCATCAGCTTTTTCTTCAATTAGATATTCACGGAGCTCCTTTTTGCTTTCAACAAAGGTAAACCCTTCAACTTCATTGTCTCGCATCATGTTTTCAAACCCTTTATCATGAGAAAGTACAACGATTGACATGTTTCTAGTTGACTGCATTTTTGGAAATATATAACCTGTCATGAGCATCATAAACACGGGCATTATTATAAAGGCAATAAGAGCAAACCGACTTCTGAAAAAATAAATCAAGTCTTTGAGAGCAATATATAGTGCATATTTCATTATCTGATCCTCCTGTTTTCGAAACGATTTTCAACTTTTTTTCCGGGATTGTCTCTCATTTCATGACCTGTAAGTTTTATAAAAACATCTTCAAGAGTTGGTTCGACTGTTTTAATACCTTTTATAGGTATACTGTTTTCCCGGAGCAAGGTTATGAGCATTTCCAGAGGATCATCACAATTCATATATATCCTGATTTCATCCGAAGTCTTGTTAAGCACTTTTTCTACACAATCCAGTTCCTTTATTCTGGAAAACATTGAGTTTGTTATATTTGGTATATCGAGATCAATTATCCTTGTCTTATCATTATCAATCATGCGTTTAAGATTCTTTGATGTATCCATCGCTGCAATTCTTCCATGGTCAATAATAGCTATCCTGTCAGATAGATTATCTGCTTCAATCATTATGTGTGTTGTTAAGACTATCGTTTTTCCCTGGTCATTCAATTCTCGTATGAATTCCCTTATACTTCGTGTTGTTTGTGGATCAAGTCCTAGAGTTGGTTCATCTAGAAAAATTATCTCCGGGTCGTGTAGCAGGGATCGAATTACATTAATTCTTTGCTTCATACCGGTTGAAAAACGTCCCACGCGAGCATCCTTCCACTCCAACATTTCAACCATTTCTAACAACTCTTCGCATCTTTTTCGAGCACCTGTTGTTTCCATATTATTTAGTCTCGCAAAAAACATCAGGTTCTCCATAGCGGTAAGTCTGTCGTATAAAATAGTTTTTTCAGAAACGAGGCCTATGTTTTTTCTTACCTTTTTTGCTTCTTTTACAACATCGTAACCATTTACATAAGCTTTTCCATCAGTAGGTTTTGTGAGAGTTGTTAACATTCTAATTGTTGTTGATTTCCCTGCACCATTAGGACCAAGAAGTCCAAATATTTCACCTTTTTTTACTCCGAAACTAACGTTGTCAACGGCAAGTACCTGTTTAAACTGTTTTGAAAGATTTTTTGCTTCAATTACTGTTTGTTCCATCGCTATTCACCTCGTTTGTTTCTTTTATGATTTCATTTATCTTTTGTGTCAATTTTATACTTGAATCCATTAAATCATTTAGTGTCTTAGGATCGTCCCATCTGGTTTGTAAAATTTTATTGTATAGATTGTGCAGCTGCTTCCTAATACTCATTGGTATATTTTTCAAATGTTCGTTTGGATCAGGATGAATATCTTCATTAAAATACTCTGAAAACAATCGTGAAAGGCTTCGAAAGTTCTTTTTTGCTTCCTGATGTTTACTTCTTAACTCATTATAAGCAGTCTTACCTTTTTTTGTAACCCTGTATATCTTTCTTCTTCCATTCTTGGTCATTTGAAGGTAACCTTTTTCTTCAAGCTCTTTTAGTATTGGATATATTGAACCCGGCGAAACATCAAATCCTGTCTTATCAGAAATAAGGTTCATTAATTTATATCCATGCAGTTCGCTATGTTCTATTATCATTTCTAATACAAAATATTTTAGAAAACCATACTTAAAAATATTATCACCTCGATATATCGATTTCGATATATTATAACATTAACTGTTTAGAAATTTTATGTAATAGAACATGGTTTTTAGTGATTTCAAACGGTATAGTTTTTAGTAAAGCCCTTAATAATGCTCGTTTTGTGCTTTTTTCAACTATTTTCGTAATGATATAATAAATACATCGATATTCTTTTTTTGGAGGTGGATGGTATGAAAAAACTGCTTCTTGTCTTACTGCTTTCCTTTGTTTTGGTAACACTTGTGGCAGCTAGTTATACCAAGAATGTTATTTTACTCATAGGAGACGGAATGGGTATTAATCATGTGCTTCTGACAAGTTTCATCGAAGGAAGAGATCTCTACATGATGAAAGCACCATATTTTGGGAGTGCAACCACCTACTCTGCAAATAGCAATGTAACAGATTCTGCAGCTGCAGGGACGGCTTTATCAACTGGATTTAAGACAAATAGCGGAATGATAGGAGTTTTACCTGATGGTACTGTTGTACCAGGTATTGCAGAGATTGCAGCAAAATATGGAGTCAAAACAGGAATAGTAGCAACATGTCGTGTTACTCATGCTACACCTGCTTCATTCTATGGACATGTTGAAGACAGGGGTTATGAAAATGACCTTGCAGAACAACTAGTTAATAGTCCTCTTAATGTTGTTCTTGGAGGAGGTTCAAGGCATTTTGTTTCTACTGGTGGAAAAAGAACCGATGGTAAAGATCTTATTGCGCTTGCTCAGTCAAAGGGCTTTGACTATATAACAACAAAGAGCGAACTCATGAATTATGAAGGAGACATGCTCCTTGGACTCTTTTCATCAAGCCATCTTGATGCAGTTACAGAAAGAAGCGGAGAACAGCCATTACTGCCTGAAATGACAGAGAAAGCACTTGAAGTACTATCAAAAGACGGTGAACCATTCTTCCTTATGGTTGAAGGTTCACAGATCGATTGGGAAGGGCACGGAAACGATGTATATGGCGTTTGGAAAGAGACAGTTGAATTTGATAATGCTGTGAAAGTTGCCCTGGATTTCGCTGAAAAACACCCTAATACATTGATCATTGTAACAGCGGATCATGAAACAGGAGGTTTAGGTCTGTCAAGTGGTGGTTACACTATGAATCTAGAAAAGATTAGAAATGATTACACCAGAACAGCTGACTGGATTTTCTTTAACAAGGGGGATTCGGTAGAAAGCTTAAAAGCAGCTATGAAGAAATACTGCAATGTTGAGATGACTGAAGAAGATGTGGAATTGTTTAAGAAAATGAGTGCAGAATCCTATTATGGAGGTCCCAATTCAATAGGAACAATATTAAGTAAGCATGTTGATATAGGATGGACAACATATGATCATACAGGAGCTCCAGTACCAGTGTTTGCTTATGGCCAGGGAGCTGAGAGATTTACAGGTTTATACGATCTTACTGAAATACCACGAATGATTGGTCAACTAGCTGGATATGAGTTAACCTATCCAATTTTTGAAGTACCAGCAATTGGAGAACATTAATTATAAATATTGATTGGAAATAACAAAAAAGTTAAAAGATGCTCCCTATAATAATGGGGGCATCTTTTTATTTGGTTGTATAATTACGTTGAGGTGAGTTTATGAAAAAAATTTTAGGATTAGTAATCGTTTTGGTTGTCTTTTCGTATTTGTTTTCTGTATCATACATCATTGAAGCGGATTTCCAGCCAGAAAAACATACTGTTAATGGAACCGCGACAGTCGTATTGAATGGCGAAGAATCAAAGTTTCTTTTGTTACCGAACCTAAACTCAGAAGACAATCCCTATTTGCACACCTTTTTTGAAGGCGGACGAACTAAAATTGAGATTACAGGAGTTTATGATTCCAATTTTAATGAGATGTCCTACAGTATTGAATCATACCCTGCAACATTACTTGCAGCTAAGAAACTGAGAGAAAAATGCTTCCTTGTGACTGAAAAAAGTGATGTTGTGGTGATAGGTTTTGAAACAGACTATGAAGAAGTATTTGAACCTGAGAATGCGTTACAGAAGAATCTTTTTTTGTGGCGATTTGCATGGTATCCGCTACACATTTCAGACACCAATACATTTATACTAGAACCGCATAAGTGGAAATTATCTTTGAATTATCCAGAAGGATGGGCACCGGTTGTAAATGCTAAAAAAATTGAAAAGGACATCTGGGAAGCAGAAAAAGAACTTGCAGCCTGTCCTTTGATATTTGTGAAAAAAGAAAATTATAAAACCACTTCATTAAAAGGAGAAAATTACACGGTTAAAGTTATACACCAAAAGGGATTAACTGGAGTGGGAGCATCTATAGCAACTTATTCAATGCAGGTTTTGGATCTACTCGAAAGAGATTTTGGTCGACTTCCATACTCTGACATCATAGTATTACAAAACCCCTACCCTGGACTTTATGGAATGACAACAAGCGGTGTTGTAACACTGGGTGATGGTTTTTTCTCTACGGTTGATCTTTGGATAAATGGGCTTCTTGACCCCCTTAGTATGTATGTGGTTGCTCATGAAATTACTCATCTCTGGTTTGGTGTAGGAACGAATACAGATTTTCTCAAAGGGAATTTTCTCAGCGAGGGGATTACTGATTATATAGCGCACAATACATTTAATGAATTATATGGTAATGATGATTATTTTAACTGGGATGCACCTGATTTGTTGATGTCAATAATTAAGGATATAGGCATTCCAGAGACAATGTCTGAAGCTGACCAGTACCTGCTTCTTAATATGAAAAGATCAAATGTTGAATCTGCTGTGGCTGATAATGTTGCGGAGATTCCAGTGAATTTCCAGAGCATTGTATATTATCAGAAGGCAAAAAGAGCGTTTTTAATGCTGCAGGATTATCTCGGTAAGGATAGACTTTATGATATTTTGTCGAAATATCAGAAAGAGTCTTTTTACATTCCTATGAGTGAAAAATCCTTCATTGAATTTATGTCTGAATATGTTGATGAAACGATTCTCAATGATCTGTTTTTGAACAGCAATAATTTCGATGCAAACGTTTATAGAACTACTGAAGGAATTAAAATAGATCTTGACAGTAGAAATGTACCTGTAAAGGTTCAGATAATTGGGCCTGAAGCAACAGAGACCTTTGTTGCAACTCAAACCACTACTTTTAATCCCTCCATTGATTATGAACAGATCCATATCGATCCTGATTATCATAGTTACGATATTGAACGGCATAACAATCACTGGCCACCTTTAGTTAATGATCCTTTTAAGCTGAAAAAAGAATACAATCAACTGGATGCCTACGATTTGCAGTTGAGTACGTCAATTTCCTTTAGCGGTGGGGGAATAGTTCTTGGTAATGGACTATATTTTTCAAAGTATCCTTATTATACCTTTGGCCTTTTGCAAACTTCAGATTATTCTCAGGGTAGTACTAATGAGTATTTTGGGGCTTTGATTCAGTATTCACCGGACAACTACAGCAATTATGAGCTGAAGTTCGATTCTCTGGTAGGTCTTGAAGGTTCATTTTCGTTATCCTTTCCTGAAAAAATTCAGATAGGAGAAAGTGCACCATATTTCTTACCAAGAACCTCTATAAACGCTAGAGGTTTGTACTCGATCAATTATGACCGATATTTCCTTGAAACAGGCATTAGTTTTGACGATATTATTAAGTCAGGTATATATACAGGACTGGCGGGTCTTTTTGGGCATATCGAAGAGTATGACCCAGCGCTTTTAGAATTTCAATTTGGATACATTCCGGATTTAAAGTTCCCCCTATCACCGCATCTATCAGTTTTATATTCTTCAGATCTTTATAATCAGAAAATAATCAACCCCTTTTATGATCTGACAACCCTCGTCGCTACAGATAATTCAACGGACCCATTGTTTTCCAGTATAGATGGTTCTAAAAATTTATTGAAAATTGATGTAGGTTTTTCAGTGTCCCAGGAATTACAAGACAGAGTTAATGTATTAAACCTGTTTTCCTTTGGGGGTATAGGATTTACTCTGGAAGGAGGTTACAGATACTTTAATACCATGAGCGATACCTTCAATGTATTTGAACTCAACACGACACTGATGTCGAAGTTGTTTATTATTGGCGATACTCCTCTTAATTTTGGAATAACTATTAGCGTTTTGGGTGAACCTTATAAGGACCTTCAGACTATTGCGTTGAAAGCGTCTCTTTCTCTGGGAACAAATATGTATTATGCTACCAAGTTTTCTAGATTTATAGAAACGCTAATAGATTACAGGTAGGTGAGAAGATGATTTTGGTTAAAGGTGGAGTTGTTTATACTCCAGAGTGCTATGGAAGAGCAGACTTAATAATAGCTGGGGATAAAATTGTTGCGATAAAAAAAGAAATATCTCCGAGCAAAGATAATAACTTAATTGATGAAATATACGATGTTTCTGGAAGTATTATTGTTCCGGGTTTTGTTGATGGACACGTTCACCTTATAGGTGGTGGCGGTGAAGGTGGCTTTGGAACAAGAACTTCTGAAGCTGAAGAGGAAGATTTTTCAAAAGCTGGTACCACTACAGTTGTTGGTCTACTCGGTACAGATGGAATAACCAGAGATCTTATTTCACTCCTTGCAAAGGTTAGATCATTCAAAGAAAGAGGATTAAAATCCTTTTTGCTTTCAGGTTCATATGGATTTCCTGTAAAAACGATTACTGGTAACATAGAAAAAGACATTGTGCTGATACCCGAAATTCTTGGAGCAGGGGAGATAGCATTTTCTGATCATCGTGGTAGTGGCGTTACAGGAGAGGAGCTTAAAAGACTTGCACTGGAAGTAAGGCGTGGAGCAATGCTTTCTGGGAAAAAAGGCACTGTCGTCTGTCATATGGGAGGATCTCTTGTTGGCATGAACCCTTTATTCGAAGCAATAGAAAGTGGTGAATTGCCACCTTCGGTTTTGTTGCCTACACATGTATCCAGAAATGAAAAACTGCTCGATCAAGCGATCAATTGGGTGGAAAAAACAGGTGGCTATATTGACTTCACGGCAAGCAAAAAATCTAGGGGTTATATAGCAGACCTTATGAAGAAAGAAAGCTTAATTGATAATATATCGGTTTCCACTGATGGTTGTGGAAGTTTACCTATATTTGATAAGCATGGTAATCTGAAAGGGATAAACTCCTCCCCAATTGATACTTTAATGAAGATGTTCAGAGAATTGGTGAATGATGATATTCCAATGGATAAAGCATTGAAACCTTTCACATACAATCCAGCAAAGATATTTGGTTTACTGAAGGAAGGAATAGGACAAATTAATGTCAATGGTCTGGCTTCTTTTATTGTTTTATGTGGTGACAGTATGGAGATAACTCACGTTTTTGGTTCTGGAAAGCTATTATACAAAGCTATTGGACATGGACCGGTATAGTAAAATTGATTGTGTAAAGAAAAAAATGAAAAAATCTTGCTGAATACACATAAATGTTCTTATTAGAGAGGCCTATGGTGTTATAATGAAAATACATTTAGCTATGCAAGGGGGGACGGAGTTATGAAGAAAGTGATGACCCTTCTTATTATGTTATCACTTGCGGCGTTTTTGTTTGGTTTTACAGATTTAAATGAAGGCCACTGGGCTTATTCAGCCGTTAATGAACTTTACGAAGAAGGCATACTTGAAGGTATCTATGAGGATGATGTTTTTGACGGCAGTAAAGCTGTTTCAAGATTTGAACTGGCGGTTACTTTGCAGAATATTTTAGATTACGTTGATGATGGGGATAAAACAAATGCAGAAAAGCTTGTTTCTCTAGAAACTAGAGTAAAAGCTCTGGAGAGTATAGAAGATTCCTTTGAAGATCTAGATGTCAAAACAGAAAGTAATCTAAGGTTACTCACAGCATTGGAAAATAAAGTTGAAAAGAATTATAACGAGCTAAGCAACAAATATTCTGATCTGGTCAGACAGTTTGGAACACTGGAAAACAAGATTTCCGGTTTTGAAAAGAGGGTTTCAGCTTTAGAAGAAGGAATAAAGAAGACTGATAAAAATGAAGAAAGAATAGTAGAGCTTGAAAGCTTGTATAATACGCTGGTTGACAGGATCAATGATGTCAACAAAAAAGCTGATGAAGCATTATCAGTTGCGCGGACTGCTAGCGAAAAAGTAAACAATCTTGAATCTCAAATTAATCAGAATTCACGTTCAATGCGCAATTTAGGTAGCACAATAAATATTTTGATTATTGCAAATGTAGTAATTTTGATTATTGCTCTTGTGGGTTTGTTCACTCCGTAGGTATAAAACTGGCCGGGATTTATATCCCGGCCTTTTTACATATTGCTTGAATTAATTTTCCTCGCACTGCTTCCCTGTTGTTCCTTGTAAGAATAATGGTTTCATAGTCAGATAACTGCTTTATTCTTTTTAAGAAAGGATTATCATCATTTCTGATAACACAGATATATTTTTTTGCATTAACTAGAATCTTTTCAACAACATTCATAAATTCCCTTGATTCCTGTTCAACATATCCCAGTTCATCAATAATCAGGATTTTTTGGCCAGATAGTACTTTATCAATGGCTTTAGATGCTTTCTGAAATTCTTTGATATTTGCTTCCATGAATCCATGTTTATTTCTTTCTGCAATAGTGTAAGATTCACCATTGTTAATCTGTAGAAATAAGTAATTATTAGAATGATTGAAAGAAGTTGTAAAACCTTCGAAGTCCAGTTTACAATCCTCTATAATGCTTTTAAGCAATGTGCTTTTACCGATTCCACGTTCGCCAGTAAGAAAGAATCGTTTCATTTGTAATCACCTAAAAAAGGAGAGGTTTACCTCTCCTCTGGAGGCGACGGAGGGATTTGAACCCTCGAATAGAGATTTTGCAGACCTCCGCCTTTGGCCCCTTGGCTACGTCGCCTTTGCAATACAAATTTTACCACGCAGGAATTGTAACTTCAACAATCGCAAAATACAGGTTTCTGTGCTTGACTTACGGGTGTTTAAACCTGTTGACAGCCCAATTAACTTGATGTACAATCTTATGCGATGGGGACGTGGTGAAGTTGGTTATCATGCCGGTCTGTCACACCGGTGGCCGCGAGTTCGAGTCTCGTCGTCCCCGCCAGAGAAAGGGAACCTTTATGGTTCCCTTATATTTTTATGTCTTTTTCGAACAAGATTGACGACATATGCTGAAGGAAATCATTTACTTTGTGTATAGTATTAATTTCGATATAATTTTCTTTCAACCTCTTTTCATTGAAAACAAACCTTGGATCTAAATGAACTACAACCCTGTCTCTAAAATGCTTCAAAGCTTCAATGTCATTCTTTAGCATGTCTTCTTTTTTGTGAAGATTTTCGATTATAGGATAAACAAATACTCTATATTCCTTCTGCGTTTTCTGTCTAATAAAGCTTCTCAGTTTAGAGAATGTATATCCTGAATTTTTTACCAGTTTTACGGCTCTGGTAGCAGCGCTTTCATAAACAGCTGTCCACAATGTCTTATCTTTAATTTCATCGAGTGTTTCAAGTAATTCAAGGTGTTTTCCAAGCAATTTCACTTCCTGAGAAAGAAAATTTTTTCTTTTCAAAAAAGTATTTAATGACTCTTTTTTTAAACAATCCTGAATTTTCATATCACAATAACTCCTTAAATAAAAAAATCTTTATTCATTATTAGTTTAGCATCGGTTATAATCCTTAACGTAATGGAATAAAGGAGGGAGATAATGAATAAACAAATTTTTCCTGATCAGGTTGCAGAACTTGTCGATACTGGTGATACGGTTATGGTTGGTGGTTTTCTGGGTTGCGGAGCTCCTGAAACGATAATCACAAAGTTGATTGATGCTGGTATAGGGGAACTCCATATGATTGCCAATGACACTGCATTCCCAGAAAAGGGATGTGGTCGTTTAATAGCAAATAAACTGGTAAAAAAACTTACCGCATCTCATATTGGAACGAATCCTGAAACAATAAATCAAATGAACAACAATGAACTGAAAGTGGAGCTTGTTCCACAAGGAACGCTGGTTGAAAAGATAAGAGCAGCAGGAGCAGGTCTTGGTGGTATATTAACACCAACAGGAATAGGTACAGAAGTAGAAAATGGAAAAAGGAAAATTGAGATTAAAGGGAAAAATTTTCTACTGGAAAAAGCTATTGAAGCAGATGTTGCACTGATTAAAGCAGAAAAATCGGACACCTGGGGTAACCTTGCATATCGATTAACAGCACAGAATTTTAATCCTATAATGGCCACCGCAGCAAGATTAGTTATTGTAGAAGTCGAAGAAATAGTTGATGTTGGGGAACTGGAACCTGATGAAATTATTACACCACATATATTCGTTGATTATATTGTAAAAAGCTCTAAAAGAGGTGATAGGTCATGATTGAAGATAAAGCAAAAAAAAGAGAAATCATTGCTAAAAGGGCTGCACTTGAACTCAAAGATGAAGATCTGGTTAACCTGGGAATCGGAATTCCCACACTGGTTGCAAACTACATTTCTGAAACCATTAAGGTTTTTTTTCATTCTGAGAATGGGATTGTAGGTATGGGAAGAAGTGTGGACGAAGTTGAAGCAGATCCTGATATGACCAATGCTGGAGGACAACCGGTAACATATATTAAAGGTGCAGCTGCGATAGATTCGGCACTTTCCTTTGCCATTATTCGCGGAGGTCATCTTGATGTTACCATTCTTGGAGCCTTGCAGGTGGATGAAAAAGGACACCTTGCAAACTGGAAGATACCTGGTAAATTTGTTCCCGGAATGGGGGGAGCTATGGATCTTGTAACCGGAGCAAAAAAGGTGATCGTTGTTATGACTCACACAACAAAGGGTAAACCCAAAATAGTTTCTGAATGTAGACTACCATTAACTTCAATAAGAAGGGTTGATCTTATAGTAACCGAAATGTGTGTCATTAAACCAACAGATGAAGGCCTTATGTTAAAAGAACTTGCTCCATCTACAACCATAGAAGAAGTGATAGAAAATACCGAAGCAAAACTTATAATACCTGATGAAGTACCTGTAATGAGCGTATAAGCTTAATCAACCATTAAAGACTATTGAAAAGGAAAGAAGATTGTAAGCATTCTTAACCTGTGGTTAGGATTCATTTATTACAAAGGGTTGTTTAACTGTTTATAATATAGGTGAATACGCAAAAGGGAGGAATGAAATGAGAAAGCAAAGAAAAGAAGGATTTTCGTTGGTAGAACTGTTGATAGTACTGACCGTTATAGCTGCTCTTATTTCAACGATAACTCCCATTGCTATGAACGCTGTTAGAAAAGCTGAGGCGCTTCAGGTAGCAATGAACTTTAGGGTTCTGGCCATGAGTATGGAAAGCAGATTGTTACTGAACCAAACAATACCTGATAATATCAAAGAACTTGGCAGAGACATAGATACAGACAATTATGGAATAGCTTATTCTGATGAAGAAGGAACGTACAGGATTGCTGTTTTTACTACGGATGAGGTTCATTTCGATACACTTCATGAAACGCTTAAGGCTGCTACCGATACAACTGATGTTATATTAGATGAAGCGAGTTATTTGCCAGGTGGTCTTGGTGAAGAGGAACTTTCTGCGATAACCGCTCTGTATTACTTTGAACTTAAAGTTTACTGATTTAGTTAATATAGAAAGCAGCCTTTCAGGGCTGCTTTCTTTACTTAGTTTGGGGAATATTCTAACAGGGGTGAGGTAAAACGACTAACAGTAATGATGCTTCAATTAATTTTAATTTTATCAGCAGAAAATTAAGTTTTGATTTTGATTAACGAACGTATTTGTTTACACTACAATCAGGCGGTGTATCATTAATGAAAAGCGTTTTGGAGGAGAGAAGATGCTGATAGAGCTTACAATTTCGGGAATGGATGAAGAAAGTCATAGAAATACTGTAAAGGAACTATTGGAAACTTTTCTGGATACTTCAACGAAAATAGAAATTTCAGGTGAGATTGCTCATTTCAATATTGATTCCCTGGAAGTGCTTGAAAACATCGACATCAAACTCAACGAAAAAGGGTTCAGAATATCAAACGTAACAGTCAGAGAAAAATAGCTTGGCTTGACACCCTTTATGGGTAATGCTAAAATCATTTTGCCTTACAGGGTGCGTAGCTCAGAGGGAGAGCGCTTCCTTCACACGGAAGAGGCCACAGGTTCGATCCCTGTCGCACCCACCAAAAAAATAGAAGCCTGAGAAGGCTTCTATTTCTTTTTCTTTTTTGGTTTGTCTTTCAGAAATTTTATTTCGTAATCACCGGGAACCGGCCATGTGAAATTCACATCTATAGTTTTTTTAAGCACTTTCGATAATTCCTTCTGAGTATCAGGAGTCAAAACTCCTGAAAGATTTTGATACACATTTATCTCTGCACCAGTGATCTTTTTATCACTTTCAAAGGTCTTTTTTAGATCACGCACTATTTTTTGATAAACAAATCTTGGAGATTCTATACGACCGCTTCCATGGCAAACAGGGCATCTTGAATACAGTTTAGATCCAATAGCAGCATTGGAGCGTTTTCTGGTCATTTCAAGCAAACCAAGTTCGGTAAATCCCATTATCATTGATCTTGCTTTATCATTCATTAATTCTTTTCTGAATTTGTTGATTATTTTGGTTTGGTCTTCTTCGTTGTTCATATCTATAAAATCAATAACAACAATTCCGCCAATATTTCTGAGTTTAAGCTGTCTGGCAATTTCAGTAACCGCTTCGAGATTCGTATTTAAAGATGTTTCCGAAATATCACTACCCGAAAGGTTGCTGGCTGAATTTACATCTACAACGGTCATTGCTTCTGTATTATCAATTACTATATTTCCGCCACCTTCAAGTGATATCTTGTTTTTATATAGGATATTAAGCTTTTCATACAAACCTGTGTATTGAAAAGCATCATCTTCAACAAATCGTACCACCGGTTTATAACCTGTTTTAAATTTGCTTATTCCTGCTACTACGTCATGCCAGAGGTTTTCACTATCGATAATTATTTCTCCGGTTGACTCTGTAAGTCTTTCCCTCAGTATATATTCAACAAGACTTGGCTCTTCGTAAAGTATCTTTGGTTTTCTACTTCTCTTATAGCTACTGTTTACTTTTTTCCATTCTTTTCTTATGGTTTCCAGTTCTTCTTTTATAGTTTCTTCACCAACTCCAAAGGCAGCTGTTCTGAAAATCACACCTTCGTTATCTTTTAGATTTTCCTTTGCAAGTTTGATGAGTCTTTCTCGCTCTGTGGTATCAGAAATCTTTCTGGAAACACCAATATGTTTGGAAAAGGGAAGATATACTAGAGTTCTTCCAGGAATACTTACCTTTAATGTTACCTGAGGTCCTTTGCTTCCCATTGGATCTTTCTTAACCTGTACAAGAACTTTGCTGTTTTTGGTTAACTTCTCTTTACCAAGGGAATCTTTGAATCTTAAAAAAGCATTTTTGCCAATACCTATGTTAACAAATGCCGCTTCCAGACTTGGTACAACATTTTCCACGCGTCCAAGATATATATTTCCAGTGTAACTATCACTGTCCAATTCTTCAAAGAAAATTTCCTCAAGTGTATCATTGCTGAGGACAGCAATCCTTATTTCTTCTTCAAAGTAACTAAATACAATTCTTTGCTTCCTTTTTATCTTTTTCACCTCCATGAAACAAGAGAGCCACCGCGGTGGCCCTCTAATGATCTTATTCTTCCATTTCAATTAATCCCAGAGAACCGTTTCTTCTGGTGTATAAAACATTTATCTCATCGTTATCTGCATTTCTGAACACAAAAAAGTTGTGTCCTAGCATTTCCATTTGTAATACTGCTTCATCAAGAGTCATTGGCTTTATCGAGAATCGTTTCCTTCTTGAGATTGTTGGACCTTCTTCTTCCTCTTCTTCGTAATCATTGGTGTTACCCGATATTGAATCCGCAACTTCTCTTACGCTAGCTCTACGTTTGACATTTGAGCGATCCTTGTACTTCTTAAGTCGTCTTTCAAATACATTAGCGAGAGCATCAACAACAAGGTAGAAATCATTGCCTTTCTCTTCTACACGAACAACAAAACCGGAAAGATGTGCTGTCAATTCTACTTTAAAATACTGTCGTTCCTTAGAAATCCTGACATCCATAGAAATAAATCTGTCTTCCGGAAAAATCTTGAATGCCTTTGACAACTTTTTTTCGAGATGATTTTCCATTGCTTCTGTTACAGTTAGATCTTTTGCATAAATGTTGTAATCCATGATATTCCCTCCTTAGGATTTGAGCGAGTTATAATCTTCATAGCCTTTTTTAAGTTCTTCTTTTTTGTAAAGTTGAGTAAAGGCGATACCGTTAATGTTTATTCTTTTTGAAATTTTTTCTGAAAGTGTCTTTGGGTAAACTGGCATCGTTGCAAGCTCATCTACATTGACCCAGCGAAGGTCTACCAGAACAGGACTACCAATAACTTCAGGGTCATAACCTAACTCGCCAGTTCCCGAGATTTTTTCGCATTTGAAGAACAGTTCTAGAAGGCGTTCATGAATAAAATCCTGAATAAATATGATGTTTCTTGGTTCTATATCAATCTTTGTTTCTTCCTTTAACTCTCTTTTTAGAGCATCAGGGAGTGTTTCTCCCTGCTCTACTTTGCCTCCTGGGAAACACCAAAAAGGCTGTCTGTCTTCATGAGCATGTTTAACAATTAAAACGCTATTTTCTTGGAAAATAACACCACGTACACTTATATGTCTCGTTTTTTGGTGCATTTTTTCACCTCGGGTCATAAAAATTATATCATTTAAGGGTAAACCTATCTCTCAATTATTTTTGTTATATTTTTCCCTTTAAAAAGTCACGGAAATAATAAAAACTGTCTTTTGGGAGTCTTTTTTGTTCATTTTTATAATCCACGTAAATCAACCCAAAACGTTTACTGTAACCCTTTGCCCATTCAAAATTATCCATGAGGGTCCATAAAAAGTAACCTCTAATATCGCCTCCACCTTTAATAGCGTCTAGAATCGCATTAATATGCTTTTTAATATAATCGATCCTTCGATTGTCATGTATTCTGCCTTCAACTAAAACGTCTTTGTCAGCCATTCCGTTTTCGGTTACATAGATGGGTTTATTATTATAACGCCTGTAAGCCATTTCAAGAAATTTTGTTAGGCCCTGAGGGTAAATCTCCCATCCCATTTCTGTTGTTTCAAGTATTGGTTCAGCCACATCATATCCGAAAAATGCATCGGGATTTCTTTCAATGCGCTGTCTTGTGTAATAGTTTACCCCCCAAAAATCCACTGGATTGCTAATTATTTCCATATCACCTGGTTTAACAACAGGTTCGAGTTTATTAGATACAAGCAAATTCCAGAATTCTTCAGGATATTTTCCCTTTGCTGGGGGTAAATAAAACCAGTCGTTTGTAAACTGGTTAGCAAGGGAAATTGCTTCATCGGGGACACTTTCATCAGCCTTTTCAATCCATGTTGAAACATTTGTTAATCCCACTTTTCCATCTTTAACGATTTTTCTGAAACGTTTAACTGATTCACCATGTGCCAATAGCAGGTGATGGGCAACCTGGAAAGATTTCTTTGGATCGTTTAATCCGGGTGCATGTTCACCAAAGAAATAGCTGGTATGTGATGCGCAAAAAGGTTCATTAAGTGTTATCCAATATTTGACCCTGTCGCCAAATTTTTCGAAGACAAAGGCTGCATAATCAGCAAAATAATTAACAATATCTCTACTCTCCCAACCTTTTATGTCTTCTTGAAGTTTTAGTGGAAGATCCCAGTGATAAAGCGTTATAAATGGTGTAATGTTTTTTGAAAGTAACTCGTCAAATAATCTATCATAGAAGGCGATACCTTTTTGATTGGCCTTTCCTCGACCTTCCGGAAAAATTCTTGGCCATGAAAGGGAAAGTCTATATGCGTTTACGTCAAGCTCTTTCATTAATTCTACATCTTCTTCATAACGATGATAATGATCACAGGCTACATCTCCGTTTTCGCCAGTTTCAATTTTTCCGGGTTTATGAGAGAACTCTGTCCATATAGAAGGTCCCTTGCCGTCTTCGAGGTCTGCCCCTTCAATTTGGTAAGAAGCAGTGGCAGTTCCCCAGAAAAAATCCTTTGGGAAGTTATCTTTTAGCATTTGATCACTCCTTTGTTTAAAAATTGGGTATGGCTATGTAATAAGGATTCCCGAAATTACGAAAATTCCTAAAACTATCCTGCCACGTTGGAATATAGTTACAATCAAATTTTATCATGTGTTTTAAAGGACTGTTACCAGGATTATTGTATGCTATATTAGTTATAAATAAAAAAATGTATGGATGTGATATGATGAATTCTTTTGCGTATATTGCCAACAAAAATAATCCCTGGGTAAATCTTGCGATTGAAAGTACACTCTTTGATTTTTTGCAGGAGGACGAGATTTATCTTTATCTATGGCAAAATGAGAATACCATAGTTATTGGAAGAAACCAGAATGCCTGGAGAGAGTGTCGTGTCGAAAAGTTCCTTAAAGAGGGAGGGAATCTTTCCAGACGACCTTCCGGTGGCGGAGCTGTATATCAAGATATGGGCAATCTAAATTTTACTTTTATAGCCCCAAGAACTATTTATAATGTACACAAACAGCTTGAGGTTATTGTAGATGCGGTAAATTCGCTGGGAATAAATGCAGAATTTAGTGGAAGAAATGATATTCTTGCTGAAGGTAGAAAATTTTCAGGAAATGCTTATTACAGCAGTAGGGAAAAAGCGATGCATCATGGAACTATTTTAATCAACACAAACTTCAAGAAACTTTCTGATTATCTCCAGGTTTCGCAGGCTAAGATGAAATCAAAGGGTGTAAAATCAGTGAAATCAAGGGTTATCAATCTAAAAACCCTTAAACAGGATATTGATGTAGATATGGTTAAACAAGCGCTTATCGAATCCTTTAGTAATAAATATGGAACTGAACCAGAAAACAAATCCGTGAGTGATATATATGATACCAAGGTCTTTAAGAAATACTACGACAGATATTCTTCAGATGAATGGATATTTGGTAAATCGCCTGACTTTGATGTGGTACATGAAAAACGCTTCGAATGGGGTGAAATTGAATTTGGGCTTAAGGTAAAGTCAGGAAAAATAAAGCAATGCAAGGTTTATTCTGATGCCATGGATGCAGATACCATAGAGGAAATTTCTGGAGTGCTAGAAGGACTACCTCTTAACACTTCATCCATGATAAACGAAATACAAAAAATTGGAAATAATGAAATAATAGAAGATGTTACAAACTGGGTAAATACATGGAAAATTTGAACTCAAATGAAATATTTACCAAATACAATCATAATAATGTTGCGAATCAATGAAGAAAGTCAACATACTTCAAAATCCTTTTATTGTCGCAGTGCTAGCAATAAGCGCTTCTCTATTGTGGGGGAGTGCCTTTCCTGTTTTAAAGATAAGTTATGTTGAGCTTGGTATAGAAGCTGACGACATCTTTTCAAAACTTGCCTTTGCAGGTTTAAGGTTTTTTGGCGCAGGATTGTTGCTGTTCTTCATTATGCGCATTATCTTCAAAAAGAGATTGAAATTAGATAGAAACAGGTTTATGTGGCTAATATTGCTTGGAGTACTTCAAACAACCATTCAGTATTCGTTGTTTTATAATGGTCTGGCGCATACGTCCGGAATGAAATCAGCAATAATAATCAGTTCTGCAAATTTCTTTGTAGTATTATTTGCTCATTTTATCTACAAAAATGACAAAATTAACCTGAAAAAGGTTTTGGGGCTTGTAGCGGGTTTTACTGGTGTAGCATTTGCAAATTGGGAACAGGGTTTTGGACTGGATTTTAGCTTTAAAGGAGAGGGATTGTTACTACTTTCAACAGTTGTGGCTGCTATTGGCGCATTGCTTGCAAAGAAAATATCAAAGGATACTCATCCCTTTCTTGTTTCTGGATGGCAAATGTTTTTAGGGTCTTTAATTCTTATGGGAGCAGGTATTCCTAATATTCCTGATGGTTTCTTAAAATTCACGCCCCTGGCAGTGATGTTGCTGATTTATTCCAGTGCTTTATCCGCAACTGCTTTTTCTTTATGGTATACGGTATTGAAGCATAATAAAGCTGGAGAAGTTACCATTTATCGTTTTATGATACCGGTTTCGGGTACAATATTTTCTGCTGTCTTTATACCTAATGAATTTCTTAATATTAGAATAATTCTTGCATTACTACTTGTAGCCTTTGGTATTGTAATCGTTAATTACAACAGAAAAAGGAGTACCTTAAAAAATTAGTTCTCTAATACTCTCCTGCGAAGGAGCCTTCAAATTTCAAAACGATTATTGAAAGTGACAGTAAAATAACGCCGATTATAAGATTTGTCCCGATAACAGATTGAACATCTGCCCAGGAGTAGTCAAAAAGTATTGCACCCTGTAGTTTAGCAATCAATTGATTTACAGGAAAGCTATTACAAATATCTTTTAGCCAGCCAGGGAATGCAGATATTGGGAAAAGAACACCACTTAGTATAACCATAGCCACTGAAAAACCCGTTGATAGAAACTGAGCTCCTCTTACTGTTTTACTTATCGATGCAAAGAAAGCGCCAAGAGAAATAAACAGAAATATCATCACAAGAAAAAGGATTATATCATATACTCCAAATGAGAATTTCAGAAAACCTGTAATCTTTCCGGTTATCAGGAAAACACCAAGTTCTAGGATACCGATGAAGAAGTAGGCTGTAACTTTTGATATCATGAACTGAGCTCTGGAAACGTTAGCTATCTTCAGAAGATCTATCATTTCGCTTCTTCGGTCTTCCTGAATGGTCCAGGTAATACCGATTATTGAAACAAATAAGAGTGTTAAGGTTAGCAGGGAGGGGAAAAGAAAGCTTGAAAAACCAAGTTTTTCTTCTTCAATCCCGTCCACGACAATCCTTGGAGCGACATAATTGGAGTCTACGTCCATACTTTCCATGAAATCAGGGTCAGCGACTACAGGCAATGCTTTGAATTCTCTAAGCACATTGCTCATAACCTGATAGATAGCTATTGTTGTCTGGAGAGAATAAGGGTTTGGGATAAATATAAGCTCTGAAGGTTTTTGAAAAAGAAGGTTATTGGCAAAACCTTTTGGAATAACAAATACTCCATCCAGATCATCCAGATGCTGGTCCACTTCATTTCTTGAACCAAGTTCAATTATGTTTTCTCCTTTTAGCATGGAGGTTGCATATCTGATAAAAAACAAACCAGTGAATGTTTTATCTTCATTGATTATTCCAAGTCGAAGATTGGTAATATCCGTTACCTGAGTAACGCTGGCAGAAATAAACGTCAACACGAGAGGTACGAGGAGTATCAAAATGAAAACCCCTCTGGCCCTAAATATCATTTTTAATTCGTTCATTACAAGGTCTAATATATTCTTTATCATAGTAGTCACAAATGAATTATATCATTGTTCTTATCAGGTTTACATCACAGTGTCTTTTTGCAATCTTTTGGTTTGTGAACAGTTGTTATATTTTAACCGATTTGGTCAGATTTTTGGGTTTATCAGGATTAAGTCCCATATTTATTGCCTTTTTGTATCCAATAATAAGAACCGGTATCATTCTTAAAGGAGTTTCAAAACCATCGTTATATGGAATGTTAATATCACCATCTTTTCCAACATAAATCACTTTGGCATCTGAATTTGATAATTCATTAGCTAACTCTCTCTCGTATTTGGTATCCTTTGATTGAATGATGATAATGGTTTTTTCATCAAGGGTTGAACGAGGGCCATGTCTGTATTCAAGCGGCTCATGGAACTCAACATTTTGCAGCGCCATTTCTTGAAGTTTTAATGCGCCTTCTTTGGATAACCCATATAGTTCATCATAACCAAGGAAAACAAAATGATTATATTTTTTATGATCTAATGAATCGATTAATTTTTTGCTTTCTTTTAGTATAAATTCAGATTTTTCTGCAAGAGGAACTCTTTTAATTATGTTTAGTAATGAATGTAGGATAACGATGAATGAACCTGTCATGACAACGCTTTCTTCGTAGGCAAAATCAAATGAGATATCTTCATCACATTGATTAACCAACGGAGATTTTGAATCACAGGTTATAGCAACAGTTTTTATTCCATCTTTTTTTAGTATTTTCGCGGCTTCTATGGTTTCAGTAGACTCTCCTGTACGTGAAAGTAAAAATGCTATGGAAGAAGACGGGTAATTTCCAGTAGTCAGTATTTTACCTGCAGTTACAACATTACTTGTTACTCCGTGGTTTTTATAAATCTCTGAGGCGGTGTACCCAATATTATATGATGAACCACAACCCACAAACAGAATTTTTTGCTCTTTGTAGTTCTGTAATGTGATTTCAGCTGACTTATTCAATAAATCGGGTATTCTTTTTATTTCATTTAATGTTTTAGACAAGGTTTAAGCACCTCCATTAGCGCAAAAGCTTTAATGCGTTATAAAAATAAAAGCTCTGAGTTATGTGTATATTATTTCCAGTATAACCCAAAAATGAAAGATCATTTTTAGGTTTGTAAATTGTGTGTTTTATAGATATAAAATTCTAGAGATTTAGATCTTAGATTAAGTACCAAGGAAACCAATAACAGAAACACAGATCCTTAAGAGTAATTCATTTTCAGTACTGTGTTAGAATTTTTTTAGTGGTAATACATGATAAGTATATTATTGTGAATGACAATGCGAAAAGGTGGTGAAAGTAATGCCTGAACTGCCGGATGTAGAAGTAATTAAAAAAAACTGCGAAAAACATATTTTAAACAAGAGAATCGTAAAAGTTTATAAGAGAGACCCTAAAACTGTAAAACCTGATGAGGGGTTGTTGAATAAAACTCTTGTCGGAAAAACTTTTACGAAAATCTTTAGACATGGCAAACATATGTTCATTAGGTCGGGTAACTCTACATATATATTGATGCACTTTGGAATGACAGGAGATGTGGCTTTTTATTCAAAAGATTCCGAAGAACCGGAATATACAGGGTTACGCTTTGATTTTGAAGATGAAAGCAGTTTTTCATATATTTGTGTTAGAAAATTGGGCAAATTGGATCTCATAGATAAGATAGAGGATTATATCTCCGGCCAATCGCTAGGAAAGGATGCCTTAAAATACAGTGAAAGAGAATTTGTAGATTATCTCAAAAATAAAAGAGGTAGCATTAAAAGTGCTTTAATGGATCAAAAAAGCATTGCAGGAATTGGAAATATTTATTCAGATGAGATAATGTATCATGCAAACATCTATCCAGGAAGAAAAGTTATTGATATGAGCGAGAAGGAAATGAAAAGGATCTATTTAATAATGAAAAAGGTTTTACAAAATGCTATAGATAATGAAGCAGAACCTGAAAGAATGCCTAAAAATTATCTTGTCAAAAGAAGAAAAGAAGGCGAAAACTGCGGAATATGTAATGGAAAAATTGAGAAGAAGAAAATTAGCGGAAGATCATCTTACTTCTGTCCTGAACATCAAAAATGAGATTAATTGGTGAAGGTTATGAAAAATAGAGAGTTAGCTGAAATTTTTAACGAAATGGCAGATATTTTGGAATTTCAGAATGTACAGTGGAAACCCCGTGCATATCGTTCTGCAGCAAGAAGAATTAAAAATCTTGATGAAGATGTTGAAGAAATTTATAAAGAGCACGGAAAAAAGGGCTTATCAGATATTGAAGGCATTGGCAAGAGTCTTGCTGAGCATATTGCTGAATATCTTGAAAAGGGAAAGATTGAAAAATATGAAGAGTTGAAAAAAGAAGTACCTGAACAGCTTTCTGCGTTATTGAAAATTGAAGGTCTGGGTCCAAGCAAGGTGAGAGATCTTGTCAATAAGCTAGATGTAAAAAGTATTGAAGATCTTAAAAAAGCGATAGAAGAAAAAGAAATCAGAAACCTTGAAGGCTTTGGTGAGAAAACAGAACAGAACATACTTAAGTCTCTTGAGCAGTATGAACTAAGTAATGAACGCATGCATATTGACACTGCAATGAACATTGCCACAGAAATAATTGAATATCTCAAGAAAAATGCAAATGTAAAAAAGATAGATTATGCAGGTTCATTGAGGAGAATGAAAGAGACTATTGGTGATATCGATATATTAACTGTCGCACCAGATAACAAAAAAGTCATGGATATTTTCACAAATATGTCCGGTGTTTCAAGAGTCCAGCTTAAGGGAGATACTAAAAGCACTGTTGAATTAAAAGAAGGTGTGGATGTTGATTTGAGAGTAGTTCCGGAGAAATCCTATGGAGCTGCTTTGCTTTATTTTACCGGTTCAAAGGATCATAATATTCAATTGAGGAAGATAGCAATAGATAAAGGGTACAAGCTTTCAGAATATGGTTTGTTTGAAATGAAAGAAAATGATGAAGAAGGCAAATGGATAAGTGGCAAGACAGAAGAAGATGTCTATAAAAGTCTTGGATTGACTTTTATTCCGCCTGAACTGCGAGAAAATTCGGGAGAAATAAAAAAAGCAAAGGGAAACAAAATCCCACAGCTTATAACCCTTGAAGATTACAAAGGCGATCTCCACATGCACACAAAATATAGTGATGGAGCAGGAACTGTGGAAGATATGCTTTTAAAAGCTGAAGAGCTTGGCTATGAATATATTGCAATTTCTGATCATTCTGTTTCAGAAAGAATTGCCAGCGGGTTAAGCGTAGATAGATTGGAAAAACAATGGGAAGAAATAGATAACATATCAAAAAAATACAAAGTTAAGGTCCTGAAAAGTGCAGAAGTGGATATCTTACCTGATGGTGGTCTTGATTATCCTGAAGAGATTTTGGATAAAATGGATCTTGTAATTGCAGCCATTCATTCGCGTTTTAAGTCTTCAGAAGATGAAATGACCAAAAGGATTATTAAAGCATTTGAAACAGGAAAGATAAATATTTTTGCACATCCTACGGGTAGAATGATTGGAAAGAGAGAAGGATACAATGTAAATATGAAACGATTATTTAAAACCGCTTCAGAAAACAATGTCGTTCTGGAAATCAATTCAGACCCTAACAGGCTTGATCTTAACGAAGTGCACATTTTACAGGCTAAAAGACACGGGATAAAATTTGCCATTAATACTGACTCTCATTCCCCGTCAACATTAAAGAATGTTAAGTACGGAATAGGTATGGCCAGAAGAGGCTGGCTGGAACCAGAGGATGTTATTAACACAATGTCATGGAAAGAGTTGAAGTCGTTTTTTAAGTGAAAGCTGACTTAATCCTTCATTAGTCGTTAATTCTACCAACATATCAAATATTAGGCAGGTGTTTTTATATGGAGCTTAAGCAACTGATTGAACATAACTATCCTGAGCTAAGCAATATTTACAGAACCTCTGAACTTCTTATGTCTTGCCCTGATAACGCTACTCACGACTTTTCCCACATTTTGAGGGTAAGTAAACTGGCAATAAAAATATACAATATAGAAAAAGTTGGAGATCCTTTGGTTATTATTACATCGGTATTATTACACGATGTAAAGAGAAGATCGGAAGACAAAAACACAAATAGAATGGACCACGCAGAAGCTGGCAGCCTTTTTGCCAGGAATTATCTAAATAATCTCGGTTTTTCTGAGGAATTTATTAAAAAGGTTTCAAGTAGCATTTTTACCCATAGTTATTCTAAAAAGAGAAAGCCTGAACATATCGAAGGCAAAATACTCCAGGATGCTGATAGACTGGATGCATTAGGAGCAATAGCTATAGCGAGAGTTTTTAATCATAATAACGGATTCAACAGGAAACTTTATGACCCATTTTTAAAACCAAAGAAAGAGTATGACGGTGTTTCTGTAAGCTATCTCAATCATTTTTTTGAGAAAATTCTTAAAATTGAACCTGACTCTTTCTGGACCAAAGAAGCAAGAAGCATCGCACGAGAAAGATATGACTACACTAGAGAATTTGTCTGCAAATTTCTTCGAGAATGGTATTCCATAGAATAATCTCTATGTTCTTTTCGTAAAGACATTTTTCAATATAACTGATTCACAAAAAGTAATAATTTACCTGTTTGTAACAAGAGGTGTTTGTAGTTTATGCACTATACTGTGTATAATACAGTATAGTGTAAGAAATTATATGAGGTGATATAATGAATAATTCCAGATTGATATCAGAGATGAACAGAGGTTTTATACAGTTACTGATGCTTGTTATGTTAGAGAAACCAAAATATGGGTATGAAATAGTTAAAGAATTACAGGAGAAAGATTTTACCATTGAAGAAAACACTTTGTATCCTTTATTGCGGCGCCTTGAAGAAAAGGAACTGCTTTCAAGCGAATGGCGGGTTGAAGAGAACAAACCTAGAAAATATTACTATGTATCAAAAAAAGGCATAAATGTCAGAAAAGAATTATTAGATATCTGGGAAAGCCAGAGAAAACTATTGAGAGATTTTGAGGAGGGTAAAGATTATGAAAACGCTTGAGAAGTATCTTGACGAGGTGAAAACATATCTTGTAGTGGATGATCCGAAAAAAAGAGAAGATCTGTTAATGGAGATAAAGAGCCATATAATTGAGAAAGCCGAGAATAAATACGGTAAGATTGATGAGGAATCAGTTAGTAAAGCAATAAAAGAATATGGAACACCACAGGAAGTTGCTTCCAGATATTCTGAAGAAAAAACAATCATTGCTACGCATTATAAAAATTACCTTTTTATGTACACAGGCATCGTTTTTGCCATTCATTTGGGATTAAGATTGTTTGGTTTAATAGCTGGTACATTGGGTAACGAAAGTGCCAGCGCCTGGGGAAGCTTGCTGGAACTCATTTCTCTTATTCCCACAACCTTTATATTTGATTTTGGTCTGGTAGCGTTGATTCTGTATTTTGTTACAAAGTATAACAATAAAACCGAATTAGCGAGTTTTTCCGGACTGGCGAAAAAGAGAAAAGAAGAAAAGTTGTCGGGAAAAATTTTTGAACTTATTATCTCAATCGCAGGAGCAATAGCATTTTACTACTTTATGAAATTCGGTCCCGTATATATTTCTGAACCTGGCACTGAATTGAGTGAAGTTGCGTTCAATGCACTGGAAATAATTAAATTTGCTTTACTGATAGGTTTTGGTCTTATGGTTATAAACAGCGTATCGACAGCAATTAGATTGGTTAATAGCTCGGATCTTGTAGAAATAATCTTTGATGTTATTGGAATAATATACCTTTATTTGTTACTCACACCGGCTTATATTGGAAGTTTTGCTTCCTTTGCGGGCGTCAAACTTGAAGAGATTAACCTTGTTGCATTTAAAGGTTTTGCTGTTGTGGTGAGTATAATTTTAGTAGTGTCACTTGTATTTCATGTCATTAGATACTGGGCAAGTAAAATCATGAAAGAATAACTGAGGAGATGACAAAATGAGAAGAATCATCCTTTTACTATTAATTATTACCTTTGCAGCTGTTATAAATGCGTCTTTTTTAAACAGACCTGATTCAAATGTGGTATCTATAAAATGGTATACGGAGGAGCTTTCGGATTCAAGGGTTTACTGTGTTGGCGAAAATGGTAATGAGATTATCATTAGTTCAAAAGAGATGACAAATTTTCACAGTTTAACCCTTGAAAATCTGGAAAGCGATGGCAAGTATCGTTATTATGCTGAAAGCTATGTTGATGAAAATCGTGTATATAAAAGTGAAGGCTTAATCTCTTTAAAAAAGGAAACTTCATTCAACTTTGTTATATACGGCGATTCTCGGAGTAATTTTAAGAATCATAAAAAAATCTGTGAAGGTATAGCCTCTACCGAACCACTATTAGTAATTAACGTAGGTGATCTGGTGTTTCGAGACGCTTTAATTGATGATTGGGCTGATTTCTATAAATCACTTGATATCATTACCAGCAGCTTCTATTATTCGGCTGTAGGAAATCATGAGATGACTGCCAAAAATTACAGAAAATTGCTGGATTTACCTGATAACGAATTATATTATTCTTTTCAAGAAGGCAAAGTTATTTTTATTGTGCTTAATACCAATCAACGCTTTGACCGATACTCAAAACAGTATCGCTGGCTTGCCGATGTTCTAGAAAACAGAGATGCTGAACAAACAGAATTTACTATTGTTATTACTCATCATCCTCCATATAGCTATAGTTCACACGGAGATAGTTATTTCATGAAATTGATTTTGGTACCTTTATTTGAAAAACATGGCGTTGATCTTGTGGTTTCGGGTCATGATCACAATTATCAAAGGATAAAAAAAGAAAATATCAACTATATTGTTACAGGTGGTGGCGGTGCGCATCTGTCTTCAATTAATGAAGGAGAAGATCTTGTAATAGGTCTCTCAATCCATCACTATATTGAATTTAGTTATTCACCTGGAGTTATCGATGCAAAGGTAATTGATATAAATGGGAATCTAATTGATGAATTTTTGGTTTCAAAATGAACTCTGTGGGGCTAAATCTCAACAGTTTCATTTATTACTTCTCTAGTGGTCCATGATTTGGCGACTTTACATATCCTTCCATTCTTCCAGATTGTTGAACGGCCCTCAGCAATATCGTTACCGATCTTGCCAACCACCATTGCATTGATCAAGTATTTTACGTTTTCTCTGTTTTTTGTAGCTTTTATGGGCCCATCAAGCCACCATATTCTTTCCTGTGTGTACGAAGGGTTATACTTCACGGGTCTTTTCCAGTAAACAAAATTACATGTTGGAACGGCAAGTATTTTTGCGCCGGAAGAATCAACATGTTCGATTGTATCCTGAAAGAACATATCATAGCAAATTACCACTGCAATTTTTGCTAATTTCGTTTTAACCACTTGATTATTATGAGGGTATGAAGAAAATAGTATTTTATTTTCAGAGGAAGTTAGCCTTAATTTACCTACTCTGGCAATAACCAGTCCTTCAGGATTGAAAAGATAACTCATATTAAACAATCGTTTATCTGTTATTTGCCAACCTTTTGATGATTCAAAGGTTATTGAAGGCAACAGAATACTCGGTGCAATAATGTAGGTGGAATAGTTTCTTGCCAGTTCAGAAAAAGTATTTCTGTATACCTCTTCAATAGTCAACGCATTTTTCAAAAAAGCAGCCCTGAAAAGATTGAGATGTGAAAATGAAAAATTTTTAAATACATATTTAAGCAGCGATTTAGTAACAGACTGATTTCTGGAAAACTCAGAAAACATACCCGGATATAAAAATGTGCCAATAAATTCCGGGAAAACTGTCAAATGATCATTAGCCTTCCATATTTGATTTGCTTCCTTCAAATAACTATCCATAGAGCTGTTAAAATTCTCAGGATTCTTGTAATCCTCTGGATTAATTTCGGTCTGGACAGCTGTTAAATCTATTTTCATCTTGGATTTACAAGTCTTGCTAACAGCACAATCAGACCCATTACGATCAATACAGGGAGAAGGAAAATCAACAGTCCAAGAAAGATAAATACCACTACTGCAATTACACCTAATCCCATCAAGATTGATATTATTGCCGGAAATGCTTTTATTGCAAGAAAAAGTAAAGCCAGCGCTCCAATTACAGCCAAAAATTCTAACATATTTATCACCCCTGAAGATTTTACCATTTTAGCTATTTTTCTAAATGTACAATTTAAGCTTAATATGAATACATACATGACATTAAATCTCTAAAATTTCGATTTTTCAACGAACATGATGTTCTTAGAATACAATTTATAGTTATTGTATAATGCTATAATTTTATAAAAGTTACTGAAAAATAATAATCCTGCTCACTTATGATAGGAGATAGAAAATGAAAAACAATAGCAGTAATAATCAAAAAGATCATATAAAATCTTTGCTGGAAAAATCGCAAAAAGAAGCTAATGCAAAATTTGAAAATAAACTAAAACATGCACAAGAAGCATTTTTGATGTCCAACAAACTGGGGTTCACTGAAGGCGAAATAGATGCATTAACCAATCTAATACAGCTTTATATTGATACCAGCGAATATGAAAAGGCATCTGAAAATTGCGATACCCTCATGGAAATGTGTGAAAAGAGCGGAGACAGATTGACATCCGCAAGAGCACTTAACAAGAAAGGATTATCGGAGTGGCAGCTTGGTAATATAGATATTGCGTTAAATTGTTTGATTGAGTCACTTTCAATATTTCATGAAATAGATGATTCTGAAACTGATCCCAGCCTTTTGTCTAATATTGCAATAATGTACTCTGAGCTTGGCAACAACACTAAATCAAAGGAATATCTAGAACAGTCAATAGCACAGGCTAAAAAGAATGGAAACAAATTATGTTTAGCATCGAGTCTCAATAATATGGGCATTATTTCTGCACGTATGGATAGGTTTGATGAATCCATCGAGTATTTCAGAAAAGCCCTTGAGATAAAGAGAGAACTTGGGGATAAAAGAAAAATTATAAACAGTCTTCATAACATAGCTGATATGTACACTGAAAGGTATGAATATAACAAAGCAGAAGAATTATTGACGGAAGCCGAGGAACTGGCAAAAGAAATTGAAAATTCTGAAGCAATTGCTTTTTCAAAAAGAGAGTGGGGAAAGCATTTCATGTTCAAAGATGATTATAAAAGAGCAATAACAATACTCAAAAAGGGTCTGGAAACAGCTCAAGAAAAGAGACTTAACTCAATGGCTGGTGATATCGCTCTATTTATTTCAGAATCTTACGAAAAAATTGGTGATTATAAAAATGGACTGGAATATCATAAGCTACACGATGATTTGAAAGAAAAGCTCTACAAGGAAAATCTGAAGAAAAATGTGGCCATGATAGAGGATAAATATGAAAGAAAAAGAAAAATAAAGGAAGCTGAGTTCTATAGAGAAAAACACTTCGAGCTCATGAAAGTCAATGAAAAAATTAACAGACAGAATGAGATGCTAGAAAGAGCTGAAAAACGGCTAAAAAGAGCAAACAAACTTTTAAAGGAAAAATCAGTAAGGGATAGTCTTACCTGGCTCTTTAACCATAAATACATGAATAAAAAACTAAAAGATGAACTGAAAAGGTCCAAAAGATACAATGAGCCATTTTCAATAGCGCTTTTTGATCTCGACGACTTCAAAAAAATCAACGATGTTTTTGGACATCAGATTGGCGATAGAGTACTTAAAATTATTGCGAAGACAATATTGAGTAATATTAGAGAAGTTGATATGGCATTTCGCTACGGTGGTGAAGAATTTTTGCTGTTATTCCCCAATACAAAGCTGTCTAGTGCTGTCAGGGTTTGTGAAAGGATAAGAAAAGGGTTAGCATCTACCAACTACAAAGTTGATTGTAAAGTAACATTGAGCGGTGGCATCGTTCAATGGTCTGGAGAAAGTATCACAAAACTCGTTAAAAATGTAGACTCCCTTCTTTATAAGGCAAAATATGAGGGTAAGAATAGATTTGTTTATTGATTCAAGATATTTTAATTTGGGTGGTTTAAGTGCTTGATCTTCATATCCATACGAATTTCTCACCGGATGCTAGTGATTCATTGCATGATGTAGTGGAGTTTGCGGAAAACACGGGAATGGAAATAATTGGGATCGCGGATCACTATGATCTGGATTTATTATATAAGTACACCACTAATTTTGGTGATCCTCTGCTTTATCTTGAGGAAATAGAGAGACTTAAAAAAAGCTTTCCTGTAAAGATATTAAAGGGTCTTGAGCTGGGTATTCAGAGTTACACAGACAACAATTTTCTCAATGGCGCCTTTGATTATTTTATATATTCAGTGCATCAATATCCTGGAATGGAGGATTTTTCAGAAGGTATAGAAATGTGGCTTCCCTATCTTGAGGAGGCTATTGGAGCTGTAAAAACATTGAAACATCCAGGTTTCTTTGGACATCTTGATTTTCTAAGAAGGTACATTCCAGGCAATATACCATTGAAACCATCTGTGCTTCTCGATGAGTTGCTATTAACGCTAGTAAAATACGATATTGGCCTTGAGATTAATACCTCCGGACTCAGAAACGATGTTCAAGAAGTAAATCCACAACCCTGGATCATAAAGCGATATGTTGAATTTAGTGGTAAATATCTAACTATTGGATCCGATGCTCATAAAAAGGATGAAATAGGGAAGGGCTTCAGAGAAGCCCTTGAAATATTAAATACTCTTGATATAAAAGAGTTATTCTATTGTGATAATGGGAATTATATTTCCATAAACACAGACAAATTTACTGTTTAAGGTTTTAGAAGTATCATGATTTTGGTGGTTGCCAGCGTTTTGCAATGCCCTGGGTTATCCTATCAATTACAATTGCCAGAATAACTATACTGATACCTGCTTCAAAGCCTCTGCCAACGTCAACTCTATTTATTGCCAGCAAAACTTCCTGTCCGAGACCTCTTGCTCCTATCATAGAAGCTATAACGACCATAGCCAGTGCCATCATAGTTGTTTGATTGACACCAGCAAGTATTGTTGGTAAAGCAAGTGGCAATCTTACTTCCTTTAACAGTTGTTTATTTGTCGCTCCATAGGCTTTGGCTGCTTCCTGAACCTGTTTAGGTACCTGTCTTATACCCAGATTAGTTAGCCTGATAACTGGGGGTATTGCATATATCATGGTGGCAAGTACCGCTGGAACCTTTCCAAGACCAAAAAGCATCATTGCAGGTATGAGATGAACAAAACTTGGCATGGTCTGCATAGCGTCAAGGAAGGGTTTTAATACCGTGGCAAATCTGTCGAATTGAGCCATCAGTACACCCAGTGGAATGCCAACTGATATTGAAAAAACAACTGCAGTTATGACCAGGGCAAGTGTCTCCATTGCCAGAGCCCACAATCCAAATACACCAACAAGAATTAAAAGCATTCCAAGTATCACTGGAAGGCCTATTTTCTTTGTTGCTAGCCAGGCTCCAACTATTACTATGCCAACAATTACCCACCAGGGTGTACCGTTGAGTAAATTGTGTACGGCCAAAAGTAAAGATAGAATAACCGATGATATTGTTTCGAATACAACGCTGCCATTGGTAACCAGCCAATCGATAAAGTCATTTACGTATTTTGCAACATGGAATTCCAGTGTTTCAGGAAACATCGGTTATCGCCTTCTTTTCATTGTCATTATCGTTTGAATCGATGTCATCTGTTATTTGCCGCTTCACGTCCTGAACGAATTTTTTCACATAATCATCTGCAGGATTTTTAACAATTTCATGAATTTTTCCTGTTTGTACAATATCCCCTTCTTTCATTATTGCTATTCTATCTCCCAGTCTGATGGCTTCGTTAAGATCATGGGTGACAAAAAAGATAGTTTTATGCATATCTTCTTGAAGACGTATTAACTCGTCCTGCATTTCTCTTCGTATCAAAGGATCCAGACCACTGAAGGGTTCATCCATTAACAAAATGGGAGTATCCATAACAAGTGCCCGGGCTATGCCGACTCTCTGTCTCATACCACCACTCAGAGCACTGGGATGATTGTTTTCCCATCCTTTTAATCCAACCCTTTCAATTGCTTCAAGCGCTCTTTTCTTTCTTGTTTCTTTGTCTTCTCCTCTGATCTTCAATCCGAACTCTACATTCTCTTTAACTGTTCTGTGTGGAAGAAGGCCATAATGCTGGAAAACCATTGCCACCTCTTTGCGTCTGAAACTTATTAGTTCCTCATCACTTAAATCTGTGACCTTGTAATCATCGATTTGAACTTCTCCCGATGTTGGTTCCAGCAATCTTAATAGACAACGGATTAGTGTTGATTTACCACTTCCGGATAAACCCATGATCACGAAAACCTCGCCTTCTTCAACCTCAAAACTGACATCTCTTACAGCGATTACCGGTTCATCCATTTTTTCAATTTTTTCTATTAGTTCTTCATCTTCAACATTGATACCCCTGTCATGAATATCCGAGTAAATTTTCCAGAGATTTTGCACTTTAATAGCTGTGGACAAGGTGTTTTACTCCCTTTCTAGAGCTTCTGTAATACTTTCAATAAGCTCGTTGTTTTTTGCTGGAAACCAATCTTCCCAAACATATCTATAGTTCTTAAGGAACCATATGGCTGTTTCTTCGGCTGTAGCATCATTTTCCTGCATGTAAGCGAGCATACTATTCGTTTGATCAAGGGTAGTACTGTAATTTGCAAAAAGTGTCAACAATTCGGGAGCTTTGTTCAGCATTCTGGTTGAAACAGCAATATGGACCTTTGATGGAGGAACTTCGCATGCATAGTTTTCATTCCATATTTCTTCATCAAATTCGGGTTCCTTCAATTTAGTCATATCAAGTATTCCCATTATCCAGGTGGGTTCCCAGTAGTATGCAAGTATGGGTTCTCCTTTTCTGTATGCACTCATGATAGCTGTAGCAAGAGATGCCTGTGAACCAGGATCAAAGGATGTGAAAGTATCATCAAGTCCATAAGCTTCGAGTTTTTCAAGATTGATATCATAGATAGCCCATCCAACGGGACCATTGTATAATCTTCCTTTATTGGGCTGTTCTGGATCTTTGAATAATTCCCAGTATTTTTCAAGATCAGATACAGATTTTAAATCAGGTGCCATTGGTTCAATGCCGCGTTCAGGATCACCTTCTATCACATAAGTTGGAACATACCAACCCTGGGGAGCATCCTGAAAGTTAGAACCAAGATCAACTATGTCCCCGTCCTCTAATGCTTCCATATAGCTTTCTCTGATGTTATCAACCCAGAATTCCGTAGAAACATCATAATCTCCTCTTCTAACACCAAGTAATCCAGGTATGGTCTGGAAAAAACCATAATCCACATCATATCCATAGGCGTGCTCAACGATATAACCCGCTATTCTGTTGTGAACTAGAACACTATCCCAGGAAAAGTCAACAAATCTGATCGTGCTGGTACCAAAGGAAAAAGCTGCCAACAAAAAGACAACCAAAAAACTCGCAAAGAGCTTTTTTTCACTGAAAAGTTTTGTCATTGTAAATTCCTCCTTATTAAAAATTTTTCTGTTTATGTGGAGCAATGGAACAGGGGTGGTAACTTTATTGAATATATTTTTCTAACTGATTAAGCTTGCTTTGTTGTTCTTTTAGTGCTGTTTCAATGCCAAGTAATCTGTTTTCCAACGTATAGAGCTTGTTTTCAAGATCCAACAAGATATCTCCGCGTGTTTTCATTTCATTTCTTGCTGAGATAATTTTGCTTCTCACTGTTGGATTTCTATAAAGAGTTGATCTTGCCACACCAAGTTTTAAGGCAATTTCAGAAAAATCAACTTTCCTTCCTTCCCTGGTGAGAGTTTCAATGGCCTTTTCTACAGAATTTATTAGTTCCTTTCTTTCGTTTTTTGTCATCTGTTTCTCCGTTTTTTTCATCGTGCATCCTCCACGCTACATAATTAGCTACAAATATAGCATACCATAATCATACACCTTTCACAAATAAACATAATTAAATAAAATTGACAATTTACAAAAGTTGATGTTTAAATTGGTATTGAACATATATAATTGAAATATACCTGTCTGTTTACTAGGGAGGTTTTTTTATGGATTTAAATGTGATAATAAACTATGTAGCTGCAGAAAAGTTTTTGCAGATTTTTGATGAAGTAGATATCAAAGGAAAACCTGTACCGAAAAATGTCAAAGAGTTATTTGCTAATGAGGTTATGGATCAAATGGTAGTTCACTATAACAGGCCTGAAGGATTGAATGCAGGAATTGAGAAAAGTGATTTGATGGATGTAGTTCTTAAACTTGGCAATGAAAAATTCTCACATAAAAATAAGTTTCTTGAGAAGTTACATCAGAATTTGAGGGATAAGATTGAGAAACGCGAGCAACTAAGAAAAGTTCTTGAGAAAATCAAAGAAAAGGAGAAAGTCATCGTTGACTTTTCTGAAACCAAATTGAGTCGCTTTCTCCCGGGAGATATTGATTTCAGCCCAAAAGTATTCATAGTTTTTACGGGATATAGTGGAGGCTATTATATAAAACAAGATATTACACTTGATCTTGAGCACATCTCAAAATCAATTGGTAAAGTTGCTTCTACCATAGCTCACGAACTTCATCATATAGTTTTTAATGAGTTTTTAGAAGAAGAAATGAGATCTAAAGAACTCTCAGAAAACAAGATTGCATTAATTGAACTAATCGGGGGAATAACTGGAGAAGGCATAGCTTATTACTGCGTTGGTGGGAATCCTGATAAAGGAATAACCGGCTATGAAGATCTTGATAATTATAAGCTTGACATGACAAAATGGAAAGAATATTTTAATGAAATTAATGATGTAATGCTATCACTATCAAAGGATGAAATGGATAGAAATGAAATGTATGAATGGGCATCCAAACATATGAAAGAGAAATTTGGAGCGATAAACACTGTTGGTATAAAAACGATAGAGGCCATCTTCAAAATTTATGGGGATAGTGAAATAATTAATTTAGTAAAGCAGCCATCAAATTATCTTGAAATCTATAATAAAGCTGCTGATTATATGAACAAAACACAAAATTGCAATTATCCACTATATTACGACAAGCTTATAAAAAACTAAAATTACTTTAGCATAGCATACAACAGGGTAAATGGAATTTTAATTATTTGCCTTGTGATAGACGTTCAATATTCTTTATATAAATTTCTTCTCCGGTCAATACCTTGAGATTTCCGCCACATTCGGGACAATGCAACTCGTAATCAGAAGAGGAGAACTTTTTACCGCACTCCTTGCATTCATATCTCAACTCATCGGTAACAAAGTTTATCTCAACATCCTGGAAGACTGTGTCCTTTTTAAGCATATCAAAGGCTTCCCGAATGTTATCTTCGTTTGCCATGACCAATTTACCAATCCCGATATCTATTCTTTTGATATCTTTAAGCTGATTCTGTTCGAAATTATTTTCGAGAAAAATCTTTACACGTTCAGCAATTGATAATTCATGGTGCACCATTATCCCTCCTTGAATTCTCTTTGAATTTCTTTTAGTAATTCTTCATTTGATGCAACATCAAAGGCAGTGAGTGCCATGGCTTTTGCTGCATATATTAGTTCCTGTTGACCTCTTTTTGCAACGGTTGCATCAGCAAATGCTCTGGAGTGAGAAATGAATTCGCCTTCTTCACCAATTGCTATATAAGGGTGAATAGCAGGAACTACCTGGCTAACATTTCCCATGTCTGTTGAACCACCACCATCCTGTGGTGGTAAAATATCGTTAATACCGATTTTTTTAAGGTTTTCTTCAAATAGATGTGCCAATCTCCTATTTGGCTTCAAGTTGTCGTTGGAAAGTTCAAAATTTCTCCAGGTTACTTCTGCTCCGGTCATTAAAGCTGCTCCCTTAGCAACATTATGGGCTTTTTTAACTATTTCGTCCAGATAGTCTCGTTCTTTTGCTCTGAAATAGAATTTTGCCACGGCCTTATCTGGAACTACATTTGGTGCTTTTCCGCCCTCAGATATAATTCCGTGGATTCTGACATCATCCTTCAGATGCTGTCTTAATGCGTTTAGCCCATTAAACAGGAAAATTGCGCTATCAAGTGCGTTTATGCCTTTTTCTGGCATTGAAGAAGCATGTGCGGTTTGTCCTTTAAAGGTGAATTCGATTGCATCAAGTGCGAGTGATGTTGAAAAGGTCAGGTTAACTGTTGCAGGATGAACCATCATTGCAACATCAACCTCGTTGAAGACACCTTTTTCAGTTAAAATCACCTTTCCACCGCCATTTTCTTCTCCCGGGCAACCAATTACAAAAATTTCAGCGGATAGATCTTCGATGGTTGAAAGTGCCACTGCTGCACCAACACTAGAAGGGGCAATGAGATTATGTCCGCAACCATGCCCTATGTCAGGTAAAGCATCATATTCACATAAAAATGCGATTTTTGGTCCTCCATTTCCACAAACATAGCGTGCTCTGAATGAGGTTTCAAGACCAGCTATGCCTTTTTCAATATCAAAACCTTTTTGATCTAAAAATTCTGTTAACCATTTTAGTGCTTTGTACTCTTCAAAACCTATTTCTGGATTGTCTTTGAGCTTTTTACTGATATCAATAAGGCTATCAGCAATGCTGTCAACATTGTTCGTTATTGTTTTTGTTGCATTTTCATTCACATAATCACTCCCTGGTAAATTAGAAAGAGACAACATCATGCGATGTTGTCTCTTGTTAAACTTAACTAAAGGTTATTAGTAACTCCACTTATTGATATTGTATATTGGTCTTAGGAATACGTTAAATAGTTCTTCAGGAATGTTGAGTTCATCGTTATAGGCAACGCCTTCTATTGGCCAATAAAGTGGATAACATACAACATCTTCCATAGCAATTTTCTGAAGTTCTTTATAAAGTTCCCATCTATCCTGTTCGTTAACCGTGACCTTGATTTCGTCAATAAGCCTGTCTACCTCTTCGTTATGATATGTACCAAATATTGGATTCCAGCTTGATTCAGAATACCAGTTTTCAATAAAACCGAAGGGTGATGGTGCAGAAGCAGACCAGCGTTCTCTAAACATTGGGGCTTCACCTTCTGCTGTAACATCGAGATATGTTCCCCATTCAAGTGTTACAACTTCGACTTCGATTCCAATCTGTGAAAGCTGTCTCTGAATTTGTTGGACTTCAAGAACTCTTTCTCTATAACCTGCTGGTGCGTAAATTTTAGTCTTGAAACCATCGGGATAACCAGCTTCTTCAAGTAATTCCTTTGCCTTTTCAAAATCCTGTTCATATGCAGGAGTATCGGGAGAATATGCTGCATGGAAATAGGGGATCCTTCCTACAGCAGGAACAGCCATTTCTCCGCGGGTGAGAGCGATGAGCTCTTCTCTGTTAATGGCATAAGCAACAGCCTGTCTAACCTTTACATCACTGAAAACGGAATCAGGACGTTTGTTAAAGCATATTCTATGATCTTCGAATTTTGTAAAACTACCATATTTGAGGCCTGGAACGTTCTTAAGCATTTGGTATTCTTCTGCTGGAAGTTCAGCAATGAAGTCTACCTGTTTGGCCTGCAGTGCCATGGTTGCTGTTGTTATTTCGGGATAGAATCTGAATTCAACAGTTTTTATTTTGGCTTTTTCTCCCCAGTAATCATCGTAACGTCGTAAAACAATTCTCTGGCCTGGAACATGGACTGCAAATTGATATGGGCCACTACCTATTGGTTTTTTCTGAAATCCGGACCAACCGAATTCTTCAATATAATCTTTTGGTAGCACATGATTCCTGAGTCTTGCTGTGGTCAAAAATGTCACATTTCTTTCTGCCAGGTGAACTTCAACGGTATATTCATCAGCAAGGACAACTTCTTCGATATCAGCGTAATACTGATGATGCGGGGAACCAAGTGAAGGATCCATAAACGATTCATAGGTAAATTTGACATCTTCAGCTGTTAATGGTTCTCCATTATGGAATGTTATACCTTTTCTGATATTGAAGGTATAAACTTTTCCATCTTCAGAAACTGAGTAACTTTCAATTACTGCTCCTTCTGCAGTGTAGTCTCCCTGCGCTGTAAGTTCAATAAGTGGGTCACAGATAGAAGATAGAACAAAATCAGTTTCCGTGTCCTGGTAAGTAATGGGATTTAATTTTGATGGTTCAGTCTGCATTGCAATAATAGCCTTATCTTCGGCTTTACCTGCAAAAGCAAAACCAGCTACCAAAAGAACCATCATCAGTACAAATAGTGCACGTACTCTTTTCATAATACCCCTCCTTTAAAGGTGATAATCAATATAAATGGCACGCTACCAAACGTTCATCTTCACATGGCTTTAGTTCAGGTTCTATTTCACGACACTTATCAAAGGCGTGAGGACATCTTGGATGGAATCTACATCCTTCAGGCGGATTAATGGGGCTTGGGACTTCTCCAACCAGTGGAATCTCAGTAATTTTTTTGTCAGGATCAGGTTCAGGAACAGATTTAAAAAGTCCAACAGTATATGGATGAAGTGGTTTATTGTAAACCTTTGATACATCACCAATTTCTACTATCTTGCCCAAATACATAACACCTATTCTGTCAGAAACAACCCTTATGAGATTGATGTCGTGAGAAATATAAAAATATGTCAGATTTCTTTCTTTTTTTGCTTTATTGAGTAACTTTAGGATTTTTGTCTGAACCGAAACATCCAGTGCTGATGTTGGTTCGTCCAGAAAAACGACTTCAGGCTCTACCGCCAAAGCACGGGCAACAGCAATTCTTTGTTTTTGTCCACCACTTAACTCATGAGGAAATCTAATCATGTGTTCGGCTTGCAATCCCATTGTCTTTAAAACTTTTACAATTTCTACCGTTGTATCTTCCCTATTTTTTGTAATTTTGTGTATTAAAAAAGGCCTTGATAAGGTGTCATAAACAGTCATTCGAGGATTTAGCGATGAATGTGGATTTTGAAAGACCAGACTCATCTGCTTTCTAAGAAACATAGTGTACTTTTTAGGAATATCTGAAATATCTTTATCCTTTAAATAAATACTCCCTGAGGTGGGCACCAGTAAACGCAATATTGTTCTAATCAATGTTGATTTACCACAACCTGATTCGCCAACCAGACCAAAGGTTTCACCTTTATAGATATCGAAAGAAACACCATCTACAGCCCTGACGGCTCCTCTGGGGCTTTCAAAATGCTTTTTTAGGTTTTTTATTTTCAACAGTTTATCTTTCATAGGTTACCTTTCATGACAGGCTACAAAATGATTTTCTCCAATTTTTTTCAGTACTGGTACTTCCTTACTACAAATTTCTTTGGCTTCCTCACATCTTGGATGAAATCTGCATCCCTTTGGAGGATTTATTAATCTTGGAACGGATCCCGGAATCTCTTCAAGATCATCAAGTTTATTTTCCACTCCCAGCACTGAATGGATTAGTTTGTAGGTGTATGGATGCTGCGCGTACTTGAATAATAATCTAACAGGAGCGGTTTCAACAATTCTTCCTGCATACATAACAGAGACTCGGTCACAAATTTCACTTATGACTGCGAGATTATGTGTAATGTATAACATTGTCATATTCATTTCCTGTCTTAAATCGTTTAATATCTTCAAGAATTGTGCCTGGATTGAAACATCAAGAGCGGTTGTAGGTTCATCAGCTATGAGTAGTGACGGATTACACGAAAGCATCATGGCTATCATTACTCTTTGTTTCATGCCTCCAGACAACTGATGTGGATATTTGTAGATCAACGAATCAACGTCAGGGAGTTTTACCCTGGAAAGCTCTTCCATGACTCTTTTTAATATCCCCTTTTTTCCTGCCTTTTGATACATTCTAATAACTTCTGCCATTTGATTTTTAATGGTAAAAACAGGATTTAATGATGAAGCCGGATCTTGAAATATCATGGCTATTTCATTTCCTCTAATTTCTCTTTGAAGACGTTTTTCGCTGTATTTTAAGATATTTTTTTCTTTGAATATAATTTCTCCGTTTTCGATAAGGGCGTTGGTATCAAGCAATCCCATTATCGACATTCCTGTAATACTTTTTCCGCAGCCGGTTTCTCCAATTAATCCGTGAATTGTCCCTTCTTCGACCTGAAATTCCACGCCGTCAAGCGCTTCAACCTTTCCTTCTTCAGTATCGAAGGAGACAACCAGATTTTTAATTTCAATTAAATTGTTCATTGTACTATCCCCTTTAGTTTCGCTTTGTTGTTGGATCAAGGGCATCTCGTAAACCATCTCCTATGAAGTTAAACCCGAGTACTGTTACCATTATAAATATTCCGGCTGATGTTGAAATCCATGGAGCCATTATTAGATAATCTCTTCCCGCTGAAATCATTGATCCCCAGGAGGGTGTAGGTGGTTGAACACCTACCCCGAGAAAACTAAGGGTAGCACTTGCTATAAGTGCTGTGGGCATCATTATGCAAATCATTATGATTGCCGTTGGTATTGCATTTGGCATAATATATCTAAGCACAACTGAGAATCTTGATTCTCCAATGGAATAAGCAGCTTCAACATAGTCAGAGTTCTTTATGGTTAAGATTTTACTGCGAACCATTCTTGCATATGTAGTCCAGCCAACCAACCCTAGGGCAATCACTACGTTATATATGCCCTGTCCCATTATGCCTGCGATAGCCATTGCAAGTATAATAACCGGGAAGGACCTGAGTACATCCACGACCCTCATAATTATTACGTCCACAAATCCTCCGAAAAATCCAGAAATAATTCCAAGAATTATGCCTATTGCACCTTCAAAGAGGATGATAAGTACACCTATCATCAGAGCAATTCGAGCGCCATAGAACAATCTTGTGAGAACGTCTCTACCCATGGCATCGGTACCAATCCAGTGTTCCCATGAAGGGGGTTTCAAACGATAAAAGGGATCTGTGTCGAACGGATCGTATGGAGTAAGCACTGGAGCAAAGATAGCTATGAATATAACTATACTTACAATAATAAAACCAACTAGTGCCAATCTGTTTTTCTTAAACCTTGACCAAACAAGAGAAAGCTGGCTGCTTCTACTTCTTTTTAACTTATTTATTTCGTTTTTTACGTTTTCATAGGAAAGTTCTTTATCTTCCATATTACTAACCTTCTGTCCTTATTCTGGGATCGATAACCGCATATAAAAGATCCGCAGCTAGATTTGCTAACACCACAAGAATAGCTATAAGTAAAAGTATTGATTGAACAACAGGATAATCTCTGGCAAGAACACTATTTACAAGTAAACTGCCAAGTCCGCCCCAAGAAAAAACTACTTCGACCACTACTGAACCACCAATTATCCAGGGCAATCTTAAAGCAAGCATAGTAATAATAGGTATCAGGGCGTTTCTCATTGCATGCTTCCATATCACATAACCGTACTTAAGTCCCTTTGCTTTTGCTGTTTTTATGTAATCCTGGTTTAGGACTTCAAGCATTTCTGCTCTCATGGGTCTCGCAAACCAGGCTTCCTGTCTTAATCCTAGAGTTAATGCAGGCAATATCAATGAAGTAATGCCAACCATTCCGCCAATGGGTACCAGTCGCATTCTCAAACCGAATATATACAGCAGCAATATTCCCAGCCAAAATGCTGGTATGGATATCCAGAACATTGCCTGGAATGTTGAGAAATAATCGAGGATAGAATTGCGTTTTAGCGCTGCCATTACACCAAGAAGCACTCCAAAAACCACAGCTATTAATAATCCTGTAGCTGTAAGAACCAGTGTAGGTCCTGCCCGGGAAGCAATCAATTCACTAACGGGTTGATCGTATCTTATGGAAGTTCCAAAATCGCCTTTAATAACATTGCTTATCCAGCTTATATATTGTATATGTAGTGGTTGATCAAGTTTATATTTTGCTCTTAATGCCGCTACATTTTCTTCTGTAGCATAGGGCCCAAGCATTATTTTTACAGGATCGCCAGGAGTTAAGTGAAGTATTAGAAATGCTATTAATGTTACACCGAAAGCGGTTATTATCGTCCTTAAGATTCTGTAGATAAAATAACGTTTTTTCTTTGCCATTGATGCCCTCACTTTTTTTATCGGTCATTGCAAAATCTAGAATCAAAGCCGAAATCAACTTGTGAAGAAATGAAACTTTTCAATAATTAATTATAACATTTGGATGCTATATCTAATAAATGAGTGTGTAAGGCAATAATAAACGTTTCTCTTAGCATATTCGAGGAGTCAGTTCTTCAATCAACATGGGTAAGACCCTCTCCGCTCCGGAATTAGATCTAAGGCTAACCAGGGGTCTTTCTGCATCTTTACCTACGTTACCTGCTTTAAAGGGCGATAACCCTCTATTCTTTAAAAACGTCAGCAACTCATTTTCAACTCTTCTATTGCAAAATACTGCAGCTGTCCCTTCACATGCCAGGTATAAAGGATTTATTCCCAGTATCTCAGATACTGATTCGACACCTGCAGGAATTCGTAATAAATTTTCATCAATAGTAATTTCTTTTCTAGAGGAAATTGCCAGTTCATTTAGTATTTGTACGAAACCTCCTCTGGTAAGATCTCTCATAACATGAATATCATATTTTTTTACAGCATCCAGTAGAGGCATAATTGAGCTGCAGTCACTCTCGAAATCAATTTCAAATCCATTTCTATATGCCATGACAGCAGCGCCATGTAACCCGAGGGGTCCTGTAACAATAATGGAATCGTTGTTTTTAATTCTATCAACTGTAAGTGCTTCCTTCACTGCTTTTCCAAGACAGGTTGTGTTGATTATTAGTCCATCAACTTCACCTTTATCGACAACCTTTGTATCGCCACAAAGGACATATGTATCGGTTGTTTCAAGCTCTTTTCGAATTGAGTTAAGAATATTCTTTAAAGTTGTGATTTTTAATCCTTCTTCGATAACCAGTGATAATGATAAATATAGAGGCCTGGCACCGAGCATTATAGTGTCATTTACGCTACCACTTATAGAAAGATTGCCAATATCTCCCCCTGGAAAGAATAATGGTTTAATGGTAAAAGAATCTGCAGTGAATGTATCTACTGCATCAGTTAGAATGCCTCCATCATTTTCAGTAGACACCAGTCTGTCTCCGAGTTCTTTGTTAATCAATTCTATAAGTTCGTATTGTTTTCTGCCACTGTTGTGGTGCACTGTGATGATTTCATTCAATTCTTGTACCTCCTCTCTGTTGAAACATAAAAAAAGCATGACATGCTCCTTCTGAGGATACCATACAGGGTCCCACGGGATACTCTGGTGTACAATCCTTTCCAAAGTAAGGACATTCATTGGGCTGAAGTTTACCGGTTATAACACTGCCGCATGGACAACTATCAACTGATCTAATATTTTCAAAGGAATAATGGGATTTTATGTCATAAAATGAATACTCTTCTTTTAGTTTAAGTCCAGAATTCGGTAACTTTCCAAGTCCTCTCCATTCAGAATCTGACTCCATGAAATATTTTTCAATGATTTTTTGCGCTTTAGGGTTTCCATAACGTTTAACCACCGAAGAATAAGCATTGGCCACACCTTTTTCTTCTCCTTCAAGCATTTCCAGTATTTTATCTAGAGCAAGTCTTAAGTGGTTTTCATCAAATCCGCCTATAACGAAGGGATTGTCGTATTTCTTAGAAAGCTCAATATAGGGTAATTCACCTATAACAACACTTACATGTCCGGGACATAGAAATGCATCAATAAGACTTTCTGTATCCTGAAGAAGGGCATCCATTGCGGGAGGTATTAATTTCAAAAGAGAGTATATATAAACGTTATCTATTCGCCTATTTATCAATTCTTCAACAAGTGAGGCAACCAGGGGAGCCGTTGTTTCAAAACCAATAGCTGCAAAAACTGCACATTCAGCTGGTTCCTTATGCATATCATCGAGTATTTGTAGTGGATTATAAATTTCTCTAACATCTCCACCTTCAGCACGGAGATCTCTTAAAGTTCCCTTTTTTCCAGGCACCTTCAACATATCGCTGAAACTGTAGATTCTAATACCCTTCTGACTTAAGTATAACAATCTATCTATATCTGATTGGGTTGTTACGCACACAGGACAACCAGGGCCACTAATAAGTTCCAACTTTTCTCTGTAAATATGCTTAAGTCCATAACGCATAATTTCATGTGTATGTGTTCCACATACCTCCATGACTCTGTAAGGCATCATTCATCAGCCATTCGATCGAAAATTTCCAGAGTTTTCTGCGCCTCTTCCTTATCCACCTTTTGTATTGCGAAACCTGCATGGACAAGTACAAAATCACCTATTTTTGCATTGCTGATCAATCGTATATCAGCTTCAAAACGTACACCTGATCTTTCTACCGTTGCTTTATTCCCATCCAGTTTGACTATCTCAAGCGGAACTGCCAGACACATATAAACACCTCATTAAGCTGAAGTTGGTTTATCCGGTTACAAAGAAGCCCAAAAAGCCTGTCCCAGTGCTATGCCTTCATCGTTGGGTGATACCATACAATTATAATATACATTGATACCAGCTTCTTCTAAAAGCTCAAAGCATGTATCAAAGAGCAGTGCGTTTTGAAACACGCCACCTGAAAGGCACACTGTGTTTATTTTTGTTATTTCTTTTGCTTTAACACACACCCTGGTGACAATATCAGCAAGTGTTCTGTGAAATATTGAAGCCAACTCTTCTGTATTAGTTGTTTCTTTCTTCTCATTTAAAAACCGTATGATCTTTACCCAATTAATTGTCCATGGAGAAGTTCCGTCCTGAAGATCCCATGGTAGCGTTTTGGAGGTTTTATATGATAATGCTTCCAGTTTCATGGGAGCTTCTCCTTCAAAGGTGTTCTGGTTGCAAATGCCGAGTATGGAGGACACCGCATCAAATAATCTTCCTGCAGAGGATGAATGTACGGTCGCGTTATTTATCATAAGTTTATATGCTTTACTTTTTACAGCAAATCCTGCTGCATTTAAGTAAGAAGAGGCCATAAGTTCTGGATTCATTGCAGCCTTTTCTCCTCCGGGAAGTGGAACATAACGGAGATGAGCAATTCTTTTTGAGTATTTTTTCCTTATCTCAAAGAACTCACCACCCCAGATATTTCCGTCTTCACCGTAACCTGTACCATCAAAAGCTACTCCTATGCATTCCTTAAGGCCGTTTTCAGCCATTACGCTGTAGATATGAGCTTTATGGTGCTGACAATGAAGGGTTTTTAAATCTTTTCTAATTGCATATTCATTACCAAGGTTACTGGAAAAATAATTGGGATGAGAATCGACCACAACCATTTCAGGGGAAAAATCGAAAAGCATTTCAAAACGTTTGATCATATTCAGATAGGTTTCCTGATTTGCTTTATAAGAAAGATCTCCTAAATACTGGCTTCCGATGAAATCTCCTTTGCGCAAAAAACCAAAACTTGACTTCAAATCTGCACCAAAGGCCAGAATTTCTTTTTTATTTTTATATCCCGTATATATTTTGTCAGGAATAAAGCCTCTTGATTTTCTGATAAAAATAAAGTCCTTCTTTGCAGGTTTGATTACTGAATCATCGCATCTATTTAAAATATCCCTGTCATGTAACAAAAAACCATCACAGAAATCTCCAAGTTTATTGAGAGCCTCACTATTTTTTGCACAGATAATTTCTCCGGATATATTACCACTTGTAGCTACAAGAACAGAAAATTCTTCCATTAAAAGATGATGTATTCCTGCATAAGGTAGCATCACCCCGATACGATCGATACCCGGTGCAATATTGTGAAAAACAGATGACTTACTCCTAAGCAAAACAATTGGTCTTGCAGGAGATAGAAGCAGTTTCTTTTCTGAATCGGTTATATAAGCAAATGATTTTATTGTCTTGATATCTTTTGCAAGCAAAGCAAAGGGTTTTACAGGACGTTGTTTTTTCCCTCTCAGTCTTTTCACTGCAATTTCATTGGGACGACACATTAAATGAAATCCACCGATTCCTTTTACAGCAATAATCCCATCTTTTTTAATAATGTCGACAGCTTTATCAAAGGCTTCTTTCCCATAAATTTTTTTATCATCTTTCGTTTTCTGAAAAAAATATTGGGGTCCACATTTGTCGCAACAATTTGTCTGAGCATGATATCTTCTATCATCAATATTATTGTATTCATGCTCACAATCATCGCACATGGGGAATTTTTTCATAGTTGTAAGGGGTCTATCGTAGGGTAACCCGCTGGTTATTGAAAATCGAGGGCCGCATTGAGCGCAACTTGTAAAAGGATATCTATAACGGTTGGTCCCCTTTGAAAACATCTCATCAATACATTCATCGCACATTGCAATATCGGGCGGGAAAACAGTAATATTTTTTCCTTTTTTCTCACTTTTCTTGATACTGAAATCTTTGAAGCTGTTTTTGCTTTTTATAAAACTAAATGTTATTTTGTTTAGTTTTGCTGGAACAGGTTTCTCTTTTTCAATGCGTTCAATGAATCTATGGAGGTTTTTTTCATCACATTCAAGAATTATCACAACTCCATTTTCTCTATTTTCAACAGTTCCTTTAAGATCCATTGATTTTGCTAATCTGGCAATAAATGGTCTGAATCCCACACCCTGTACAATTCCATCCAGTTTTACTTCAAACACGGACATTTCTCTTAATCTCCCTGACAATTGAATCAATTGTTGTTTTAACTCTTTCACTTATTCCATTTCCCAATGAAAGATTATAGACCTTTATTATTATTAAAAAAATATTGGAGTCGCACTGATTTTTTAAAAAACTAATTATTGTGCTCAACCCAAAGGTATGTGTGGAAAAAGAAAAATCGTCAATTTCGTTTGCTTTCATCAATCTCCAGTCGGGTTCCATATCCTTTGAATTGTCTATGAAAACGATGTTTTCATTTCCTCTTGTTAACTGATCGAAATAATTTTCAGGGTTTTGATAGCATTTAATAAAAGAAAAGCGGTCGTTACTGAGTTCAGTAGATAATCGGTCCAGAAGAACCAAACCGGAAGCATCATCTTTCCTTAAAGGATTCCCCAGTCCGGCAAATAATGTTTCATGGTTCAAAAAGGAAAGATCATTCAGAGGCATCTTTGACTACTACCGTACGTCTGCATTTAGGACAGAGAATTTCAAAGAATTCTTCTCTTCTTGTAATCTCTTTTGGTTTTAAGGAAGCGAGAGGATAACCTGTATCCAGCTGTCTCATCATTATGAGAGTGGGATGACCGTATGAATAAGCACCCAGCCTTTTAATTAGCCAGCGTATTTGATCTATTGGAGCAATTAATTCTCCGCAATGTTCGCAAACAAGCATTTCTTTTTCAACACTGTTGAAATTTTCATCAGAAGTTTTTGAAAATGTCGCTGTCAGATAATCGGTGGTAAGTTTTATTCCTCCATCTACAATGCACTTTTCTTCACATTGTCCGCAGGTAATGCAGTCGGTATATTTAACTGTGAGAGTACGTTTTTTTGTTTCTTTATCATCAACAATCTCAATGGCTTTTGCAGGGCATACCTGGGCGCACGCTCCGCATCCAACACATTGATCCGGGTCATATTTTGGTTTTCCCCTGTAGGTTTTAACCGGTTCATAGGTCCCAGCAGGAAAAATGGAGGTAAATCGCCTGGAGAAGATGTTGTTGACAGCTTCGAGAACTTCACGAATCTTGGGTGTCTTCAATGTTTTCTCCTCCCTTCAGGTGTTCCCCATAGGTATCAATTACTGTACTATCAGTTGTTTTGACTCCACTTCTATAGGCTGCTCGTGATATTGCGTGGGCAGCAACAGGTGATGTAAGAAGTATGAATATCATGCAAATAAGAGCTTTGAAACCACCTGCTGTGAAACCTTTCATAACAAATACACCAAGCAAAATACCAGCTGATCCAAAAGTAACGCATTTAGTTGCTGCCTGAAGTCTGTTATAAACATCGGGCAATCGAACCAGTCCCAGAGCACCAAAGAAATCAAAGGCCAAACCAAATCCTATCAAAATGTATCCAATTACTTCTCTAATCATCCAATCGCCTACCTTCCAGAAACTTTGCAAGACCCAGGGAAACAATAAAACTCTGTAAAGCCCAGGCCATAGCTATATCCAGGAAGAAAGAAGCATCAGTGTATATATACAGTATGGCAAGCAAGCCAACGATAAGTATTCCAAAAATATCAACCGCTACAATTCTATCTGCAGCAGAGGGACCAAATATCACTCTAAATATTACCATAAGAGCGCTTGCAAGAAGAATATTGATTAATCTTGCAGCGAATGCCAGTTCTAAAACAAAGAAATTAATAACAAAAAATGAAATAACTACGACTAAACCGATAACCCATCTCAGTGTTTTATTCATCTCATGAACCTCCTGATGACAGGTTCGAAACGTCCTCCAATTTCTTTTGTGCATCCTTCAATATCGTAGGACTCAACAGTTATCCAGTGTATATAAAGCGAGCTATCATCCTTATCAACATCAACAGTTAATGTACCCGGAGTGAGCGTTATGGAGTTTGCAAGGACTGTTATGGATGAATCTTCTTTTAGTTCTGTATGTATCTTTACGATACCGGGTTTAATTGGTAGATTTGGGTTTATTACAATCATTGCAACGTGAAGGTTTGCCTTCAGCATTTCCCAGAACAGTAACAATATGTAAAGAAAGAAATAGAGTGCTTTTTCAACTATTACACTCTTTCCGGTTTTTAGTAAAATTCCTCCTGAAACGTACGACACAAATACAGCTACTATAAGACCGGCAATAATTTCCTGAATATCCGTGAAGGATGTTATAAAAATCCAAACAAGAAATGTGAGAATAAATACATATACTCTGCTTAAAGCCGTAAGTTTCATAGGCCTGCACCTACCTTGAATAGAGCTGCGTATGCTTCTCTGTCAGTAATACAATCAACCACTTTATTAAGGAAGCCCTCTCTAAGTCCGGGGATAAATAGTAACGCTGTTGCAAGAGTCAGGCAAGCCAAAATAACTAGTGAGATCTTCAGTGATATGCCAATTTTTTTGGATTCCTTTTTTTCTTTGAATGCTTTCTTTAGCATTGCCAGATAGTATCCAAGGGTCAGTACTCCCACTATAAGTCCAATTATTGCATAGATATATCTTCCGGAGGATATCGCAGCTACTATAATAATCAATTTACTGAAGAAACCTCCAAAGGGAGGTACTCCGGAAATACCCAGTGCACCCATGTACGTAGATGTTTTTGTAATAAGATCGGTATTGCCCTGCATCTTTTCAAGATTTCTCGTGCCTTCCATTTCCTCTATAGCTCCTGAGTCAAGGAAAAGCAGACTTTTCAAAACCGCATGGTTAAGAATATGATAAATGGCTCCAAGAAAACCGAGCGGCGTGGCGAGACCAATACCGAGAAGAATATAACCCATCTGACTTACACTGCTAAAACCAAGCATTCTCTTAATGTCTTTCTGGGCAATTGCCATTATTGCGCCAACAACCATGGAGAGCGTTCCAAAAAGCAGAAGTACTTCATTTACCAGTTTTGAAGGTTCAAGTACCATGTAAAAAATTCTAATTATGGCATAAGCCCCGAGTACTTTTATAAGGACTCCAGAAAGCATCGCAGATACGGGTGACGGAGCCGAGGGGTGTGCATCGGGTAACCATGAATGTAAAGGAAACATGGCTGATTTGAGACCAAATCCTGCCAGGAATAAGGCTGATAATAGATAAAGGCCGGCGGTTGAGCTTGATTTTATGGATATTTGCATCATAGTTAGGGAGGATGTCATGCTATAGGCACAACCAATACCAAACAATATCAAAGTGGAAGATATAGATCCCATAATGGCATATTTAAAAGATGCTTCATAGTGCTCTGCTTTACCTTGAAATGCAACCAGAGCATAAGTAGCAATTAATGCTATTTCCATAAAGACAAACAAATTGAAAAGGTCTCCTGTTATTGCCACTCCATTTAATCCCGCCAGTAAGAGCATGAAAAGAGCATAGTATCCCCAATTTGAAGTGAATTTTCTGGCATAATTTATTGAATATATAATACTTAGCAACGCAATCAGTGAAATTGTAATCATTATAAACGCTGAAAGATGGTCGATTACAAGCGAAATTGTATATGGGATTTTCCAGTCTGATAGCTGGTAAACAATGGCTCCCTGGATGTTTATTATAGGGAACAGTAAAACAGAAAGCCACATTAAAATAGTGGTTGCAAATAGTGAAAGATAACCAGCAATCTTTTCAGCTTTTCTCCCAAACAATACAATTAAAAAAGCTGTTACTAAAGGTATGATGACAAAATAAGGTGCAATCACTCCTTTAGCCTCCTTATACTTTTCAAATCGAAGGTGCCATATTTTCTGTGAATATTTATCGCTAGAGCTACTAACATTGCTGTAACTCCCAGCTCAATAACAATAGAAGTCAAAACTAGTGCCTGTGGTAATGGATCAACCATTGTTGTTTGTTCTTTGCCCGGTAGAAGTATGGGGAAAGTCGCCCCTTCTTTATAGGCAATTAATATGAGGAAAAGGTTTACGGCGTAGCCCATAATTCCTGTTCCGATTATCACCTTGACAATATTTCTTTTAACAAGTACCCCATACAATCCAACCAAAAAAAGTGCAAAACTCATTATGTATAGATTCATAGGGTCAATCCTCCTCCTCTTCTTCATCATTGTGCTCAATCAGTACCAGAAGAAGATAAGCCAGAAATACGCCTGTGCTGACTTTTAAAGCAATAGCAAAGTTCAAAATGGGAATTGTACCTGAACTGAACAAATTAAAAAGAGTTCCCTTGCCAATAAAGTTTGTAAGAAAGGGTAATCCTGCCACAAGGGCAACTATTCCAAGCCCGACGTATATGAGTACTCCAGCAGCTTCCATAGAATGTGAAAGATGAATTCCAGGTACCTTTACTTCTTTATCTTTACCAAATGCGAGTGTCAAATGAATAAAAGAAAGGGCTATTACAAGACCTCCAACAAAACCGCCTCCAGGTGTAAGGTGACCATGCGCAATTAGAAATATGCCATAAAGCAGGATTAGCCATACAGTAAAACGTGTAACTGTTTTAACTATAAGAGTCATTCCCTTTTTTTCATTCATCATGTTTCACCTTCTTCTTACGCCTGAGCAGGGTAACTATCCCCAGGATTGATACAAAAAGTACGGTCGCTTCTCCCAGTGTATCGTAAACCCTGTAATCAAGAATAACAGAGGCTACAAGATTGGCAGCTCCTGTTTCACCGGAGCCTTCTTGAAGGTATCTTTCAGCAACATTCATAAGGGGTTCTCCAAAGTCAGGAAGAGCTGAGAAAATAGGAGCTACAAGAATCAAAACTGCCAGTATGGCCATCAATTTTACATAGTATGAGAATTTTCCTTCTTTTACTTTCTCGAAGCGCTCTTCTGAAGCTTTCAAAAGTAATATCAGAATTATTACTACAATTATTTCATAAACAAATTGGACCAGCGCAAGATCGGGTGCTTGCAAAAACAGAAATGCAAGCGCTACCGATAACCCAACCATTCCAACGGAAATCACCGAAGAAAGGAGGTCGGTAATTTCAAGAGCCACTATTGAAGCGAATATCATGAAAGCTGTTAAAAAATAAAGCCAGCCTTCAACAGGCACAATCAATCACCTCACATCAGGACGACTAAGAGAACTATGAAACCTATCGTAATCCACAAAGAGTAAAATGATAGTTCCCCCGTATGAAGCTTTTTCAAAGGATAGGAAAGCCTCATTATTGCTGATTTAGATAATTCGTAGATATCTAACCATTTATTTTCTGCAGCTCTGTATATGCCCTTTAGGGGGACCATGTCCTTGATTTCGTTAAAGAAACTTACCCCGCTAACCTTAAAAGTGGGAGAATCAGGTTGACCACCCACGTATGCTGAATCAAATCTTACCCTTTTGAATACAAAATATATCAATGTTCCCGAAACTGCTACAAGTGCAACAACTCCTAAATATTGTGTTATTGAGAAATAACCTTCATAAGAAAGTATGGATCCTCCAAAAATGTCATTCAACATTCCAACCGGAAAAAACTTCCAGGCAATTCCTATAAAAATACACAGAGAAGCATTTATCAAAAGAGCTATTGTTGGAGCTTTTTTAACTTTATTCATCTCTTCAGTTTTTCTAAAAGATTTTCCCAGGAAAACTGAATAGGTTAATTTCATGAAACTGGCAAAGGTTAGGGCACTTCCGAATAATGCCATAATGAGACAGATTGTTAGTATTAATTGAGTCGAGAATGTTCCCCGAGCAATGGCTAAGATCAATCCATTGTATATAAGCCATTTTGATATAAATCCATTTGTTGGAGGAAGTCCGGAAATTGAAACAGAATTGATTAGCATTCCCCAAAATGTTCCGGGCATTTTTTTCGATAATCCTCCGAGTTTGTCAAGATCGGTAGTTTCCACTGATTGTTCGACGTTACCAAGACCCATGAATAACCCGGACTTATAAGTAGCGTTGTTTACAGTGTGAAGCATTCCACCAATTATTCCTAAAGGATTACCTGTTGCGATTCCAAGAACCATATATCCCACCTGACTTACTGCATGATAACCCAGTAATTTTCTTCCATTGTGCTGGATTAAAGCCATCATTACGCCAGCAATAATCGTGAAGGCACCTAACAACGCAAAAATTATTTGTAATGAACCCGGAATAAGTTTTGCATTCCACATCAAACGAGCAAATAAATATATCCCAAGAATCTTATCAAAGGACGCAGGTAAAACAAATGTACCCTCAATTGATGTTTTTTCACAATAAGAAGGAACCCATATATGCATTGGAAAGGCTCCAGCTTTTGAAAAAGCAGCAAAAGCAATGAAAATAAAAGCTGTAATCGTCCAACCATTATTCAATTCTGGTTGAAGATTGAATATTGAAAAGGAATCTCCCATTACTTTGGCGATCATGAAAAACCCGAAAATCAACAGTGAATCAGAAATACCAGAAAGCATAAGGGCTTTCTTGGATGAAGAAACCCCTTCTTTTTTTGTTATACCAAAGAGGTAAAGCATAAGGCCAGAAAGACCCCAAAACACTATAAATGGAATCGGTTCGATCGCAACAAGTGCGCCATTAATGAAAGCCAGCGAAATCATGAAATAAATTGCTATTCTCTTTTTATCATTTCCCAGTAAGTAAATTGAAAAAATCACACTTAATATCTGAACAAATAACAAACTGAAGTAAGCGAAACCATCCATTGAAAGCGATATGATTTCACCAATACGTACACTTTCAGGTACTATTCCATAGAAAGCGACTAAAGAACCGAGAAGGACAATGCAAGCCAGAAAATTAAACCATTTGCCAAATTTTACCGGAACAACAGTATTTATTAATGCGGTAATTATGGGTAATAAAATCAAAAACGAAACTGGATTTACAATTGTTTCCATATTTCATTTTCCCCCAGTTCTTTTATTAATTTTTCTGTCTTTTTATGTGAACGCGACAATAGATCACTTGTTAGTTCCTTTCCTTTATCATCAAGCATTCTAACGGATCTTTCTGTGCAGCAATAGCAGGGATCAACTGCAGCAAGTGTTATCAGTACATCAGAAAGATCTTCTCCAACACAGGTTGCCATATAAGTAGGAATGTTAACGTAGCTTGGGGCGCGGATTTTATGCCTAACAGGTCTGTTTGAACCATCAGTTCTTATATAATGAAAGACTTCTCCCCTGGGGGCTTCATGACGTCCTATTCCCTCTCCCGCAGGTATTTCTTTCACATCGTTGAATATTGGTCCTTTTACTGTGTTCAGTTTTTTTATGCATTCTCTTATAATTTTTATGCTTTCCAACATTTCGATAATTCTCACTACTGTTTTGGCAAAAACATCGCCTTCATTTTGTGTAATAACGTCAAAATCTATAAGATCATATGCTGCGTATGGCTCATCTTTTCTTACATCTATGTTGACTCCTGAAGCCCTCGCTGTGGGTCCTGTGGCACAAAAATCGATTGCTTCTTCTCTTGTAAGTACTCCAACACCCACAAGCCTGCTTTTGAGTACTGGATCATCCATGGCTGCTTTTGCAACCATATTAAGTTTTTTCTCTATCATATCAAGTTTTTTGTTTAATTCATCAGATAATGAAGGGTCATAATCTCTGCGCACTCCTCCAATACGGAACATACCGTAGTGGTTTCTATTTCCTGTTATTTTTTCGATTATTTCAAGTAAAGGTTCTCTATATTTCCAGGCCCACATCCAGAGCGTGTCATAACCTATAAAATGTCCTGCCAGGCCCAGCCATAATAGATGACTGTGGATTCTCTCAAGTTCCCCAATAAGCGTTCTTATATAACGACCTCTTAATGGAATCTCTATTTCAGTGATATCTTCAAAAGCATTAATACATGCAAAGGGATGTGAAGCTGAGCAAATGCCACAGATTCTTTCAACGGTAAAAATTGTCTGATCAAAGGTACCCTGCTCAGATATTTTTTCGATAGATCTGTGCATCCATCCTGTTTCCATTTCAATATCCTTAACTTTTTCGCCATCAAGATGTATCTTGAAAAATTCTGCTTCCTCTAGTAATGGATGGAAGGGACCCACTGGTAGATTAAAATTTTCACTCATCGTCAAATCGCCTCTTTACTCTTAATGGAGTATCCGGTAGAGTATCGATATTTTCCTTCAATAACGGTTTTAAGTTTGGATGTCCTTTAAAGTTAACACCAAAGAGCTCGTGGATCTCTCTTTCTATCCAGAGTGCACCTTTTATTTCACTGGCAACAGAAGGAATTTCAGGCTTTTTAAGTTGAACAAAGACTTTTGGACAAAAGTAGTAACCGGTAAAATCATCGGAAAAATGATATATAATTTCAAAGCTATCTTTGTTTTCTATTGCACTCATTGTCGAAAGTCTAAGTCCGATTTCATGCAATTTACCTGCAACCTTCTTTATACTCCCGGGTTCAACCTCGAAGTACACTCTCTTTTCCTTTTCAGAAAGAATTTCCACTTTTTCTGATTCAATTGCCTTATATATTGTGTCCAGCCGTTCTGTGTCCATCACTTTAACCTCCCGATTAATTCAGCAATGCCGGCAATCATTGTTTCTGGTTTTGGTGGACACCCCGGTATATATAAATCCACTGGAATTATTTCTTCCATGGGGCCACAGTTAGTATAACCGTTTTTAAATGTTGCTCCAGCAGAAGGACATGTTCCTACAGCCACTACGAAAATTGGTTTGGAAGCTTGATGATAAATTCTCTGAACCCTTTCTGAGACCTTACAGCCACCTATTCCTGTAACGAGAAGCACGTCTGCATGTCTTATAGAGCCAATAAGCTTGATACCGAACCTCTCAAGATCATAGCGAGGTGTTAGCAGATCGAGTATTTCGATATCACAGTTGTTACACGGAGAGGCGCTGGCGTGGAAAACCCATATCGATTTTGCAAGAACTCTGTTGAACAAACCCATCATCATACCCCCAATAATGCGAGCACAACTGCTATGAATGCAATTGGAGCCATTACTTTCCAAAAAAAGTTAAGCATACTTTTTATTGTTACCCTGGGATTAACATTTTTTAGGACAATCAAGATAACTAGCGTTACAACATAAAATAAAACAATCCATACATACCTCATTAAACTTAAATCTGATGGTACACCAAAAAACAGAACACTCAGAAGCAAAGGTAAAACAAAAAACTGAACTCCTTTTGTTAGTTTCCATATAGCAAGAAGTACGCCTGAATATTCAATTTCAACACCACCTGCCAGCTCAGTTTCAGCTTCTGGCAGATCAAAGGGTTGAATGGCAAGTTTAGCCTGTATAGTGATTAAGCCCAACAAATATGCGATTATTCCAGAGACTGAAAATATTGCTGGAGTTCCTTCGAAAATTGTTCTTAGGCTGAAAGAAAAACCTGATTGGATAATTGGCACTAAAATAATCATGATAAAAACAATCTCATCTGCGAGTAGCATTTTGAGCTCTCTACTTGCGCCAATACTGGCGAAAACATTTGAAGAAGCGGCTGCGCCCAAAAAAATCGCAGCAGATGTTATTGCCAGCAAGTAAACGACAAGAATAATATCTCCTGCAAATATTCTTCCCAAAAAAACGGGTACACCAATTACTACAGAAAGAGTTAAACATGAACTAAATGCGATTATTGGCGAAGCTATGTATAAAATTGATTCCGATTCTTTGGGAACAATACTCTCTTTTCCCAGTAATTTGAAAACATCAAAGAAATTCTGGTTCCATGGAGGACCAACTCTATGTTGAACCTTGGCGGAAACTTTTCTTTCAATCCACCAGCCAAGCATACCAGCAACAAGGGCGAACAACCCCCCAGGAAAAATAAGAGAATAAAAGACTATCAAAGCACCCTTCCCTCCTTGAAACGCCAGTTAATTGATTTAATGGCTAGATGTTTTCCCACAAGAAATATACCTTCTTCAGGATTTTCTTCTTCCAGTTCGATAAATTTAACTGCATCGTTTGGACAGCTCTCCACGCAAAGCGGTCTATATTCGGGGTCTCTTTCCATTTGTTCAAGACAATAATCACAGTGTGTTGTAACATAATTTATTGTTTCAGGGAACAGTGTGCCAAAAGGGCAGGCATAAACACATGATTTACATCCAACACACCTGAGGTTGTACCGTTTCACCGTTCCATCAGGTTGGCGCTCGAGAGCATCTTTTGGACATGCTTTTACACAATGTGCTTCGGGACACTGACGGCAATAAACAGCAAATTCAGCGATTTCAATAATCGATAACAAACCGTTATTTTCACCGTGATATATATATTCGCATTTAATATCGCCGGGATTTAATTCCAAGAGTTTCTCTGTATCTATAAAGAGTCGTTTCATGTCCAGATGCCCTCCGGATTCTCAAATTGATCATAGGTAAATACTGGCCCATCTTTGCAAACAAAATATTTTTCTATAGTGCAGTGTCTGCAAAGTCCAACACCGCAGTACATTTTACTTTCCATAGAAAGATAGATATCCTTATTTTTAAAACCAATTTCCTGAAGTGTAAATGTAGAGAATTTCATCATTATTGGTGGTCCACAAACAGCTGCAACGGTATTTTTCAGATCGAGGGATAGTGGTTTAAGAAGAGTTGTAACAACCCCGGTTTTCCCATCCCACTTTTGATCTTTGGGTACTTTATCAACAGAAAGGTGAAGATCTAGCCCGTTGATTTTGTCCCATTCTTTGAGCTGGTCTTTGTAGATCAAATCCTTTGGTGTTCTTGCACCGAAACAAACAGTAATCCCGTCATAATCATCTATGTCATGAATCAATGTCAGCAGGAGAGATCGTAATGGGGCAAGTCCAACGCCACCACCAACTATAAGAACATGTTTACCTTTGAATTCTTCAAGAGGATAACCATTACCGTAAGGTCCTCTAACTGTAACTGTGGAACCTTTCTTAATGTTATGAATTTTGTTTGTCATAAATCCAACGTTCATTATTGATATTTCAATAGGATTTTTTTCATATTGTGAAGAAGAAGGAGTAAAAGGACCTTCGCCTATGCCAGGTAGACCTACTTCAACAAACTGACCGGTTTTGAAATCAAATTCTCTTCCACAATCCAGAACAAAGGTTTTTATGGTTGGCGATTCTTCAATTATGTCTACGCATTTGGTCTCTATTCGTTGAAAGACATTTGTCTTGTTCATTTCTCCACCGCCTGCTCACGCATTGATCTCATAACATTTCTGATATCTATTTGTGCGGGACAAACATCGATACACCTTCCGCAGCCAGTACATCCACTAACATCAAACTGTTCAGGCATATATTTGAATTTACACGCATACCGATGATTAAACCTTTGATATAATTTCTCTCTAGCGTTTGCTCCACCTGCAACCCGAGCATACCCTTTTAGCTGACAACCGTCCCAGGTTCGTACCAGTGAAGGTTCTTTTTCAGTGGACTCATCATTCATAAGGAAGCAATAACAGGTAGGACAGATAAAATTACATCCCCCACACTCAATACATGAATCAACCAAGTCTTTTTTGTTAAGATCGAGTTTTTCTTTTGAAATAGAGTGGGACCACTGATTGTTAAGCGTTTCAAGTTTTTCGTGAAGTTCGGTTCTTTTTTTGTCAAGAGCATTAAGGAGAGATTCACTCTCTTTAAAAGTTTCAGCGTTTTTTTCAACCAATTGGAGAAATTTCTTTCCTTTTCCGCTACCGGACTTTAAAATTATTCTATCGCTAATTACTGAGAGAGATATATCATAGGGTTCTTGAGGATAAGGTTCATTGCCCTGAAGAACACAATGACAGGTAGAAATAAAATCGGTGCAGTCAGCACCAATAATTAATGTATTTTCTCTTGATTCGCGGTACACAGGATCAATGTAATCAGTTCCTAACAGAGCTTCATCAAGCAGTTTTATTGCTTGAAGATCACAGTTTTTAATTCCAAGGAGAATTTTTTTATTTGATGTAGGTTTTAACACGTCATTTCTGGCAGGAAAAAGAACAGTTTTAGGAGGATCTATACACCTGTAGCTGTCAAAAACGGGGGAACCGTCTTCTCTGTTCTTCCATCGCTTAAGAACAGCCATATCGGTATCATTGTCTTTTATAGGAGCGAATATTTCATAGTCTTCACTTAAGTTTTCCATGAAACGCAGAAAATCGTCTCTAAACACTATCATGTCTTATAGACCCCTTCCAAAATATCGTGCATAATTTCACAATCATAAAAAAAGCATAGAACCAGTTATAAACGGTTTCTTTAAATCATTCCCGCGGTTCCATATAATGATAGTGTTCGAAGGCGTCTCTTAAAACTTCATTACTATCATCATATGCTATATGGTGCCCTTTGCAATTCTTTTTTGGGCAAAAGTGGATATGGCCTCCACCCTTAAGCATAAGGTTAATCATTTGTGAACCACATTCGGGGCAGGGTACGTCACCAACTAATTCTTTTTCACAGTGCGGACAATAAAACTTTGCAATCTGGTCATCTTTCATGTCAAAGGTAATTTCATAATTATAACTACCATAAACAGAGCTTAGCCATATCATACCTTTGTGATTTTCATACAACATTTTGAGCTGGATGCTTGGATGACCATCAATCAACTTTGATTCGTTCATCAAGGAGCTTTCACAATGAGGACACTTAACTTCTACTGCAAACATATGCGCCCCTCCAAAATAAAAAAGATTTGGATAAAAACCCTGACGAACTACTATGACTTGAGAAAACACGAGAAGATCTTAGGATTAGACACGTAATAAGAAGGAAAGACTGTCGTCTGTCGTATTCATGTTAGCAAATAAAGCTAAATATAGTCAAGAAAAAATGTACAAATTTGTAATAAATCAGTATTACGAACTGAAGTTAATTAGATTATCTGTAACTTATATGACATAATAATGGATGCTAAAGCTACAAAATAATTTAATTTAAAATATTAGTAAATAATTAATATATAAACATTAACTGGTATTTTGACATACATATAACAGGTATGTTACCAGTAATTATTAATAAATTTCTGCAGCACCAGTTGGTAAGTAAGTTTAATGAAAAATTCTCTAAAATCTCAGAACAATTAATTGATTGTGGAAACAAATAAAACACAGGTTTATAACAGTTGATAATTGCATATAGAAGGATTTCATCGGTTCTAATCAACCTTGAGTAATTTAACAAAAAGCACTATTATTTGTATACAAATAAATTGAGGTGAAAAGAACTTATGAATAATGGAAAAAAACTGGGGGTTTCAGAAGTAAAGATAAGAAATCGTCTTTTATTGCTTAACTTATTAAGGCAAAAGCAAGGAATATCAAGAAGAGAGTTATCGAAATTATCAGGACTTGATCCAAGTACGGTTACTAAAATAACAAAATATTTTATTGCTGAAGGACTTTGCAGGGAAACAGAAACAATAAAACGTAATCTAGCCGGGCGAAGACCAATAGTTCTTGAATTAAGTAAAGAAGCTTATAAATCCGTTGTTGTTAATGTTGGGGTTAGTTTTACAGAAATAGGCATAGGTTTTTTTGATGGAACAGTCAGGATAATGGAGAAAATTGATAATGGCAAAGACTTTAAAAAGCTTATCAATGAAGTATTTGATAAAGCAGAAAGAATTGCCAGTGAAATTGAAGAGGATAGGTTTCTTGGATATTCAATTTCTGTTCCCGGGATGGTAGATGTAGAAAATGCATATTTAATAGAATTACCTCATTTGAATGTCAAAGAGTTGGATTTGAAGGCAATAATACCCGAATGTAATGATGAAAAATTTATTCACATAGACAACGAAGCTAACCTTTCACTAATTGCAGAAAAAGCCTTTAATGAAACGTTGAAAGGGGCTCATGATATTGTTTTTGTTAACCTGTCTGAAGGAATAGGATGCGGAATTATGCTGGAAGATGAAATATATAGAGGAAAGCAGTACGCAGCTGGTGAATTTGGGCATATGACAGTAAAACTTGATGGTGAGAAGTGTTATTGCGGAAATACCGGATGCTGGGAGACGGTAGCCTCTACTGAAGCTATTGTAAAAATGGCTGGGGAAAGCGGAATTAATTTAGAAGGTAAATATTACAGCGAAAAGTTTCAGGATCTGGTAAGTACATACAAAGGAAGTCGGACGAAAGAAAGTTTACTTAAACGTGTCGAGGAAAACCTTGCATCAGGCATTTTGAATATTGTCAATGGATTCGATCCCGAAATAGTTGTTCTTGGAGGTGCAGCAGCTGAGTTACCGGATAACTCTCTGAAGCGTATTCAAAAAATCACAAATCAAAAGGCTCTTTATGCAACAAGAGGCAAGGTTAATATTTTAAAGAGTGTTCTTGGCAGTAGTGGTGATAGGAGCTCTAATATAATTGGTGCTGCATTGTATGCTGTCCGGAGAAATTTAGAAAGAATAGTAATGTGAAGTTAATTAGTTAAATAAGGAGGTATTTATATGTCAGAGATATTTGAGGAAGTAAAAAGTATAGAGTATGAAGGTAAGGATTCGAAAAACCCGCTTGCCTATAAGCATTTTGAACCAGAAAAGATTATTCTTGGAAAACCCATGAAGGATCATCTAAAATTTGCAGTTGCCTTCTGGCATACATTTAATGGCAGAGGCGTGGATATGTTTGGTGAAGGCAGTGTTACAAGACCCTGGGATAAATATAAAGATCCCATGGATAAATCAAAAGCCAAAGTAGATGCTCTCTTTGAATTCTTGCAGAAGACGGGAATGGAGTATTTTTGTTTTCACGATACTGATATAGCACCAACCGGTGATACTCTTAGAGAAACCAATAGTAATATTGACATTATCGTTGATTATATTAAGGAACATATTAAAAAGACTGGAAAGAAATTGTTGTGGGGAACAGCAAACCTTTTCAATGATAAAAGATATGTACATGGAGCGGCAACATCCTGTAATGCTGAAATCTTTGCAAGAGCTGCGGGACAGGTAAAAAAAGCTCTGGAAATAACCAATGAATTGGGTGGCGAGAATTATGTCCTGTGGGGTGGAAGAGAAGGATATGATTCGCTACTTAACACAAATATGGAGCTGGAATTGGAAAACCTTGCAAGATTTTTAAGAATGGCTGTTGAATATGCGAAAAAAATAGGTTTTTCTGGTCAGTTTCTTATTGAACCAAAACCCAAAGAACCAACAAAGCATCAATACGACTTTGATTCTGCCCATGTTTTTGCTTTTCTTCAAAAATTTGGATTGGTTGATGACTTTAAACTGAATATAGAGGCAAACCATGCAACACTTGCAGAACATACATTTCAGCATGAATTGAGATACGCAAGGATAAACAATATACTGGGTAGCATAGATGCCAATCAGGGTGATCTATTCCTTGGTTGGGATACAGACCATTTCCCGACAGATATTTATGCTACAACTATGGCTATGTATGAAATATTGAAGAACAATGGACTGGGTACTGGTGGTATAAATTTTGACGCAAAACTTCGAAGATCTTCTTTAGATAATGAAGATATTTTTATTGGTCACATTGCTGGAATGGATGCTTTTGCTGCAGGACTGAAAGCGGCAGCCAGTCTTATCGAAGAAGGGACGCTTGATAAGTTTGTTGAGGACAGATACGCCAGTTATAACGAGGGAATAGGCAAAAAAATCATTAAGGGAAAAACAACATTTGAAGAATTAGAAAAATACATTCTAGATAAGAAAAACATTAAAAACAGCTCTGGAAGAATTGAATATCTTGAATCTATCATAACCAGGGCATTACTAAAGCTATAGTTTTCTAAAGTATATAGAATTTGTTTATTATTTATGGAAAATTAAAATAAAGTTATAATGTTTTTATAAGATATGTTAACTTCACAGGGCAAATAACAGATCTTGACAGGAAAATTATTTGATGGTAGCATAATAATGTTACAAAATAGAGTGATTCTAAATAAAATCATTAAAAAGGGGGCGAATTTATGGAAAAAGGAATGCCACTAATTGGTGACAAATTTCCAGAAATGAAGGTAAACACTACACATGGGGAGATGAATTTGCCAGAAGCGTTTAAAGGAAAATGGTTTATTTTGTTCAGCCACCCGGGAGACTTTACGCCGGTCTGTACAACTGAATTTGTATCTTTTCAGAAGCGCTATAAAGAATTTAAAGGGTTGAATACTGAACTCATAGGTTTAAGTGTTGATCAGGTGCACTCACATATTAAATGGGTTGAATGGATTAAAGATAACCTCGATACTGAAATTGAATTCCCAATAATTGCGGATACAGGAAAAGTCTCTGATATTATGGGTTTAATTCATCCAGGCAAGGGCACAAATACCGTAAGAGCAGTCTTTATAGTAGATCCAAAGGGTATCATAAGAGCAATATTATATTATCCACAGGAACTAGGAAGAAACCTTGACGAAATTGTCAGAATGGTAAAAGGTTTCATAACTGCTGATAAACATGGTGTGGCAATACCTGCCAACTGGCCTGAAAATGAACTTGTCGGTGACAAAGTTATTATACCTCCAGCAAGTACGGTTAAAGATGCAGAAGAAAGACCAAAGAAATACGATTGTTATGATTGGTGGTTCTGCCACAAGAAGATCTAAGAAATAATTATGATTTTAGGGGCGAACAGCATTATTGTTGTTCGCCTTTTTTATTTGGCGATATTTTTTTTAAACTGATACTGGCAAGTTTTTGTGACAATTGTTTTCACTACTTCAAAGAAGAAAATAGAATTTTTATACTAACCTATTGACAATTAAGAGTCATAGTGTTCTAATTATATAGAACAATAGGTTAATATGGAGGTGAAACTAATGAAAATGAACTACCCATTAATCACAAAACTCATCATAACAGCTATTCTTGGGATTTTATCTGTTGTAGTACCCTTTGCAATTCTAAAGGTGATCTTTGTACTTGTAGCTATAGTGTTATTCGCTACTCTGTTAAAAAAATTTGCCTGGCTTTTAATTACACTGGCTGTTTTATTCATTGTATTGCCTATAGTTGCTTTATCGGCATTTGGGGTTTTCCAGTCCAGTTTGTGGAACTTGCCTAATCATTTAGGAGTTAACTGGGAAAATCTTTTTGATAATACTTTTACTTCCAGAGGATCATACAATGCAAGTAATGCAAGAACACTTTATCCGGATACCTATGTAGAGGCAAAAGAATACATTTACTTTGATGGACTGGCATTTGAAGTTGAATTTGATCCGGAAAGTGAAAAAATACATGTACCCGATGAAATTACGGTAAAAGAACTTCATGGAATTCTGCGTTTTGAGTTGCCAGATAGTTTTTTGAATACAAAAGCTGTCATTACAATCGGAACAAAACAACCTTATAAAGAAGTTGAATTTGATGCAGTTTTCGTAGAAATGAACGGTGATGTTGAAACGAATAAATTCATTGTAGATAGTACAAGTGTGAAGTTTAATGGAAATATTGTAGCTAATAGTCTCATAAAAATACGAAGCACTTCCTGTAACGCCAGGGGAAGTTTGTCTTCAGAACAGGTTCAGATAGATGGTACTTCAATAAACATTAATGGAAATATATCTGCTGAAAATATTCGATTGAGTGGAACAAGCATCAATTTCGATGTGGATATTGAACGCACAGAAGAAATTTCATTAATAGGAACATCAGTTACGGGATCAATAAAATACCTTGACAGCTGGACAGGAAGCAGAAAACTTTCAGCAAAAGCTTCCCGTGGAGATTTAGATATTTGGATTCCTAAATCATCTGGTACATTATCAATAAGTAAAAGCGGAATAGTCTCCATAACTGAAAGACGTTATTAAAGAAGTGATTGATTTGTTGACAAAAGTAGATAAACATTCGGGTGTTCCCGCATATATACAGATTATGAATATTATTAAGAAGGAAATTATGTTTGGAAGGCTAAAAAATGGAGACCAGCTTCCTCCTGTAAGGGAATTATCATCAAGATTTGGAGTAAATACAAATACAGTATTGAAAGCCTTTGAAAAACTCCATTATGAGGGTTTATTAGAGGCAGAACAGGGTGTAGGTTATTTTGTAAAAGAATCAAAAATAGTAAACAAAAAACTGGTAGAGCTAATAGAAAATATTGCCATAGAACTTAAGAAAAACGGGATAAATCTTCCCATGGCGAAGATATTACTTGAGGAGGTATGGAAAGATGCTTGAAAAAATAGAAGCTTATTTTATGAAGGAGTTTAGTGAGAAGGCAGGGCGACTTGCAATATTTTCGTTGTTTCTATTGATCCCCGATTATAGAGTAAGAATGTTCTTTGTTTTTCTTTTGATAACAAGTCTTTTGCCTGCTGATATTCAGAATAAAAAAATGTCCAATTTATTGGCATTACCATTTTCATACTCTAATGTATTCTGGTTTTCTTATATTTTTCTTATCGCTATAGTATCGGTAACAGAATTCATTGGTGCGGGACTCTTTGGAGTGAGTACTGAACTAATGTCGCTATACTTGCTCGGTTCGATAAACTTTGCTACTGCTTATTACGCCATTGCAGTATTAAGTGTTACTGCAGGATTGGATAATTTTGGAATACCTTTATTAATATTTTTGGTAGATCTTATTGGTGGTGGAGTAGGTAATAGACTTGTAGCGGGAGGTTTCAATCCCAAATGGTCCAATCCTTTTTACTATATCAGTCCTGTTCATCAAGGTAATGTCTATTTAGTAAGCGCAATAGCAGCTGGATTACTCATTGTGTCCTATGTAGTATTGATAAGAAAGGGGGTTCAGAAATAATGATAAAAATAGAAGGATTGAGCAAAAGATTTGGTTCAAAACCTGTTCTAAATAACATTTCAGTTAATATTAAAGAAGGAGAAATTTTTGCCTTTGTGGGGCCAAACGGCGCTGGAAAAACGACAACACTAAGATGCATTTATGGTGAACTTAAACCGGATAGCGGTTCAATAGATGTTTTTGGCGGAAAACTCGATTCAAAGGCAAAACAAAAAATAGCGGTCTTAACCGAAGACAGACTGAACTTTAGAAGATTTACAGGTGAAGATTACGTGAGAATCTGGAGAATGCTTTATCCCACCTGGCAGGAAAAGATTTTCAGTAGTTTTGCTGTTCACTACAAATTTGATCTTTCTCAACGTGTTGAAGTGTACTCTATGGGAATGAAAACGCTTTTTCACATGGCATTGACTGTTGCAAGTGGGGCCGATCTATTACTTCTGGATGAACCAACACAAAATCTGGATCCCGTTATAAGGCAAGAAATTATGGAAGTACTAAGGGATTACGTGATTGAAGAGGGAAAAACGATGATAATTTCATCACACGAAATCTTTGATCTGGAAGAAATTGCACATTCTTTTGCTATTATCCTTGAAGGTCATGTCCTATACACTGATACAATGGATGAAGCAAAAGAAAAACACAGAATGATTGGTCAGGGTGAAGGTACAAAAGGAGGAGAAGTTATATCAGCACTGGGAAATGAAACACTGGTGAAAACAACAGAAGAAGCTGGTAGATTTGCCAATTTCAAGGAGATCGTTCTCGGATATCTCCAGGGAAAAAGGGGATTCAGACCCTTTGAGAAAGGACAGCCTATAAGGTTCAATAATGACAATTCCCAGGACTAAAGCTTTGATGCAATAAGGCAAGGAATATTAAAATATAATTTAAACACCCGCCAGAATTAACCAGCGGGTGCTTTCATTTTACTACTAGTAGAACTCTATATAGAATTTATCCGATTAACTAAACAAGTCTAAAAGTTTGTTCCTGGCTGTTCCAAACCTCCACCGGGTGTTTGTTGTTGATCCTGAGGAACTTCTTCCATCTCGGGCTCTGGCGGAACAAGAGTTTCTGAAGCATCCTTAATAAGGTCCTGGATGCGTTCTCTGGCTTCCTCCACTTTGCTTTTAAGCTGCTCTCGTTCATCTTCAGACGCATCAATAGCATCGATCAAGTTCTGCTGTGTTTCTTCAAGCTCGGTGATGGCTTCCATGGATCTTTCAAGCGCATCGCTAACGCGACCAATGCTTGCTGAATTTGCCCAACCAACAATAATTACGACTATTAGCAGAACGATAAACAACGCAAATGTACCCTTTTTGGACATGTCATCCCCTCCTTTTTAAGAAACGAGGAACCCTTACTTAAACCGTACCATTATCTAAAGATTATTTCAAGTAAGATAACTACATTGAAAAAAATTGGGGAAAAAGGTAACATTTGTTTTGATTTAAATTAAGTTTGAACAATAAAACAATATTTGAAGGAGGGTTATAATTTATGTAAGAAATGTATTTTTGCAGAAAGTAAATTATACCAAAAATTTGTTAATCAGCAAAAAGTTATTGCTTTAAATGGATTTGAAAAAAAGTAGTTGAAGGGGAGATGAATATGGGTCAAAAAGAGGCTGTTTCAAAAAGTGAAATTCCCATTACTATAGACATAATAAAAAAGGATCTTAAAAAACTTGGATTGAGAGTGAGGCAAACTATCATTGTACATTCTTCTCTTCAATCTTTAGGATGGGTTTGTGGGGAATCGGTTGCAGTTATAAAAGCACTGGAAGATGTATTAACTGAAACAGGGACCCTAGTTATGCCCACTCATTCGCCAGATTATTCTGAACCTTCGGATTGGAGTAACCCGCCTGTTCCAGAAAGCTGGTGGAAAACTATAAGAGAATGTATGCCAGCATTTGATTCTTCATTGACTCCAACACGCGGAATGGGGATCATTCCTGAAACATTCAGGAAGCAGAAAAATGTTTTAAGGAGTGAGCATCCACAGGTTTCTTTTGCAGCATGGGGTAAAAATGCAGAGTATGTCACAGAGAATCATCAGTTATCCTATTCTCTTGGACCCGATTCTCCCCTTGGAAAGCTCTATAAACTTGGAGCGTGGATTTTGCTGTTGGGCGTTGGTTATTCAAAAAATACATCTCTTCACCTTGCTGAATATCTTTCAGATTATCCATCGAAAAAATTAATGATACAGGGAGCACCAGTAATGGTAAACGGGAAAAGAAAGTGGGTGACATTTAAAGATCTTGATTTTTCATCGGATGATTTTAACGAAGTGGGTGAAGCTTTTGAGGAAAAGATGTCACATCTGGTTAAAAAGGGAAAGGTTGGAGCAGCAGAAACCAGGATGATTCCACAAAAGGCCCTGGTTGATTTTGCTTCTGAGTGGTTTTCAAAAAATAGGAAGGGAACTGCAAATGAATAAAACTGAACGTTGCATCCTTGAAGGATACATAAGCGTTGAAGCCTCTTTAATTGCGAAAAGCAGGGAAATTCAGGTTGTTTATATTCACAAAGATAAGGATCCTGGAACAATTGATCATCTTGTAAAACTTGCAGGTTCTAAGAAAGTAAAGGTCAAATTGGTTGAGAAAGATTTTATAAATAAACTGGCAACAGGCAAAACCCATGGGGGTATCCTGGCCATAGCAGGAGAAAGAAAATATCTTCAGCTTGAAGAGCTGAGTCTTGGTAATAGGAGCAAAGAAGCTTTTATTGTGATGCTCGATGGAATAGAAGATCCCTTTAATTTTGGTTATGCAATAAGAACTTTCCATGCAGCTGGTGTAGATGGACTTGTTCTAAAACCAAGAAACTGGATGAACGCCTCTCATTTTGTAGCAAAAGCCTCTGCAGGTTCTTCAGAGCTTATCCCCACAGCTAGAGTTGAAACAGATGAAGAAGCTGCACAATACTTCAAAAAGCGAGGGCTAAAAATTGCCTGTGCTTCAAGAAAAAACTCCATTTCGCTATTTGATATGGATCTTACTGTCCCGCTGTTTATTGTTGTTGGGGGAGAAAAAAGAGGGATTACGCGAACATTCAAAAAGAATGCAGATTTGAAATTCATGATTCCATATGGTAGAAATGTGAATTATTCACTTCCCACGGTTTCAGCAGCTTCAATAATTGCATTTGAGGTCTTAAAACAACGTTTATAATTAGCAGACGAAAGATATTATAAACGGTACCTGTGATATAATTCTGCAAGGAGGTGGAAGCATGGAATTATACAGTAGCAATGGTGATATACCGCCCTGAGAGGATGTTTATGAATGTATTACACCCTCCACAATGGAATAATTGCTGCCTGAGACAATGAATTAAAAGTAAAGGAGGGGACATTATGATTCGATATTATCTTACAGAAGAAAATACCTTAAAAGAAACAAATATTTTACAGGAAAAAACCTGGGTAAATGTTAAAGACCCAGGGAAAGATGATATGACTTTGTTGATGAAGTTGGGAATAGAAGAAGATTTTGTTTATGACGTTCTTGATCCAGAAGAGAGAGCACGTTTTGAACAGGATGAGAACAATATATACATAATAATTAAAATTCCTTTTTTTGATAAAGAAGATCCGGAAGTTCCATACAAAACCCTTCCTCTTGGTATAGTTATAACGCCTGAAATGATTATTACGATTGGGGCGTGTGAAAACGAGATCATCTCAGGGGTACTGGAAAAAAATCTTCCCGGATTCTCAACAAAAAAGAAATATAAATTCTTGTTGAAGCTGTTCGAACAGATTACCATATATTATTTAAGGTATTTGAAAGAAATTCGAAGAAAATCGAACACAATTGAAACTGAACTTCATAAGTCGACAAAAAATGAAGAGCTCATCGCTATGCTGGAATTAGAAAAATCTCTTGTTTACTTCACAACCTCTCTACGTTCAAATGAACTTGTTTTTGAAAAACTCAAACGCGCAAAAATCCTTACCCTTTACGAAGAAGACGAAGAACTATTTGAAGATATAATTATTGATAACAGACAGGCAATAGAAATGGCACAAATCTACAGCGATATATTGAGTGGAATGATGGATGCCTTTGCTTCAGTCATTTCCAACAATCTCAATCTAATAATGAAGATCCTGACAATTGTTACTCTGGTTTTGACAATCCCCATGCTTATCGCTTCAATATATGGAATGAATATCAGATTACCATTACAAAATGATCCCTATGCGTTTTATATAACTATGGGAGTTGGTGCTGTTACAGCAGTTATAATGGGTATAATACTTTTCAGAGTTCGCTGGTTTAAGTAGATTTTAAGGATTTTAGTGAAAATGCCTGGATTATGGATAAAACAATTAAAAAACCATAGAGTAGATAACCACTGAAAAAAATTGCAGAAAATGAATATACAAGGGCCATCAAACTTGCAACGAGTACGGTGGCTCTTTTTTTGTTATCCAGAAGTCTATAAAGCTTATCATAAAAGTGATCTCGATCACCAGAGAAGGGTGATTTTTTTGCTTTAATCCTTCTTACAAAGCCAAAAAGCAAATCAATTACTGGCAACCAGATAACAGCAACTACAAGAGGCAGATTTGGTCCAGGATAGGTTTGAATCAATGCTATGCCAAAAATAGTGCCAACAATGTAGCTTCCTTGATCTCCAAGAAAAATTCTGGCTGGAGGAAAATTGAAGAAAACAAATGCCAGTATTGCAGCAGAAAATACTATATAGATATTATCAGATAATCCTCCTATAATGAGAGCTAAAGAAGAAACGAATGAAATTACTCCGCATATCCCGTCCATACCATCTACCATGTTGTAGGCGTTTATTATAACTGCAAAAAGGAAAGCCAGTAGAAACGAATTTAAAAGGGAATGATTGAATACAAAGTAAGATAGATAATATCCGGCAATGAGTTGTAAAAACAATCTTACTATCGGCGGAAGGCCAAATCTATCATCCATAAACCCGACTAACCACATGCCTGAAACTGCAAAAAGTATTGGAGATGTATAGAAAAGAGCTGGAGTTATTCCAGCCAGCACTGCCATTCCACCGGTATAGGGAATGGGTCTTTCATGAGGTTTTAGCTCCCCTGATGGCTTGTCCATAAGATCAAATTTGATTCCAATATTTCCGAAAATATATATGGCAGCCAGGGTTATGAAAAAAGCTACGATAAAAAGAAGCATTCAATCACCCGAATTGCTCGATAGCTTCTTTCAACGTTTCCAAAACATATTTCTGCTGTTCTTCTGTCAGGTTGTTATGAAAAGGAATGGCCAGTGTTTGTTTTGAAACCTTTTCTGTTACAGGGAACATACCCTCAGTGTACCCAAACTGTTTTTTGTAGAAGGGCTGAAGATGTATAGGCTTGAAATAATCCCGGCACTGAACACCTTTATCGTTTAAATATGTCATGATTTTATCCCTATCCAGTGATTCGTCAAACCTGATAACATAAACAAACCAGCTCAGCTTTGTTACATAATCGGCGATGTAAGGTGTCTGGACACCTTCAACATCTTCAAGTAACCTGTTGTATCTATTTGCAACTTTATTTCTTTTATCAGAGATCTCATCAAAGCGCTCCATCTGTACAAAACCTATGGCTGCAGAAATCTCATCGATTCTGTAATTGTAGCCAAGTCTTACATGTTCCAGCCAGTTTTCTTCAACACCTCTGCCCTGATTTCTCATACTCTTTGCAGCTTTTGCGATAGCTTCGTTATTTGTCACGATGATTCCGCCTTCTCCTGTGGTTATCTGTTTATTGGGATAGAAAGCAAAACTTCCCGCTTCACCAAAACTTCCTATAGGCTTACCATTGTATTCGCTACCAAGTGCCTCACAGGAATCTTCAATAATCTTAATTTTATGTTTTTCACAAACGTCTATTATGCCATCCCAGTCCAGAGGATGTCCAAAAATATCTACAGCCATAAAATAACCGGGGGTGAATACTGGAAGAGACAATCTTTCTGTTTTCAATCCGGTTTTTTCGTAGACTTTTAGCGTATGGTCGAGGGTCTCTGGTGTGATATTAAGTGTTTTTTCATCGATATCGGCAAAAACGGGCAGGGCATGTTCAAAAAGAGCAACGTTGGCTGAAGAAATAAATGTAAAAGGCGTTGTTATCAATATGTCTCCAGAAGTGATATCCAGAGCACGTGCTATCAAATGAAGTGCTGATGTACCACTGTTAACTGCCACCCCATATGAGAGTCCTGCGAAGTCAGCGATTTTCTTCTCAAATTTCTTTGTGTATTCTCCAATGGAGAGAATTCCGGATTGCATAACTTTATTTACCGTTTTAATTTCTTTTTCCGTTATATCGGGACTTGCTAAAGGAATAAACATTATACTTCAACACCTTCTTTCTTTCGTGAGAAGTAAGCCAGAATCAGACCAAGCATAAAGGACCACAATGCTGCAATACCTATCTGGAACTCCTGAGGAAGGGAAAAGGTGAGTGTGTGTGCAGGAATCCAGAACCACAACAAACTATAAAAAGCTTTATCAATATTTTTCCAGTTATTCTCTCTCGTTACAAGGTTATCCAGCGCCCTGTGTATTAAAACAAGAAATGGACCAAACTGAAGATTCATTGCGATTGATCTTGTTAGGGCGTATGGGAATCCTTGCATAAATCTTTCAGGCAATAATCCATTCAATACAAGTGCTGCAACAAATCCCTGGAATCCAATAAAGGCAATTTTTATGGGCACAGCCAGAATACCCCATACCAATGCCTTTGAGAGAACAAAGTATAAAGTTAGGAAGTTTTTCTTGCCAGCCAGCTTTGCAGCAATAATCTCACCAAGTGTTCCAAGGACTGCAAATTGAGCTATAGCAGAAGTAAAAGGAAATCTTGCGACAAAATCAACATAAAAGTCCATTGTTACCCCCTGTTTAATCTAATTCAGGATATGTTTTTTCAATTTTCGAAGAAGCATCTGGCAAATATATTCTGATTATTTCATTGATAATCATGGAATTCTGTTGTTCAACAAGGTTCTCAATTTTATAAATTAATTCTTCCCTTTCTTCTTTACTCAAAGTTCTGTTATTGAGAAATTTCAGTATTTTTGGATGTTTCGTTTTCTCAAAATTTTCCGAAACCAATTTCAGTTCTTCAAAAAGCTTTTCTCCAGGGCGGACGCCGGTGTACTGTATTTTTATTTCTTGATCGGGAACATAGCCTGAAAGCGTAATCATATCTTTGGCAAGATCGGCTATTTTTATAGGTTCTCCCATATCGAGAACGAATACTTCACCGTTGCTAGCATAGGAACCTGCCTGAAGTACAAGGGATACCGCTTCGGGTATAGTCATAAAATAGCGTTTCATTCTGGGATCTGTAACTGTAAGAGGTCCACCCTTTTCTATTTGTTTCTTGAAAAGCGGTATTACACTTCCTCTACTTCCCAGTACGTTACCAAATCTTACCATTCCAATTTTTATGTCTGGTAAATCGTTGTTCCGGGCTAATGAACGTAAAAGTTCTTCTGCTAGCCTTTTGGAAACACCCATTACAGATGTTGGATTTACCGCTTTATCTGTTGAAATCATTATAAAGGCTTTGCAGCTATTCTTAACAGCACTTTGTGCTACATAGTACGTACCAAGCGTGTTTACCCTTAAAGCTTCAACGGGATTTTTCTCCATAAGAGGAACATGTTTGTGAGCGGCAGCGTGAAAAACAATTGTGGGTTTAAATATTGAAAATATATAATCCATCCTTTTCTTATCCTGAACATCCCCTATAGCCTGTGAAACTTTCAATGAAGGGTATTTATCCTGAAGCTCCCTGAGAATACTGAAGATACTATTCTCGCCCTTTCCTAGTAGAATAATCTGTTTTGGGTTTAACATGACTATCTGTCTACACAATTCACTGCCTATGCTTCCACCAGCTCCGGTGATTAGAACTGTTTCGTTTTCTATATATTCCTTGATTTTTCTTTTGTCAATCTGTACACTTTCTCTTCCAAGGAGGTCAGTTATGCTAACATCGCGCAAATAACCAAGGCTTGCTTTCATATCCATCAATTCTGTTAATGCTGGAAGTATCTGAACACGTACTTCATCTCTGTCAATGTATGACATTATCCTTCTTATTGCTTTAGATTCTATTGAAGGCATGGCAATGATAACAAGATCAACATTATAATCTTTGATTATTTCCATGGCTTTGTCTGTAGAACCAAGAACAGGAATTCCATGGATTCTCTTTTTTTGTTTCCTTGGAGAATCATCAAGAAAACCTATTACTCTTCCAAAGGGTGGATTTCTGATTATTTCGTCAGCAATAGAAGTTCCAGCGTCGCCTGCTCCAATAATCAGTATGTTTCTTGAAGAAATTTCCCCCTTTCTTGATCTATAGAATAAAAGGGTGAGCCATAGTATTCTGGAAAATACAATGAAAAATGTCGCTCCGACAAAACACATTGTGGCAACTGTAAAGGGAACCGTGAATATATTAATATCAAACAACAACATGAATCTGCCAAAAAGGAAACCGGCTAGATAGCCAATAAAGGTCCCTCTGAGAATTATCAGAAGGTCGCGATAGGTTGAATAACTCCATGAAACATTGTAAACGCCGTTGGCAAAAAGTGAAATCAATACTATGAGAGAAAAGAACAGACCGTTCTGAAAAAACTCTGGTTCATTTAGAGAAAAAATACCATATCGTAGGTACATTCCTAGAGCGTATGATAGATATATTAACAGGAAATCTACAAGTAACAATATTAAATTTCTTAACCAGCCACCAATTCTCTCAGAGATCAGCAAAAAATCACCTCTCAAAGATTTTATCACAATAAAAAAATATCTTATTGATACAATTTATATGTTATTATTTATCTAACAAAAATGAGGACTTCATAAGTTTGGAGGTGATTGGATGAAAAGACTCTATAAATCACGGAAAGAAAAAATGATTGATGGTGTTTGTGGTGGTATCGCAGAGTATGCTAATGTAGATCCCACAATTATAAGATTAATATTCTTTTTGCTTATCTTTGCTGGTGGCGCAGGAATTATCTTGTATTTAATTGCAATGATCATAATGCCCAGAAAACCAATTAAAGAAGATGAAACCGTTCACGAAGAAGTAACTGAAGAGAACACTGAAGAAGGAAAGAAAGAAAGAGTATCGCCTGAAAGTTCCAAAATAATCCTGGCAGCGATCATTATAGTAATAGGAATATTTCTTCTTTTGAATGCTTTTCTACCAGCAGGCTGGTTTACACTGTCATGGAAAATCCTTCTCGGAATAATACTTGTAGCTGGTGGAGGGATTATTATTTATAGATCCTTCGAGAAGGAGTGATAAATATTGAAGGTTGCCATTGGTACATTACTGGTAATATTCGGACTGCTGTTTATATTTGGTTATTTTGGTTCCGAGATATTGTACAATGCACTCTATAATTTCATCTTTCTGTGGCCCGTAATATTAATATTCATTGGGCTTGGGATACTTTCGAGTATTAAAGGACTTAAATGGCTTAAATACGTTAATGGTATTCTTATAGTTTGTTTTGTTGTGTTTTTGGTATTTTGGCCTTCTGATATGGCCACGCCCTATACTGCTTCAACTAGGGAAGAAATAAATCTCGAAGGTTATGCAGGTAAAGAACTAAGAATCATTGTGAAATCGACTGTTGGAGAACTGGTAATTAAACCGCATGAAGGTATAATAACCGGTGATAGTCCTGGCAAACTCAGTTACTCGGGTCCTGCTAGAGCATCTCTTAAAATTGAAAGAGAGATAGTAGATGGTGTACTAACACTTACAGTAGGACATGAACAGACTACATTTTTTATGAATGGTCGCAGGAAAATTGAATTTGAATTATCACCTGCATACAGTTATGAAATTGAAACCAATCAATTTGTGACCAGATGTGATATGGATCTTTCCGCATTGAAGGTTTCAAAGATTGAAGTTAACGCGGGAATCATAAATTCAGATATTAATCTATCCAGGGTTACACCTGTTGAGTTGAAGCTAAATGCAGGGATTATAAGGTCAAAAATATCTCTGCCAGAGAACATAGGCGCGAATTTTAACATTTCTGCTGGTATCAAAACCGTTAATGTAGAGGATATTAAAATCGCTGACAAAAGCAAATTTACCCTTGGAGATGATATTGGGGCAAATTCGAATGTCTATATTGAAGGTGGTATTGTTAATCTAAACATTCTACAGTAGAATTTTTACAGCCTTTTCTTTTATTTTGATTTTCAGAGGTAGTGTTCCGACGACTTCTCCGTCCATTTCTATGGGCGTTTCTTTTTTCCCCTTTACGTCAAATTCCTTACCTCTTACATAATCTACCTCATTTACGGAGATGTGTTTACCGTTGTATATTTTTGGAAAATGGTAGAGAAGTTTCAATTTGGACATCTGTCCTATTCCGACCACGTCTATGAGTCCATCATCAGGCTCCGCATCGGGACAGACTTTCATGCCTCCTCCGAAATATTTGCCATTTCCAAATGCTACAAGGTAGTAAGATTTTTGATTAAAAACACCATTGGTTGAAAAATCCACTGGATATGTTCCGGTGGTTATGAATTCAGGGAGAAAGGAGACTACATACGACATTTTTCCTCTTATCTTAAAACGGGCGTCGTTTATTCTTTGAGAAACAGCAGCATCAAAGCCCACGCCTATAATATTTACAGCCAGTCTGGTTATCATTTTGCTGTCTAACCCTTTGAATGTAGCTTCAAGTAAATCGAATTTCTTTGGTTTTCCACTGGCAATTCTCTGGATCATATATTCATAACTGCCAACCAGACCCAGCGTTTTCTTGAAATCATTTCCAGTTCCGACACTAACCAAACCAATGGGAATATCCAGATTGGCATTATGAAGACCATTTATTATTTCATTAAGGGTACCATCACCGCCCACACAAATAACCCTATCGTATCTCTCTCCTTTAACTGCAAATCTTGTTGCATCACCAACACCTGAAGTAAATTTAACACTGAAATCGCCAAGATACTGATGAAGCAATTCCTCAATGATGTTTTTGTAATCCTTAATAGCTCTACCTGCTGAGGCAGCGGGATTCACAACAACCAGGGTCTTCATTTATCAACCTCCATACGTTAATTAATAGATTCTATCATAACGAAAAAACTTAGTCTAAAGGCTATGAGAAAGCTGATATTAATAACTCTTCTGTTTAATAAGCAATCCATTTATTAGATTATAATATAAATTAGTGACTGAAATTTTTTGAAGGTGATTAATGTGGAAATGGACAAAGGTGTTATTAAAAAAATAAAGGAATGCTCAGAGACATTCTGGAAAAATGACAAAGCGCTGGATGATCCTTCTGATTATCTGAAAAATCAAAAATTACAGTACAAAGACATAATAGAGGCGGAAGATCGGTGGATTAGATTTTCTCCTCTGTTAAAAAAGCTTTTTCCAGAGATAGAAAAAGGAACAATTGAATCTGAAATAAAATATGCGAATAGGTTAAAGGATTTTCTTGAGAAGAAGGTTAAACAAAAAATAATGGGTAATTTGTTATTTAAATGCGATAACAAACTTCCCATAACGGGTTCAATAAAGTCACGGGGAGGAATCTATGAAGTACTGACATATGCTGAAAAACTGGTAACCGAAGAGCTGGAATTCTCTGGAAATGATTATAGCGTTTTTGCAGAAGAGAAGTACAGGAAGATGTTTTCAAGATATAGAATACTTGTCGGCTCAACAGGAAATCTTGGTTTAAGTGTGGGAATAGTTGGTAAAAAACTTGGTTTTCATGTTCAAATCCATATGTCAACTGATGCAAAAGAATGGAAAAAAACCTGCTTAGAGATGCGGGAGCAGAGGTAATTGAACACAGCGCAAGCTATTCAGAAGCGGTTAAAGAAGGCAGGGAGGCTGCCAGGCGCGATCCAAAATCATACTTTGTTGACGATGAGAATTCTGAAATCCTCTTTTTGGGTTATGCCACCGCAGCGCTTAGGTTAAAAAAACAGCTGGAAGAAAAAAATATTTTCATCGATAGAAACAATCCACTCTATGTTTACCTGCCTTGCGGAGTTGGTGGAGCACCTGGAGGAATCACCTTTTCTTTAAAGCATCTTTTTGGAAAGAGTATTAAGGCTTATTTTGCAGAACCGGTGAAGGCACCTGCCATGTTTCTTGGTGTTTTAACGGGAAAATGTGAGAAAATTGACGTTCGCAATTTCAACATAGATGGAAAAACCATAGCAGATGGTCTTGCTGTTGTTAAACCTTCAAAATTATCATGTGAAATGATGAAGTATCTTGCAAATGGTTTTTATACGATAGATGATTCAACAATGGCCCATTTAAGTGTCATTGCAAAAGAGATAGAAAATGAAAAAATTGAGCCCTCTGCAGCTGCGGGAATAGCTGGACCTTTACATATATCAAAGCATTTTTCTGTCAAAGAAAAATCGACCCATCTTATATGGTTAACGGGTGGATCAATTATTCCGTATGATGTATACAGTGATATGTTACTCGAATGGAAAAATAATAAAGAGTGATGCTATTCATTCCTGTTTAATAACTCATCAAGGATGTATGAAGCCACATCTTCCGCGTATGTTCCTGGTCCGAAACCTGCATCAAATCCAAGTTCTCTTGCTAGTTCGTGACTTATCCTCGAGCCTCCAACTATGAGTATAAATCTATCTCTTATATTTTCCGCTTCAAGAAGTTCTACCAGTTCTGTAAGATTCTTAACATGCGTGTTTTTTGCGGTAACTGTTTGTGATACCATTAATGCATCTGCATTTACTTCCATTCCTTTTGCTATTAAATCCATGTTAAGGACCTGACTTCCAAGGTTGTATGTATCAATCATTTCATATCTTTCCAGGCCATAATGTCCTGCAAATCCTTTCATGTTCATAATTGCATCAAGACCAACAGTATGAGCATCGGATCCTGTGGTTGCGCCCACCACAACTATTTTTCTTCCAAGATTTTCTTTAATATGGCTATCGATCTCCTCCATACTTCTCCTGGTTATTAAGATGCCCGTATCTTCAATTTTTGAATAATCAACAGTATGGGTACAATCTCCATAGACTACAAAGAAAGTGAAGGCCTCACTTAAGGCTTTTTGATAGACTACCTGTGGGTTCGTAAGCCCCATCTTTGTCAGCAGTTTTTTTGCCGCTGTTTTAGCCCTTACATCAGACTTAACGGGGAGCGTAAAGCTTAACTGAACCTTTCCGTCGTTTAGCGTATCACCATAGGGTCGAATAGCCTTTTCGCCAATTTTTTTCATTGTCATTTCCCTCCAAGCATCTTAGAGATAAAAGGGTTGAAGTAATTTTCCGATTTTTCAGCAACACCGTCTAAACCCTTTCCACCGTTTCTGGGTCGTTTTATATCTGCAAAAATGCCCTTTTCAAGAGCGTTAAACAATCCTTCCTTTGAAATATGTTCAAGCAAAGTCATTGATTCGTCAAGTACTTTTTTGGCTCGTTCCTGAATCATGCCACCTTCTTTAAAGCTTATTTCTTCGCTTATATCTCTCATGTTGTTGAATATGTATTGGGCATTTTCTATGGAGAGATACCTGTCACCCATAAATGGCGTATGGATTGCTTCAGTGGGCATTCCAAGTAATTGAATTGCCTGATTTGTCATTATTGAAATAACGTTGAACATGGCATCCTGAATGTGGCCTTTGAAAATGTTTCCAGTTTTAAAACGTGTTGGGGGCATGTACTTCAGAGGGGCTTTAGGAAAAATCTCTCTGGATAGTTGCGCTTGAGCAAGTTCATAAAGAAAACCATTTTCCATCGAGGGGTCCATTTCAAATGCATGCCCCAATCCCATCTGTTCTTCGGGGATTCCCGCTAGAAGGGCAAGCCTTTCATTAATAAACTGTGATGCAAGGACTGTGTGAGCGGCTTCGTATGCGTCCGAGGTAGTTAGATAGTTATCTTCGCCTGTGTTTATTATCACACCTGCAAAACCATTGATAATCCTGGAGAAGTATTGATCTATAAGTGTCCGTTTCATATTGATGTCCCTGAAAAGAATACCGTAAAGGGCATCGTTCAACATAACATCAAGTCTTTCAAAGGCTCCCATCACAGCAATTTCAGGCATACATAAACCAGAACAGTAATTGCATAAACGGATATATCGTCCGGATTTTTCACCAGCTTCATCAAGTGCTGTTCTCATAATCCTGAAATTTTCCTGGGTCGCGTAGGTACCACCATAACCTTCGGTAGTTGCACCAAAGGGAACATAATCCAGTAGACTTTGTGCTGTGGACCTGATAACCGCAACAATATCAGCGCCCTGCTCAACCGCGGCTCTGGCCTGAATGACATCTTCATAGATATTTCCCGTTGCCACAATTACATATAGATAAGGTCTTGGACCTTCACCAATTCGTTCCAGGAACCCTATTCTTCTGTCTCTGTTTTTCTTTATTCGATCGACAGCCTCTTCAACCCTGGGTTTTAGAGCTGTCTTAATTTCTTTCAGTGGATGCATTTTCAGTCTGGTTATATCAAGTTCACCGCTGGCAATGTTTTCAGCGATCTCTTGAAAATTCATGGTTGTTTCTAAAACCGCATTTCCCAGAAAACGACATATACCCTCACTAAGAAGATTGTTGTCTGTAAGTTGTTTTACAACAACATTTGGTAAAGGAATACCATCTTCATCAACCCCATCGATTCCAAAAAGCCTGCATATGGCTCTTTCTATGCTAGTAGTTGTATGACGGTCCACGTACTTTTGAACATCGTCAGCTATTTTTCTGGAAAGTTTCCTTGCTTTTTCTACTTTTGTAAAATTAAGTCCAAGTTTACTCATTTTCTCGATTCCTCCTGCCTTTGAGTAATATATTCTTTGCTTTATTAAATATCGGATTATCCAATTTAAGGAGCTTGAGAACCTTCAATGCTTCTCTGGGAACAGTTTCTTCTGGATCTGCCTGTTGCAATGAATAGTCAACATAATCAATAATATTCTCCGGGTGTATTTCATCCTTTGTAAAGCTATCACTCTTTAGACCTTTAACACGATAATGCTTCAATCCGTTGTTTTTGAGTTTCAGATCGTAGTGGGTTGCGATAACGGCAAAAGTCCTTTTATTTTTGAAAAAAAGAGAACAAGCTTTTACAATGGCATGCCCCTCGTGAGGATTGGTATTTTTCGCGGGTTCGTCAAAAAGCAGCAAACCCCTTTGTCCATTTTCAGTATCTTTTACAGCCCTATCGAGCTCAACCATTTCTGCAGCAAAAGAAGAAAGTCCCTTCAACATTGATTGGTAGTCCCCTGAAATAAGATGAACAGTATCGACACAGGTTATCTTTGCATTTTTTGCTGGTACATAGAATCCCATCTGAAAAAGTTGTTGACTTAATGCCAACGTTCTTAATAAAACTGATTTTCCGGTCATGTTGGCGCCTGTTATCAACGTTGAACCATAGTCTATACTTACATCAACCGGCTGGAATTCCTTTTTGATTCTTTGAAGATTTTCCTTTAAAAGGGGATTGAACAATCCTTTGTAGTTTATTTCACCTTCAGTAATGGAAGGTTTATTGAGTCTATACTTTTTGATTAGATCCGTTTTTGCAAGATAGATATCCAGCTTGATTAGCCGTTCAAAATTATTCAAAATTCTATCTGATTTTTTTGAAAGAGATTTGCTCAAACTTTTGCGAATGTTTTCTTCGAGCTCATCTTCCCTGTTTTCAATCTCTCGAATTTTTTCCGGGTCTTTTTTTGTTCTTAACAGTTCTTTCTTCTCGTTTCTCAATTTTTCGAGGGTCTTATCGTAGGAACTATATATATAAAAGTGTTTCAACTTTGCATCCTCTGGATCGAGTAATTCAACAACATCATCTAGCTCTTTTAACTCAAGAAATTTCGGACAATCATTCATTGTATGTTTAAATTCCTCACTAAAGAGTGTAAATTCCTTCAGTTCAAATAGCCGGATATCATCTAGGATGCAATCTGCAGACTTCAATTCTTTAAGTGTTGACGTTATATCTCTCAATGAACAGAGAAGACTTTTTATTTTATCAACGAAAGCCTCCTGGTTGAAGTATTTTAGGCAAATCTCTGTTGCATCCAGTTCTTTTTCTATTTCTTTTTCTGTTCTGTAGAACTTCATTTCATCAGCGTATTTCTTTCCCGGTATGGAGCTGTAGCTCATTTTTTTCAGCAAATTATTTAATCCGGTGATTTCTTTAAGCTCTTCGTTTCGCATCTTAGTTATCTATCCTCCTCGAGTACGTCAACGATGGGAACGTTTACCCTGTTCTGCAACTCATCTATTAATTCAGTGGAACTGTATTCATAACCCTTCGGTGACCATGGGTTGATTGTAATACCTATAAGATTAACCCTGTATAATACCTCTAAACTACCCCCTTTTCTTTCGAACTTCTCAATATCTTTCAGTGATGCAAAAACTTTGGTGTAATCTCTAACTACAACAGTAAAATCCTTTGCAAGATCTTTCTGTACCAGCATTCTCAGGAAACTATCTGTTATGGCTCCGGAAATGAAAAGCGTTTGTTTGCCTTTAAGGTAACTTTCAATACCTTCCGTGCTCGTGATTGTAGAGTTAAAGGGTAGTCTTGTTATTTCGTTCGTTTTTTCGTCAACAGTATACATGCCCTGTTTTAATCTTTCACAATTAAGTGGTATTCCTGAGTATTCTTTAAGGTTCATGATCTTTGTGACTTCAAGTGTTTTATTAATAAGAACGTTTATATTAAGAGACACCGTTGCTCCGGTGGCAAGTATGACCGCGTCAGAAATTAGCGGAGAAGAATGACTTACTCTCGAAAAGGCCCCATCTATAATAATCAGATCACTATTTAGCCTTTTGAAATCATTCAACAGTTCTTTAAGATGTGTATTTATTACCGGGCCTGCCAGGATAATCTGACCGTCTTCTTTAGCTTTTGCAATGACCGTTCTTCCAAGCGGTGTTTTGTGTTCTTTTATATGCAAGATTTCTGACAAAAACCGCTTTTCCCTGTAGAACGTTTCACATGTTGCATAAACCATGCCTTCATAAACTCTAACAGGAGGTTTTGGTGTATATGCTATCTGATCAAAAGCTTCTCCGTCAAGGCCTATGGATGTTATGGCCACATTGAAATTGTCATGTGTGTGTCTTGTAATATAATTCAGAGTTTCTGTTTTTCCGGTGTTTTTTTCAAGGCCAATGATCGAAATGCAGTTGTTTTTGGAAATATTTTCCAGTAATTTTTCGCTATTCTTCATCTTTAAATATTACGAGTGCGTTACCATCAATTGCTAGTTCTCCATTGTTTTTTATTACATTTGTTGATAGCTTCAAACGGGACTTTTCAGGGATCTTTTCGAGTACCTCTATTGCGATAGTTATAGGCTCATCAAGATACACGGGACGCCTGAATGAAGCGTTTTGATTGAGATAAATTGTTCCGGGACCTGGAAATTCTCTACCCAGAACAGCTGATATCAATCCTAGGACAAGAACACCATGAGATATCCTTTTTTTAAATATCGTTGTTGCTGCATATTCATCGTTTAAATGAACAGGATTATCGTCACCCGTAATCTCAGCAAATTTTCTTACCATTTCATCTATGACCCTGGTTTCTTTCTTATATACTGTTCCTACTTCAATCTCTTTGTATTTCATATAGCTGGCGCTACACTCTTAAGAAAACTGCGCCTTCACCTCCTCTGATTAAATTAATTGATGGAGAGATGTAAATCTGCTTAAACTGATTTAAACAATACAGGTAACTTATTTTTTCTTTGCGGAATCTTTGTTTTTCCAGCTTTTTATTCTTTTTCTACGTTCAAGGTTGGAAGGCTCGATATTAATATTTTCGCCCTGCATTAATCCGGCAACACCTGTAAGTTTGTACTTCTTTCTGTATTTTGTATCATCAACATCGGTGGTTATGTCATCCGGTTCATGATATGTGGTTATAACGCCTTCGTAGTTTCTAAGAACAACGGTTTTATCCGATTCCGATACCATATACTGGGGCATAACCCTAATCTTTCCGCCTCCTCCAGGGGCATCTACTACAAAGGTTGGGACACAGAAGCCTGAAGTGTGACCGATTAACGATTCCATAATGGATATTCCTTTTCTTATAGATGTTCTAAAATGTTTAATACCCTGTGAGAGATCACATTGGTACATGTAATAAGGTCTAACTCTGATTTTCACTAATTGATGTACAAGTTCCATCATAATATATGCGCTGTCATTAACTCCTTTCAAAAGAACTGATTGATTGCCAAGAGGAATTCCTGCATCTGCGAGAGTTTCACATGCTTTAGTTGATTCAGATGTAATCTCTTTTGGATGGTTAAAATGAGTGTTAATCCAGATTGGATGATATTTCTTCAACATTTTAATAAGTTCAGGAGTTATCCTTTTAGGTAGAACTACTGGTGTTCTTGAACCAATCCTTATTATTTCAACATGATCTATTTTTCTTAATTCTTTCAAAATGTATTCCAGTATGTTATCAGAGAGTAATAATGGGTCTCCACCAGAAAGCAGAACGTCTCTAATTTTAGGCGTCTCTTTTATATATTCAATAGCATCATCCAGCTCTTTTTTTGAACGTGGTTTGTCCTTGTGACCTGCAAAACGTCTTCTTGTACAATGTCTGCAATACATGGAACATTGATCTGTGACCAAAAATAGAACTCTGTCAGGATAACGATGGGTCAATCCTGCTACGGGTGAATCTTCATCCTCATCCAGAGGATCTACCATGTCCCAGCGATCGAAAAGCAGTTCATTTTCTGTAGGAACCGCCTGACGCCTGATAGGATCCCTTGTGTTATCATAATCCATAAGTGTGGCGTAGTACGGTGTAATCGCCATTCTTATTGTGTCAAGACAATTCTTGATACCTTTCTGTTCGGCAGGAGTTAAATTCAATACTTTCTTTAATTTATCCACAGTTGTGATTCTGTTGCTAACCTGCCAGTGCCAGTCATTCCACTGCTCTTCTGTTACATCCTTCCAGAGCGATATCTTTTTGTAATCTCTCATACAGACCCTCCAATTTATATATATAATTGTTCAAATAATTCTCTGATTTTTGATGATTCTCTAATAATGTTAAGACTTATTTTCGCATGATTTTTTGTATATCCGTTTCCAATTATCATCGTAATATCTTTCCCCACACCTTCAGCCCCCAGGGCTGCACGGGTAAAATCTGTGGCCATGCTAAAGAAGTAAACAGTGCCTTCATCTTTTGTAATAAGTATTGAGGACATTTCTGTAGCTTCGACATTGACATTGTTAATAACAACATCGCATAGTTTCCCATCAGTTATTTCGATAACACCATCGAGTACATCGACGGGTTTTTTTGCGTTGGCAATCACAATATCCGTTGCAATATCCAGTTTTTCAATCCGTTTAGCATTTTTCATTGAATTCTCAACGATAATGACCTTACCAGTGTTTCCAACGATTTTGCTTGCCTGATAGGCGCATAGAATTCCTGATTTTCCTCCGCCTCCAATAATGCAGACATTCATTCCGGGTTTGACCAATTTTTTAACCTGAGCAGGAGCGCCTGCAACATCCAGTACGGCAAGGGCGAGTTTCCGTGAGATATCCTCTGGTAATTTTGTATATATACCACTTTCAAAGAGTACAGCTTTTCCCTTGATGTCTACCTGATCGGTTTCAGGATTGATATTTATAATCTCGTCAATTCTTAACGGTGTCAGAGAGAGGGATACAAGTGTAGCTATTCTGACTCCAACGTTAATTGGACGATTGGAAAGATCCGGGCCAATCTCAACAACCCTGCCAACAAGCATTCCGCCTGATCCCGTTACAGGATTCTGCATCTTTCCGCGTTTTTCAACAATATCTTTAATGGTTTCAGCTATTTTATCAAGGTCTCCACTGCAGGATTCTTTTATCTGTGTAAAACTTGCTGAATCAATATTCAGAGTCTCGACATCTATCAATATTTCATTTGAAAAAATCCCCATACGGTTGTCAATTTTCTCTGCAGATTGAGGCAGGGCGCCTTCAGGTTCTACTACTCTATGTATTCCATAAGGTGATCCTGATTTCATTGTTTACCTCCTGATATTAAGAATTTCTCTCGCTTCGTCAGGCGTTGCTACTTCTCTATCTAATTCTTTTGCTATCCTTGCAATTCGTTCTACAAGTTGGGCGTTTGATGTGGCAAGTTCACCTTTTCGGTAATATATGTTGTCTTCAAAGCCTACTCTTACATGTCCACCCATTGCAATGGCATGAGTGGCCAGAGTTAGCTCATGTTTGCCAATTCCAGCAACTGTCCAGGTGCATCCCGGTGGAATGCTTTCTACCAGATAAACAAGATCTCTAATCTTACCCGGTATAGCTCCGGGAACACCCATTACGAAATCAAAATGAAGGGGAAGTTCAAGAACCCCTTTCTTAACAAGGTAAAGCGCGTTATTTATCATTCCTCTATCAAAAACCTCAATTTCGGGTTTAATGATTCTTTCATTCATTTCTTTTGCAAAGTGCATAATGTAGTCCATTGGGTTGCTGAATATACTGTCACCGAAATTACATGTACCAGTAGTTAATGTGGCCATTTCCGGGTTAATCTTTAGGGGTTGTATCCTTTCTTCTATGTCATGCCATACTGCTCCGCCAGTTGAAGGCTGAACAATAATATTGCACTTCTTTTCTACAAGTCTTTTTATTTCTGCGTATATTTCCTGACATTGATTAGGAGTACCGTCCTCTTCCCTTGCATGAACGTGTATTACTGAAGCACCCGCTTCATAGCATTTATAAGCTTCTTTAGCTATTTCTTCGGGAGTAATGGGTAGATTTGGTTGCATATCCTTTGTGACTTCTGCTCCGGTCAAAGCAGCTGTAATAATTAATTTTTCCATTACTTCACCCCCTCTGTTTTTCCTTTGGGACCACACATGTCCCACTTGCTTTGCAAACAACAACAGGTTTATCAAGTACTTCTGCTGCAGAATCAGATATGTCCGGTCTTGTTTTTATTACCTTAATGGCTTCAAATGACATTTTCCTTGAAGTATTGCCAATTTTGTCTATCCTGCCTATAAATTCTATAAAATCTCCAGCATAAACCGGCGCAAGAAATTCGATATTATCGTATGCCTTGAAAAGACCTTCATCACCATCGTTTCGAATAAGGAGTTCTGTTGCAACATCTCCAAAGTATTGAAGGAGTTTTGCGCCATCCACAAGCCCTCCGCCATAATGAGCATCATGGGAACTCATTCTTGTTCGAATTGTTACTTCTTTCATCATATCCCTCCTATTTTCATGTTCTACTTTCAAAGAGAGTTTATCAAGAACGAATATTTGCAATCTAATAGAAATGCATCGAGAAAGTTAGTTTTATATGCATTATTCTACTTTATACCCGGCGTTCTGAAAAGTGAAGGCCGGGTATTGTTTTAGAAAAAAGGATTTGGTTATTTGTGGTTAAGAAAATATGTAATAGCCGGTTAAACATTTTATAAAGAGATTTAGCGTATTCTGCAATTCAGTTATATGATTTCATTATTTCTCTGTATTCATTCATTAAATGTTCAGCCAATGAAAACATATCACTCTTTTCCCAGAAAGATAACTTCTGATGTGCATTAAAGTACTTTAATGGTATGGGATGCGTTCCAATAACAACGGGGATGTCGTAATAATTTTCTATGAACTCCTTAAAGTGTTTGATTCTTGGACACGGAGGGTATCCAACAACCAGTCCTGTGGCAAGATGAATTACTTCCACCCCGTTCTTTTTCATTTCTTCAGGAACATATTCTACGTTTCCACCCGGACAACCACCACAGTAAGAATAGCCCACAAGCTGTAAATCTTCTTCAGCAGGATAAATGGCAAATCCTCCCGCATGTTCACGCATTGCTCTAAAACACTTGCCGCCTCCACAACTCTGATAACGGCCACAAATGATTATACCCAACTTTTTCATAGTAATGCCTCCCTCTGCTGCCTAATAACAAGATTATAACAGTTAGTGTTTATAGCCATTTTTTTGCTTTTTACTGGTGTATTTTCGGGTTAGTTTTGTTTCTTCCTGGTTATTATAAGTAATGTTTACATACACAAGTTTGAAAAAAACATAGGAGACAAAATTAAGCTTTAAACTTTGCTTTAGATGAAGAGCAGACCTGTTTATTGTGTTTTTTGATTTAAAAGAGAATTCTTAGTGAAAAACATGCAGCAGAATGTGTTTTTTTCCAATAACCGGTTCTTGTCAAAGTTAATATTACTTAACTGTTCCTGAGTGAATTTTTATATGAGAACAAAAAATTATATAATTTCAATGGTAGAAATATTATTTCACTGAATGAAATAAAGGAGGAGATTATGGTGGATGTTGTAAAACATTTTGGTAGGGTTTTGATACCAATGAACACAGCTTTCAAGGAAGATTATGAAATTGATTATTCTAAAACAAAGATGATAGCAAGATTTCTTATTAAAAAGGATTATTGCGATTCTTTAATTGTTGCTGGTACGAACGGAGAATTCTATACAATGTCCTTTGAAGAAAAAGTCAAGCTATTCGAAGCCGTGAAAGAAGAAGTGGGTAATGAGAGGCCACTTATAGCTGGGACAGGAACTGCATTTACAGAAGAAACCATAAAACTTACAAAGGAAGCTGAAAGAATCGGTTATGATGCTGCTATGGTTGTTGTACCTTATTATTGTCATCCAACACAGAATGGTGTAAAAAATCATTTCATGAGAGTTGCGAATAGTACAAATTTACCTATTATGGTATACAATATTCCGCTTTTTACCGCAACGAATATTGAGCCAGAAACATTGGGTGAGTTGAGTGGAGTGGATAACATTGTCGCAGTGAAAGATGAAGCAGGCATAAATCCTCTACAAACTTCAGCCTTTTTAAATGCTACGAATGGAAAAATGGTTGTTTATTCAGGAGATGATCTGATGGTTTTATCCGTTTTAACTCAGGGAGGCGTCGGAGTTGTTAGTGGTGGTTCTCATGTTATCGGGGATATTATGAAGGGTATGTTGAAAAATTACTTTTCTGGTAATGTGCAGGAAGCCACACAGACTTTTAAAAAACTCTATAATTTGTTTAAAGCATTTTTTGGTAGAGATGGTCGTTTTGAGAATCCTTTACCGGGTGTAAAAAAAGCCTTTGCTTTACATTCGGGAATAGATGTTGCGAGAGTTAGACCCCCTCTTGAAGAACTTCAACAGGATGAAATCGAGTTGTTAAAGGAATCCCTGGAGAAAAACGGAAAAATTTAGTCAATCATCCATTTTCATATTAGGAGGTAGATGTGTCATGAGGAAAATTCTTTTTGTACTGGCAGTAGTACTATTAACTTCGTTAATTTTTGCTCAAGCAGAGTATACTTTGAGATTTAATACTGTTGCCGCTCCAACACAACCTCAAGTCAAAGCAATGGAAAAATTTAAAGAGATAGCAGAAGATTTGAGTGGTGGTAAGATTGAGGTAAAAATCTTTCATTCAGGACAGCTGGGTGATCAACAGACATCATTGTTATCGGTTATGCGTGGAGATCTTGAAATGGCAGGAGATGCAGCACCATCATGGTTTGCAGATCTCGCAAATATGCCAAAAATGGGTGTTTTGAACTCTGCATATATTTTCAGAGATCTGGACCATATGTATCAGGTAATGAATAGCCCATTTGTTAAAGAATGGTTTGATGAACTGGCTGAAGAAACAGGTTTGAGAGTCCTTGATACCTGGTATTTGGGGACAAGACAGCTAAATACTACAGCAAAAGCAGGAGAGATTAGAAAACCAGAAGACTTAAGAGGCGTGAAAATCAGAATGCCAAATAACGAAGCATTTCTTGACATGGGTAGAGCTTTAGGCGCCAATCCAACTCCAATGGGATTTGGAGAAGTTTATCTTGCACTAAGAACCGGTACAATTGACGGCCAGGACAATCCTTTACCAACGGATTTATCTGCAAAATTTGTTGAAGTTACTAAATATATCACATTAACTGATCATTCAATAGGAATGATAAATCCCGTTATTAACGAAGATCTCTGGCAGGAAATGCCCCTAGAATATCGCACCTACATTGAAAAAGCTATGCTGGTTGCGAGATATTATATGAACGAATTGGTTTTAGAACAGGAAGCCAAACTATTAAAACAATTTGTTGATGAATATGATATGGAAATCATTATTCCAGATAAAGAAGCATTTATGGAACACGCAGCTGAATACTACTCACAACCAAAATTTGATGAAAAATGGGGCGAAGGACTCTACGAATTTATTCAAAAATACCCAACTGAATAACGTTTAGGAACTGTTTATTTTTCATCACGGGAAGATCGCATGATCTTTCCGTGATTTTAGCAGGAGGTTCAGAAAAGATGTCTTTTATGAAGGTGTTAAAGAAAACAGGTATGTTTGTTATTGATTTTATTGAATATCGAGTAGCTTCAATTTTTTTATTGTTATTATTTTTCGCACTCTTTGTGCAAGTAATAATGAGGTATGTATTTAACAATCCATCACCAGAATTGTTTGAGATTTCAAGATATTCATTTATCTGGATAATTTTTCTTGGGGCACCTCTTGCTAGAAGATTTGGGGCACATATGAAATTCAATGTTATTTATGATATGGTTTCGAGAAAACTGCAAATTGTATTTGATTTGTTTTTCAACGTGTTTTTCACAATTATGCTATTCATGACATTTTTTCCAATATGGAACGATATTGTTTTCTACAGACTCATAAAGTCGAATGTTTTGAAGATTCCCTGGAGTTACCTTCTTTTTTGTTTTCCAATGTTCATTGTTTTGATGATAATACATAATTTCATCTGGATTTATAAAGACACCAGAGAACTAGTAACAGGAAAAAAATCCGCTAAGGAGGAAGAGCCATGGGATTAGTATTATTTTTTGTCGTTTTTCTTGGTGCTTTTGCTCTGGGTTTCCCCATAGCATTTGCAATGGTTATGGGTGGTTTTTCCTATTTCATTACTGCAGGAGTTAGTCTTGGGTCATTTATGGATGTCATGGCTATCGAACTTAGCGGGAAAGACGTTTTGATGGCTGTCCCCATGTTCATTTTCGCTGCAAATTTAATGAATGATACAGATGTGACAGATATAATATTTGGTTTTGTGAAGCAATCAATGGGTAGAATAAGAGGCGGACTTGGTTATGCCAATATTGCAACTAGTATAATTTTTGCTGGTATGAGTGGTTCTGAGATAGCTGATGTTTCTGGAGTAGGAGCTATCGAGATTAAAGCCATGATGGACGATGGATATGACGGCAAGTTTGCCAGTGCTGTAACGTGTGCATCAGCAACAATTTCACCAATAATCCCTCCAAGTATTCCCATGGTTATCTATGCAATGTTAACTGGTGCTTCTCTGGGATATCTCTTTTTAGCGGGTATAATTCCTGGATTGTTGATAGCTCTGCTTGAAGCGGGAATGGTTTATTATCTTTCGAAAAAAAGAGGTTATCCTAAAGGCAAAAAATATCCACTCAAAGTATTGTGGAAAAGTTTTAGAAGATCTTTTGCTGCTTTATTGGCACCAATTATTCTTCTAGTAGGAATATATGGAGGTATTTTTACTCCAACAGAAGCTGCAGCGGTTCTTGCTGGATACGTCATGATAATCAGTATACTGGTATACAAGAAAATGAGCTTTAAGAAGTTTAAAAAGATAATTATGAAGACCGTTTATTCTGTAGGGTTTATAAGTTTTATGATAGCGGCAGCACTTGTTGTAAAATATGTATTGGCACGGGAAGAAATTCCTTTAATGATAACAGATTTCTTTATTGATTCAGGATTCCTTGATTCAAGGATTCTGTTGTTATTGAGTACCAATATAATGTTCTTTTTACTCGGAATGTTTTTTGATGTTTCAGTTATTCAGCTTGTGGTAATACCGATAATGTTACCGCTTGTAGAAGCTGTTGGAATAGATCTGGTTCACTTCGGTATAATTACTACAGTAAACTTAATGTTAGCCCTTGACACCCCTCCTTATGGTCAAACAGGATACATTACCAGTGCTTTGAGCAAAACTCCAGTCAGTAAAGTATTTGGTGAGATGCTTAGATACTTTATACCTATCGAAGTACTCGGATTGATATTAATAACGTATTTTCCCGATATTGTATTGTGGCTTCCAAGAGTATTTGGCTATGTTGGGTAAATTGAGGTGATTTTGTGCAAGGTGTAAAAAGAATAATACAGATACTCGATTCTTTTTCTTTAGATGAACCAGAACTAACTTTGAATGAATTGACTAAGAAAACAGAATTACCAAAACCCACTGTTTATAGAATTGCTGGGGCACTTAATAGAGTAAACATTTTAAGTAAAGATGAAAATACTTCTAAATATCGAATTGGGGTTAAGTTATTTGAATTAGGAAGTCTGTATCTGGAAACGCTAGAACTTAGAAAATTAGCTTTCCCGGAAATAGAAAAATTGAGTAAGTATACAGAAGAATCAATTCACATGGGAGTTCTTGATGGAAATGAAGTTACTTCAATTGAAGGATTGGGCAGTATGCATAATCTTCAGGCAAAAATGTGGATAGGGAAGCGCTCACCAATATATTGTACATCGATTGGTAAAGCCATACTCGCTTTTTTGCCTGATGAAAAACGAGAAAGTATTTTATCAAGTATAGAATTAAAGAAATTTACAAAGAATACCATAACAGAAAAAAATGAGTTAAGAAAAGAGCTGGAAAAGATTAGAAACCAAGGTTTCGCACTGGATAATGAAGAACATGATGAAGGAATATTGTGCATTGGCGCGCCGATATTCAATAACAGAGTTCACGTGGTGGCTTCAATAAGTATTTCTGGACCAAAGATAAGAATGAACAGAAGAAAAATGGAAAAATATAGAAAACTTTTGTTAGAATCAGTTAACAGAATTTCAGATAAGTTGGGAAAATAATAGTGAAATAAGAGGTGAAGAGTTTTGTTAAAGGATTTTCCAAAAATTGGCATTAGACCTGTGATTGATGGTAGAAGAAGAGGAGTAAGAGAATCTCTTGAGGATCAGACAATGAAACTGGCAAAAAAGGTGGCTTCTTTGCTTGAAAACAAACTTAGATATATAGATGGTTCGAAGGTCAAAACATGCATTGCTGATTCAACAATAGGTGGATATGCTGAATCAGTCAGATGTGCAAAAAAGTTCGAAAGGGAAGAGGTTGGAGTATCGTTAACAGTTACTCCAAGCTGGTGCTACGGTTCTGAAGTTATGGATGAAGATCCTCTTATACCTAAGGCTATATGGGGATTTAACGGTAGTGAAAGACCGGGAGCGGTTTTTCTTGCAGCAGTATCAGCAGCGCATGATCAAAAGGGTTTGCCAGCGTTTGCCATTTATGGAAGAGATGTTCAGGATGCTGATGATCTTTCAATACCAGAAGATGTGGAAGAGAAAATATTGAAGTTTTCAAAGGCAGCATTGGGCGTTGCTTATATGAGAAGAAAGTCATATTTGTCTATTGGAACCGTTTCAATGGGAATAGCAGGATCGATGGTAAATGAAGACTTTTTTGAAAAATACCTTGGAATGCATGTTGAATATTGTGATATGTCTGAAATCATTAGAAGAATAAAAGAAGGAATATATGATAAAGAAGAGTATGAGAAAGCAATTAAATGGGTAAGAAAAAACTGCAAAGAAGGCAAAGATATAAATCCAGGTGAAAAACAGTTTTCAAGAAAAGAGAAAGACAAACAATGGGAATTTATTACAAAGATGACCTTGATTATCAGGGACATGATGATAGGTAATCCCAGGTTAAAGAAAATAAACTACGAAGAAGAAGCAGAAGGACATTACGCAATAGCTTCAGGGTTTCAGGGTCAAAGACAATGGACAGATCACTTTCCAAATGGTGATTTCTCGGAGGCAGTTCTCAATTCGTCCTTTGACTGGAATGGTATAAGAAATCCGTTTATTGTAGCAACTGAAAATGATTCATTAAATGCTGTTTCTATGTTATTTGGCTATCTATTGACTAATACGCCTCAAATATTTTCCGACGTTCGAACCTACTGGAGTCCAGAAGCGATAAAAAGGATCACCGGGAAAGAGTTGCAGAACAAGGCAAAAGATGGTGTGATTCATCTAAAAAACTCAGGTTCTACCACCCTTGATGGTACGGGACAGCAAAAAGACGAAAATGGCAATCCCGTGATGAAACCCTTCTGGGCCATTACTGAAGACGAAATGGAAAAATGTCTTGAAGCAACCGAATGGTGTCCTGCAAATGTAGAATATTTTAGAGGCGGTGGCTTTTCAAGTAAATTTCTTACTGAGGGTGAAATGCCCGTTACAATGTGCAGGATGAACATCGTTAAGGGATTGGGTCCCGTTTTGCAGATCGCAGAAGGTTATACTGTAAAACTGGATAAAGAAGTAGATAAAATTCTCGATGAAAGAACAGACCCTTCCTGGCCAACAACATGGTTTGTTCCCAGATTGACTGGGGAAGGAGCCTTTAAGGATGTTTATTCCGTAATGAACAATTGGGGTGCCAATCACGGTGCGATAAGTTATGGACATATTGGTGCGGAATTAATTGCACTCGCTTCTATTTTGAGAATTCCTGTTTCCATGCATAATGTAGAGAAAGAAAGTATATTCAGGCCAAAAACCTGGGCAGCATTCGGAACCGAAAATCTTGAGAGCGCAGATTACAGGACCTGTAAAGCCCTTGGACCATTATATGGCATTTATTGAGTTTGCTGGTTCGATTATCTTTAGTTATAGATAGTTAAGTGAATCAACTTAGAAGTTTTTTTGTATAGTAACAATGAGCATTTTGAATTGCTGCGAAAAAAGATCCTCGAATTAAAAGGCAACCCTTTTTCAAGGGTTGCCCTGTTTTCAGTAAGCTAAAGGTAATCTTTCATTGGCTGGCAATAGTTTCTCGAATTTTTTGTGGGGTTCACTTTGATACCAGAAAGCTACTGATGAATAATCATCAAAACGATTATTATTGTGGCCTTTTTCAATTGTAACCTTTATAGATTTATTAAAATTAACCGGGTCTTCTATATGAAACCTATACATGCTCATATAACCTTTCCAGTTTTCTTTGCCTGGAAGTATAAGACCAAAGTAATTTGAAGAATATTTCTGACTGGGACACCAGGCCATATTAAAGTAATCTTCTGTACCGGTTCCATGTAATGAAGGAGGCCATTTTTCTCCATCTACAAAAATCATATCATCGCCTTCACCGTACCAATTCCACTGATCTGTCTCACGCATATTGTGAACGTAGAAGAAACAGCCTACATAATGGCCTTTTCCCTTTGCGTCTAAAATGACATAGTTTTCCTTGCCCGTTTTGTTCGAACCATAGAACTCAAATATATTGTTTCCTACACCGGCCTCCAGTGCAATATCTTTGAGATGGCTGGGTGCTAATTCTTTAACAAGCTCGTTTTCGTTTTTAGAAACAGCAATTTCTCTGTTCCAGTTGGCATGGAAATAACCAATATTGTCAGGGAACTCTGGCCACAATTCATAATCGATATAATAATAAGCAACTAATTCTTGTGAGTAATTTTCATTTTCAATCTCTATTCTTGCTCTTTTTTTGAAAGGCATAGGGAAAAAACAGTTGAATCCTCTCCCGTCTTCAGGAGACATCTGAAAAGGGAGTGAAGAAAAATTCTCAGTTTTTCCGTGTCCTGCGCCAAAAAAGTCTCCAATTGGAACCTCCACACTTGGGTCATTTTCGTTGTCCCAAAACATTCTCAAAACTCCTTTGCGTAGGAAATGCTTTTCTGATGATCTAAACGTCATCCATATATGTGTTATTACACCTGGGCCTTCAATGTTTGCAAGAGTAAGTGTTTTACCTGCCTTTATTGTTTTCCAATCTCGATTACCTCCACTTTGATCGTAAGAAGAAATCCTTTTGCTTTTTACGTTTTTTAGAATCATGAGATTTTTCAAGCTACTATTTGCGAAATTCATCTTTTACCTCCTATTTTACTAATCTGACTTTCATTAGATAAACGTTATAAGGCACCCATAAAGACATAGTGAAATATATGTATTCGCCTTCATTTTCAACAAAAAGCGGATTCATGTAAGCTCCATATAATCCAGAATACTCTCTGGAAGAAACAAGTTGAATTGGTTCACTCCAGGGGCCCCATGGGTAATCTGATTCTCTTATTTCCAGATCGTGACTTTCTTCATTAAGGTATGTAAAAATCCACTTTTCAAGATAATGATTGTAAATTGCAGAACATTCTCCAACAGGAGGTACTATTATTTCAACAGCCTCAGATTCTTCTTTAGACCATACCGGATCACCATCTTTGTCTAGCCCGGAAAAGTAAAGAAATGCTGCCAGATTTTCAATCTCATCCTTATTGACCTTCATGAGTTTGGCTCCTCCGAAGCGACCTGAAGGGATCCCCCAAAAAAGAATATCATTTTCTGAAACACCGCTATTTTTAGGAATCTCATCCCATTGAGAAGCTTTAGCAATTCCTACCTGTGCAAAATTGCTATCCGATGACCAGGTTACAGTATCAAGCTTTTTCCAGTTATAACCACCATTTGTAGATACTGCCAGGCCTGAGAAACTGGTATCCCATTTTCCGGGGTCACCCCATTTTTTTACCATCATAAAATGCAAGTAGTAATTTCCATTAATTGAGACACCATTAGTTGGTATTGCAGTTACATTCCCTTTGGTTTCTGAAATAAGTTCTTTTGCAGGTGCGTCATCAGCATCGGGGCTAATCCAGTCAAAATCGTTTTGAAATCTTTGTGAGTCAAAAGAATACGTGTCATCGTTGATACTAAGATAATCTATTTCTATATAATAAGCTTTTTCTCCCCATTCTTTGGCTCCAATACCGATAGAAGCATTTGACAGAGATTGCGTAGAATCCTCAAATTCTCCCGCTTTACTCCAATCAACTCCATCGCTGCTATACTTAAATACGTATAGGTTATCCTTTTTTTCTATACGTAAATATGGGTATGAATATTCCATACCTGCAATTTTAACAAACTCGCCATCAATAATTCCGCTTGTTTCCATCAGTTTGTTTCCCAGTTGTCCCCATAACCACCAGTTGAAGCTGTCATTAAATATCAGCAAACCAGCAAAATTTGTTCCATATTCTTCAGCATCATTGTTAGTAATGCATGTCTCTATTACCCAGTTGTCGTTTGATGGTACTTTTAAAAATTTTGGAGCCAGATCCACCCCGGTCCAAAGATCGCTTCCTTTATCTACGTAAATATTTAATTTTCCATCAGTTATGGAATAACTAGAGTGTGGATTTTTAGTAATAAAACCATCAAAATGTATTCCGTCAGAAGGATCCTGGTCTTTCGTAAAAGCCATAACATTTTTTCTCCAATTAGATTTGTTTATACCAAATGTATCTCCGAAGACGAAAAAAGTGATCTCTCCATCATTGAAAGTATGACCTAAATCGGTACCGTAAACGTCGTATTTAAAAGTATTGTTTATTGCATCTGGACCTGTTAATTTACCAATTAATTCAAGTTCCTCCACATCCTCAAGGGTCGAAAAGACAAAGGTGGATATAGTTATGAAGCAAATTAAAAGCATTATGATGATTCTCACAATACCATCCTCCTTTTTAGTGGCCAATATTTGTTACTGAGTCCCTTAAAATTAGTTCATTTTTAAGTTCTATTTGTTGAGGCTCCTTCTTTTCGTTTTTGATCCGATCTATTAACAGTTCGACAGAACACTCCGCCATTCTATCAATTGGCTGTCTGATCGCTGTTATTGGAGGCACATTAATTTCAAGCCATTCACTGTCGTCGAATGCTATTAACGAAAGATCATCTGGAATATTTATCCTTAAGCTTTTGAGTATTCTTAATAGATATTTGGTTATAACCAAATTACCTGTTATTAACGCTGTTGGTTTCTGGTTAAGGATCCTGTATACTTCAGTTTCTAAGTCGTTTTCAAGAAATGATTCCAAATCTTCTATTCTATCATTATTGTAAAGCCCTTCCATTGCTTCTCTATAGCCCTGTAGTCTTTCTGCTCCAATTGTGGTTTCGGGGACACTTTCTATAAAAGCAATTTTTTTGTGGCCATTTTCACATAGAGTTTTAACAGCGCTGTATACTGCATTTCTATTATCTGTTGTTACCTGGCAAAGATTGAGATCTCTTATGCTTCTATCAAAAAAGACGATAGGAACTCCCATATCAGAAAGACGTTTGTAGACAGAATAGTTGCTGCTTCTACTAGCTGGAGATGATAGTATACCTGAAACGTTTTTGGAGAGCATAATTTCTAGATAATCACGTTCTTTTTCTAAAGATTCCCTTGTTGTACTAAGAAGTATTTCGTAACCTAAATCATATAGATACTCTTCAGTTTTCGTAACGAAATGTGCAAAGAACGGATTAAAAGTGTCTGGTACAAGTACTCCAATCAAGTTTGTGGTTTTATTCCGCAAGCTTATTGCATTGTAATTAGCGACATAACCTAATTCTTTAGCTTTTTCTAAAATCTTCTTCTTTAGTTCAGCACTGATTTCTCCTTTTCCATTAAGAGCTCTGGAAACTGAAGCTACAGATACACCTAATTCTTTAGCAATTTCTTTTATTGTTACTCTGTTTGTCAAATCGTTCCCCCCTATTAAAGCTTCATACCAGACATCTTAATGCTTCGCATCAACTGTTTTTGAAGAATTACAAATATTATTAGAGTTGGCAATAGAGCAATAGTACATGCTGCAAGCTGAATTGCCCATGGATTATTATACTCTCCTCCATATTGTGCTATACCCAGTTGTACAGTTCTAAGCTCCTTTGAGTTTATTATAACCAGAGGCCACATAAAAGAATTCCAATTTGCAAGAAAGAAGAAAACAGCCAGAGCTGAAAGAACCGGTTTGGTTAATGGTAAAACAATTTTAAAAAATAGCCTTATGTAGCCACAACCGTCTATAATAGCAGCTTCTTCAAGGTCTTTCGGGAAACCCAAATAAAATTGTCTTAGGAAAAATATTCCAAATGCATGCGGAATCGCTGGAATTATTAGACCTGCGTATGTATCTGTCCAGCCAAAGCTTCTAACAATTATGAAAAGCGGAATTAGTACTGCAGCAACTGGAATCATAAGTGTGCTAATCACAAGAATGAATAATGCACCTTGGGCTGGATATTTTAATCTCGCCAAAGAATAAGCAGCCATAGAATGCAAAAGTAAAGCGACAACAGTAACAACAGATGCCACAAAAAAAGTATTCAGCATATACCTTAAGAAAGGAACCTGTGTAAACACTTTTGAATAGTTAGACCATACAGGATTATCCGAAAATAATTTTGGGGGAAATTCAAAAATTTCACTAGGAGACTTAAGCGAACTTGCGAACATCCAGTAAATTGGAAAGAGAAAAACAGTAGCCAGGGCAATTAATACTACATATCTAATAAAAGTCTTTATTCTTCTTTTTTTCATCTTATAGCCTCCTTAAGTTTCTGCTGTGACTCTTCCGCCTCTTAAAGCTCTAAACATTATATAGGAAATACCCAACAGAATTATAAAAAGCGTAAATGCTTGTGCAGAGGAATAACCAAAATGGTACATTTGAAAAGCGTTTTGGTAAAGGTAAAATACAATAGTTGATGTACTGTAGAATGGGCCTCCACCTGTTAGAATGTATATTTGATCAAATACCTGAAAGCTCTGAAGAAAAGTCATTATTAACACAAAGGTTATTGTTGGCCTTAGTAGTGGGAAGGTAATATGCCAGAACTTTTGTATGTCCGATGCTCCATCTATTTCTGCTGCCTCATAATATTCATATGAAATTTCATTCAAACCAGCAAGAAAAATAACCATATAGAAACCCGCTGTCATGTAAAGACTTACAATTAAAATTCCGTATATAGCCTGATCCATTGATCCAAGCCATGGTTGTTGTGATATTCCAAAGAAAGAAAGAAAATAATTCACAAAACCATAAGGTTGGAACATGTATTTCCACACAAAAGAAACGGCTACCATTGACATAGCTGTTGGGGCAAAGAAAACAGCTCTAAAAAATCCAATAGCAGGACCAGTTTTTTGAACTAGTAAAGCAAGGGACAAAGCTAAAACGAAATTCAGTGGAACAAATAAGACTGAGTATTTTAGAGTAACTAGCATACTGTTTCTCCACTGGGCGTCTTGGAACATTTTTTTGTAATTTTCAAGACCAACAAAAAACATATCACCAAGCCCATCCCATGTGTGAAAACTAATAATAAGAGCGGCAATAGCAGGAACTATGAAAAATATTATTAATCCTGTTAAATCAGGTCCTAAAAATGAGTATCCTACCAACCATTCTCTTGTTTTTCTTTTCACTGCAACCCTCCTAAGAGAATAACCCGGGATTAATATCCCGGGTTAATTGAAACCTATTGACCGGGGACTCCGCCAGTATAGCTTTTCAAAAACATGTCGATTTGCATTGAAGCACCGTTTGCTGCTGTTTTAGGATCCATGTTTGCAAACATAACCCCCTGAAGCGCATCAGATATTGACTTTACCATTTCAGGAGTATAAGTGGGTTCAGATCTTGCACTATCTAAAATATCAAGAAAAACATCATTTGGTGGCGTATTATAAAAATCTTCTCCTGCTTCAAGAACTGATTCTCTTGGAGAAAATTTACTGTTCGTTTCGGTACACCAATCTAATGGAAAATCAATCTGTTCTGCTACCAACCATCTAGCAAATTCTGCTGCGATCTTTGGATTATCGCTTCTTGAATTAAGCATAATTTTCCAGCCACCATAAACACTTATGCTTTCTCCACCCTTTTCTTTCGGTGGTATAGGAAATACCCCAAATTCAAACTCAGGGAATTCTGATTCAAGTTGTTTCACGCCCCAGAAACCACATACGATCATGTCAGCAAGTCTATTACCAAGCATGCTGATATCATTTGCTCCTGCTGGTAGAGATGATGGCGCCAACTCTTCTCTAATTAATTTTCCCCAAAGATCAAGCGCAGCAACGGCTCCTTCAGAATCAAACACTGATTTTTCCCAATGCGAGGATACTGCGTCACCTCCAGCTGACCATAGGAAAGGATACCACGTAAAATTCTGGTAATATCCTGGAGCGACTTCGACTATAATGCCGTGACGTTCTTCTGTTTTCAATTTTCTAGCTACCTCTATTAATTCTGACCAATCTTCGGGTTCTTTGATGTTTTTTTCTTCGAAAGCCTCTTTGTTGTAGAAAATTGCTACGGGTTCCATTTCTAGAGGAAGGGCGTATATATTACCATCAACAGTTACTGCTTTGATAGTTTCCGGAAGGAAATCATCAATAATTTCATCCGTTAAGTAGTTATTTAGTGGTAGGGCAATTCCCGTGTTCACATATCTTAAAAAATCACCAGGACTTATGAAGAAAACATCAGGTCCATTACCGGCTGAGAAAGCACTGGACAATTTTGTTCCAGTGTAATCTCCCCAGGGAAATGTTTCTAATTCTACAGTTTTTTCAGGATTTTTTTCGTTCCAGATTTCGATATACTCTTCAATTGTTGAATCAGCGAAAGTATCTGTGAATTTCCAGAAGGTTATTTCTGCTGCATTGACTGAGAAAGTAACTAAAACAAAAATCACCATAAATAGTAAAAACTTCTTCATTCTAATCCCTCCTTTTAGGAATAGAAAAATTATTAACGTAAACGTTTACGTAAACGTTTACGTTCAAAATTATATCAAGTTTGTTAGTCATTACAAAGGTCATTTTTATTGCGTTAAGCTTATTTAGAGCTTATCAAGTTTATTCACGAGGATTTAGAGTTGAATAACTCTTTAAAAATCAATAATTTGTTTAGAAGCTGTAAGTAATAGAGTTGAATTTTTTTGTGTTCACTTTTTCTATGAGAATATTTTACTTTTTCTTTTAGTGGTTGAAAAAGGAAAATAACTTCGATTCCTGAAGAACGAAAAAAGTAACATAAAGAAACTTTTTTTAGCGAGAGATAATGTCTCTAACTCAAGTGCTGTTTATAATAGGAGTTTTTATAAAGGCAGGCAAAGTTATGATAAAAATGAAATTCTCAAGAAATCTTTTAAAAAAAGCCGTTAAATCATACTGAAAACAAATTTAGTGTATTATTAGTTAGGAAACTGAGAGTTTTGTGATTTAGTCTAAAACTAGACATTTTGATTAAGGTTAAACGAGGTTTAGTTTGGATTTATAGAGTTTCATATTGTAGTAAAAATAGTTTTTTGGGTGTATAAAGTCAATAGTTTATTGACCCCCCAGGGTCATAAGTAATTAACCCCTTACCTCTCCTGGGTATTGTTTTTTGTTCTTCTATAACTGTTTCCTGTCATGTTTATTATTAAGGCATTATGTGTAATTCTATCCAATAAAGCCATGGTTAATGCTTTGTCTTTAAATATGTTTATCCATTCTGAGAATATAAGGTTTGTTGTTATTAAGGTACTCTTTGTTTCATATCTCATGGCCAGGTATTGAAATAGAAGTTCTGCTCCTTCAAGATCAAAGGAAATGTAACCCAGTTCATCTATTATCACCAGATCGAGTTTTTTGAATTGTT
>JAWODV010000024.1:0-19201 GCA_046483075.1 Kosmotogaceae bacterium | reverse complement strand
GCAGAAAATGATTATGGAATAACGCCCTGGATGATAGAATACAGAAACATGTTCGTTCCACTTTTTGAAGAAGCCTATACAGATCTTGAAGATATTGACTTTAATGATGATGGAAAAGTTGATGAAGCTGATTTCGACCTGATCGTAGAAGCTTTTGGAACATACAACCCAGCTTTTGATATTTCAGTACCAAGAGATGGTTACGTGGATCACGAAGATATTGCAAGATTCATGCTCATAGCCAATTCAATAGCTGACTAAAGAGTACATAATTATTCATTATTATCAGGGCCTCCATCATGGAGGTCCTGTTTATATGTTTCTTCGTAATTGTAGTTTCTCAGCTTCTTTACGCCAAGGAAGGCAATTGTTCCGACTATAATAATAAGGTGATAAGTTATTATTCTCCATATCGCAATTCCTACTCCCAGCAAACTTTTTGAAACCGATCCACCTAGCATGAAAAATAGGCCTGCTTCCATGGCTCCGCTTGCACCCGGTGAAGGTACATAATAAGCTACAAGATAAAGTAGTTCCTGAATACCCCAAACATCTATTAGAGAAGCATTCAGTGTGGCTCCAGATGAATTGACTATACCGACAAGTACAAAATAAAGAATGAATTTGAACACAAAGCTGAAGGAAATGGCCAAAAAAATATCCAAAATCATGGAAAGCGGGCTCTTTCGCCAGATTATCAGCATATATTTGTGGAATTCCTGAAATTTCTCCCTCAATATTTCTCGCACATCAAGAGGTCTGCACTTAAGAAATTTTGATAATAGCTTTCTCATGAATTTTCGTTTTGTCAGCAATTTTAGCAAAATATTGAGCATTTTTTGAGAGTATGATACTGTGGCAAGCAAAAAAAGCATTGCGAAACTCATAAATGCACCAAAGAAAACAAAGATTCCTATTCCAGGTATGTTAAGAAAAGCTCTCCAATACTGTGGTAGGAAGATCATGGCAACAATAATTATTGCTATATTTGTGGTTACGTATCTTGATACTATAACAGCTGCAGCGGTTGTCAGATTAATCCCTCTGGCAGTTAGATCGTAAACCTGATATGGTTGTCCGCCGACCGCAAGTGGTGTGATGTTGTTGAAATATTGCATAAGAAAATTATTCACAAAGGCATCCCTGAATCTGAATTTTATGCCAAATATTCTGAATAGCAAAACAATTCTTAAAGCATTTATGCTGTGAGCGCCGATTAAAAGTCCAACTGTTCCTAATATCCAGTACCATGATAGTTCAAGAAAATATGAAAGTTTTAAGTCTTTGCCAAGAAACGCAAATATGGCAAGCATTACAACAACGCTTATAAATATTGCATAGAAAATATTTTTATAGGAAATTTTCTGTTCAGTTTTGGGTGTTTTTAGTGGATTGTTATCAATTTTTTCTTCTTCAATGTTTTTTTCTTCTTCGTCCATACTGCCCCCTGAAAGAGTTATATGTTGTGATTATATCATTCGATAGCTCAGAGAAACTGACATGATAAAATTTAATGATATATCAGATTATGGATAGGAGGGAAAAAATATGCGAAGGATTGTTTTATTTGTAATTATTACTTTAATGACAACAGGTTTGATTGCAGGATTACCAGGGTTAAATCTTTATTTTGGAAATTTACATTCTCATACTGGCTATTCTGATGGTGAAAAGACTCCTGAAATAGCCTTCAATTATGCAAAAACCATTGCTAAAGTTGATTTTCAAGCTGTTACGGACCATGCACATTATTTCCAGCAGTTGTTGAAAGATGGTAGGAGCAAATATGAAGCTATTATTGAAGCTGCTAACGAAGCAACTACAGCTGATTTTCTTGCAATTGACGGATTTGAATGGACCGCTACCGGTTGGGGACATATAAATGTTTATGATACAGAAAATTGGACTGACAGAGACGAATCACCAAATCTCGATTTGCTTTATGACTGGATAATAGAGAATGAAGCGCTTGGTATGTTTAATCATCCTATAGATACCTTTGGAAAATTTGACGAATTTAAATATGACCCTGAAGCAGATTTGTATATTAATTTAATAGAGGTTGGCAATGGTAGTTGGTACAAAGGTGATACCATAAATGAAGAAATGTTTGAGGCTGTGAAGATAGCCTTTGCAAAAGGATGGCATATTGGTACTGCAGTAAATCAGGATAATCATAGTCCAAACTGGGGAGATGCAAATGATTCCAGAATAGCTGTTTATTCTCCTTCACTTTCAAGAAACGCTTTTATCGAAAGCCTAAAACAAAGAAGAACCTATGGAACAGAAGATAAAGATATTATAATTGAGGTTATTGGTAATGGGTTACCTCTAGGGTCTGTTCTTTATGATAGTGAATTACTTATTCTTTCAATCAATATTGAGGAAACCGAAGATGACCCAATTGAAAAAGTCTATATATACAATCGTGAAGGCATTTACAAAGAATTTGATGTAAATAGCAATGTTTTTACATATAAAGAAAATATTCCTGTGGAAAGTGGCTATAATTATTACTTTGTTCATATAGTTGAAAAAGATGGTCAGGAAGCAGTTAGTACACCTATATGGGTTCAGGATTCAGATAAGACTTACCTGCATAATGCTCAGATATACACACCAAATGTAAAACCGGGAGAAACTGTAAAAGCGAGATTCCAACTTTCAAACTTGAATAATAGTGGCGAACTTTTTTCTGTAAGGGTTAAGAACTCTGAAGGTGCAACACTTTATTCAGATTACTACAGACTTAATGCTCTGGAAGCAAAAACATTTCCCATAAGCTTTGCTGTGGAATCAGAAGAAGATTCCGTACTTAATTTTTATGTAAACAACAAACTATACGATGTTGCAGAGATAAATGTTAGGTCTGCCGATTCGTTGAATGTACTTATTGATAAAACACATGATAATTATTCTTCCGATAAGCGGACCATATTAAAGAGCTCTCTTGAAAACTCCGGTCACAGATTTAATGAAGCAATTAGAAAACTGAACTTTAATTATTTTGAAGATACTGATGTTTTCATAATGCCTCTTCCCGGAGAAGAAGGCTTTTTCGAAGCCATGAAGAAATTTAAAACCGAAGATATTGAACTGATTCAGAATTTTGTTAATAACGGTGGAACACTAGTTATTCTCGGAAATGGTTCAGAATTAAGTGATTCAGTAGTTGAGACCTACAACACTTTGCTGGAAAAACTGGAAATTGAAGTTAGATTTGGAGAACCTGTTGAAGCTGACAAAGTTAAAGTTGACAACTATTATTTTGATGGTTACAGAGAACTTCAAAATGCAAACCTTCGATTTGAAGGAACCTATGGTAATGGAAATATTATAATATTCGCCGGAGATCCCTTTACAGATGATGTTATTGCTGAGAATAAAGATCTGCTCTCTGAATTGCTTAATACGGGAAGCGTTGAAAAACCTCTGGAGAAAGAACCTGACCCCATTGTTCTAATAGACGTGGGTCATGGAAATGATTACACACGAAATAATCTTAATGACTTTTCCTCAGATATAGATAGCTGGGGATATGAAAGCAAGTTTCTTTATAATGATCTTACTTCTTCTGAAATCGAAGAAGCAAGTTTAATAGTTCTTATGGATGCTTCAGGCTATTCAGAAAATGAGTATGAACTGATCAAAGAATATTTTGAAAATGGAGGCAAATTATTAATTACAGGTAAATCGGACTTCAGAAATGAAAGTCATCCTAAAGTAATGAACAGATTTCTTGAATTGATTGGATCAGGGATCAGATTGAATGATGATCAAATTATTGACCCAACGGACAATTATGGAGGGTTATTTAAGGTTGAAATTAAGAACTTCCCTGAAAGTCCTCTTGATCTTGGAGAAATGGAAAAAGTTGATGTTTACAGTGGTTGTACACTTGTTATAGAGAACAAAGAGGAAGTACATATCTTCGCAAAGGGCGATGACGATACTGCAAGTGTTGATGAAGATGGAAATAACGATGCTATTCCCGTAGATGAAGCGATTTTTGCAGCAGGTGAAGAAATAGGCGATTCAAAAGTCGTTGTAATTGGAAAAGCGATATTTAGTGATTACGATTATAAACACCCTGCAAACAGTAATGATGAATTTATGAAAGCAGTTATAAAGTGGCTTTTGAAACAATAAGTTAACAATTGAACTGTTGTTTGTCCATGATCTTGTGATATAATCATTTTCGTTGTTAACAAGAAAATTTTTGTTAGGAGGTGTGGCAATGAACAGATTTGTAGCATGCGATAGAGCAAGAATCCAGATTTCTGGAGTAGTAACAACATGCCACGCCCTGGAGTATACTGGAGGGTATTCGCCTGTATACTAACGATAGAACCTTTATAGATATCGGGGCCGTGGCTTAAGTCACGGCCCTTTTTATTTGGGAATTTATTAGGAGGTGATGGAATGTTTTACAGTAACAAAAAGCGTTTTGTAGGAATTGTAGTTGAAAATCGTGATTGTAAGTCAGGTTTGTGTTGTTCGGATTTAAGTAGAAAGATTCGCCATCACCTTGACAATGATGAGTTTATTTCTGGAAGTGGTGGATCTTAGGAAACAAGTATTTGAAAGGGGTGATTTGCATGCTTAAAAGCAAAAGAATCATGGGGAGAATAAGACAGGATAGTATCGAAAAAGCTTTTCATGATGGCAAAGAAAAAATAATGCAGAGCATTTTAACTGATGGATTCAGGATTTAAATTTAGTGAAATCGAGAATTATGGAAATATGAAAGGAGTATAAGCATGCTAAATAGAAATTCAAGAATATTAAGTTGTACAGAAATAGAAAAAAATATGGAGGATTACAAAAGAAAGGTTATGAATCACTGGACGATCCACCATATTATCGGGAGGTAATCACTATGAATTATGCGTTATACGCATTGGACATAAAAAAGACCTTCAAAAAACATAGAAAAACGGTTCAGGCACTTAAGGGAGTTGACATGAAGATCGAAAAAGGTGAGATCTTTGGTTTGCTGGGGCCAAATGGCTCCGGCAAATCAACCTTTATCAGAATCGCATCAACACTGCTTATCCCAGATGAGGGCGCAATGAAGGTTCTTGGTTATGATATAGTGAAAGACGCTTCACTTGTTAGGCGTCTAATAAACAGGGTTTCTGTTGAAGCCAGTTTTTTTAGGAAATTATCAGCAACCGAAAATCTGTTGTTTGCTGCTGGTATTCATGGAATTTCCAGAAAAGTAGCGCTGGCGAAAATCCATGATTTGGTAGAAAAGGTAGGTCTTGATAAAAAACGGCTTAATGACCCACTGGAAGATTTTTCAAGGGGTATGCAACAAAAAGTAGCCATAGCCCGAGCCTTTATGACAGCACCTGAAATAATGCTTCTTGATGAACCAACAACAGGGCTCGATCCAAGGGCCAAGAGAGACGTTCAGCGACTCATTCATGAGATGAAGAATAATATGAAAACCACTGTTCTATTAACCACCCATGATATGGAAGAGGCAGAGAAGCTTTGTGATCATGTTTCAATAATTCATCAGGGAAGAATAATTGTTGAAGGAACACCACGTGATTTGAAATTGAAGGTTTCAGAAAAAGTAAGGGATGCAACTTTTGAAGACGTGTTTATGGAATACACCGGAGTTAGTTTTGATGAAGCCGAGTTTCAGGAGGTAGAAACAGCATGAGTGTCAAGGCTATAGCTCATGAAGCCAGGGCATCATGGGCCTTTATAATAAGGAATTTCAATTTAACGAAAAGATACTGGAAATGGGAAGTTGTTTTCTTTGCATACACCATGGCCAATTCAGTTACAATGGGATTTATCGGTAAAGGTGTGGAATCATTCTCTGGAGCTGCGGTAAATGTCAACTATCTGATACTTTATATGTTGCTTGGCTCAATACTCTGGGGCTACTTGTCCATACTCTTTGAGATTGTAGCTGAAACCGTTGCCTGGGAACGCTGGGAAGAAACAATAGAGTACACATTTATGGCACCTGTTAAGAGAGCAACTCATTTATTAAGCGTATGTGGATATGCAATATTATATGGCATCTTAAGAGCTGGAATTATATTGTTGGTTGTTTCGCTGTTCTTTGATCTGGATTTAGCTGGAGCAAATCTGGTTTCAGCTGCTGGAATCCTTACCATCGGTAGTTTTTCCTTTATCGGTTTAGGAATGGTGGCAGCGGTTTTACCACTTATTTCTCCTGAAAAGGGAGTTCAGGTGGTTCATATATTCCAGGCTCTGCTTCTTATGTTTTCTGGTGTTTATTACGAAGTGACTGTATTGCCCAATTGGATGCAACAGGTAGCAAAAATTTCTCCCGCAACGTATGCTCTTAAAGGTATGAGAGAATCGATACTGGAAGGTAAAGCTTTAGTTGAACTATGGAGTCAGATCTGGCCTCTTGTATTGCTGGGAGCTATTCTGTTACCATCCGGTATGTTTTTCTTTAACAAGATGGAATTCTGGGCAAAGAAAAGAGGAGTGTTAAAAAGGAGCGGTTGAATTCAATCGCTTCCTCTTTTTGTTAAAATTAAATTGTTGTGCTTTACAGGGGGTAACAATACCATGATACTTTCAACGAGCAATCTTGGACATGATTACGGAAATGGAATTTTATTCAGCGGTATATCAACCGCAGTAAATAAATCAGACAGAATCGTTTTAATGGGAAAAAATGGTTGTGGGAAAACAACGTTGCTGAAGATTCTTTCAGGCCAAATTGAACCCTCAATGGGTGAGTTATTTGTCTCTTCAGATTTGAGAATTGGGTTTCAAAAGCAGGAAAGGGTTATGAATTTAGAGGAAGAGTTATTTAGTTACTATCTTCATGACAAAAAATACGTGATGAAAGACACCGTTGAATATTATAGTTTTGAAAGACGGGCGAGAAGTATCCTTTCAGGACTTGGTTTTAATGAGGAAGATTGGAACAGGAAGTTAGAAAGCTTCAGTGGCGGTGAGTTGACAAGAATTGCACTAGGGAAACTGTTCCTTCTAGATTATGATCTGTTGCTTCTCGATGAGCCAACAAATCATCTTGATCTACAATCTGTAGATTGGTTAATGAATTTTTTAAAGACCTATAATGGAGCGGTTTTGCTCGTTTCTCATGATAGATATCTGGTTAGAAATGTAGGAAATCGATTCTGGGAATTTAATGGTGGAGAAGTCTGGGACTTCAAAGGAAATTATTCCAAATATTTAGAGACCAGAGAAATAATGATGAAAACAGGAGAACGATCAAAAGAAAATATTGAGAAGGAAATTAAGCATCTGGAAGAAGTATCCAGGCGTTACAGAAACTGGGGACAGGAAAAATTCATTAAACAGGCTAAAAGTAAGGAAAAGCAGATAGAGAGATTGAAATCTAAAATGGATCAGGTGAGTCTTCCTGATGAAGAAGTAAACGGTCCAAGATTAAGGTTGCCTGAACCTGATAGAACTGGTTATAAAGTGCTAGAGGTTAAGAATTTGAGTTTCAGTTTCAAACAAAAGGAAATTTTTAACGACGCGTCATTTTTAATTCACCGCAGAGAAAAAGTTGGTTTACTTGGTCCCAACGGAAGTGGAAAATCGACATTTCTGAAGTTATTGATTGGTGAGTTGAGAAAACAATCTGGAGAAGTTAAATGGGGACATAATGTGCGTTATGGTTACCTTTCACAGATGACAGAAGAATTGAACCCTGATAGCGAAGTAATCGATGAATGCTGGAAGCTTGTCTGGCAATGGCCGGATTATGAGATCAGAAAGTATCTTGGAAGATTTGATTTCACCGGTGAAGATGTTTTTAAAAAGGTTTCCAGTATAAGCGGCGGTGAAAAAACCAAACTTGCTCTTGCGAAGCTTATACTCAAAAAGCCAAATGTGCTTATAATGGATGAACCTACGAACAATCTTGATATTTGGGCAGTGCAGAGCCTTGAAAATGTTCTTAAAGAATATGAAAGCGCAATGATAATCGTGTCTCACGATAGAGAGTTTTTAAACAATATTTGTGATAAATTTGTTGCTGTACACAATAAAGGAATCATTGATGTACCTTCCCTTAATTATTATCTAAAGGGAAAACTAACGTATAAGAATAATAACGAAACAAAAGAAGATGACCAGTCTTCAGAACAATTATCATATGAAAAGAGAAAAAAGATAAGAAATGTAAGAAAAAGCCTGGTTAAAAAGCACGAAAAATTGGAAAACGAAGAAAAAATATTGGAAAATAGATTAGGAGAAATTCAGTACGAAATGAGACGGTATTCAAGAGACTATGAAAAATTGCATAGTCTTCAAAAAGAACAGAAGAAGATTGAGGACAAGCTACTTCACTTACTAGAAGATAAAGAGAAAATAAATGAAGAGATCATAAAACACAATATCGTGAAAGAAAACAAATGATTATATGCAAAGATTTATATTAAAAAAACGGCCATATTATTGGCCGTTTTTTGAGTTTTCTAACGAGTTTTTTTATAGCTGAGAAAAAGCGAGTGCAAAGGTTACAAGAAAAATGAAAATATTCACGTAGCCACCATTTATAAGTATTTTAACTTCTCGTTCAGTAATGGACATGGGACTGTGTTCATTTACTCGTGAAATTCTAAATAAGTAGAAGCTAAAAAACACATGAATAAAAAATACTATTGCAGTAACCATACCCATTGTGTTGAAAAGATCGAAATTTTCCAGCAGAGAGTCACCAATTGAATAAGAGGTTGTTGAAGTTCCCAAAAAAAGGAGCCAACACAGAAATACAATGCGTCTTTGAAATCTCATTGTTCTAAAAATGAATCCCTGCATTTCAGATGATGTTTTTCTTTTCAAAAGTGGTTTAATAAAACCGTTCACCCAAATTATTGAAGCTCCCCAGAAAAACATAGCCAGTATTAGAAAAAATCTATTTACAATAATAAACACATCCATCATTTATTCCTCCTTGACTTAAGTTCCGAGTTTTTTGGCGATATTCTTTGCCAGTTGTTTTAGTTCAGACAGTTCACTCTGCGTTGGTGCGTGTTTAATTTCAGGCGTGGGTTCTACAAGCTCCCATTTTGAATTTTCCTGGAAGGATTTGAGTTCCTTTAATGCACCAGAACTCCAGCTGTATGATCCAAATAATCCAAGAATCTTGTTCTTAATCATTCTGTTGGAGAGTTCTGCCAGTAATAACTTCATCGGTGGGAAAAGTTCTGTATTATATGTACAGCTACCAAGGACAGCGGCTTTAAATTCCCAGATATCACGGATTATGTACGACAAATGTGATGTAGAAATGTTGTGCATTCTAATATTTGTAACGCCTGCTTCAGTTAAACCTCTAGCAATAGCTTCCATCATCGACTGAGTATTTCCGTACATTGAACCAAATATCAGAACGACACCAGGATCTGATTCGAACTTACTCCATCTATCGTATAGATCAATAATTGTTTTTGGATTCTTTCTCCAGATTGGTCCATGTGTTGCTGCCACTATGTTAATATCAACTTCAGCTTCTTTGAGTTTTTTCATTGCTCGCTGAACCATTGGACTGTAACGCCCGACAATATTTGAAAAGTAACGGAGGATTTCTCCTTCGAAATATTCAGTATCTACTTCATCGTCAAAAATGCCACCGTTAAGTGCGCCAAAACCTCCAAAAGCATCTCCGGAAAAAAGGATTCCTTTTGTTTCCTCATAAGTCATCATTGTTTCGGGCCAGTGAACCATGGGTGTCATGAAAAATCTCAGTTTGTGTTTGCCAAGATCGATGGTATCGCCATCCTTGATTTCCAAAGTATTATCTTCAATATCATAAAAGCCCTTTAAGAAATTTAGTGTTTTGTTATTTCCTACGATTTTTATTTCTGGATAGGCATCTTTTAGAGCTTCAATTGATCCTGAATGGTCAGGTTCCATGTGGTTTATTATTAGGTAATCCACACCTTTTGTACCGGGGAGGGTTTCCCTTATTCTTTTTAAAAAAGTTGGAAAAAAGCAGCTTTTAACTGTGTCAAAAAGTGCTACCTTTTCATCCTGTATTAAAAAAGAATTGTAGGAGACTCCCCTGGGTAATGGCCAGAGATTTTCAAAAAGAGAAGTGTCATAATCATTGGCTCCGACCCAAAAAACATTTTTAACTATTTCTATAGGTCCATTCATTTTAATCCTCCTCCTAAAATTCACTAAAATCTATCACTTTATTTTACCATTATTAGTATAACCTGAGAGGTTTGAACTATATTTTGACTTTATTAGTCTAATTAATCAAATAAACGCCTGTATTTCATTTGAAGGAATTTATGACGAAAAAATCGATATTAATATTGAGGTTACCAAGGTTAAATCTATAGGAACAAAATTCAAAATGTGACGTTAACATTGATAACTTAAAATATAAATGGATAGTGATTAACCCCCCTATCCCCCTTAAGATAGACCCCCCACATTTAGCCGGATCAGAGATCCGGTTTTTTTTATTCTTTGACTTGTTTATAATGTTATTAGACGGTGAGTATAGGGGGAGACAGTATGAAGCTGGTAAATGGGGACCAGGTAAAATCCTTAGTAAGATTGATTTCAGGATACAATCGCGCTGTAGGAACCAAAGAATATCACAAAATTACAGAAAAACTCGCTGATTATCTTTCCAAAAATGGTATTCCTTCAAATTTAATTACATTTAAGAAATATAAATCAGATGGTTTGGTAAGATATGGCAATCTTAAAACCCATAAAATCTGGACACGTGAAGAATCAACTTTATGGCTTAATAAACCTTTCAAGCGCTTTTTGGTTTCTACAAGGGAAAAGCCACTAAGCCTTGTGTTTGGGAGTGTATCAACAGAAGGCAGAAAAAGTTACAGTCTTGTGGAGTATCATGGAAGTGGCGATTATAAAGGGAAGGTCATATTAACCGATAAACATCCATCTAATATTTTCGAAGAAGTAATTGAAAAAGGACAGGCCAAAGGTATTATCACCTGTCACATGAGAATGGAAAGTGAAGATATTGGTAGAACACCAAAGCAACTTTCTTCGTTAACAAATTATCTGCGTCTTCCGTATCATGATAGTGCAGTCAGTTCAAGAGCTTTTGCTTTTTCAGTTACATATGAAATATTCGATTTCTTAAAGAAAATCATGAAAAATAACGAAGTTGAAATTAAAGCAGAAGTGAATAGCAAACTTGAGAATGGAAATGTTGAAGTTCTGGAAATTGATTTAACAAAGGATCAAAAAAGCAGATACGGTATAATTACAGCCCATCTTTGCCATCCTTCTCCCGGAGCGAATGACAATGCAAGTGGAGCTGCGCTTGCCACCGAGTTATGCAAAGAATTAATAAATGAGGAGTATTTACCTGTAAAGGTTATTCTTGTACCTGAGTTTTTTGGTTCGATGCCATATGCAATGGAGCTTAATAAGAATGAAGAACTTCCTTTGTTTACAATTAATCTCGATATGGTTGGTGAAGATCAGGAAAGTACAAAGGGAACACTACTTCTAACTGAAGCCCCACCAGTTCTTCCGCAAAAAGAAACTGAATTATTGTATTATTACTTAAATGAAGGTTTACCATCGTATGGATTCTTTCCTATGAAACGATTCTATAGAGTACCGTTTATGGGAGGTTCTGACCATTGCGTATTTTCAGCATACGGTATTCCCTCACCGTTTATAGGTCATCTGCCGGATAAGTACTATCATTCAGACTTTGATAGCGTAGAGAATGTTGATCCTGCTGAGCTTGAATGGGTGGGAAATGCAGTTTTAAAATCATTGAGTGTTAGTAAAAGGAAGGAAGAAGCAAATATTTTCACCAGTTCTCAGTTGTTTGGCAGTTTTATGTATTATAAGCAGAAACTGGCAGGAAAACCAGGAAGTTACGAGCTGATGCAAAGGATGATAAAAACCTTTGAAATAGAGAATTCTGATATTTCGGATTTGGTAAAATTAGAAGGCCTAATAAGCTCTCAGACTCCTTTATTGCCAAGATTTGAGGGAACCATTGGCTTCGATTGGCAAAAAGACATCCCTAAAGATCTTAAAGTATATGAAGAGAAGTTGGGCAATTGGGCTGAATTTATAAATATCGTTTCGAATGTGGTAGGAAGCCGTGAATCAGCAGAAACTCTGACATCAATATACTATAAACAGCCCGAAGAAATTATCGCAAGACTAGTGGACTATCTGGTTGATGCTGGCTATTTTCAAACGTAAACGGAGGGTTTTTAATGAGTCATATTGTAATAGATGGAGGGAAACAACTTAAGGGAAAGATAAGAGCGAGTGGATCAAAAAATGCTGCACTTCCTATACTGGCAGCGACAGTTTTAATAGATGACAAAGTGATATTAAAAAATGTACCTGATTTGAAGGATGTTCATACAATGCTATCTATACTGCAACATGTTGGAAAGCAGGTTTCTTTTTCAGAAAATACTGTAATTGTGGATTCGGGAAAACTATTAATAGGAAGTATTCCATATGAACTTGTTGGAAAGATGAGAGCATCCTTCAATTTACTGGGTCCTTTAACAGTTGCATGTGGATGGGCAAAAGTTGGCAAACCTGGTGGCTGCAATATAGGACACAGACCCATTGACTATCATATAGATGGACTGAAGGCAATGGGGTTTCATATTTTTGAGGAACACGGTGATATTCATAGTAAAATGTCAGAAAATTCTGCAAAAAAAATAAGGTATGAACTACCATTTCCCAGTGTCGGAACAACAGAGCAATTGATGACTTCTGCAGCCTTTTTTCCTGGTATGGAACTTGAACTTACAAATGTAGCCAGAGAACCTGAAATCGAGGATTTGCAAAATTTTCTCAATAATGCGGGTGGAAATATTGCTGGAGCTGGCACAGATAAAATAAAAGTAATTGGTAGCCATAAAAAATCAGGTATTGAGTATGAAATTATATCCGATAGAATAGAGGCATGCACTTATCTTCTTGCAGGTATTGGAGCACGAGGAGAAGTGACAGTAGAGGGTTCATTTGCAAGGTACTCGAAGGTTTTCTTAAAAAAGCTTGAAGAAATGGGAGTAGATGTTAGAGCAGAAGAGGAGTGTGTAAAGGTCTCAATAAAAGGTGAAATAAGGCCAATAAAGATAAGCGCAAAACCATATCCAGGATTTCCTACAGATCTGCAGCCAATTATTACAGCTGTTTTAAGTACAGCTGAAGGTGATTCGCAGGTGGAAGAACTTGTTTTTGAAAATCGTTTTGGTTACGTTGACGAACTTAATAGAATGGGTGCGAGGATAAAGGTTCATGACAGAACTGCTTACATAACTGGAGTGGAAAAATTAAGTGGTGCCAGAGTAAGTGCTCCAGATATTCGTGCAGCAGCTGCTCTATTGGTTGCAGCCTTATCAGCTGAAGGTGAAAGTATTATTGAAAATACAAGTCATATATTTAGAGGTTATGAAAATTTAAGAGAAAAATTCAGAAGTCTGGGCGCAAAGTTGGAAATCTATCCAGATGAGTAGGGTAATTTATGAGTGATTATATTGATCTGGTTAAAAACGGAGAAATTAATGCGATAGAAAATAAGCTGATGGAACATTTAATAGAATGCAAGCTTTGCCCGAGAGAATGTGGAGTCGATAGATATTCGAGTACAGGTATTTGTATGCAGGGTGATGAACCTCGAATATCAAACGCTATGAGACATTTTGGCGAGGAACCCCCTTTAGTTAAAAACAGTGGTTCAGGGACAGTCTTTTTTTCAGGTTGCACTATGAGATGTGTCTATTGCCAAAATTTCGGTATCAGTCAGAAAAATTACGGTAATGATATTTCTGTTGAGGAACTAGCTCAAATATTTATTGATTTACAGAACAATGAAGCAGAAAACATTAATCTTGTTACCCCAACACCACATCTTCCATTTATTGTTTCGGCTTTAAAAATTGCAGCAAATAACGGGCTTGTAATACCCATAGTGTATAATACAAGCGGGTATGAGAAGAGGGAGATACTGAAATTACTTGATGGAATTATTGATATTTATCTTCCAGATATTAGATACACAGATGATGGTACAGGTAAGAAATACTCAAAAGTAAATAATTACTGGACAGTAACGCGAAAAGCTATAAAGGAAATGTTCAGACAGGTTGGCGCTTATAAAGAAGAGTCTAATAAAGGTCTAATTATTAGACATCTTGTTTTACCTGAAGGACTTGCTGGCACTGAAGAAATGGCGGAGTTTGTTTCATTTGAGCTTTCTCATTCTGTACCCATTTCACTTATGTCGCAATATAGGCCTGTTTACAGAGCAAAAGAATATAAGAAAATTGCCAGGAGAATAACTGATGAAGAATACAACAAAGCACTGGATATTATAGAAAAATACATGTTAACCGGATGGATGCAGCATTTTACAATGGAGGAGGGCTTCAGAGTGAAGCCAATTATTAAAAAATGATTATTTTTGTGGCATCTTTAATGATATGGTTCATGCTCGCGCCAAATTATTCATTAGACAATATAGTATTTGGAGTCGCTATTTCCTTTGTTTCACTTTATTTTTCAAGAAGAATGCTTCCTCGTGGTAATTCACTGAAAGCAACAATAAGAATTTTGTTGAATTATCCAGCTGCTTTATTCCAGTCTATTACATTGGTTTTTAGAAAACCAAATTTTACTGCATATGAGACTGAAGTTCCTGAAAACAGAATAGATGAGTTTGCCAAAATTATTTCTGTTACACTTACACCTGAAGAAATCGTTGTCATGAAAGAAAATGACAAATTAGTTGTTCATGGAGTAAAAAAATGATTACTTTTGTAGCTGCAGGACTTGCAGTTTTTCTTACAATAATTATGATGTTGTATACAAAAGATAGAAACCCATGGAAGACATTAATAGCATATTCGTCAATAATGCAAAAGGTAGCAGTTTTGATGATTTTTCTTGATGTTTTTTTTAGTATAAATTTTCTTTCAGAGCTTGTTCTAGTGTTCCTTTTAATGAATACTGGTGGAACCATCATAGCTGCCTATTTTCTTGGAGTGAGAGAATGACAATAACGGCATATGTTTTGTTTTTTGCTGGAGCTTTTTTGCTAGTATTAGGCACAATACGTGCTGTAATAAGTAAAACAGTGATAATAACATTACACTATCTGAGTGTTGCGGATACAATAGGGCTAAGCCTGCTTATTCTTTCAGCTGCTTTCATGGGTTTACTGGGAGTTATTGAAACAACTGTAATTCTGGTGGTCCTGGTAATTATGAGCCCTGCAATAACCCATATAATTGCTAGAGCTTCTTTAAAATCCGGGAGAAAGTGAAATGGATTATATAATAATTCTTTTTTCAGGATTATATGTTATTTCTGCTGCTGCTGTCACAATTGTAAAGTCATCTTTTAAAAGTGTCCTTTGGTATGGTATTGTTGGTTTTTTTTCTTCAGTATTGATGCTCCTTATTGGAGCTCCCGATGTTGCTCTCACACAATTTACTGTTGGTGTTGTTTTGATTTTTCTTGTTTATGTAATGGCTATAAGAAAGCAGAGAAAAGTAAGATTGGGTTTTATTGAAACGCCTTATATGATAGAGAAAAATGCTGGAGGTTTTGAGGGGTTGGAATGGCAAATAATCACAAGAATGGAGAAGCTTGAGGGTTTTGAAATTGAAGCAATACAATATAAAAATATTAGTGAAGCAATAGATGATCTTAAGAAGAGAAAACTGGATATTTTATGTGGTGGAATAACAAAAGAGGAAACCAAAACAACAAAAGATATTGAGTATTTACCTTATCTTGAAACAATGATTTTTACTTATAAAGATCAAATAATCGATTATGTTCACCTAAAATCGCTTTCTAAGAAGAAAATTGAGATTGAAGCACTACCATCGCATAAAACAAGCTATGTTTTCTTATTTTCTGAAGCGTCACTGGATATTAAAGAAGTAATGGAAGAGAACATTAATGACCTTAAAGAAAATGGTGAAGTCGAAAAGATGGTGGAGAGGTATTTATGAAAAAGATACTCTTCTCGATTATTTTTGCATACTTTGTAGTTGTTTTTATGTTTCATATGATTCCAGCTCTTGGAACTATTGAAGCAGATAGTAGCGCAAGTTTAATCTGGGAGCGTACAAATTTACCAAATACTGTTACTGCAGTATATCTATTGACCAGAGTATACGATACAGTTTTTGAAGTGCTTTTATTTTCGCTTATTGTTGTAGCCGTTGGTTTTCTTTTAAAATATGAGCCTAAAAGTGAAATTTCAGAACAAACTGTTTTTTTAACCGCAAGGGTTTTTAGTGGTGGAATAATGGCTATCTCAATTGTGATTTTTTTGAACGTAGTTTTAAGAGGACATATAACTCCTGGAGGGGGTTTTGCAGGTGGAGTAATACTGGCCAGTGGAGTTGTTTTGTATGGTATTTGTTCAAATTTTATTAGAGCATTAGCACATTATGATTTTTTTAATATTAAATTTTTTGAAACAATTTCATTCGTTACCGTGATTTCTATTATGACTATGGTTTCAGTCTTTCCAAATATTGTTCTGTTTTTTACCAGCCCCGGAGAACCCAAAACTATATTAAGCGGTGGTATTATCCCACTGATGAATCTTTTGATTGGTTTTAAAGTATATGCTGGCTCATGGAAACTGGCAAGCGAATTTGTAGTCAGGAGGGGTACACTTTGATTTCATCGATTATCATTATGACATCAATAGCATCTTTTTTTATTGGAACAGCAGGAATGCTTTTTAATAGGAACATTCTGAAGAAAATTTTGTCACTTGGTGTCGTTGAAATTTCTACTGTCCTTTTTTACACTGGAATTTCTTCGATAAGTGGTATAACTGCACCATTAATAACAAATGTGCCATTTACCAATGAAGGAGTTGCAAGCCCTATTCCACAGGCTGTAATAATAACAGGTATCGTAATTGGGTTTGCTTTACTTAGCTTAACACTTGTTTTTGCTGTGATGCTTCATAACAGATATCACACCTTAGATGTTCATACGATAGAAAGAATTTTTGAGAGGGAAACAAGTTGCTAGTTTATCTGGTAATAATTCCAATATTAGCTGGAAGTATTTCCATGCTTCTAAGAAGATGGAAAAACTTTTCTTTTTATGCTTTGTTAGCTTCACTTGCATTTAACTGTGTAATTGTACTCACACTTATTAATAAAGAAATTGAATATGTCCTGGGAAACTGGGGAGAGCTTGGAGTTCAAGTTGGTTATGACGAATTAACCCTTCCCTTTCTTCTTGCGTCCATTGTGGTTATAACAGCAGTAGCCTTCAATTCGTTGAGAAAAAAATATGAAGGTTTTTTCTTTTCTCTACTAACAATATTGTATGGTTCCCTAAATGCAGTTTATATTTCAAGAGATTTGTTCAATGTATATGTTTCCTTTGAACTGGTTTCCATTATTGGTTTTCTATTAATTGCATATAATCGGAAATCAAGCCAAATATGGGCATCTTTAAAATATATGCTAATTAATTCATTGGGATTTTACCTTTACCTGATCGCTATAGGAATAGTTTTTAGCAAAACAGGCAGTTTTTCCTTTGATTCTCTGAATGAAATCGGGGGATTCTTGCCAGCACTGATTTTCCTGGGATTATCAGTAAAGTCAGGTTTGTTCTTTCTATCAATGTGGTTGCCTGATGCCCATACGGAAGCTCCATCTGAAGTTCCAGCTATTTCCTCTGGTTTGATTGTCAAAGTTGAGGATTATCTTATATTGAGACTTTTACAGTATGATTCTTTTAGTTGGCTAACAGGCACTTATGTTCTTGTAGGTTCATTAAGCGCGGTGATAGCAGTAATTTTTGCTATGAATGCCCGGAGGGCAAAAAGTATACTTGCTTACCATACGCTTTCCCAGGTAGGTTTTGTTGTGGCAGCCTGTAATATTGCAGGGGCGTGGCATGGTTTCAGTCACGCAGTTTTTAAAGCTCTATTATTTTTAGTAGTTGGAAATGTACACGATAGGCTGGGAACACAGGACATTAAAAAATGGAAAGGGAAATTACTCCGAAGAGAGTATATTCCTCTTCTTATAGGAGCATTTGCCATTAGTGGGGTTCCTTTTACTTCAGGCTATGTTACAAAAAATGCTATTCTGGATACAGTTCCTTACTTCGCAGATGTTCTGCTAATTGCAGCTTCTCTGGGAACTGTGATGAGTTTTTCAAAATTTATTTTTCTTGGTTATAAGAAAAATAATAGAAAAAGTCAATCCTGGAATATCACATTTGTATATACTTTCTTGATCTCGATTATTTTGATACATGGAATTCTTGGCTTTGATTTACCGCATTTTATTGAATCACTTATTGTAATTGGAGTCGGTGTAGTGGCTTATTTTGTGTTTAGAAGCTCTTTTAAACCTTTGCCAAGATTGTTTGAAAGGCTTGACAATGCACTGGGAATTTATTTTGCTTTTATTGGAATTGTTCTCACATATTTGTTCTTTTTGCCTTGAAAAGGTCATTATCATAGTTTATAATTATCTTGCTTACGCCTGTAGCTCAACTAGGCAGAGCGGCGGTCTCCAAAACCGCAGGTTGGGGGTTCAATTCCCTCCGGGCGTGCCAAAAAGAGGGGCAAAGTTTTGTCCCTCTTTTTTTAATTGAAATTATAATTTTCTAAATTTAGTGGGTTTATGAGTAATATGTTACTTCCTTATCCGACCAAATAAAAATAAATTCTATCAAACAATTGATGAGGTATTTAATACCAGATTTATCTATCAGTGATTTGATGACAATTACCTCTTAATTCATTGATTAATTTTAACGGATTTTACCGCTTGTAATGTAATAATTTTTTTTACAATAGACCATAAATGAATCATAAATTTATGATTTATCAGAGTTACTGTTTTAGATTGTTTTTAGTCTTCCAAAGCTCCATCTACATGATTTCGACCAAATTTCGCCATCTAAAAAGTTATTATAAAATCTGTCTTTAGTAAAAATTGAGTATAAATATTCTTCACAATCAAAAAAACTTCTAATGGCTTTAAAGCTTATAAACAAAGCGATTTAGTATGTTTATGTCAGTTAATCCTCATTTTATTGTAAAGAATAATAATTCATAATTTAAACAAAACGTAACGCAAGAGATCAAACAATCGTTTGTTTTTTGAAATCATAAACATTATAATAAAGACAATTAAGTTGTTTTATTATGAATTTATATTTATTTTAGAGAGGTAAC
>JAWODV010000023.1:0-14494 GCA_046483075.1 Kosmotogaceae bacterium | reverse complement strand
GAAGCTGCCATAATTAAAAAAATACACAGAATGATTATTTTCATTGTTTTCACCTCAAAAAGATTATATCCCCTATGCATATTATTTATAAAAAACTCTTGCAAATCGCCAAGACTTCTCATTATTTTGAATCAGCAAACTTTAAACAAGGATTTTTTTGAGTAATCTCCTTACTAACTATATGCCAGCATTATTTTTAAAGTGTGAGGTATACATTTTCCTTTGTGAAACTGTCGATCTTCCCACTAAGTTTGCAGATATTGGAGAATGCAAGCGATGGGGATTTAAGAAAGGTTGGAAAGAGAATAAAAACTCGAGTCAGAGATCAGCCTGGAATAACACCCCCAGCTAGGTACAGCTGGCCACCCTCAAGGGTGGATCGAAATTAAAACACGAGATCCGAGAACCGAGATCCGACGAAAATCATTAATAAAAAACGTCGTACGATAGTAGGTTGTGTGTTGGACGGGAGTTCAAAGAACTAAAAAATGTGAAACGAGAACCGAGAGTTCGAGAAAAACACGTGAACCGTTGACCGTTTCCCGTGAACCGAATTAAACACCGAGATCCGAGACTTGAGATTCGAGATCGGAGATCAGTTTGTTTATAAGACGAGAAGCCGAGAACCGAGAATCCGAGAGAGAACCATAAAATGAGAGATACGAGAATCGAGAAGGATCGGGAAGACGAGATTCCGAGAGAGTTTTAAAACAATTGAAGTGCGTTCTTGAACGAACGGATATGCTGAGCAGAGCTCAGGATATGCGAGCTATAATTCAGCTCGGATATTCGATTTCGTAGGATAAAACCAAAAACCCACACCCACCACTGCAAGCGGTCCCTAGCCCTTAAAGGCGGATTTGGGACCTCGTCACTTCGTGACATTCCTATCCAAGGGAGAATAAAATAACAAGAATACAAAAAGAATCAGGTAGATTTTATCACCATGGATAACCAGCTGATTGGATGAAATCAAGATTTGTTTTTCCCAGTATATACATCTTTGTTTCGTTTGCTTTAGTTGATTCGTATATTGGCCATGGGATATCTAAACCGAAATCGACATTGAAATCAGGCTGGTCAAGGCTCCAGCTTGCTTTTACAAAACCGAGATTTAATGAGCTCCTTGATGGTGTGTAATTTGTATTAATATCCCAGAGTACAGTAAAATCATCCAGACCGTTTGCTGAAATTCCATTCCACATGAAGTTAAAAAGAGGAATGGGATCAGGCCAGATAGCAAGATCCATGGGTCCTTTACCTACATAGAACTGGAAATAAACGTATATTTTTTCATCTGAAATCTGTATTGGTTCAGATACTGGTATTTCTACTGAGAAATCTTTATCGTTTTGAATGATATTCAATGACTGATAGAATTCCGAGTCGCCGGAAACAACTTTTATTGCTCTAAGGACCACCTTTGTAAGACCCGAACCGTAGGAAGCCTTTAACTCGATTTCGGGCATTTTAACAAAGGGAATGGCATCAAAGGCTTTACCTACTTGTTCTCCCTGGCTGCCAACCCAATCAGGTACCCCCGAAGGTGAGTACAAGCCACCAATATCTTCAAGACTCACCGGGGTCCACATAGCAGAAACGGAATCGACAAATTGAGGCCCAGATTTTAGAGTAACGTCTATCCTGTCTATTTCTGAAATCTGGTTATCATCGTTTTCTTTTCCATACAGCTCTACTTCCAGTTCAAACAATCCGATCATGATAGATACATCGAACTGTTCTCCCGGGGGTGGAGTGTAGCCATGCAGAGCTGCAGGAATTATTAAACTGGATTTTGATCTCAGCCTTTTTGATCGTTCACTGTAAGGCACTGTCTCTTTAACATCAACAGTCACATTTGTGTTTTCGCCACCATATATCCTTAACGACTTTGTGGTTTCCTCTTCACCTTTTAATGCCCTTACATGGTACGAACCATCGAACAGTTCAACGTTAACTACGGGATTGTTTACTTCTTCTGAGTAGTAATAAACATCGTCATCATAAATTTGAAGACTCACAGGCCACGAATCTGTTTCTATATGTATAGTCGCTATTCCCTTTGGTACGGGTTCTAAGATGATATTCTTCGTTATTTCTCCGTTATACGGTATGTCCACCTCAATATACGAGGTTTTGAAATGCCGCGCATTAACTGTTATTAGTTGTTCGCCGCTCTTAACATCTTCAAATGTTTTGTTTCCTTCACTATTTGTTCTCCCGTCAGCCACCGATGAAATATCAATTTCTGCGTTTTTGATTGGTGTTCCCTCTGCAGTGGCAATGTGGAAGCTTATATCTCCACATGATTTAACGTAATAGGATTTTGCCATTCCTTCTTCGTAGAGTGTATAGGGGTCGTCTTCCTTTCTTATTATGTTGAAGCTGACAGTTGTCGAATCATAATTCTTAGGATGTATAAGGAAACTGTAATTTCCTTCGCTAAGAAAGAAACCAGCCTTTGTTTTGTCAATATAGTCATCTCCGAGAATAGTTATATCGTTTTCCAGTATAGGATAGGGTTTCATGAGTGAAGAGTACTCTTCCCAGCTGTAATCGTATAAAGGTATATAAACAAACATCGATTCAGGGATTTCTTTTATAGCGAAGACTACAGAGGTTTCGTTGTTTAAATTGAAACTATCATTTGTTGCATTTATGTAGAATCTTACTTTGCTGTCTTTTGCCCAGATGCTTTCCGGAAAGAAGGATCCAGAAAATTCAACTGTTTCTCCCGGTGAAAGAGTGTTTTGTTCAAGATCACTCAGAGAAATGGATGAAAGCTGTGGATTTTCATTTGTGAGAGTGAGACCGGTTATCGTTGCCTGACCAAAATTAGTGATTTTGCCTGTAAAATCAATTTTTGGTGTGCTGCCGTTATATGGCACTTCTACTGGATTATAGGTTGAAAGGTCCAGATCGTAGATTGACGCGTCGGGTTGCGACCAATCGATATCTCTTGAGAAATACAGAAAACTTGAATGGTGATCATAATAGTATCCATCACTTCCAAAAAACAGGTATGCGTCCAACCCCTGATTGTCATTAAACAAAATAAAGGGACAATCCTTATAAACATTTAGTATGTCGGTATCTAAAACATCCTGAGAGAAGAAGTCTGTTAGTTGTGTGAAAGTTGTTGATTCACTATTCCAGCTGTCATCGTAGTTTATATTTATAATATAGAACTCATTTACAAGATTTGATGTTAGCAATATCTCATTTTCTGTTTCAGAAATAAAAAGCCTTCCCCAAAATCGATCATTCATTCTGTTAAGATCAATGTCTTCATATCCTGCAAGTGTTGTGTCTATGTCATCGGAAAAGGTCAAAGTTTTTTCTATTTCATTGTCTTTTATTAGGAGTATTGAGGGAATGAAGAAAGTATCTTCCAGATGTGTGTATATAGTGGGATAAACTATAAGTGAATAATCGTCCTTTTTTTTGAACTGGAATAAGCTTCTCTTTGTGCTGAAATTCGTGTTGTAATTGAAACTGAACTGTTCTTTAAATCCCAGCTCTCTGTCACTCGAATAAAGGGTTACCTGTCTTGAACCGTTGTCATATTCCCAGAAGAAAAAATTACTCATTTCGGATCCGAAGGTTATTACTCTAGGTTTGTAATCGAAATTATCGTATCCCAGAAGTTTCCTGCTTAGAAGCTCCATTTCCGAGTTAATTACGTATCTGAATATTGCAAGCTCGTATTCGCCTCTTCCCATAGAGTTTACAGAAACAAAATCAACAAGGATGTCTCCATCACTCAATACAATGTTCGCTTCATCGATGTCGATTTTTCGGAAAGGTGAATAATCTGATTTATAGGCAAAAGCATCTTCATTTTCAAAAATATACTCTCCCATAGGAACGCCATCGAGTGAATACTTAACTAAATTAAACAATCCATTTCTTGCTTCTTTTAGTTCAAGAAAATACTCCTGACCTATTTCAATATCGTATAATTCTTCAGAAGAAGCGGGACTTCTATGTATTTTATAGGGTGTGATTATTTCACCATTTTTACCATATCTGAGTAGCGCGAAATTACCATCTCCATCCCAGGTATCGTAAATATAAAGAATAGAATCACCTAGATCTTTGAAATAGTATTCATAGTGTTGATCTGAAGGTGTATTGTGAAGTGCCGAAGTTCCCGGTGTATTAAGAATTCTGTATGAGGAAAGACTTATCACTGACAGTAAAATCACAAGGGTAGAAAGTATTAACTTTTTCATATAATCGCCTCCTATACTTGGATTATATCCCTACTTTTCGACAAAACGGTAATATATATTGAGATCCGAGACTCGAGATCGGATGAAAACCCTTTTGAAAACGAGAATTGAGAAGGACCGGGAAGACAAGATTCCGAGAGTAAAAAACACGTGAATCAATTTGAATATAGTAACCAGTCGAAGAGAATCGCTTGAAATCAAATCACTCAAAGAAGCTTTTAAAGTGAAGAGCTTAAAACACGAAATTTGATAGCAACCAAAGGCAAGGTTAGAAATCAGAAGAAAATTAAATGAATACATCAATAATTTCTTTAGCATGTACCTTTTATTTAAAAAATGTATATTTGGTCCAAAGCCTAATTAGCAAAGACTTGTTCTTGTAAGCCAAGATCATTCTCTGACTTTTTTTAAATTAATTTATTAAAATGATGGAGAGATTCGCAAAATGCTATGTTCAAGATCTAAGTAAGAATAATAAATTTTTTTGAATTTTACAAGGCTATTCAATAATAAATACTCAAACAATTAGAAGAGCAAATCTTCAGAGGTTTAACACTAAAAAAACTGACCATACTCGAGTCTTAACACCACAATGGTTTAGCTATAAATGCCACAAAAAATGTCATTTAAACCTATCGAAATTCGTAGCAACCTTTATCAACAGCCTTTTGTTGTGGACGTTCTACACCTTCCAAATCATCTGATGGAGCTCCGATAGAAGTTCCTGAATCAATAGCCGGGCTACCTTCTCTAAGATGATAGTCAAAGTTATCCGATCCCCATTGTGGGTCAACGAAAAGAGGATTTCCAAAGGTATTTTCAGGACCCAGTTTTCCGGATAAAATTTGAGCGGAAGTATACTCTTTACCATGAGCTATGAACTGCACCTCGTCATCTGGGCGGAAGAAATGGTTATATTCAACCACCAGAGATGCATTCTCTCTTACCCAAATAGCGCCATAAGAGTTGGCAAAGATGCAGTTTTTCATTATTAGCTCTATACTCACCTCAGAATCGTATTGTACGGTCATGGAGTAACTCGGTCTAAGGGGCGTGTCTACAACTGTTATATTAATCAGTTCAAAAGTTACACCAGGTTCTCCCCAGTAGGAAATAACCACAGGGCACCAGGGCGAATCAGTATCACCATCACCAGTACCACAAATTAGCGTATTTTCAACTTTACTATTGGCTCCCCATAGCTTCACACCATCACCGTAGTTATTTGACACAATACAATGGTGAATATAGGTATTGTCAGCCTTTGAATCCAGTCCATCACCAAGATTATGTTCTACTTTTGTATAACGGATTTCTATGGGACCTTCTGAAGGCTCTATCCCGAAACCATCTGGTCGACCGTAAGGATTTTCTGGGTTGTCTAACTTTCCCTGGTAGTAGTGTCCACTGAATGAAAGATCACAGCCATCAATAAGTACATTTCTCCATCCTCCAATTTCAGCTTCTGGACCTCCAATGCTTCCAAAACCGCAGTATTCGATTTTGCAGTTAATTATCTCCATATTGTCTACATCTTTGATGTTAATTCCGAATTCGTCTACGTGATGTATATAAAGATCCTTGAGAACAATATGATTAACAGGATCGTCAATTGCATTGATTGCGTCTCTGAAGGGGGCTCCTTCTTTCGAAGTGATCTCAAGGTTTTCAATGAGTATATATCCAACATCTGAAAGAATAATAGAAGAATAGAGATCGTTGCTGCCTTTTATGGAGGGTTTCTTCCCTTTCTCCCCTTTCAGAGTAATCCAGGCGTTCTCTTTTCCACCAGGTATAATCATAATCTCATCAAAATCAGGGATTATATAATCCCCATCAAGAAAAATAAGAGTATCCCCAGGTTGTAGCCTTTGAACAGAAATATAGGGAGTCTTCCATGGTGATTCCAGATTTCCACTAGCTCTATCATCACCTGATGGAGAGATATAGTAAGTATTCCCATGTGTTTCACTATGTGCAGTTTTGGCAGCAAAACAAAAAATATCATTTCCAATGAAAGGGAATACAGATTTTGCGTTGGCTTTCGTAGATATCTCGTCTGCTATAACAAGATCTGCGGTTTCAAAGATTCTTAAATTATCAGAATCTTTATTTCCCATTACTGAATCAATTATCGTCCCGATTTGAAAGGTGCTATTTCCAAAACCCATTGTCGATGTTTCTGAATCTATAGGACCCATTGAAAGGGAGATAGAAGCCATAATTACTACAGAAAGAAAACAAATAAGAAACCTCATAAAAATACCAACCTCCTTTTACACATATCGATAAAAACTAGTCCCTATAACATGAAAATAGGTAGCCTCTAAATCTTTATTCAAATTGCGGAACACTTTAGGCTACAATTTTTTCGAAGGTCATAAATATTGTTGGAATCAACTTGGTTTAAGGTTGTGTTTGAGATGTTCAATAAGTAAGTATGATTTTCAGTATGTTCCGCAAAAGCAGAACTGCTAGAATAATCGTTAACTTCTAGAGTATATCACAAGCTTCATTCTCCATAAGTCTTCAGGTTATTGTGTTTTTCATTGAGAGAATCGAAGAAGGATTTAAACTTGAAAAATTACTTATATGAGCATATTGAATGAAAACATAGAGTTTAGAGGGTGGGATCTGTATTTGGAAAAAGTTTCCTAACAAAGCTCTTTGTATTTCTTTGTTTTTTTTGAATCTTCTGCTGTTTCTTGCTTTTTAGGATTTATAGGGGGGTCAATTCTTTATGGTCCTGAGTAATCAACGTGATTGGTCTTAATTTAGCCTCGTTTTTAGTTAAAAACTATTATATAATCATTCTAATATGTAATGATTTTAAATCTTTTTGAATGTCATTGTTCTATATGATTATTAAATTCTAAGATTTAGTTTTTTGTGCTGTAATTCCAAACCGTACTTTGCAAGGAGAAATAATTATGGATGAATTTGTAATAGAGAGTGCAGATCAAATAAGGGAACTCTGGTCGAAAACATACAACACAGAAGGGAAACCCGATTGGTCCCACATTCTTCCTTATTATGATGAAAATATTCTTTTCAGAGACTCTATTCAGGAGATAAGAGGAATAGAAGAGTTTAAAGAGATGACCCAGAGATTGGCAAAAAGATCAAAAGAGTTGAAGATGAAGGTTTTAAGAACGATAAAGGATCAGGATATCATCTTTGTTGAATGGGAAATGACGATCATTTTTAAGAAGACAAAGCGTTCAGTTTTGTATGGTGCCAGCCGCTTGACCTTGAGTGACGAGGGCAAGATCATAGAGCAAAGAGATTACTACGACCTCTGGGGAGATATTTTCGACAATATTCCCGTTTTTAGGAAGATGTACAGAAGATTTATGAGAAAGAAATTTGGATAGGTGGCGGGTATGGGGAAAGAAAGACCAGGAATAATCAAATACTGGAAACAATATAAGTGGTCAAATATCGCAGCTATGATGAGAAACAACAAAGGTGACCCAGAAATTTGCACGGATGATTTTCGGGGGAAGCTTATGGTTATAACAGGTGGTACATCAGGGATTGGGTACTATACCTGCAGAAAATACGCAAGCCATGGGGCGAGAATTTTATCCATAAACAGAAACAAAGAGAAATCTGAAAAGCTCTGTGAAGAGTTAAAAAGGGATTATGGGGCCGAATGTGATTATATTATTGCAGATTTTAGTCTCCTTGAAGACACGTTAAGAGCTGGAAAGGAACTTTCCAGAATAAGAGATAATATAGATGTTCTGATTCATAATGCAGGGGTTTATTTAACCCATAAGACATTTACTAAAGACGGATTTGAAATGACTTTCTTTGTCAATTATTTATCCTCTTTCATTATTAACTATATTGTAAAGGATAAGCTTAAAGCTCAGAAAGCTGCAAGGATTATACTGGTTAATTCTGAAGGACACCGTTTTGCTGCCTGGGGAATAAAATTAAATGATTTGAATTTTAAAAAGAAAAGATACACGGGGCTTCGTGCATATGGTTCTGCAAAAACCGCGCAACTTCTCAGCGTTATGATTTTTGATGAAGTTTTCAGAAACAGCAATGTGACTATAAACGCCATGCATCCGGGAAACGTAAAAGCAGGAACCGGTAAAGAAAATGGAGCGTTTTATAACTGGTATAAAAGGACCTTCATAGATAAACGAGCACGATCTCCAGAAATTTCTGCAGAATCGCTCTATTATCTTGGTGCATCTAAAAAAGTGGAAGGAATAAGTGGAAAGTTCTTCAATTTGACAACATTAGAAGAACCGGCGCCACCTGCTCTTGATATGGAGGTTGCCAAAAAACTATGGTCTAAAAGCATACAGATGGGAGGACTCAACCATGGAAAATTATGATGCAATCGTTGTTGGCGGAGGGATATCTGGATTAACCAGCGCAGCTTATCTAGCAAGAGCCGGTTCCAATGTGATCTTATTTGAAAAGAACGATAAATGTGGTGGCCTGGTGAACTCTTTTACTAAAGATGGCTTTCTTTTCGATGGAGGAGTGAGAGCTCTTGAAAGCGCTGGAATTATTTTACCTATGTTGAAGGAACTAGAAATAGAACTCGAAACAGTCAAAAGCCCCGTTTCATTAGGTATTGAAAACGAAATTATCCACATAAATTCAGAGGAAAGCCTCAGTGATTACGCTGCCCTTTTAAGAAAATTTTATCCCGATAGCGAAAATGAGATAGAGAACGTTATTTCAGTTATAAAGAAGATCACGAAGGATATGGAAGTATTATATGGTGTGGATAATCCACTTTTCATGAATTTCCTAAAAGATAAGGTTTATTTTGTAAAGGTCTACCTGCCATGGCTTTTCAAGTTTCTCTTAACCCTTAGAAGGATTAATAAGATGAAAATGCCTGTTGAAGAGCTGCTTGGGAAAATGGTAAAAAACAATTCTTTAAATGACATAATTAGCCAGCATTTTTTTAAAAGCACACCAGCATTTTTTGCAATGAGTTATTTTTATTTGTATCAGGATTATTTTTATCCTAGAGGTGGAGTGGGCAAGCTTGCAGAGGCAGTCCAAAAAAAGATACAGGAATTCGGAGGAAAGGTCAAGACCGGAACAGAAATTGAAAAGGTGCTTTCAGCAAGTAATACGTTAATGGATAAAGAAGGAAACTCATATAAGTATAATGATCTTATCTGGGCTGCTGATTTGAAGAAACTTTACAGCATTACGACTACTGAAAATTTACCACAGGAAATCGCAGAAAAGATAGAAAGCTTTAGAAATGAATTATCTGAAAAACATGGTACTGATTCAGTATTCAGTTTATTTATAGCTGTGGATGAACCACCTGAAAACTTTGAAACTATTACCAGAGGGCATTTTTTCTATACTCCATCAAAAAAGGGTCTTGGAGAAACTAACCGCTCAGAGTTGAAAAATATAGTTCAGCACTTCTCGGAAACAAGCAAAGAGAAAATCCTTGAATGGCTTGATAAATATTGTGAGCTTAATACTTATGAGATATCCATTCCTGTGTTAAAGGATCCCAGAGCAGCTCCTGAAGGTAAAACAGGTTTGATTGTGAGCATTCTTTTTGGTTATGAATTGGTTAAAAAGATAAAAGAAGCAGGTTGGTATGCTGAATTTAAAGAAAATGTTGAAAATAAAATGATTGAAGTTCTTTCCAGGTCAGTTTTTCCCATGTTGGAAAATAAGATTATTTTCAAATTTTCTGCCACGCCTCTCTCCATTGAATCAATAGTGGGAAGTTCCGAGGGTTCAATAGTTGGCTGGTCGTTTGAAGATCCAATCCCGGTGACTTCAAGCATGCTAAAGGTAAATGATTCTGTTAAGACTTTTATTCCAAACGTTCTTCAGGCAGGTCAGTGGACATACAGTCCTTCAGGTGTGCCCATGTGCATATTGACCGGGAAATTAGCTGCGGATAAAGCATCAGAAGCGAAATAACGAGAAGGAGATGCGAGAAGGACCGAGATGGCGAGAAACCGAGAGTATGAGAAAAACACGTGAACCGTGAACCGATTGGAACGAAAACCATAACTGATTTGCGATTTGGGAAGCAATCGGATATGCTGCTTGAGGGACAGCAGGATATGCGTGTTGTGGAACACACGGATTTGCGACTTCGTCGGTAGATTCTTAGAAGCGGTCTAGGACCTGGAGTCTAGGGTTTAGTAGAAAATAAAGAAAATAAAAAACACACACCTCACCGCTAACGCGGTTCCCTCCTCTGAAAGAGGAGAATAAAATAACGAGAGTCCGAGAAGAACCGAGATGACGAGAATTCGAGAAAGTGCACACACCTCGTCGCTGCGCGCCACTCCTCTGAAAGAGGAGAATGAAGTGCGAGGAGACGAGAGTCCGAGATAAATACCACAAACACTAGAAAAAGTGAACCGTTGACCGTGAACTGTTGACTGTAAACATATTAGACCTTGGTAATTTCATGATTTACCAAAGTGTTTTTTCACATTTAATGCTTTCCATTTTAGTTGAGGATGGTTTTTTATTTTTTTGATCAAATCATCACTGGTGGTAAGAAGCTCAGGTTTGATCTCACCATTTACATTTAACTCTCTTAAAAATTTGCTTTCATTATCTGCAAAAGGTAGAAGAATGTTCTTTGCTCTCTTGATAGATGTTTCAATGTCTTTGTGAAGCATTTCTTTCTCAGTTTCAGATAGATTTTTCTTCAATAAGGGAATTAATTGGTGTTCTATTTCCTGTACATTGATTTTTATAGTTTCTTCATTTATTTCAAGCCAATTTTTTCTGTTCATTGCGCCAAAAACTATGAATCCCAATCTAATTTTATCTAAATCAAAAGATTCAATATTTTTTACGAATTGGCTTATGTCAAATAGGTCTCTTGCAGCATTTCTTGAAAATGCAGCAGTCAGTTTTGATGCAAAAACTTCATTTCTATTCATTACTGGAACTGATTTCATTGATTGAAAAAACACACTTTTTGCTTTAAGTAATTCATTTTCGTACAATGGGAGTCTGAACATATAACTAATATCAACCTTTAAATTTCCTCCTGCACCCATGACACTGTCATATCTTAAAGAATATGAAGTTGCGGCTTCAGAGGATCTTTTGTTTCTTATTGAAAGCTTTTCTTCAAGACAAATATTCTCAACATTATTTTCGAAATCTTCTCTTTTTAAATTAAGCTCTGTTCTATCAATACATCCAAGAAAATTGATATCTATATCGACAGATAATCTGGGTAAATCAAAAAAGAAAAGATTTATTGCTGTTCCTCCTTTGAGTATCCATTGATATTCCGATTTTGAGTTTTTTGTTGCCTTATCAAGCCAGGAAAGTAAAATCGATACTTTTTCAAGGATTTCTGGTCTAAAGCCTGTACTTTTTGAATATTTATTAAGACTCTCTATTGACAATCTCATATTTCTTCCCACTCTTCATTCCATACGTATTCAGGGATTGCAAGATTCCACCTTTTTGAAACCTTTGTGTGCTGGTTTCTAGATCGGTTAAAATAACATATTGATGATGGCTTTAACTTTTCCAGTTCTCTCAGAAAATCCTCGTTGTTTCTTGTTATCTCGATATTTCTTTCCAGGAAAAATCCTACCTTGGCAGCTGTAACAGAATTTTCAAGCTTTTCTAGATATGAAAAGAGATCATTAGTGTTAATATATTCAGTCATTTGCAAAGAGCGCCAAACTTCTTCAACTCCTCCACACAGATTTATTTTGTCCAACATATCAGCAAAGGTCCTCTCTCTGCTGGTTATTCTAATTATTTGACCTCTTATATCAATGTTATTCGCCAAAAATCTTTCTTTGGATTTTCTTACAAGAGCTTTAGGTGGTTTGATTGGTTTATATTTAACACCTCTGAATTTAATAAGTCTGATGTTTTTTGAAGTAAGTATAATACGTGTGTTAAATTGAGCGTAAGCATTTCCGTAATATTCTTGAGCTGTGTGATAGCCCAATATGGAATCTTCAGTTCGTTTTCCTGCTATCAAAAAAGAATCTGGCATGTAACTACTTGAGGGTATATTTAAAGGGACTACTGCGTAGAGGCCACGGCATATTTTGAGTATCCTACCTTTTTTAATATGATAGTTTAGTAGAATTCTGTAATCTTCAACATTTTCAGCCTTTATCTTTATAAGATAGTTTTTAAGTTCTTTTGTTGAAAAAACTGGATATTCTTCAAAAAAGGAGTCAAGCAACATTTTATTACCCTCTTTTTTGTCATTTTTAAGCATATAGTATAATTATTTTATACCTTACGCAATAAAATGACAAGCAAATCAAGATGTTAATTCGAAGGTAACTAACATTTCTGTACACTAAAAAAACAGAAAGTAAAAAAACCAAATGCACACACCTCACCGCTAACGCGGTTCCCTCCTCTGAAAGAGGAGAATAAAATAACGAGAGTCCGAGAAGAACCGAGATGACGAGAATTCGAGAAGGTGCACACACCTCGTCGCTGCGCGCCACTCCTCTGAAAGAGGAGAATGAAGTGCGAGGAGACGAGAGTCCGAGAAGAACCGAATTGACGAGAATCCGAGATGGCGAGAGTACGAGAAAAACATGTGAACCAATTAGACGAAAAACATATTGTACATTGCGCACAACATACCACGGACCACGTACAATGTTTTTAAAGTCTTAGGTTCTAATGCCCGCTATGAGAGATACAGCCATGTGGATTCCGAATCCTTTTATTGTTATCAGACTGAAAGTTATGCCTGCTGCTATTGGAATAGTGACAAAGTAACCTCCAAGTTTTTCATATTTCCATCCAAGTGCGAGACCTATGAACATCAATGGAAATACTGTCAAACAAATATTGTCATAGGGTGTATATTCAGGATTAATAAAGTGTAGTGGATTACCTTATCCAAAGTAAAAAGGAATATCAAAAGCTATAATAGCTATAGCCATTATTCTTGCTATCCATTTTATGATTTTGATTTGTTTTCTATTTGATGCCATATTCAGAGCCTTCCTAAAATGAGTCAAACATAATGCCCAAGAAGCTCTCAATTTTAGACTGATTATATCATCTTGTTCACGGGAAAAATTGAGATATATACAGTATACTTGCACTAAACAGATAGTAATACTTTTATTGAAGTGGAATACTGTTTTATACTCTTAAAATCATTTCAACCCCTCTAGAAAGGGATGTGAATATTTTGGCAATTTTCAAACCCGAGGTATATCATGGCTTTAAAAAACAGAGCAATTTTTTTGAAGGTTGGTATTACAAATTAGCTACAAAAGATAAAAGAAGGACTATTGCGCTGATTCCAGGTGTTTCTATTGGTGATTCGATGAACTCTTCGCATTCTTTCATCCAGTTCATAGATAGTAATAATAAAACTGAATACGTGCGGTTTTCCATTGATGATTTCAAAGCAGATAAGGACAAATTCAAAGTTACTATTGACGGGAATCTTTTTGATGGCGATCATGTAAACATTCACATCGATAATCCTTCTTTGTCATTGAAGGGAGAGGTTAACTTTGAAAATAAGCATCCATGGCCTGTTTCTGTTTTTTCTCCGGGAGCCATGGGCTGGTATTCATATATTCCCTTTATGGAATGCTATCACGGTGTGATAAGTATGGATCACGATTTAGAAGGACAAATAGAACTAAATTCCGAATTGATAGATTTTGATGGAGGTAAAGGTTATATCGAAAAAGACTGGGGGAAGTCATTCCCCTCAGCCTGGATTTGGCTGCAGTCAAATCATTTTGAACTTGACAAATCGTCTATAATGGTTTCTGTTGCTACCATTCCATGGATGGGGAGAAATTTTACGGGTTTTATAGTAGGACTTTTAAACGCCGGCAAATTGTACTTGACATGAACGATATTCTAACAATAACTCAGGAATATAAAGGGACTGAAACTAATGACCATAAGGAAACACTTGATTTAGCTATGGATGCAATTATGGATATAACTCTATTAGCATCGCCACTTTTATTTGAATCATACTCAAAGTATTTGGAGGAAAAAAACAAAAAAATCGACAATTATGATGACATTATCCCAAATGCTTTGCCGTATTTTTATATGAACGTATTAGAGGAATACATGGCAAAACAGCTTAAACTTAATGCTAACTTTTTAACACAGATACTATCTAATGAGTTAACAAAACCATCAGATGATCCCGAATACTTGAAAATCAAAATATACTATTACCCCTATAACTATCAGGGTCAGCTTTATGAAGCTTACAAGTTTGATAATTTTTCAGAATTAATAAT
>JAWODV010000022.1:0-65526 GCA_046483075.1 Kosmotogaceae bacterium | reverse complement strand
ATTAACGTAATTAGCCCATGGTAAGTTTGGTGTTCCAGTAGCATAAGATTCAAAATCCTCATCAATCACTACATATGGTTTAGTTCTGAAATGCCATACAGGACTGGAGGTTTCTTCACCACGACCATCTTTAGCGACAATTTTCCAGTAATAATCAGTATAATATTCCAGACCACCAACAATTTTTGAAGCTGAAGACTGTCCGTTTCCAATCTTAGTTGTTGGATTAGGATTGGTACCAAAATAAACGTCGTAAGTAAGAGGATCTCCATTAGGGTCAGTGCAATCCCAGGTTAAAGTAATTGCCAGATTTACCCCTGTAGCATTATCCGGTGGATTGGGTGAACCTGGAGTATTTGGTGGCTCATTGGTAAGCATATTACATGACGAAAAAGCAATTACCAGTAAAAATACAATAAATACCAATTTTTTCATGATATCACCTTCTAATTATTTAGTTGTGTTCCTAAAACAAGGATAAACAATAAAGTCTCCAGATTAGTTTGCGTTGGAGAGTTATTTGCAATTCTAATTGATTACAAAAGAATATATTTTATTAAAATGAGAATTATACTTAATCAATAGTTCAATTTAATCAATATATGTATTTTCAAATTCACGCATTAATTTGCTTGCCACTTTTTTTAGAAGAATAAAAGTGTTCATAATCAACGGATTTTACTGGCATTATTTTCGAAACAGTACTAACTAAAAATACTTCATCTGCATCAAAAATTTCATCCAAATATACTCTTTTTTCTGTTAAAGAGTATCCCGGTTTTTTACCAGACCGATGACTTTTTCTCTTGTGATTCCTGGAAGTATGTTATCTATTTCCGGTGTAAATACAGAGACGTTTTTAACTATTAAGTAATTGGAACTTCTACCTTCAATTATGTATTTTCCTTTTTTATCTTTTCTAAACATAAGAGCCTCATACCTTACTATAAACGTAGTTCTTTGCAAGAACATTTGGCAGCAAATTAATCTTTTTGTGTTCATAAAGTTTATGTCTTAAATCAGGATAAGTAAAAACAGCGGCACCTGTTTTCCCCGTTTTCAGAATTAATTTTTCTCAGTGGTGAAGTAAGGATATAAAATGTCGGATCATAATTACTCTGATAACTGTGTTCTCTTAATAAGTCTGTTCATCTTATCAATTCAATGTACAGTTCTCCATCGTGAATTTCGTTAATCACAATAAGTTCACTTACAATATTTCTTATGTATTTAGATTCATAAAGGAAGGAATTTTGGAAATATTCAGCACTTTTTTCATTCTATTAATATGGTCATCGAAAAACAAGGGGTACCATTTATTATACTAAGAACCTCAAAAAGTCCATCTGCAAAGGTTAATCCTCTGTCTTCTAAACCAATATTTTTCCTTCCTTTACACAAATCTTCCATTCAAAAAGGCTTTAATTGATTCTTAATCAGCCTAAACACGACCAATACTTTAATAAACCCTGTACATATCATTATTAAAATCGTTCAATGGATTTCTCTTCTATATAAAGCATATTCTTTATATGGATTTCCTCCTACATTGCTAGCCTCTTGAAAACTTCTAGTATTATCGTAGTTAATAGGTCCACCTTCAAATTCTTTGTAGCCTTTATTTATGGCGTTTTTTATTATATGAAGATGCAACGCATGCGAAACGCCCTTCTTTTGAAATTCCTTTACTACCGCAACATTAAATATCCGAAAACTTCTGATTTTCTTCTTAAAGGTAAATATTTTTAATCGCTTAGGCAAAGGTATTCTGGTTTTGAAACTAGCGAAGATATCATTATAGTTAGGAATTGCAGCGGAGAAACCTATTGGTTGATCTTCATAGTAAGCAATAGCAAAGAGTTTATCGTCAAGGTACCTCCTCAATTCCAGAAAGTAATTTTTAATATTTTCGTAGGTAAGTTCCCTTGTTCCTTCATTTGTTTCATGCAAAGAATTTTCAATAACAAAAAAGATTTCTTTAGAAAAATCTTCAATATTATTTAAATTTGGGGTTTTGATTCTATATCCAAAACGTTTTTTAGAGCATTCCACCAGATCTTCCATTTGCTCAGGAAGGTCATCTTTAAGGTTATAATGAAAACAGGCAAGACTACTAATTTTCTCAAGACTCTTTAATTTTACTAGTTCTTTATAATAAGGTGGGTTATAGGTTGTATTCACGGAGGGATAATCATCAAAGTTACTTATAAGAAATCCTTTGTAGTCTTGACCGTTTGTCGGAGATTCAGGACCTGAATAACTTTCGATCTTTCTCATCATAAACCAGCTATCAGCCATTTCAAAAAGCATACTAATGGCTAGTTCATCATTATAACTTTCGAATAATGTGAAATAACCACAGGGTATAGCTTTAGTTGAAGTTTTATTAGTATAAACGCCAAGTCTTGCAACCGGTTGAGGTCCATCAAGCACTAAAAAAAATTCTCGATCTTTTTTCATAACTGATGAACCTTTTTTTAGTATCTCTTTTTCATCGAACATATAGGGTGAAATCCATGAGGGATCATCTTCATAAATTTGATAAGGAAGATTGATAAACTTCTTCATTTTCTTTCTGTTGTTTACTCTTGTAACAATCATCAAACCTCACCGCTTTTCTTACAGTGATATTATACCTTTATCAACTAACAAGTAAAACTTTTATGAGATCTTTATCTTTAAAACCTTTGTTTCATTTTTTACTTTATTTCTATGAATAATTAAGAAATTTCGTATTTATTATTATTCTGATTCAATTTTTTTACCATATTTATTCATATATATGACTTTAATTTTTTCACATAAATTTTTCCCACTTTCCAACTTATTTCCGTAATTTTTATGAATTTGTAATGAAAACTACCCTAATAAATAATCATGTAAATGATATTTCAGGGATAAAATCTCCCTATCAGAAAGAGGGGTGATAAAAATGAAAGGAAGGAATTTCTTACTTCTAATTGCTTCTGTAGCTTTTCTATTAATGCTGCTGTCTGGTTGTCCCGGAACAATAGAATTTGTAAAACTAGAAATTGCCAAACAACAATTTTTAACACATGTTTTCGAAGAAAGTGAACCTGAAGAACCTGCTGTAGCTCTATATCTGGGTGAGGTAAAATCTGGAGATAGAGTTTATGACTACGTTCCAAGCCCTGATCAACAATATAAAGTAGAAGCAGTAGCTCCAACTATAAATAAATCAGGATTTTTATTTTATCTGGACTTAGCACCTGGTGCATTTTACAATCATCCAGGAAGAATTGTCGTTATGGATGAAAATGGCGAAACTCTTTACGATAAAGAAACACAGGGCTGGCCTATGCTTAATGGCGGAGTCCCTGAAATCATTAAATCACCAACCGATCCAAAATATTATGAAGCTGTGTTCTGGAATAATTACAAAATAATAAAGCCAGTCATTCCCGTAATAAATTATGATATTATCGCTAGATTACTTAAGATTCATGGAGCAGTTGTTGTCAATGGTTTAACACCTTCACAAAATCTCTATTACGAGGCTTCTCAGATTCACGATATGGTTTATGACGCAATGGTCGATTTAATTAGTGAAAATCGAGTGGTTAAGGTTGATTACCCGGATAATTATTCATCAGATATTGTAGATGCCATAGAATATCTGATACTTGAAATGAAAGTAAATAGACTAACTCTATACATAATCGCTCATGGTGGTACTGACAGTATGAACATAGGCGGGTATAGTATGAATCCTAATACACTAATAAATCTTATGAATGAGTATTCCAACGTTCAATTCAATATTATTATTGAATCCTGTCATGCTGGAAGCTGGATTCAATATCCATTATCTCTTACAAGCTGTGATAACTTGATTCTTGGAATTACAACCACCACAGCTGCTCTAAGTGCATATGCGGACGTTGATTATGGAGATGGCATGACAGATTATGATACTTCTGATGTTTATGTGGAATGGACTAGTGATTTTCTGAAAAACATAGAATACTTCACATCATCTGCTCACTGGGATGAAGTTACAGCCTATGCTTCAATGTATAGTATAGACACATTACCAGCACTTTTCGATAAATGTTTTATGAAAATAAAAGGTAATAATGCTCCGACAACTTCTTACACTTTTACAGAACGATTGGGCATTCAAACACCCTTAATTTACAGGAAGTATATGATTGTATACTAATACTTAGGGCAAAGTGATTTTTTTAAAGGTATCCTTTAAATCTTTAGGAAAAATATTCTTATTATCTAGTCTAATAAATAGATCGAAAAACTTAGGGCTGCCTTTTTTCAGACAGGCAGCCAGTTTCTCATTTCCATACGTTTCATCTATTATTTTAGCCATATACTGTCCTAATGTATAAAAAGGGCCATTTGATTTCAAACCGATATTAAGTATTTCTTCTAATTTATTCTTTTCTATTTCTTCATTTTCAAACTCGATTATTCGTTGAAATAAATTCACTGCTTCGTTAATTTTTTCACTTTCAATTGAAAAAGCTGACCCATATTGGACATATGTTGCTGTTCCCTCAAGGAAAACATATGTCATAGCTTTATAAACAGCGTCCAGCTTCTCATTATCAAATGATTTATCAAGCATATTGAAGTCTTTCTCTGTATTACCAGGATAGAGCATAGCCTGAATTCTATGATAGGTTTCGTGGACGATAGTATCTACCAAAAACTCATAGTTGTCTTTAACGTGTTCAATGTTTATCCCGCCAAATTTCGAGGTTGCCCAGCCTCTTATTGCCCATTCTACAGCGAACACAAAACGTTCTTTGAAAACAAAACCGTCAGGCACATAAGGTTCCAGTTTAGATGATATGAGAGCTTCAAAGTTGCTTTTGTTGTTTTCTAAATCTTTTATAAGTTTCTGAAATTTCTCAAAATTCATAAAAATATCTGCAAAATTAAAACAGTTCCAGGGATTCAACCATTTCCATATAATACTAACTGGGTCTTTTTTTGCTCCCAAATATATAAAATATGACAGGTATTCTGTTTTCATTTCTGGTCCTGGTAGATACCCCAGCGAATTCCTGTGCTTTATCATTTCAGTGAAAATCTCTGAGTTTGCAATTCTCTCAGCTTCTTCAATTACTGGTTTATCACAGGAAAAATAATCTATTAACTGTTTTATGGCAGATAAATCAAGAGTTACTTTTACTCTTCCGGTTGAAGTTTCATTTCTCTGCTTATATGTCTCATTATTAAAATATAGTGGATATCCTGTGTTTTCAACTTCATTTAATTGAGATTCTCTAATGTTGCTCAAGTAAAATATCAAATCAATAAAGGACTCTAAAGAATTCGGCACAGGGATTTCATTTTCATCTTTTATAGGTTCAGAGATAATTCCAAAGAAGCCCCCACCCATTTCAATTTTGTTTTTCTGGAGTTTAAGAAGCTCTTCGACATCTTCAGGTGATTTAAGTCGGTTAATAATATCTATGAGCCATTTTATGTTTTGTTCTCCTTTTTTATTTACCAAATCGTTTAAGATTTTGTTATAGCTTTTTTCAACATTGTTTGAAAGATAGTTGATCGTATTTTCAGTGGGCAAAGAAAACAACACAATTTCACCTCAAATCTAAAATTTTAAATAAACTATTTATAAGCTAATGTTTTTAATAAATTTCTCAAGTTCTTCTTTGTATGGCATTGATTCCGCAGCACCAATACGCGTTGCAACCATTGCTGCAGAGGCGTTGGCTCTTCTCAAAATCCTACTAAGTGATTCATCGTCCAGAGATCTCAGCTCATCATATTCAAGTAATCCCGAGATCAAAGCTGACATGAAAGAATCTCCACAACCAGTAGTTTCTGCCACATCAACGCTGTAACCTTGTTCAAATAGTTCCATACCTCTATAAAACAGTTTTGCCCCCTTTGATCCCATTGTTAAGACAACAATAGTATCATAATCAATCTCAAGAGTGCTTTTTGCACTTGTAAAATTCCTTGTTCCAGCAAGATATTGAAGATCGTCATCACTCAATTTCAAGAGATCTACATTTTTTATTAGACTTACAACAAGATCAACGAATAATTCTTTGTTTTCTATTAATGAAGGTCTCACATTGGGATCGAAAGTAACAAAAACATTCTTTTCTTTCATTTTCTTTGATAAATATTCCATTGTTTCAGATGTCTTTTTTTCCAACATAGTTTGTGAACCAAAATGGAACAAATCAAATTCTTCACAGGGAATCTGTGAAGCATCCTCAATATAAACCTGAGCAATTTCCCTTTTGTCTTTATGAAAGTCGAAGGAAGGCTTCCCTTCAGAATCGACTGAAGCAAAAGCGAGGGTTGTACTGAGACCAGGTATTTGAAGAGTCCATGAATCATCAATATTTTCTTCTTCCAAAACATTCTTTAGATATTTACCAAATTCATCGTCACCCACTTTTGCTAAAAATGTAACATTGTTATCCAATCTTGAAAGCCCAACAGCAACGTTGAATATCGACCCTCCGGCCCTTTTTTCAAATAAATTTGTTTTTGCTACTGATTTTCCTCTATCCTTTGAAATAAAATCGATCAAAATATCTCCAAAACACAGTATCTTTTTCATCGAATCACCTCATTGAAAAACATTTCTTAAGAACTAACAGTGATGTCGAAACAAAATGAACACTCTGTACATTTAAAGAATATGATTTCAATAATTAAACGTATCTATAACACTATCAAATCTTTGACGAAGGTCACTATACAATTTATTAAATTCAGGGTAAATCTTTTTGTAAATCTTTGTCGCTTTCATATCAGGTTCAACAACTCTATCTGCTTTTATCCAGGAAAGAACATCTTCTAAATCCATTCCAACACCTATCGCTGCGAGCATGGATGCACCATAGGCACCACCTTCATCTATTTCGGGAACCTCAATTGGACAATCAAATATTGAAGCTACAATCTTGCACCATACCGGATTTTTTGCTCCTCCTCCTACAATTCTCACCCGACCAATTTTCGTTTTTTCTTTTATCAACTCAAAGGAATCCTTTAATCCAAAGGTAATTCCTTCAATTACAGCTCGCATAACATCTCCTTTGTCATTTACAGAAGAAAGTCCGAAAAGAACACCTCGCGCATTAGGATTTCTATGCGGGGTTCTTTCACCGTTTAGGTAGGGCAGGAATATAAGTCCCCTTGCTCCTGGAACACTTTTAGAAATCATCTTTTCTATCTCTTTCCATGTTTTACGCTCAAAGAATTCATCTTTAAACCAGTTTGCTGAATGCGCAGCAGAAAGCATAACGCCCATGAAATATGACTTTTCTGGAAGCACGTGGTTGAAATAATGAATTTTCCCAGTATTGTCAGGTTGTTTGGAATCAGTTACGGTAAGTACAGTTCCAGAAGTTCCTATACTCACCATAGTATCACCGGATCTGGCCACTCCGATTCCTAAGGCAGCTGAAGCATTATCAGCTCCTCCGGAAATAACCGGAATTTTTTTCCATCCCAGTTCCTTCAGAACAGACTCTCTTAGATAGCCTCTAACAGAGTCACTGGGAAGAATTTTAGGGAAAAGCGTTTCCGAAAGATCGAGCTGTCCTATAAGTTCTCTATCCCACTCACGGGATTCAACATTATAGGCAGCCGTTCCAGAAGCATCTGACCATTCAATTCCCTTTTCTCCTGTTAATCTGAAAATCACATAATCCTTCGGAAGTAAAAAACTGTTCATTTTATCAAAATTCGATGGCTCGTTTTTCTTAAGCCAGAGAATTTTGGGAAGGGTAAATCCTTCAAGTATCGGGTTCCCTATTCTTTCAATAACTTTCTTTTCACCACCAAGGATCTCTGTTGCTTCTCTGCACTGGGTAGTCGTTCTTTGATCACACCAGAGAATAGCCGGTCTTATGAGTTTGTCATTTTTATCAAGGGGAACCAAACTGTGCATCTGTCCTGAAAAGCTTAACGCTTCAATGTCATGTTTTGAAGATATTTTCTTGAGCAATTTCAAGGTTCCTTGAAACCACTCTTCCGGATTTTGCTCGGCCCAGGCCGGTTTTGGAGAATTCATTTTTAAACTCTGGTTAAACATATCCAGAACAGTCCCTTCTTCACTTACAACCAGTGCCTTTATTCCCGTGGTTCCTATATCTATTCCAAGATATTTTTTCATATTAACCTCCCATAATTATGATTGTTTTATCTACACTATTCTAAAAGCTTTTCTTGTGCAAATTAAGAACTTTATTGAAAGCGCCCTTAATTTCTTTCGTCATATCCTGTGAAATCATTACAGCATATTCAAGGCTTTCTCTTTCTGTCTTTCCCATAAGAAGCGATGTAATAAGTACAACATCAAAAACATCTCCAGCCCCTACTCTGTAAGGATATTCCTTTCTATCACCTTCAATCTGAATTTCGTTCCAGGAAGCTCCACCACTTCCTTTTTTGATAATATCAAATTCTTCAATCTCTCCTAGATCATGATTGCCAATAAAAATTGCATCAGCATTTTTGTTGATATTGATGTCCGCCCTTCTAATATTGAATAAAGGTCCCATATCAATGAATAATTTTCCAGTAAAACTGCTGCATATTTCCTTGAAGGAATGCAAAGCTATCTCTGTGTTGATAATAACAATATCTGCTCTTTCGACAGAATCTTCTTTTATCCTCAAAGGCAGTTTATTAACACCACGATCAACTGCAATCGGTTTGTCCTCTTTTGAAATATGATATCCCGTTCTTTCCTTTAAAACGTTCATCCCATGAATATTAAATTTATAGTTTCTCAAACGTGAAAGAATTTCCTTTCCTTTCCAGTCATTACCAATATTTGAGATGAACTCAACATCAAAACCAAGTCTGAATAATCCAAAAGCAATATTTAAACCTGAACCTCCAGGAGACTCAATTATTCTCGCATCATGAGGGTCATCGCCATATATAAATACGTCAAGAAAGGTCCCGCCAAATACGACAATTTTTTCATTCACAGGAATCACTCCTAATATTCAAGATAATTGTATGATACAACTATTATATACATCATATATTTTAATTTTGAGGAGAGATTCAATGGATAACCATATTAAAAACAGAGTCAAAAAAAGAGCCAGTGAGTACTTAAACAAATCATGTATTGTTATTAATGAAAAAGAATTTATGAACATGGAAGTAACAGATTTTGGACTTGGTTATCACGAAAAAATTGGGTTACAACTTGTAGTGTATATCAATACAAAAAGAGTATGCGCCAAAGAACTCATTCTTTTTCCCGGTCAAATATGCCCCGAACACAAACATCCTCCAATTAATAACGAAATGGGAAAAGAAGAAACCTTTCGTTGCCGCTGGGGAACTGTTTATCTTTATATCCCCGGAAAAGTTTGTAAAAGACCGAAGGCATCTATCCCCAAAGAATTCAGAAAATATTTCACAGTATTTCACGAAATAATTCTTAATCCCGGCGATCAATATACATTAAAACCAGAAACTCTCCACTGGTTTCAAGCAGGTAATGAGGGAGCTGTGGTATCTGAATTCTCCACAACAAGCAGAGATGAGTACGACATATTTACTGATCCCGGAATAAAAAGGATACAATAATAAAATTCTATAATTCACAGCATTGACTAATTATGACTATTAATGTAAAATATATGCAAATGATTTGCGCAAATAATTTGCGAGGTGTTCTGAATGAAAGGTTTTACTCCCCTGAGAAAGAAAATTCATAAAATGATAGAAGTCTCTGAGACACCTATAAACGCTGATACAATTCATAATAAAATGGACAACAAACCAGATTTATCTTCAATTTACAGAGCTCTAAACTATCTTGAAAGAAAAGGTATGGTCAAGTCCTTAACATTCAACACAAAAATAAATTACTACTATACGCCAAAAAAGCACCCTCATCATTTTCTTTATTGCAAGACATGTGGAAAAACGGAAAGTTTTGATGTTTGTTTTGCAAAGGAAGTTCAAAAGAAAATTGAGGATACTCACAAATTTCATATAACTGATCATGTTTTCTACTTTATCGGTATTTGCGAAGAGTGTATGAAAAGGGGTGAGAAGTGATGCGATTAAAAGTTTCGTTGATATTATTTTTATTGTCGATCTATTCAATTTTTTCAATAAATATTGTGACAACAATAAATCCGTATTACTTGCTTATAAAAGACCTTGTTGATGCCAAAGCAACCATAGATGTAATAATCGAACCCGGTGAAAACCCTCATACCTATTCTCCCACCATAAATGATGTTAAAAAATTGAGATCAGCTGATCTAATAGTGGCTAATGGACTTTCACTGGAATTATACCTAAAGGATACATTGAAGGATATTGAAGACAAGAATTCTAATGTACTCTACATTTCTGATTTTATTGAAGAACTTGCTCATAATGTTCATGAAAAAGAAGACGATCATATAAATCCACATCTATGGCTTAGCCTTGATTACATGATCGAACAAATCATCCCTGGATTAACAACTAAGCTTATTGAAGCAGATCCAGAAAATAAAAACTTTTATAAAGATCAGTCAGAGAAATTGATAGACGAACTAGAAAAAATCAGAAATGACGCTCACAGTATTTTAAAGAATTATTCAGAAACGAACGTATTGCTTTCTCATCATAGTTTTGAATACTTCTTTGATGATTTCAACATAGAAGAATATGCCATATTTGAAGGTCATGGTGATGAACCAACCATAAAAGAGTTAAAATCATACATTGAAAAAGCTAATAATGGCGAGTTCATAGCGATTTTTGGCGAAAAACAACAGAATATCGAACCCGTTCAGGTAATTGTGAAATCTACAAACCTTAGTATGGGTATACTTGATCCCCTGGGTATTAATATTCAAAGCATTGTTGAACTTTTTAAGTACAATCTTGAGCAAATAAAGGAGGCTCTGAATGAGTGACGATAAGTTGCTGGAGGTAAAGAACCTTTCCTATAGCGTTGGAAATAATATAATTTTAAAGAACGTTTCCTTCGATATATATCGCGGCAACCTAATTGGAATTATTGGACCAAACGGCGCGGGTAAAACAACCCTGGTTAAAGCAATTGTTGGAGATCTTGAGGATTTTGAAGGAACTGTCAAGGTGAATGGAAAGACCGGTTATTTACCTCAAAGAAACGATTTTGAACGATCTTTCCCTATTACCGTAAAAGAAATTGTTGCTATGGGATTGTACGAAAAGAGAGGACCTTTGCGTTACTTTAAAAAAGAAGATTGGAAAGAAATTGAAAGACTTCTTTCCAATGTTGGTATAAAACATCTTAAAAACAGAAGAATTGGCACACTTTCCGGTGGTGAATATCAAAGGGCAATGCTTGCAAGAGCTTTAGCAAAACATCCTGACCTTCTGATCCTCGATGAACCTGAAGCCGGAATAGACGAGATGGGAAAAGCTTCATTCTACAATCTTCTAGACAACCTGAAGAAAACAAAAAATGTCTCGATCTTTATGGTTAGCCACGATATAGGAATGGTATTTGATGCCTGTGATAGTATTCTCTGTTTGAATAAAACCCTGCACTGTCATAAAGCATCCGAGAACGTATCCCCTGAAGATTTAACCAATATATTCTCTCCTGATTTTGACCTTATTCTTAGAGGAAAAGAGCATGCAAAAAGGGAGCATGAATTATGAGCTTTTTTTCAGATATCTTTGCGCTGGATTTTCTTTATCTTGCATTTATAGCTACTTTACTGGTCAGTTTCTTAACAGGACTCTTTTCAACTGTAGTGGTTCTTAGAAAAATTGAGTTTATTGGCGATGGCGTCGCTCACGCAGCTTTCGGTGGTCTGGCTTTAGGATTTTTAATTGGCGTTAATACAAGACTGATAGCCATATTAACGGCTGTAGTCTTTGCGGTAATAATCAATCTCTTCAGCAAAAAAGGTTATATAAGCGAAAACAGCATGATCGGGATTTTGTTGCCTTTATCTATGGCGCTGGGTATTATCTTTCTATCCTTTGTTGAAGGTTACACACCCGATGTAATGAGTTATCTCTTTGGGAATATTTTACTCGTTTCAGTTCTGGATATCTGGATTCTTGCAGTGATCGCAGTAATTTCAGGAATTGCCTTTCTGCTGTTTCACAGAGAAATCCTTTATTATTCTTTTGATGAAACTCTGGCAAGACATTCTGGAATAAATGTTTCCCTTGTCAACTACTTTATTCTAGTTGGTGTATCTGTAAGCATAGTGGCCTCTGTAAAAATAGCAGGGATAATACTTGTAACAGCATTTCTGGTAACCCCTGCAGTCATTGCAAAAAGATTGGCCAAAACTTTTAAAGGAATTGTCTTTACGGCAATATCCTTCAGTCTTTTATCATCAATTCTGGGATTATGGGGTGCATATGAATTTGAAATATCACCCGGTCCGTCAATAGTTGTGGTTCTTTTCCTTGCGTTTATTTCAGTTTATTTAGTCACTTTAAAAAGAAAGGATATTTAGTGAATATGAGGTATTCTTTCAGATATATCTGCCTTGTCTACAATATTTTCAACCAACCAATCTATGGTTAAAAGATATTGATCATCAGGAATTATCCCCTTTTCTATTTCAATTTCTCCTGATTGGTTATTTAAAGGACCTTCAAATACATGAAACCTGTTTAGAATCATATCAATGCGATATTTTTCAATAAGTCTCCTTATATCTGAAGTAACTATGCCGTTTAATGGAGCTAATTCTACTTCCCCGGTCTCTATCCCAGGCCATAAATCTTCGCTCTTCCATGTTTTATGAATAACGTTTTCAACAATATTAAGATATAACTCTCCCCAATACCAAACAGGAGCTGTCAGGTGGGTAACAAAAGCATATTTTGACATATCATGGTTATAACCTATAGACCAGACTCCGTGTTCATCAGCAGTCATATTTACTGTTGCTGTATCCATACCATGAGCGATAACATCTACTTCCTGTTCAATAAGATTTTCAGTTGCTTTTATTTCTTTTTCTTTATCAGTCCAGTCTCCTATCCATTCTATTAAAACTTTCGCATCATTATTGGCTTTCATGACACCTATTGCAAAAGAGTCGACTCCTCTCATTACCTCCGGGATTTTTACAGGCGCAACATAACCTACTAAGTTTGTTTTACTCATTTTTCCCGCAACAAGTCCGGCAAGAAAATCCGCCTGATAAATTCTTCCAAAATATGTCCCTACATTTTCTGATCGTTTGTAACCGGAACAATGCATAAAGATTACATCCGGGTATTCGGCTGCAACTTCAAGCACCGAATCCATATAATCATAGCTTGTTGCAAATATAAGATCACAACCGTTTTCGGCTAGCTCACGCAACTTCTCAGTAGATTTTTCTCCTCCAGGAATATTTTCGTAGTATTCAGTTTCAAGGTCTGTAATCATTGTTTCTATATATTGCCTTCCTAATTCATGGGCATATGACCAACCACAATCTTCTATCGGACCAATATAGATAAATCCAACCTTAAAACAAAATGCACTTGAAAATAAGAATAAAAATATCAACAAAAGCATTTTTTTCACTTCTAATCACCTCTTCAAAAAGCTCGACTTATTACAAAATAATATAACAGTTATTCTTATACAAAATCAATTAACCCTTAAACATTGACAAAAATTGTACTATTTGATATAGTACAGTTAAACAGTTATGGTATGGAGGGATTTTTGTGTTCTGGAAAGAATGGTATGATCTGAGATTAAGATTTTTCATAATTCTTATTGTGTTTATTTTTATGCTTATCATGACCATAGCCATGAGACCCTATACATCAACTATGATGGATCAAATATCCGAAGAATTTGGTAATTTACCTGATTTCTTAAAAGATCTAATTGGTGACCCAAAATTGCTGAATCAACTTGAGAACGATGATTTTTATCTTCTCAGCCAGTGGTTCGGTAAAAACCTTGGGCAATTTCTTCCAATCATCGCACTGATAATTGCATTCCCGATTTTTGCACGGGAAACAGAAAAGAAGACTATTTATTTTATTCTGTCTCGAATGAAGCGCGAGAAGGTATTCTGGTCAAAGTACTTAACGGGTTTGTCATTCACTAAAACACTTATTGGAATACTTACTTTACTTGGTCCATTAGGAATGGTACTCGCTGGTTACAACGTTCATATCTCCAAACCTCTTATGATTCTTGTACATGAAATAATTGCCATGCTCTTTCTTTATTCACTTTATTTAATGTTCTCAATCCTTTTTAATGACCAGGTAAAACCTATATTAGCTGGTCTGGTCACTATCTTTATTATGCCCGTTTTTTCCTTTGTCGAATCACTTTCATTTCTCAATATATATCCCTATTTAATGGGTCAAAGTATAATAAACGACCTCGGAATCGATTGGAAATATTCTATCGTTCTTGTTGCATTAAGTTTCGTGCTGATCTTTGTCGACAAAAAACTCTTTATGCATAAAGAATTCTAAACGGGTGATAAATGTGTGGTTTAACATCAATATGCGATCCTCAGTTCCCATATACAAGCAAATTAAAAGAAACATCTATGAAGAGATTTTAAGAGGGGAAATAAAAGATGGCGAAATGCTACCCTCCATAAGAGACCTGGCTTCATCCATTAGAGTAAATCCAAATACAGTTGTCAAAGCATATCGTGAAATGGAAACAGAAGGAACAGTAATGGCACGTCAGGGCATGGGATACATAATCATTACAGACAGGAAGCAAATTAAAAATACTATTCTGAAAGAACTAAAGAAAGATCTGTTTGATTACTTAATTAAATATCAAAAGCTTGGTCTGACCCTTGACGAAGTTCTGGAGGTGACAAAATCACTATGGAAAGAGAACAAGGCTTAATTCTTGAGGTTAACGATCTAAAGAAGATTTACAGAAACGGTGTAGAAGCAGTAAAGGGAATAGATATTCACCTGGATTCTCAGGAAGTGTGTGCACTTCTTGGTCCAAACGGCGCAGGAAAAACAACAACATTGAAGTCTATTCTTGATTTGGTGAACTACGAAGGCGAGATAACGGTTTTTGGTAAACCTGTACGTGAAGTAAAAGATAGGATTTCCTTTGTTCCAGAAGAAAAGCTTTTTTACGAAAATATGGATATAAATCAATCTTTGAAGGTCCTAAATAAAATACTAACAAATTTCGACAATGTAAAAGCTGAAGAATTGATTAAATACTTTGATTTGCCAAGAAATAAGAAAATCGCAAGCTTCTCAAATGGTATGAAAACCAGCGCATATTTAAGTTTTGCTCTTGCCCAGAACGTGGACCTATACATTTTGGATGAACCAACATGGGGACTGGATCCAATAAAACGCGACGATGTTCTCGAAATGATAAGACAGCTGGTAATTGAAGGGAAGAGTGTCCTTTACACATCACATATAATTCCAGAAGTTCAAAAAATAGCAGATAGAATGTATATAATGCACAAAGGAAAGATACATTATTCTGGTTCAATTGATGAATTGAAAGAGAAGTATAAAGTATTTTACATGACCGGAGAGGTTTATGATGAATTAGGTGTAGGTGATGAATCATTCTATGCAATTGTTAAGGAACGAAACAAAATTTCTGTTATCTCAAATGACCAGAACCAGTGGAACAGATTATCAAAGATAAAGGAAATAGACGTAGATAATTGCGATCTTGAAAAGTTTTTCCAGATAATTATACGCGGTGGATTGAATTCAGGTGTATTTTCAAGTACCACGAAAGAGCGAGGAACATGAAAACAATTTTAGTTGTTTCCTTTATATTAAGCGTTTTCGTATTTGCTTTTGCTTCAAATGAAGATTTACAGTTGGCCAGCCAGTACATCAATGCTTTTTTTGGAAAGGATTTTTCTACAGCTTATGAATTACAGAATGATATGGTAAAGGCTCAACTTAACGAACAGGCCATGGAACAGACTCATCAGTATATTATTGATAACTATGGTAATCCAGTGAGTGTTATTGAGATCAAACAGCAAACCCAGGATGTATACCAAATTTTCGTATTTTACATGCAGTTCGAAGATGCGTATCTTAATGTGAACGTCGTTTTTGATCAAAATAAAGAAGTAGCTCGGTTCTTGATCCAACATGCACCTGCACCTTCAAATAAACCTGATTATGCAAATCCAGATTACTTTGATGAAATTGAGGTTTCCTTTGGAGAAGAACCCTGGATAATTCCAGGTTTATTAACGATACCAAAGGATGCCAAAAGCGCTCCTTTGGTAATAATAATTGGAGGTTCAGGACCTACTGACAGTAATGGCTCCGTAGGACCTAATCAACCCTATCGCGATATTGCCTGGGGCCTTTCTACCAACGGCATAGCAACACTCAGATACGACAAGCGTACAAAAGTTTATGGGGAAAAGATCGCAAAAGACAAAATTGAACCAACAATGGAGTTTGAATACATCGAAGATATTTTTCAAGCTATACGCTTTGCTTCAGAAATGGAAAGGTTCAGATTCTCTGAAATATACCTTGCCGGCCATAGCATGGGCACAATTGTAACACCTTATGTTTGTAAAAACTCAAATTTCGTTGATGGAATAATTCTTCTAGCCGCTCCTGCCCGAAGACTTGCCCAAATCAGTCTTGATCAGAACAAATATTTTGCACCAATATCCGGAATAACGGAGGAACAATTAACCCAAATCGAAGCATTGTTTGGAAAATTACTCGACCATGAATTACCACCTGAAACGATAATAGATCCAAATTCTAATCTTAAGGCTTCTTATTATTACGATACTGATAATTACCAAACAATGGTTTCGCTTGAGAATTTTAATAAACCAGTGTTGATATTACAGGGAGAAGAAGATTTTCAAACCCTTATTGAAAAAGACTTCTATGTTCTGAAGGACAAGTTTTCAGACAGAAAGAATTTTACATTTAAGTCTTTTGATAAGCTTAATCATTTGTTTATTGAAACAGAGCCAGGAATTTTTCATACAACAGAAGAGTATAGAAAACAGGGTTTTGTTGATGAAAAAGTAATAGAAACAATAGTTAACTGGATAAAAATAAATAAACGATAGATGTGAGGTGTTTACATTGATAAACCTGAAGAACGTAACAAAGGTTTACAGTGGTGGTATAACAGCGGTAAATGACATATCTTTGAATGTGAAAAAAGGTGAAATCTTTGGATTTCTTGGACCCAATGGTGCAGGGAAAACAACAACAATCAAGATGATTATTGGATTGTTAAGTCCAACCAAAGGAGAAATCTTTGTTGGAAATCATAACGTGCAGAAAGAACCCGAAAAAGCCAAATCAATAATGGGATACGTTGCTGATGAACCACTTATAATGGAGAAGTTGAAAGGGATAGAATATCTTAAATTCATAGCTGATATGTTTGAAGTGCCTGCAGAAAAAAGAACTGAAAGAATTGAAAGACTACTGAGAGATTTTAAATTAATTGATGCTATAAATGATCCGGTTTCATCATATTCACATGGAATGAAACAGAAGCTTTCATTGATAGCTGCTCTCGTTCATAATCCTGATTTATGGATCCTTGATGAACCCATAGTGGGACTGGATCCAGAATCAGCCTATATACTAAAACTAATGATGCGTAAACATGCTGATTCTGACAATACTGTTTTCTTTTCAACCCATGTTATGGAAATCGCAGAAAAAGTATGCGACAGACTGGGAATAATAAGTAAAGGAAAACTTGAATTCGTAGGCACATTTGATGAACTAAAGGAATTGAGAGGTAAAGGTTCTCTTGAAAAATTATTCTTAGAGGTGACAGGCAGTGAAACTAAAAAAATGGATTTCTCTTACCTGGACGCTGATTAATTCTCATTACGGATTATCAAAAAAACACTATTACTATATCGAAAAAAAGGAACGAGTCTGGGAACCACTAATTATAATTTTTGCTTTTGGAATGAGTGCTCTTGGACTAATTCCTTTGTACGGTTCACTTATAACCAATTCCTTTCAACAATATTCACAGCTTGGTGCTCCCGAACTTTTTCTATTGCAGTTCATGGTTGTAACTGGACTTCTTGGTTTCTTTTTTGGAATCTTTTTAATGACTGGAGCCATGCTCTTTTCAAGAGACATGAGAATCCTAATAACTCTTCCTTTAAAACCAGAAGAAGTTATGGCTGCAAAATTTAGCACTGTTATCCTTGATCAGATGATAATCTCTCTGGTCACACTTTTGCCACCTCTTATATATTTTGGGATCCAGACATCTGCAGGGTTATTATTCTGGATCTACGGGATAATCATTTTTCTGTTATCCCAGATCCTACCTGTTACTATAACAGCGCTGGTGGTATTTCCACTGGCAAGGGTTTTCAGATTTAGCAAGCACCGTGACTTCCTTATATATTTTATAAGCTCACTTTTACTTGTGGCAATAGTAATCTTTGTTGCATTAGTTAATTCCCAAGGAATGTCAGGCGAACTTTCATCAGCACAATTAATGGAAATGTTCTCCGACCCCGAAGGGTTACTTATAAGGATTGGAAGGGCTTATCCTCCTGCAATATTGGCTTCAAAAGCGCTAATTAGTAAAGGGTTACCTGGATTACTTTGGCTTCTTTCATACATTTTATTGCATGTTACTTTATTTGGTGCGCTGCTATTGATAGGAAAAAAATTATACTATAACATGTACAACCAGCTCCAGGAACAATTTGCTAGAAAAAAGGAATATAAAGCAGACGAACTGGCACTTTACCTGCAAAAACAAAAAACTAGATTCTCTGCGCTTTATTCCAGAGAGTGGAAGTACTTCCTTAGAGTGCCATCGTTTACATTCAATGGATTCGGCAACGTAATTGTGTTTCCCGTTATGATAATTATTTTATTGAGCACCTATAAAACAGGTCAGCTGGAGCAGTTCGAAAGTTATATACAGATATTAAGACCTTATTTTATTCCCATTGCCACTCTAGTAGGAATTCTGGGTGGAGGAATAAATGGACTTGCCTCATCGATTTTCAGTAGAGAGGGTAAACATTTACCCGAACTAAAAATTGTTCCGGTAAAGTCTCAGACCGTGTTAACAATAAAGCTTTTGCATGTAAGTACCATCAGTTTTATTGGACCTCTTATAGGGACTATAGCCATAGGAGTAATTCTAAATGTAAGCGTATTTGAAATTATTCTTGCCTTCATAATTTCAGCGCTAACTATAACTTTCCTTAATATCATACAGTTCATTATAGATGCGATTAGACCTATGCTGGAATGGGATAACCCTCAAAAAGCAATGAAGCAAAATCTGAATGTTCTATTTTCGATATTGATAACTTTTGGTTATGTTGCAGGAATGGCTGCACTTGGATATTTTTCAAGGGATTATATTCAGCCATGGTTAATGAGTCTTTTACTTTTTTTGGTCAGTTTAGCAGGATCATTTTTTATGTGGAAGATTGCAGTTTACAAAACCCGCAGGCTTCTCTCAGACGATATGTAAATAAAAAGGCCGCTCAGTTGAGTGGCCTTTTATTAAATATGATCACTCAAGATCTTCGAATGTTACATTCAAGATACCATAGCGTTTCCAGGTATAATAATCATAATGCCACCATTCGTAAGGATAAACACTAAAACGCTCTTTTTTCATTTCTTCAATTAGCAGATCTCTTAAGAATCGTCTTCTTGTGGTACCGCCTGGATAATCCGGATATGCTCTTTCAGAAAATTCGTCAAACCCACACATCATTTCTACGGGTTCACCTGTCTCGAGATCATAAAGACCCAAATCTACTGCAGATCCTCTGTTATGCCTGGAACCAAATGCAGGATTTGCAACAAAATCCTTCTTATCTTCAGGAGTTGCATCCCAGAATAATTTTGTCACATACCAGGGACGGTATGCGTCAAATACGATCAATCCCAGTCCATACTCGTGCATTTTATTGCTAACCCTCACCAGTGCATCCGCTGCAGGCCTTTGCATGTAAGCTCTGGCTATTTCATACATCCTGCTACCCATAAAGTTGTTTTTAGTTGCATATCTAATATCAAGAAGAATGGAATCATCAAGTGTTTTTAAATTAACGAGATTGGATTCATAAAAATCCCCTTCTTCTTTTGGTGGTGAAGCCTTCATGGCGGCTGGTCTCAGTGAATCAACTGGTTCGACGGGTTCTATTCTAAATCCACCTTCTTTGTTAAAAGGTTCTCCTCCAAAAAGCTTACGATTGTAGTATGCCCTGCCTACTTTGCATGACATTCCGATGCCATTATCATTTCTCTGAAAAACAATAACATCAGAGGAAAATAGATTGCCATCATCCAGTGCGTATTTGTTTTCATTGATTTCTTTAAGCGTTATTATTGAATATTTAGTACTGTTGAAATTGAGCGTTTCTCCTTCAATATCTTCTCCCTGATGCAGGTTATAAAGCATTTCTAAAGTACCATCATTCTCTCTTAAGTAGAAATGATCACCACACTGCAGGGCGTACTTTCCTATTATCTGATTCCAGTGTGCTGGAACTTCTTCCGGAATAATGGGTTGAGTTAAAACTGTAACGGCTAAAAATATTGAAAGTAATACAAGAATAATCTTCTTCATTATTAACCCTCCCGTTTTATCAATTCTTATCTTTGGTAAAATAATAGCACACGGAAATCAATATAGGAGGTTATATCATGGAATGCTTACTTAATGAAAATCTTAAAAAATGCAACTGCACATATCCTGGCTGTCCCAGAAAGGGTAAATGTTGCGAATGCATTGAATATCACCAGAGTCGTGGTGAATTACCTGCATGCTATTTTACAGATGAACAAGAAAAAACCTGGGACAGAAGCATCAGATACTTTGTAAAAGTCAATAGCTGACAAAAGTCTTTTTAATTATATAGTTTGTATTTTATAAAAAGGGGTTGTTTTTATGAATAAAAGAGAAGAATTCAACTTCGATACACTTGCCATTCACGCAGGTGAGGAAGAAGATCAGCATCAGGCTTTGAATAATCCAGTTTATTTAACGTCAACTTTTACGTTTAAGGATATCAAGCAAGCCGAGGATACTTTTGACTTCAAAAGAAAAGCATACGTGTACACTCGTGGAGGCAATCCAACCATAAATCTTCTTGAACGGAGGCTGGCAGCTCTTGAAAAGGGGATAGATTCAGTTGCTTTCTCTTCCGGAATGGCAGCAATTACTACTGTTCTTCTTTCTCTTTTAAAAAAAGACGATGAAATAATTGCCCACAGAAATTTATATGGTTCAACATTTTCGGCTCTCAATTCTTTACTACCAAATTATGGAATAAAAACAAACTTTACAGATATGACAGAAATCGAGACACTAAAAGATATGATTACAGATAAAACCAGGGTCATTTTTTTCGAAACGCCTACCAATCCGTCAATGGAAATCATTGATATTGAAGCAGTTGTTGGGTTAGCCAAAAAATATGGTATTTCAGTTGTTGTTGACAATACATTCGCTACACCCTACTTTCAAAGACCTCTTGAATATGGTGTTGACGTAGTCGTTCATAGCGCTACCAAATACATCTCAGGTCACGGTGACGTGGTTGGAGGCATAGCAATCTCAAAGGATCAGGATTATATACACAAACTGAAGTTTGGATACATGTGCGAACTGGGAGGTGTAATGAGTCCCTTTGACGCATGGTTGCTTTTACGAGGGCTAAAGACACTTCACCTGCGAATGGAACGACACAACAGCAATGCGCTGGAATTGTCAGAATATCTCAAGAACAATTCAAAGGTTGAAAGGGTTTTACACCCCTTTCTTAAAAGTCATCCCGGACATTCAATAGCACAAAGGCAAATGTCGGGATTTGGTGGAATAGTTAGTTTTGAATTAAAAGGAGATCTCGATATAGCAGAAACATTTGTAAAAAAATTGAAGATGTTGAAATTGGCTGTGAGTCTTGGAGATGCCGAAACGCTCGTAGAAATTCCCGCCTTAATGACTCACAGGGATTACCCCGAAGATAAGCTCCACGAATTTGGCTTTAAAAAGAAAACTATCAGAATTTCAACGGGTCTTGAAAATTCTGCAGATATAATTTCTGACGTTAAACAAGCAATGGAAGGTGTATAAATGAAAGCATTGTTTTTTGATAAAGAATTGCAACTGAAGGAAGTCGAAAAACCTGATCTTAAAGTCTATGGAAAAAATAACCATTCACTAATAAAGGTTATAAAAGCTGCTATTTGTGATACTGATCTGGAAATAACAAAGGGTTACATGGGTTTTAAAGGAATACCTGGCCATGAATTTGTAGGTATTGTCGAAGATAGCAGTCAAAAGCGGTTATTGGGAAAACGTGTGGTCGGCGAAATAAACATAGGATGCGGACAGTGTGATATGTGTAAGAAAGGACTCAAAAAGCACTGTAGAAATATCAGGGTTCTTGGCATTGATAACTGGAACGGAGCTTTCGCTGAATATCTAATTTTACCAGACGAAAACCTGCATCTCTTGCCTGATAACATTACTAATAATGAAGCTGTTTTTGTGGAACCCCTGGCAGCTGCTTTTCAGGTACTCAAGTGTTCAGAATTTTCTTCAGATAAATTGGTCGGGGTGCTGGGAGATGGAAAACTTGGTCTTTTAATTTCACAGGTCCTTGAATCGAAAAGATTCGAACATGTTTTATTTGGCAAGCACCCAGAAAGAATAGCTTCTTTGAGTACAAAGTATGTTGATTTCAAAAATTATAAAAATGAATCTTCTCTTGAGTATAAAAAGAAATTTGATATCATAATTGAAGCAACAGGGAATTCAAAAGGCCTGGAAGCCGGTCTTTTTCTGACAAAACCCACAGGCACAATTGTTCTTAAAAGTACCTATGCGGGGAATGATGGTGTAAACCTTTCACCGGCTGTAGTAGATGAAATAAAGCTGGTGGGGTCAAGGTGCGGTAATTTCCAGGATGCTATAGAAGCGCTCAAAGATGATTCTATTCAGGTTCTTCCCATAATTGATTCCGAATATAGCCTGGATAATTACAAAGAAGCGTTTGCCAACGCTAAAAAATCTATGAAGATTATCTTCAATATTGGAGAGGAATGATATTTTTGAAGTACGAAATGGTTTATTTCGATCTGGACAACACACTGCTCGATTTCAACAGATCCCAGAGAGAAGCTTTAAAAAGATCAATGAAACGTTATGGATTAACTGTGGATGAAAAAACACGTGAACTGTATGAGAGGATAAATGAAAAGTGGTGGAGTTATTTCTCTCAAGGAAAGTATAAAAAAGATTATATTGTTGTCGCACGTTTTAAAGAGTTTTTTGAAGCTGCAGGAATAAAGAATGGAAATCCTGAACTAACTTCCAAAGAATACCTGGATGAATTATCGAGACTTGCCTTTTTCATGCCGGGTGCAGAAAGTGTTCTTAAATACCTAAAACAAAAAGGACAGAGAATGGCTGTCATAACAAATGGTGTCGAGAGAGTCCAACAGGGAAGAAGTAAGGAACTCGATCTGGACAAATACATAGAGTTCGTATTAACGTCTGAACGGGTCGGCAAACCAAAACCTGATCCAGAGATATTCTTTGAAGCATCCAGGTTATCAGGTGTTCCCCTTGAAAAATCAATATACATAGGAGATAACCCTGATAGTGACCTTATGGGAGCACAAAGGGCAGGGATAGATTTCATACTTTTCGACAACGAAAATAAAGTAAACGATCTTGATTGCACGAAAACAAATAGCTTTGAAGAAGTTATAAATCTTATAACATGAATATCATTAAATTAACTTAAATCATCATGTATATAATGTCTACTATGGAAATACAAATATGTTTTCTTATTTCCTGATATCTGTTATTGGCATTTCTTGTGCTATGCTATATTTGTCATTACAAATACTTCTGCAAAGAAGGCGATGTTGTGGCTTTAAGACTAATGGAAATTTATTTTTCAGATGAACAAAAGGAAGAAATTAAAAAAATTGTAAAGGATTATGAAAAAGATCATTCCTGGTATTATCCCACAGATGAAGGTTATTCAGCTATAAAACTAATTATAGACTCTTCGTTAAGCGGTGAACTGATAGAAAAACTTGACAAGAAATTTAGCTCCTCAGAAAATTTTCATTTGCTGGTAGTACCCCTTGAAGCCTCACTACCGAGAATAGAAGAACCCGAACAGGAAAAGCAACAGGAGAAAGAAGAACGTTTTAAGATGCTCGGAGTAAGTATCGATGAAATATACACAGATGTTTCAGATGCAATTGGGACAACATTTACAGAAATGGCTTTTACCATAATTGCATCAATAGTAGGTGCTATAGGACTAATAAGAAATAACGTTGCCATAGTTGTTGGAGCAATGGTCATAGCTCCCATGCTTGGACCTAATGTTGGTCTTTCTTTAGGTACAGTTCTTGGAGATACAAAATTATCTTTAAAAGCATCAAAACAAATGCTTTTTCGCTTTTCTGCAGCACTTATATTCTCATTTTTTATTGGTTTTTTCTTTGAAATAGATATCTCCGTTCACGAAATTTCTTCAAGAACCTTTTTGAATATTTCCGATATTGTGCTCGCTTTAGCATCAGGTCTTGCCGGCACTCTCGTCTTTACTTCAGCACGATTAACTTCACTTATAGGTGTAATGGTTTCAGTGGCTTTATTACCACCACTGGTTATTTTCGGAATGTTGTTGGGTAATGGGAATTTTGCTCTTTCCGGTGGAGCACTTCTTTTGTTCGCAGTCAACGTTACCTGCATTAATCTGGCAAGCGTTCTTACATTCAGGATATTTGGGATCAAACCAAGAGTTTGGTGGAAAGAAGATACAGCAAGGAAAGGCTTTCGAAATGCTGCTATATTATGGACAATACTTTTGATAATTCTAGCAATATTAATTTTAATCATTTACAAATAACTTTATTTACATTGCTTGCGTATAGAGAACTCTGACCCTTCTATTTGAATTTCATTGCTTGTAATCAAATTTTATTAGCTTTCCTGGTTCTTGGACTTGCAAGCTTTTTAATGGCATTATTGAAATAAATTCGACAGTTACCGAAATAAATACGGGGTGATAATATGAATACTAGAGCATTTGTAATTACTGAAGCTGAAAAAGGCAAACTGAGAAATTATGTAATACCTGGGCTTAAATCTAATGAGTTGCTTGTAAAAGTAAAAGCCTGTGGTGTATGTACAACAGACAGAAGGATTTTTGGTGGAAAGATAAAGGTTCCATTACCTGTAATTGGAGGGCACGAGGTTTCTGGAGAAATAGTAGAAATTGGTAAAGAAATCGACGATATAAATATTGGTGATCACGTTGCTCTTGATACAATCAACAGATGCGGTCATTGCTATTACTGTGTTCGTGGAATGGATAATCTCTGTGTTAACTCAAGAAAGGGTAGAAAACTTGAAGATACTTTTTTAATTGCAGGGGGATTTTCTGAATTCATAGTAGTCAAGAGAAAACAGGTGTTTGTAGTCGATAAACTGACAAAATTTCAAACACTGTCACTTTCTGAGCCACTTGCATGCTGTATACACAGCGTGAAAAAAACTTCGCTTTTAGCAGGGGATACTGTTTTAATACTCGGTGGAGGAACAATGGGTGTTTTACACGCACTCGTAGCTAAAGCCTTCGGAGCTCTACCAATTATCAGTGAACCCAATAATGAAAGAAGTAATTTTGTCTCTTCCCTGGGTATAAAAACTTTAAAACCCGATGAATGTGAAGAGATGTCTAAAGAAGTAAACAGAGGAGTTGGATTCGACGCAGTTTTTATAACAGCACCTGTTGCAAGTGCCATAAATAAGTCTTTGCACTATATAAGAAAAATGGGAACAGTCGTTATTTACACATCACTTCATCCAAGTGATGAGATGTCATTTGATATTAATAAACTCCATTACTCTGAAAAAAGAATAACAGGAACTGAAGGAAGAACTATGGAAGATTTCAGAGAAGCAACCATGATGATTTCAAAATCAATAATCGATATTTCAGCTCTTGTTACCAAAACTATAGAACTCGGCGAGCTTGACAAAGAACTTCAAAGGAAACCAGAAGGTAATGATCAAAGAACTGTGGTATTGCCACACCAATAATTTGTACTGACCGGGGAGTGAATCTATATGGATATTTTTTCAATGAAAAGAATGTACAACATCTTCAAAAAAGACAAAAAGAGTTTGATTGTTGCGATGGACCACGGAAGCGCAATGAATGTATTCCCAGATTTATTGGAAACAAAAAAAGTACTTGAAGAAATTGTAGCAAACGGAGCTGATGCATTTCTCACAACATTTGGTATAGTAAAGAATTTTTGGAGCACATTGAAAGGCACCGGTATTATACTGAGAATTGATGGAGGAGTATCTTTGTTACGTGCCGGTTCAAAACAATACAGTCAGCTTTTCTCCATAGAAGATGCTTTGAGGGTAGGTGCCGATGCGGTAGGTTGTATGGGATTACCGGGTACGGATGATGAAAGCACTACCCTGAATTATCTTTCTCAGATTAGTGCAAATGCACACAAATGGAACGTCCCTGTCCTTGCAGAAATGCTTCCGGGTGGTTTCAATAAAGAACTTCATTCACCAGAGAATATTGCACTTGCTGCTCGAATAGGTGTTGAACTAGGTGCGGATATGATAAAAACAGAATACCCAAAAAATATGGATAAATTTAAAGAAACTGTTAAAGGAGTTTACAAACCTATCGTCGTATTAGGTGGTAACAAATCAGGTGATACCGAAAAGTTATTGTCTATGGTAAAAGATGCACTCGATTGTGGTGCATCAGGTGTTGCAATTGGTCGTAATATCTGGGGACATTCTCAACCAGGAAAAATGACTGCAGCACTAAACGCTATTATACATGAGGACTATACAGTAAAACAGGCTCTTGAACTCTTAAAGAAAGCATAAATACCAAAGGGGGTATTAACATGCGTAAAGTATTACTGGTTTTGTTGAGTCTAGCTCTTGTAATTACTGTTGGCTTTTCCTACACAGCAGCATTAATGATAACAGGCGAAGTTGGCGGTAACCCAATCTATGAAATGATGGTGGCAGGTGCCGAAGAAGCAGCCAAGGAAATGGGGTTCGATCTTAAAGTTGTTGAAGGTGGATATAATGCCGCAAAATGGGAACCCAATCTTATCAGTCTCGCTTCAACAGGAAAATACGATCTTATAATTACCTTCACAGAAGGAATGCCAAACAGCGTAGCAAAAGTAGCAAGAATGTTCCCAAATCAGAATCTTGCTCTTGTTGACGGTTTAGTGACAGAATCAATTCCAAATGTCTTTTCTCTTGGATTCAAAGACGAGGAAATGGCTTATCTAGCAGGCTATTTTGCCGGATTAATAACTCAAAGCAATCTGGAAAGAGCCAATCCTGAGCTTAAAGTTGGGTTACTGGCTGGAGACATTTATCCTGCAATGACTGACAGAATGCGCCCTGCATACATTGCAGGAGCTAAAGCTGCAAACTCTGAAATTGAACTGGTTTTTTCAGCAGCCGGAACATGGTCAGACCCAAATAAAGGGCAGGAACTCGCTCAGGCACAATTTGAACAGGGTGTAGATGTGCTTCACATAATTGCAGGCGGAACAGGTGTTGGAGCAATAAATAAAGCTTCTGAAATGGGAAAATACATAATAGGTGTGGACTCGAATATCATACATTTCGACCCGGACACGATACTTGCTTGTAGCCTGAAATATGCTGACAAGGCCATCAAAGATCTTCTTATACGAGATTATAAAGGAGAACTCCCTTACGGAACATATGAACGCTGGGGAATCAGGGAAGGCGTAATTGATTTTACATTTGAAGATCCCAATTACTTTGAAAATGTACCTGCTGATATCAAGGAAAAAATGAGGCTGCTTTTCGCCAAATTATACTGCGGAGAAATTGATATTCTGGAGTAATAAGAAACACGGACTCCCGAAGCATCGGGAGTCCTTCTTCCACTAATTTCTGGAGGATATATCATGGAAGAATATATACTTCAATTGAAGAATATTCACAAAATATATGAATCTAATAATGTAGCAGCATTAAAGGGAGCAAATCTGCTTGTAAAAAGATCCAGAATTCACGCCCTCGTTGGAGAAAATGGTGCAGGTAAGACAACACTGATGAAAATTCTTTGTGGTATTGAACCAAAGAATGAAGGAGAAATTTTTCTTGATGGAAAAGAACTAAATATCACCGATCCAAGACAGGGCTTTGAATACGGACTTGGTATGGTTCACCAGCATTTTAGACTTATAGATGATTTCACAATAGCAGAGAATATCGGTCTTGGTGTAGAAAAAACCAGGTTTGGTTTTGTCGATGAAAAAACTATAGAAGAAGATATATGCCGATTATCCAGTGACAGTGGTTTGATAGTTACTCCCGAAATAAAAGTTAAGAGTCTCTCCATCGGCGAAAAACAAAAAGTTGAAATTCTGAGGGTTTTGTACAGAGGAGCCAAAATAATCATACTTGATGAACCTACTTCTGTCCTGACCGAGCAGGAAACAGAGGAACTTTTCAATATAATTTGGAAGCTCAAGAAACAGGGGAAAACTGTAATTTTCATAAGTCATAAGCTCGGTGAGGTAAAAAAGATATCTGATGATATAACCATTTTAAGAAACGGTAAAACCGTTGCAAGCGGAGAGGCAAAGGATTTAACAAAGAAAAAAATCTCTTATCTAATGGTAGGCAAAGAAATAGATATTTACAAGAAAAAACGGTGTCTTGAAAAAATAGAAGTAACTGAAGCACTGCTTGAAGTGAAAAACCTTTATGTAAATGATCAGGAAAACATTGAAAGAGTCAGTAAAGCCAATATAACTGTTGGAAAAGGTGAGATAGTTGGGATAGCTGGAGTAGCAGGAAATGGACAGCTATACCTTACCGAATCCTTGATGGGATTAATAAAACCAAAAGAAGGTCAAATAATTCTTTGCAATAAAGATATTACTCATATGTCAATACGTCAAAGAAGAGAAGCAGGACTTTCCTATATACCCGAAGATAGAATGAAGGTTGGAGTGTCAACTTCTTCCTCAGTTTTAGAAAATGTACTTGCGACAAGATATTACACCAAAAATTTTTCTAGTAAAGGCTGGATTAATTTAGAAAATGCCCATTCTTTTGTAGAAGAGCTCATAGAAAAATACAATATCAAAACACCTTCACTGAATATAAACGTTGGAATGCTCTCAGGCGGGAACATTCAGAAAGTGATTATTGCAAGAGAATTCTCTAGTGATCCACAAGTTCTTGTTGTGTGTGAACCAACCTGGGGTCTGGATGTGAGATCAATAGAATTCGTTTATTCTTCCCTCTTTAAAATGAAAGAAAAAAATAAAGGGATCTTATTGATATCAGGTAATCTGGACGAAATACTAAATCTTTCCGACAGAATTTTGGTAATGTATAGTGGAAGAATTGTTGCATCACTTGAAAATTCTAATAAGCTTACCCGTGCAGAAATTGGTGAATACATGATGGGATTACACTCAAAAGATGAAAAGGAATGCAGTAATCATGAATAAAATGCTTGAATTGACTAAAACACTTGTAACAATAGCTATTTCACTGATTATCGGAATAATAACCATAGCAATAACCAGCTCCGAACCTTCAGTAGCGATAGATGCCTTTTTTAGAGGTCCTTTTAGTAATTCGTACTTTTTTGGTAATATGCTGGCCTCATCAATACCTTTGATCTTAACAGGATTGGCTGCCAGTATTGCTTTCTCAGCATCAGCTTTTAACCTGGGACTCGAAGGGCAGCTTTATTTCTCAGCATTTGTAGGAACCTATCTTGCGGTTAGGCTTTCATCACTCCCTATTTTTCTTTTAATAATAATTGTTCTGGTAGCCTCATCACTTGTTGGTGGATTACTGGCTGCCCTTTCGGGTTATTTAAAGGCTAGATGGAATGTCAATGAACTGATTTCATCTCTTCTGGTTAGTTATACGTTAATATATGTGACCGATTTCTTTCTGGAAGGGCCATTTAAAGACCCAATGGCAGGATTATCAGCCTCACCATATTTTTCTAATGACCTTATGTTATCAAAAATCCTTCCTCCGTCACAGCTGCATACAGGGATCTTCATAGCTGTAGGCATAGTAATATTTATGTACTTCATTTGCAAAAAGAGTAATCTGGGTTTTGAGATTTGTATAACAGGAAGAAACAAACATTTTTCAAAGTACGCAGGAATTTCTGTTGGTAAAGTCATAGTCATCTCAATGATGATCAGCGGTATTCTTGCGGGCTTGGCCGGGATGATTGATGTGTTTGGAATACATGGAAGGGTTATAAGAGGCTTTTCATTTGGTTATGGCTGGAATGGGATAGCTGTGGCATTAATTGCAAGAAGCAATCCTATTCTCGTAATCCCAGCAGCTCTATTCTTTGCTTTTCTGGAAAGTGGCGCCAACGTTGGCTCACTTTTATCAGACATTACACCTGAAGTTGCTAGGATAATTCAATCAGTCGTATTCTATCTGGTTACAGCTGAAGGATTGCTTTCTTTTATAAGACGTCGCAAGAAGGTGAAAACAGATGATTGAAGATTTCATACATACAACAATTATAATGATGACGCCAATTTTACTTGCGGCACTTGGAGGTTTATTCACCGAGTTATCAGGAATGTTGAACATTGGACTTGAAGGTATGATGCTGATTTCTGCATTTATCTCTGTTTATGTTACCAGTATTACTCAAAGCATTTTAATTGGCATTCTTGCCGGATTAAGCATATCTATCTTTTTGGGATTTGTTATGGGTTACCTCAGTCTGAAACTTAAAGCAAATGTATTTGTTGCTGGACTGGCCACAAATCTTTTTGCTGCTGGAATCACTGTCTTCCTTTCAGATAATCTATGTGGTTCAAAGGGAACAGTCTTTTTTCAAAATGCACCAAAATTAAACGTTATTGAAATTCCTATTATCAATAAAATACCCTTTTTTGGAAGAATAATTAGTGGTTATAATTCATTAACCTATCTTTCAATAATATTAGTGATTGTGAGCTTTTTTATAATATTTAGAACTTCTTATGGATATCACCTCAGAGCAGTAGGAAAAAATGAAAGAACCGCTCACAGTGTTGGTATTTCAGTATTCAAACATAGGATGATAGCTTTTCTTATTAGTGGATTATTTGCTGGATTGGGTGGAGCTGCATTGTCTCTGCCTCTGCAGACTTTCGTCGGTGGAATGACAAATGGTCGTGGCTGGATTGCACTGGTTGCTGTGGTTTTGGGACAGGGCAATCCTATTGGGGTATTCATATCTTCATTCATTTTCGGAGCTGCATCGGCTTTTTCAAATACGCTGCAGGCTTTGACGGAGGTGTCTCCAAAATTACTGTTAACACTACCTTTTGTAATAACACTGGTAGCGATGATTATTTACTCAATACGGAGGAATAAACCCTATGAAAGATAAGAATAGTTTTTTTCAGAGTTTGAAGGATGAACTCCCCTTTCTAAAACCAGCACAACACAGAGTTGCAAAATATATTTCTGAATATCCCAGACTTGTAATAAATTTAACCATAAAAGAACTGGCAAAAGAAACCAATACTGCCCCTTCCACCATTGTCGATTTCTGTAAAAAACTTGGCTTCAACGGATTCCGTAGCTTGAAAATAAACATCGCCCAGGAAATAGAATTAATTGAATCAATGAGACTTGATTTTGATAAAGTTTCTAATACTTCTCGTAACCTGGTTCAGTACATATCCGAAAATTTAAATCACACGCTGCCTTTAATTCCATCAGAAAGTGTTAGAAAAGGGTGTGAATTAATTTTACAAAGCAAGATTATTGACATAATGGCCTTTGGATTTGACTCAATAGCAGGAAGAGACCTTTTTATGAAAGTAAAATTTCTGGGATTTCAAGTGAATTATTTTGAAAACGCCTTTATGCAAAGTGTTTCAGCGTCACAAATGACAAAAGAAAGTTGTGCAATTGCAATGTCTAGCAGTCATTCTTCTAGCGATTTAATTGACTCAATGAACTATGCATCAAACGCTGGAGCAAAGATAATTAGCATAGCTCCACCGAACTCAAAAATACTTAGAAAGGGAGATGTTCAGCTTCCTACTTACTCAAAAACAAAGGTTATACCGGAAGGTGGAATACTAACACGCTATATTCAGCTCCTGGTAGTGGATAGCTTATTTTTAAAACTCCTTGAAATGGGCAAGGAAAGATTTCTGGACACCTATATAAAATTCGAAGACATTATTAACTATAAACGAAAGGGAGACGAAGGTGTTGTCTGATTACGTTTTAGCTATTGATATAGGAACAACAAACGTAAAAATCGCTCTTTTTGACATCGAGGGTAATCAAATTTTAGTACATAGAGAAAAATGCGTCAGTTCAGGGGAGAATGGTAGTGAAAGAATTAGTGCTCTGGTGTGGTGGGACGCTTTGATCAGTACCATTATGAAAATCCCTAAAGATAAAAGGCATAATATACGGGCTATAAGCATTTCCGGTCAGGGACCTACAATTGTTCCTGTAAGTATTAAAGGAAATTTTAATCAAAAGGCAATCACCTGGCTTGATAACAATCACATCTCAGATATTGATAAAATCATTGAAGAAAAAAAGGATCCCCAGCTTGCTTCTGTTATAGCCAAACTAAACTGGTTGAGTAAAAGACTTGAAAAACCCCATTATCTTTTACAACCGGCTGATTACATATGTCATAAGCTGACCGGTAAAATAGTGAATATGACTTTTGATTGTGATGGTTATATTCCATGGAATAATGAGGATCTTAAAAGATTCAATCTTGCTGACAAATTTACTATCCCCGAACTGGTACCTACGGGAGAGATCGTAGGTCATATTACAAAAGAGATATCGATAGAATTTGATTTATCCAAAGAAACAGTCGTTGTCTCAGGTGCTCCAGATTTTGCTGCGGCATTGGTTGGTACAGGAACAGTTAAAGCAGGTTACTTGTGTGATCGTGGTGGAACATCTCAGGGTGTTACTCTTTGCTCATCAAAAAAAGTTGAAGCCGATGGTATTATGACTACTCCTTATTTCATAAAGGACCACTGGAAATTAAGTGGAATTATGAAAACCTCTGGAAGAGCCATAGATTGGTTTTGCTCCAATGTAGCTGGTTGTGATGTTGAAAAAATCAAAACTGCTTTATTGGATATAAATCATCCATCAAATATTATTTTTCTACCTTACCTGAGCGGTGAAAGAAGTCCTCACTGGAACCCTGACGCCAGAGGGGTTTTCTTTGGTTTAACCCTTGATGCAGACAGAAATAGCATGCTTATATCTATAATGGAAGGTATAGCCTTTTCAATTGCCGATATTGTGGAAAGGATGGAAAATTCAGGTAGTGAAATCTTAAGAATTAGAACAACTGGTGGACAGGCAACAAGTGACATCCTAAGTCAGATTAAAGCAGATGTATTGAATAAAAAAATTGAACTTCCACATGTATATGAATCAGAACTGCTAGGAACAGCTATATTTGCCATTTCTGCATTAAGGAATAAAGATATTGTTGAAATGAGTAGTGAGCTGGTAAAAATTAGTAAAGTTTTTGTTCCTGATAGTTTCACCCATGAAAAATATCTTGAACTTCTTAAGATATACAGGGATATTTACTCACATAATCTTGATTCTTTTACTAAACTTGCTAAAATTCAGAAACATTCATGAACATTAGTTCTGGGAGACCCTGTTTTTCCATCGAGAAAATAATGAAATCAGTGTAATAAAAGCTGCAACAGATAGTGCTAAGACTCCCATTAAGCGAAATGCTGTAACAGTTGTGATCATATCTATTAAAAATCCTCCCAGGAGCGAACCGGTAATATATGTAAGACCGGACCTAACGACCCAGAAAATGCTCTGTGCTTTTGTTATTTGATCCTTTGGCAGTTCGTAGTGTATGTAAGTAAAAAGCGAGAAATAAACAAGTATGTAAGTAACCCCATGAAGAAATTCCGAAAAGATTAGCATAATCAGAGAGCTACTCAGGGTGACCAAAATAATTCTTAACCCTTCGAAGAAAATACCTGCAGTTAAAACAGGTAGATATCCCAAACGTTTTACAATCCTATCAGCAAAAAACAAAAAGGGAATTTCAGAAAATGCCATGGCCATAAATACAATCCCTACAGAAGAAACATCAAATCCCTTTTCTCTGGTCAATAAAGGAATAAACGTATTGTGAAAGGCATTCATAGTAACGCCACAAAACATTCCAGCAGTTAACAGCAAAAACATTGAAAATGTTCCTGTACCCTTGAATTCTTTCTGTCTTTCGTCTCCAATCGTTTTTCTTCTCTCATTAAAAGAAAAGTGTTTCAAAAAAGGTAAAGAAAGAAGCATTACTCCTGAAAAAACAAGAAAAACATTATAAAATCCTGTCTTAACCAGCATTCCTATTAAAACAGCGGTGGTTCCAAAACCAATTGTTCCCCAGAGCCTTACTCTACCGTAGAGCCTTTTCTTGATCTTCAGTGATGTTATTATTCGCGATTCTCCCAGTGGGATAACCGAAGCATAGAAAATTGAAGCAATCGAAAAGAAAATGAGTTTCGAAATAAATCCTTCAAATATAAATACACCCCATATCGTAAAGGCAGTTACAATTGCAAGTACCATGTAAACCCTTTTTTCTGTGAATTTCTTACCCATTTTGAACCAGAATGGATTTACAAATAATGTCACAACAGGAAGAACAGCCATAAGTATACCAATCTGTGAAGCTGTGAATCCTGACTGATCAAAATATTGACTGAACAGGTTTTTTGCAGCCCTGCTAGCGTAAATGAAAAAAATGAGAAACGATTCTGGATATTTCTTTAATAAATTCAAAGCAAATCACAGGGACTAAACATCAACATTGAATACCTCCCTGATTATCAAACCTATTACAAACGAAACAGCAGCTACACCCATACTTATACTAAACATCTCAAAAAATGTCTTTTTAAAAGGACGTTCTTTTACAACCGAAACAAAATAAGTAAATACTAAAATGATAAGCACAGCTGCTAACAACGTAAATCCCAGAGCTATCAAAATATTGGAGATTACCAGGTATGGAAGTATCAAAATAAGCACAGTCACCAGATAAGTAATCCCCGTATAAAGCGCTGATTTTGCAGGATGTTTTTCACTGTTCCCCTCTGATTTCTTTGAAAGGTATTCAGATGCACCCATAGAAAGTGCTGCAGCAACACCGGTAATAAAACCAGAAAGCGCTACAATAACTGTATTCTGAAGTGCTAGCGTAAGGCCTGCAAGTGCTCCTGTTAATTCCACCAAAGCATCGTTCAAACCAAGCACCATAGAACTTATATAGTTAATCCTCTCTTCATCGAGCATATTGAGCAACTGCTTCTCATGTTCGCTTTCATCCTCCAGAATTTCCTGAGCATCAGGAAGGTCAGAAACATATTTGTAGTAATTTTCCTGAGCATTCTCTTCATTTTCTTCAAGTGCCTTCAGCGCAAAGGTCATACCAAAAATCTTGGCAATCAATATATACCAGAATATCTTAAGTTTATTGGGTCTAACACTTTTTCCAGAATGCTCTTTCCACTTGTCATAATGTTTTTTCTCATCTTCCGCAATTTTCTTAAGAATTTCTCGATTTTCTCCCGAAAGATTATTAGAAAGCTTCATATAAATGTGATACTCGGTTATTTCGTTTCTCTGGAAAACTTGCAATGCTTTCTTCAACAACTTATCCATCAAAACCACCCTTTCTATTTCTTAATCGATGTAATAGCTTCGAAGCTTAATAAATATCACAAACCTGGCTAATAGAAATAAATAGCTCCACTCATTAAACCATATCAAAAAGAGTTAGGATAACCAACTCACTTATCTAATATATAAATTTTCTTCATCATTTAGGAATATTATCGTCTTTTTTATTACTTTCTTGTTTTCGTTTTTATAGTGTTCTGATCCGGTCTCAGTTTTTTGATCTAAATTTTTCCAACCACTCTAAGGGGAGAATGTGCGATTACGTTTGAACTTTCGTACAAAGCACACATTTTTCCTGATTATGAATAGTTTGAGCGTCCACTGGACGCGGCTTCAAGCATCGCTTTCTGATCTTTGATCTCGATTCTCGAACCTCGACTCTTGTTCCCGAAGCATCTGCTCTTTTCTATAAATCACAGCAGTCATGGTTGATCCATCTATTAAGTTATGCATTATTATAGGATAAATCAAACTTTCTGTTATTTGAAATGTATAACCAAGCAATAATGTACCAAATAATCTTAATGGAAGCTGTTTAAGAAATTGTTTCCAGGTTTCAAATCTGGAAAATACATTACCGGCATGAACCAGAATGAATAAACCACTGGCCAGTAATGTCGAAAACCTTATGGTTAGAAAACTACCATTAAAATATCTGTCAAGGTTCCCCTGTAAAAACCCTCTGAACAAAAACTCTTCAACTATTCCAACAATAATCCAGCTATAAATGTACTGATATATTTTATTTGAAGTGATTCCATAACGAATTTTCCTTATTTCTCGCGATGGAGCCTTCAAAATGCTCCTCACTGAGACAAAAACATACACAAGAACTATCAAGATCATCAGTAATCCAGTCAATGGTTTACCTTGTGTAAAACCCATTTTTTCAGCTTCTAAACCTGTTAGATACGCAAAAAACAGTATCAGAAAAATATTTAACGGTGATATGAAAACTACAATCTTGTATGGGTTAAGTCTTCTCTTTCTCAGAGACCCCTGAACAATAATATTAATTGCATGATATATGAATAAATAGATGAAAATATTGATTAAATCTTTCAAATGAATACTCCAATTCTAAAAAGTTTATTTACACAAGTGTTTTTCACTAACACCCAACGCCGATTTATAATTTTTTAGAGATTTTTTCGGAACTACGATCTCTAATCTCGATGTTTATAAATTTGCTTTAAGCTGCTCAAAGCATCAAATGTTTCTACCAGACCCTCGTTCTGACCCCCCTAAAATGAGACGAGGATCAACAACTTACTATGCATTATATGATAATGCTTTTTGCCCAAAATCTAGCATCTAACAGCCAGTATAGTGTTTATTGAATTGTATTTACCTAAAACCTAACATCCAACATCTAACATCGCTTTTAGTTTTTTAATCTTTTGCTCTCTCAGAGCGGCTTGCACTATCTGATCAAGCCTCTTTCCTTCAAGCGTCTTTCTCCTCTCGGCTGTTATGCTCTACACTCCCTCATAAAAACTTAAAGATGCATCTTTTAAACTAATTTCATCTGGACTGAAATCGATTTCCTTAAGATATTCATAGAAATCAAGATCATAATAATAGACTTCATTGTGCTCTGTTGCTCCATAATACTGTTCTCTTAGAAACTTTGCAAATCCTTCAACAAGGTTTTCTTCACAGAAACCAACCCAGCTGTAGCTTTGTTTTAACCCTTCGTCATTATTCCAGTATTTATAGAAACCATCATCATTATCTTTAAGTTTTTCTGCCAGTTCTTTGAAATCACTTTTTTTGGTAAAGGTTTGAAAGAAATCATGTCCATATTCATGTAAAGGTGTAAAAAAAAGCTTATCTATGCTATCAACGTTTCTTTGCAATGTTGATATCTTTATATTCCCATATGTAAAGCCAAAAGCTCCAACTTTTCTGAAAGTAAAGTAAAACATGCATGAATAATCACCGGGAAGATATATTCCCGTTGCTTTTTCCATGAATTCAAAGGGATTTTTGTATTCTTTCGCTTTCTCTGTCAAAGATGCTGACAGTTTTTCAAAGTGTTTTTTATTAGTTTCAAAATACTCTTTAAAATGTTCTTTATAAAATTCTGGAAGCATCTTTGGCAATTTAATTCTTACTAAGGGTGGCAGGTCGAACCAGGATATTCTATAAAGATCTACTATATCATCAATATCTGATTCATCAGCAAGTTTTGTTGACTTATTCATAAGTTTCCACAAATGCACTCTTTTAAAAATAAATGAAAGTGATTCCTTCATACTGACAGACATTTCATCATATGTTTCTTTTAACCATTCATAATGTTCTTTCCCGGAAACATCCGCATCAGAGTAATATTTTTCCCATTTTTCTGGTGACAATTCATTTGCCACATAGATTTCATAAAGACTGTCCAACAAAGAATATTTTAAAGCAGGTGGTTTTATTACAATGTCTTCATAAATTGCTTCTTCCATCTCTGGAATCTTTAGAATTACCGAACAACCTGAAACCATTATTGTTGCAATTACTATGACAAATGTAATCCTTTTCATAACAATCCTCCAGAAACAATTCATTTATAACTTTAGTGACTCATTTAAAAAACTCTATGACATCAAGAAGGAATTTTACGTAAAAGAACTATCATGATTATTAAAGATAAAGCGCCCAGTATACTGAATCCTGAAATTGGACCAATAATTTCAGCAGTGGTAAAAGTAACTCCGTTATACAATTGAAAAAGTGTTGTCAATGTAATCGTTGGGAGTAAAAGAAGAATTATTCCCAATAAAGGAAAAGCAATCTTATACCCAAGTGGCTTTTTCCTTAGAATTAATACTCCTGAAATTACTGTTAGTGGCGTTATTATTCCAAGATCAAGAGCATCTGTTACCATCGTTGTATAAGCATCGAGCAACTCTGGTGGAGTGTTTTCGGTCATTGATTTTATTAGTGGTTCAAGCCAAACAAAAAGAGTAACAAATCCACTAATGAACATAAAAATTGCTGGTCCGACTCTGGGGAAATTACTAATCTCATTTTTATGTAAATTCTCTAATTTAATGGAAGAAAATATAAGAATAAAAGCGAAAAAGCATAAAGAAAACAAACTAACATAAATAAGAAATAGTTGATTGTAAGCCGCACCAAACGCTGTGTTTATGTAAACATAAAGAAAAAATGCCAGAATACCGCTCAAAAAAAGAGACCAACGCAGCGATTCTTTTCGATAAGAGAATAAAGAAATAACTAAAAGTGGAACCCCAAGAAACAGAATCACCGTGTCCTGACCTTGAAAAGCACTTGCCAGAAAAACACTGTCGTATTTGTAAATGCCTTTTCCGTATATCTTTACTGTTTCATTGCGAATCGTATTAAACGTATGGGACTCGCCTTCAGTTGACGATAAAAGTCCCATCGAAGATGAAAAAATGGCCAAAATAGCTATCAGTATTACAAGAAAAAAAGCAATTTTAGAAAATCTAACATTATTGTTGGTAGAAACAACAGTGATATTTTCGGTTGTTTCCATCATCAATTTCCCCCTTTATCATGCTATTATTTCCTTTTCATTATACAATTGTTTTGAATAATATAAGCAAGAAAAACTATTGAATGGAGGAATAATAATGAAAACAATAATACTCGCCGCAGGCTTAGGGAAACGCTTAAAAACAGAACTTCCAAAACCTCTTGTGTCTATTAACAGCAAACCTATGGTTGAATACATTACAGAAAAAATTCAAAATATTTGCGAACAACCTGAAATAATTATGGTTATAAGAAAAGAAACGGACGAACTGTTCAAAAAGCATATACATTCGAAAAATATTTACTATGCATTTCAGGAAAATCAACTTGGAACTGCGCATGCATTGAAATGTGCTCTAAAACATATAAATAACCGGGAAGAATTGCTCATAATGTACTCTGATACTGTTCTAATAAGAAAAGAATCGCTGGAAAAACTAATTGAAAAACACAGAGAGAATAATAATACAGTCACATTCCTTTCAGGTATCAGTAACAACCGTTACCCATATGCGCTTGTGGTACGAGATAAAGATAATAGGATAATCAAAATGTATGAGAAAAAAATCCCTCAAACAGAACCACCTTTTGAATTTTATGTAGGTCCAATAATTTTAGATAGTGAAATGGCCAGAACATATATAAATGAGATCAACCCTGATCCAAACACTGGAGAATATTACATTGCAGATCTGGTTAATAAAATAATCGAAAACAACTATCGTGTTCAAAGCTTAATTCTTAATGATGAAAGAGAATATCTTGGCATTAATACGCCAGAAGACTTTAAAAAAGCCAAATCTATGTTAGATATGATGGAATGATTTTATAAATACAGAAAAACCAGTACTCCTGTTACTGTGGCAATGCTTAATGGTAATAAAATTCTTTTGACAAGCGCGGAATAACTTTCTCTAAAGTAATTAACTGTTAATACAGTACAAAGATGAACAGGAGAGAGCAACACACCAGCAACAGCAAAGGTATAAGCGAGAATGGCAACGCTTAAATTTGAACCATTGGAAGCCATACTCATCACCAGAGGAAAACTTAAACCAACTGCTCCCTGAGTGATTCCTGTCATCTGTCCCATAATGAAAGGAAGAACCATCATCACAAGCACGGTAGGTATGGACCAACCTATAAGCTCCTCACTCATAAAATCATGAACTCCAGTCTTTTCAACAAATGACTTAAAGTAAAAAACCGCAAGCAACAAAATAAACGTTTTCCATTTTTCCATAACAGCAGTTAGCGCTTTTGTTTTGTTTTTCTTTGTAATTAGATATAGTACTGACGTTAGCATAACAACAAGCCATCCTGGTTGATTTAGAACAACAAAAATGATCACAATGATTATTGGCCAGGAGCTGAAGATCAGTTGCAAAAGTGAGGATTTTTCAAGTTTTATCTTTGGTACACTTCTTATCAACAATAAATAGCCTGAAATTATTGCAGCTAGACCTACTGGAAGCATCCAGATCACGATGGATCTTAATGAAACATTAGCCATACTCGCAACAATTATTATTGCAGGATACAAAGGCCAAAAATATTCCATTGAATGCCTGAACCAATAGTTGGTTGCCAGAGCATCTTTTAAAGAAATATTAGAAGAATCATCAGAAATTTCTTTTACCATTGGAGCTGAAAACATAGCTCCACCAGGCATTGGAAGTAATCCTATCAATGCTGGCATTAAAGAAATTGAAACCTTTGGATTGGGAAATATTTCTTTAATAGCTGAGGTAAACTTCTTAGAGTCTCCACTTTTACTCATTGTTTCCCCAAGCAGATATATTGAAAATATCGTGATTATTACTTTCCAGAATTCCCAAACTGAAACCGTGGTAAAAAATGAGATAAAATATGTATTGAAAGGTATCAATAGAATAATACCGATAGTAGCGATTGCTATAATTAACGCAAGTGTTATATTTTTAAATAGCCTCATTGTGATTGCAAGCAAAGCTAGTCCTGTTATTACAGCTATTGTATTCATTTAATCCTCCAGTTGCCATAATAGTTTGGTTTTCGAATTATTATTATACATGAAAGGGCTGAATTTTAAAATGCAGAACAATTATTTTGCGTTTAGGTATTCAAACAAACCTAAACTGATATATCAAGAAGAAATAGAAGATGGTTTGAAACAAATCATTCTACAATCTAATTATCCTGCTGAACACAAAAACAATGAAAAACTTATTCTTAAGCTATCAGGAAATCCCGAGTGTTCAGAGGGTAATATAATATTTCTTCATGGGACAGGACAAAAAAATCTAAAACACTTATTGTGGTTTATTAAAAAGATGCCCGAATATGGTTTTTCAGGAACTATGATGATCCTTCCCTATCATTTTGAAAGAACCCCGATTGGTTATAAATCTGGAGAATTATTTATGGAAACAAACGCAGCCCTTTTGAGAAATAGATTCGAAAATGCTGTTGTAGATGCCCTTACCACAGTTAATTATTTGAAACAATTTGATAAGCCAATTTATATTATGGGATACAGCTTTGGTGGATTTATAGCTGTTATCAGTGCAGCTTTGTGTAAAGATATCGAGAAATTATCCCTGGTTGTAACCGGAGGCAATTTTTATCATATAACATGGAAAAGCTTTGCTACAAAGGTTTTAAGAGTTAAATATGAAGAGGATAAATCCTGTAACAAGGAAAAGTGTTATAAACTTCATAAAAATGAATTCAAGGATTATTTGAAGAGATTGGAAAAATCAGAAATCAGTGTTGATATGTCACCTAAGGCATGTTTTGAGTATGACCCCTTGACTTATGCCAGGTTTGTTAACCAACCTGTGTTATTATTTCAAGCTCTATTTGATATTTTTATTCCAAAAGCTTCGACCCGGGAGTTAAATGCTACCCTTCCAAATTCAAAATTGTGTAAATTGCCAACCGGTCATCTGAGTTCTATAATGTTTAAAAAATATATCCTTAGAAAAACTGTTAGTTATTTTAAAAATTAAAACCTAACGACTAAACAATAAACTTCAGGAGGTTAATATGAAGAAAAAAGTACCGGGAGATACATGGCTCTGGCGAATATCGAAGAAACTATTTAATAACCCTGTAGATAAAAAATTTAACATTAAGGCGTTTAATACAGAAAATTTACCTAAACCTCCTTATATCTTGGTTGCGAATCACAATCATTTTCTTGACCCGATATTTGTTTTGGCGACAATAGATGATCCCATTTCCTGGGTTGCTGCACTGGGAACCTTTCAATCTTGGTGGCTTGGTATTCCTTTAAAACTATCTGATTCAATTGAAAAGCAGAAAGGTGTTCCAGATTTGAAAACAGTTAGAAATATCTTTAAAGCATTAAAAAATGGTGGCGCAGTTGGATTATTTCCAGAAGGTTCTGTTACCTGGGATGGCAGACCAGAAAAGATTTACCCCGGTATAGACAAGTTGCTTAATAAGTCAAAGGTACCCATAATAGGGGCTAAAATACATGGTGGTTATCTAACAAAACCACGCTGGGCTGAAAAAGGAAGAAAAGGAACCATTGAAATAGACTTTGATATCTTTGAGGGAGAAGGAGTAATAGATTTTATTTATGATTCTGAATGGGACTGGCAAAGATCAAGAAAGTATGCATTTCGTGGGAGGAAAAAAGCTCTTGGTTTGGAAAGGTTAATCTGGTTTTGTCCTGAATGTTGTTCGTATAGAACAGTGAAAGCTTCTGGAGATAAAGCTATGTGTTCAAAATGTAATTTTGAATTCTTTGTTGATGATTTTGGATATATTAATGGAGAAAGTATTGATTTAATTGTTGATGAACAAAGAAATTTATTGAAATCATATTTGAGGGATTCAGAAATATTAAATGCCGGTATGGCAAAAGGTGTTGTTAGAAAGAAGAGTGATGGAAAAGTGGTTGAGAAGTTTAAGGGTGGTTTGTTATTGAACAAAGAGTATATTAGAGTGGGAAACAGAGTTTTAAACGTAAATAAAATTAGGGGTCTTTCAACGTTTTTAAAGAGGTTTATTGAATTTGTTTATGAGAACAATGTAGTGAGGATAAAAACTGAATTTTCATCGTTCCTTATTTATCATGCTTTTGATATTCTAAATCATTAAATGTTTTGAGAGGGGATTGTTTTGAAGAAAAGAAGAAGTTTTTCGCTTGTTGTGGTTATAATAGTTCTGACATTTATAGTCATTTTTCTTAGTTATAGGTTTGGTTTGACTTCATAAAAAGTTTTAAGATAAGATCTTATTGTTTTATTACTCTTATTATTATATAAAACCTAGTAATAGTAGTAGTTAATGTTTAAAAACGTTTCAAAACTGATAGTAATATTTATGCACAATGAAATTCGAAGTATGTTTATAATTTTTGATTTATAAACGTATAATGTTCATAACTAAGCTAAGTGTCATAAATAAAGTGCTATAAAATGTCTAAAAGAGTTTGCCTTAGAAACACCTTCCAGAAATGTTTTTATAGAAAGAAAACAAAATGCATGGTTTGATTTAGTACTTGATGTTCAAATCACTTTTCAAAGTTCAAAGAGTAATATTGGTATTAATTGTAGAGAATTCATTTATGAACATTTTAAAAACCTTATAAATAAAAGAACATCATCATTTATATTGAGTTATAAACGTGCAATAAACATTATTTTGTTCAAAAATTGTGAATTATATGTTCAAAAGTCCTTATAGGTAAGATTGCTACTTTAGCATGGAAAGAAAAAGTGTTATAATTAAAAACAGACTATTATTATCTGGATTGAGGAGGATTATATGAAAATTCTATTTATAACTGGAAATGGTTTTGAAGATTTAGAGCTCATTTATCCTTTGCATCGTTTGATGGAAGAAAGTTATGAAGTAAAAATTGCGGCAAATAATGAAAAGGAAATAACCGGGAAACATGATTATAATGTTAAACCTGATTTATCCTTTGAATCTGTTAATCCTGAAGAATACGATGCTCTGGTGATCCCAGGAGGAAAAGCTCCTGAAACGGTAAGATTAAATGAAAGCGCACTAAAGATTGTAAAGCATTTTTTTGAAAAAGAAAAACCTGTTGCCACGATCTGCCATGGACCACAGATATTGATATCGGCAGATATTTTAAAGGAAAGAAAGGGAACATCGGTTATAACAATTAAAGATGATGTTGTAAATGCCGGAGCTCATTATGAAGATAACGAGGTGGTTGTTGATCGCAACTGGATAAGTTCAAGACATCCTGGGGATCTTTATATCTGGATGAAAAAATTCGTGGAATTTCTAAAAGATCTTTAATAAAAATTACAGCCTGTCACTTTAAAAGAGACAGGTTGTATTATTTTCGGGAAAGAATGTATATGTAGTAAACTCTATCTAAGAGGTTAAGCTCCAGTAATCTTCTAAATGAAAAATGTTGTGAGGAGGCCATAAAATGGCAAAAAAGAAAGCGTTATTGGTATATTACTCCTATGATGAATTTACAAAGGAAATTGCTAAAACAATAGCACATGAGATTGATGCGGACATACAAAGACTCGTACCAAAGGATAAAGGGAAAAGATCTTTCTATCAACATGTTGAAAATCCTGAGCAAATTGAAGGTTATGACAGAGATGAAGATAAAGAAGAATATATCTGGGGACAGGAATCAGTTGAAATGGATGCAAAGCCAGAAATTGATAAGCTAAACTATAATCCGGACAATTATGAACTAATAATACTTGGAACCCCTGTATGGGCACTGACATATGCACCACCTTTCAATACATTTTTCGATCAGGAAGATTTTGTGAATAAAGAAGTTGCATTATTCTGTACGCATGAAGGAATGGCTGGAGATACCTTCGATGATTTCGAGGAAATGCTTGAAGGTAATAATATTATTAGTGTGGCAGAGTTTCAAAGTACAAATAAGTTAGAAGAGGTAATGAAAAAAGCACGTGACTGGGCTAGGAAAATTCTAAATTTGTAAAGTGTCGCTAAAAGATTCTATGTCTAACTAATATTCTAAAGGTACATTCATCCCATGAACCCAAACAAAGATAATTATTATCTATGTTGTCATGGGCAAGATATCCCCCGGGTTTATCACCATTAAATCTGGTTATATAATACTGACGATCTTTTTCATATGTATTGTCTCCGTCTCTTATAACAAAAGCGCTATAGATTTCACCAACTTCGAGTCCGATGTCATTACAGAACGCTTCAATGTTATTACCATAAGAGGATTTTATATCTTCCCAATCAGCTAAAACTGCAGTAGAACCAAATTCTTTTTTTGCCTTTGCCAACAAGTCAGAACTACAATGATATTTAGTTGTGGTTAAAGAATATTTATAGAAAATTTCGGGACAACCTGTTAGCATAAAAACAATTAACACTAAAAGAGTCAGGATATATAACTTTTTCATAATTATACCCCCTCATTTGTTTTAACTAATTATAGAACAGTTAATAATAAATAAAGTTATCCTTTGGGACTCTATATTGCAATGATTATTTATTGTTAGTTCAAAGCTGTATAATAACAATGGAGGTGTTGTTATGAATGGTCCTGTACTTGATATTATGGTAGAAATTCCCAAAGGTAGCAAGAACAAGTACGAATATGACAAGAAGAGAAAACGAATAAGATTTGACAGGACTCTTTTTTCAGCAGTCCACTATCCCAGTGATTACGGCTATATATTAAATACACTTGCAAAGGACGATGATCCTCTTGATGCACTGGTTCTTGTTTCAGAACCGACTTTCCCAGGATGTTTAATTGAAGCGGTACCGGTTGGGGTTTTCAAAATGTGGGATGAAAAAGGCATCGATGAAAAAATTCTTTGTGTGCCTGTTAAGGATCCTTTGTGGAACCATTTATCCAATTTAAACGAAGTCCCCCCTCATTTACTCAAAGAAATTGAGCATTTCTTTTCGATATATAAAGAACTGGAGAATAAAGAAACAGGCAGTGAAGGTTGGGGAGATAAAGAGTCTGCGATAGAGATTATAGAAGATTCAAGAAAAAGATTTGAAGAATTCAAAGAAAAAAAAGGAAGCAGAAACTCTTAGAGAGTATGAAGCGGAGAAGTTCCTTACAAAAATAATTGAAACTATAAAATAAGTGAAATAACTGCCTTTAAAAGCTCAGCATTAATAGGACTGTAGGGAAAGTTGAACAAGAAACTTTATCTGGTAAAAGGGATTCAAGTTAAACACATGAAATAGATATTGAATTTTTTTGGATGAATAATTGATTTAAATATAATTCAAAATCTCTCAAATAAATTAAGAGAGACGGGGTGGCTAACATGAGAAAATTCATTCTTTTTCTAAGTTTCATGGTATTTTTCATTATTTTCGGATTTTCAGCATTGACCATACAAAGCATTAATACGAACGATTTTCCTATTATGGAACTAAAACTGAGTGGGGAAAAACTCAATACAGAGAATATTGAAGTAATAGAAGAAAATGAAATTCCTGGGAAGATAATTTCTGTGGAAAAACACACTAACGTCATTAATAAACCAATTGATATAGTAATGATTGTAGATAATTCTGGGACTATGGAACCAAAGATCCAGTACGTTTTGAGTAAAACAGAAGAATTATTGAATAACATGAGTGAACAGGGATATGATGTTCGTTTTGGTGTTTTGGGTTTTGGTTCTAAAGTAAATGTTGAATTTAAAAGTCATTTTTCTCACTTCACCCGATCAATTAGCGAAACTAAAAACTGGTTAAATAGGGCAGCAACTTATCGAGGCGGGAAAGATGAATGCCAGATTGAAGCCTTACGTGTTGCTTCAAATTATGATTTTAGAGAATACGCTTCCAAGTTATTGATACTTTTTACAGACGAGGACACCACGCAAAATGAAGTAAATATGGAGGCACTTCCAGAATTAAAGAAAAACATAATCGACAAAAACATTATAATGTTTAACTTTTATTCAGATCCAGATCCAGTATTTTCAGTATTAGTAGAACTCAGCGGGGGAAATCTTTTTCAATTTAACGGAGAAGATTTCACAAATAAGGTAAATGAGATGTTTTCTTTCTATGAGTATTATACAAGCATAGAGTATTTATCTTACCTTTCATTTCCCGATTATGCTTCCAAGGATTTAGTGACAGTAAAAGTAAGGAATAAAGATTCAAATAGTAGTGTGACAAAAGACTACCCGCTTCCACAAATGAATTTCATTGAAGAAATGGATATTATATCTGTTGATACTAAGGATTTTGCAACGGTAACTGCTGTAGTATCTGTTGAAACAAGCAAAAAAGAGAGAATTAATTTTTTCACCATTAATGAAGATGGAAAAATGATAGATCCAATTAGCATAGAATCTTTGGGAGAAAAGAGAGAATCAGAAGTTGACATACTTTTTGTACTTGATACAACTGCCAGTATGATCCAGGAACTTGATGCCATGGTAGAGAATCTTTTGGAATTCACAGAAATTCTTACTAATTCTAATATAAAAGCGAGGATAGGACTGATTACTTTTGGTGATGAAATTAGAATTAGGAAAGAATTTACAGAAGATTTCGATTATATAAAATATATCCTCACAAAACAAAATGCCGATGGCGGTGGGGATGTTCCGGAAATCCCTCTTGATGCAGCAATTGCCGGATTATCAATGGAGTTTAGAAGAAGGGCGCAGAAATTTTTGATACTTATTACTGATGCTCGCCCCCATTATTATGGAGATAACACCGGTTTTTCACAAACCACAGTTGAGGGATTAAAAGAAAAATTTCATGAAATTGGAGCCAGTTTGATACTTGTGACTCCAGAAAATATTAATGAATACGAAGAGTTGAGTAGAGAAATACCGGGTGATTTTTACGATATAAAGATCAAAGAAAGTTTTGGAGATATTATGAATAAAATTGCCGTTGAAATATCCAGTCAGTACAAAATTAAATACGTTTCGCCCGATACTAGACCAGGAACAAAAAGATTACTGGCAGTTGCGCATGGGACTGTTGGAGCTACCACAAACTATATGTCACCTTATATAAAACCTCCTAAGATAGAAACCAAAAGATTTGAAATAAACTCAACCACAGCGAAACCTTTTATTGTCAAACCCGGTGACATTACTACTCTTAGATGCACAGTGTATACAGAACCAGAAGGAGCTACAGATATTACTTTTGAATGGATTGCTGAAGCTGGAGAAATTATAGAAACAAATCATAATACTGCTAAATGGAAATCTCCAGAAGAAACCGGCTATGTGTCTATCTTTGTATTGGTTACTTCTGGAGAAATATCTAAAAAAGCAGAAGTGGTGGTTTTGGTCTGTGAAAATCCCTGCTTTTAACGCACATCAGGAAATAGCAGCATTTTTTCACTCGTAAAGAGTGTTTTTGTTTCACCGGTTGAAATATCGTGTCTTATAAAATTCGATTTTGATTCTGTGAATGTTGTGAAGTAGATTTTTCCATTTCTAACTATGAGCTGATTTATTGGCGCAGGAACAAGTATCATAGATTCTTCAATAACCTGATCAATATGATCTTCAAGTGAATAGATATGGACTTTCACTCTCATAATGTCCTGAAAAAGTTCTTCAACCGATTCAAGATACATAAATGTATCATCATCAATAAATGTTGCTGAAACCGCAGTATTGGAAGTTAAAAGAGGCTTGTTGGGTCTTATTCCTTCAATGTTTCCTTCGCTGTTAATAATAAAGAGTTCTCCGTTGTTTCTAACAAACACCTGTTCATAGTAAAGATCGGATGAAAAGTCTTCAATTATTGTTCCTGTTTCTGCATTAAGGACATAGAAATTGTAATCGTAATCACAGAATGAAAAGTATTTCCCATTGGAAGACCAGGAGGTGTTGTAATCATAATAATCAATCTCTAAATTCCACCTTACTGTAAGATCTTCGTTCAAACATGTAAGTACTTCATCATAATCATTCACCAGTATCAAAGCGTCTTTTGAAGGCGATGAAATGAAAAAAGAATAATTTGTCCAGGTTTCTTTTGTATCTCCTTCAAATATAATCTGTTCTTGTTCAAAGCCCGATGAGTAAATAATTCCATCACTGAAGAAATTTCCATAGATGACATTAGAAAATCTTGAAATTTGGTCTCCTTTATTGTTTAATAAAACGAGCTGTATCTTTTCATTATTAGGATTAAACTCCGTAACCAAAAACAATTCTTCGTAACCGGATATTAGTTCAGTGATCGATACAGGTTCAGGAATATCTTTCAGGTATGAGGAAATCCAGTAAATTTCTGGATGCTTGCGAACAAACTCCTGTAGATTGTATTGGAGTGTCTTGGTAGAATCAGAGGTTACCACTGCAGCATAAATGTCAATGAGATATTCAGGTATTTCAACATAATGCATCAAATCAAGATACTCAGAAAACTTATTACTGGATGAGATTGATTGACCATATTTAAAATTCCCTAAAGCTGAATCTAAGTCTTTGTTGTATGTATTTATTATCCCAAGTAAAAAGTAATAATCGGGATTTTCCTTCAGGTATTCTTTGTTTTCATCAAGTAATCTCTTGACCTCATCGAAGTTTTCGTCTTTCAAGATAGAAGTAATATATGGAATGAGATATTCAGTATTTCCCCTTTCAAAAAGTAACTCACCCAATAATTTGGTCACATCAGTATAATACGTACTTTTGTATTCAACATATCTTTGTTCCAAAAAATTATCTATGTCTCCGAAGGCTTTAGCTATTTCAAGAATAGCATCCTTTTTAATATCATCACTTAAGTACAGATAATACAGTTCAGAAAAGAATTCATGTACAATCCCAAGATTGGGATTGTTAACAAGGAAATATGTGTAAAGGTCAATTTCTTCCTGATCCAGGTATTCTTCAGAAGCGTAACGGGCTGCCTGAAGAACAAAAGGCAATACTTTAGCTACTGGTTCTTCAATTCTGTTGATAACAGATACAACTGTATCGATATAAGCATAATAATCTTCTTCGTTTTCATAAATCTCCAAAAGTTTTGCGAGAGATTCATAATCACCGGGATCATTTTCAAGATTTTCTTTCAGGCTATCTATATCGTAGCCATTTGCAAATAGACAAAAGGAAAAAATAAAAACAAATCCTATCAGCAAAAAACTCTTCATGTATTCACCTCCTGAATTAGCTTACCACTTTATAAAAAAACAGCGAACAGTTTTGCAGACTCACAACTTTTTGAAAGAATCTTTTGAACTTTAAAGTAAAGCTATTTACATAACGGATGGTCTTATAAGTTATAATTTTGAATAAGCGTTTTTCATTTATAAGAGCCTTTAAAATTTACTATCCAATTGTTGTAGGCGTTTATGTTTTTGATTTATGGAAAAATTCTTTCAAAGGTTCTTAACTACTTTAGGAGTGATAAAATGAGAATTATGATTGATATGGATGATGTATTAACTGATTTTAACAAAGCATTTCTACAAGTTGCTCATGAAATGTATGGAACCCCACTAAAAGTTGAAATAAAAGAATGGGATTTCTGGAAAAATGTACCAGATTTATCCTTAGAAAAAGAAGAAAAAGTGTGGGAAAAGTTAACAAACACAGAAAATTTTTACGAAACCCTTCCTCTTTATGCTACTGAAGAAGACCTAAAGAGACTGGCTGCAATACTGAAAGAAGGAAAACACGATATCTATTTCATAACGTCGCGATTCCCCATTAAAGGACGTTCGGTTCAGGCTCAAACCCAAAGGTGGCTAGAAAAACATCTGGGAGTATCAGGTGCTGTAATTGTTTCTTCAAATAAAGGTGAATTGTGCAGAGTATTGGGAGTTGAAGCAGCTGTGGATGATGCTCCACATCATATAAATAATCTGATTGATCATGGCATAAACACATATATTCTAGATTGGCCTTATAACAGAGATATAGAGCATAGATTGAGAGTCAAAAACATAGGAGAGTTTTTTAATAATATTTTTGTCTAGGAGGTAGTAATATGCTAAAAAAAATAGCGTTATTTGTATTGTTTTCTATTGTTGCATTTTCCGTAACTTTTAGTTATGAATTACCCAATTGGGAAGATCAGGTTATATACATGCTCATGCTGGACCGTTTTGCAAATGGTGATCCAACCAATGATAATTTTAATGAAGGTGAATATGGAATAGATAATGCTCATTACAATGGTGGAGACCTTCAAGGTCTTATAGATAAATTGGATTATCTCAGTGAGCTTGGGATAACTGCTATATGGATAACACCTCCTATTGCCAATCAATGGTGGAATCCATGGGTCAACTATGGAGGATATCATGGATACTGGGCTCGTGATTTCAAAAAAATAGATGAGCATTTTGGTAATACGGAACTTTATAAAAAATTTGTAGAAGAAGCTCACAAACTTGGTATATACGTAATCCAGGACATAGTAACAAATCACGTTGGGGACTACTTTCGATTTGTTGATGGAGAATTTCAGTTAAACGAAGAAAGTGTTCCTACAAATGCTCCCACTCAGTATCCTTTTTCATTAAATAGTTACAACGAGGATGAAGACAAGAATATTTATCACTGGACGCCTGACATTACGAATTTTGAAAGTGATGAGCAACGTCTAAATTACCAGATGTCGGGATTGGATGATCTCAATACAGAAAATCCTGAAGTAATTGAAGCACTGAAAGATTCTTACACGCATTGGATAAAAGAAGTTGGAGTTGATGGTTTCAGAATAGATACTGTGATTTATGTCCCCCACGAATTCTGGAGAGAATTCCTCGGTGGAGAAAAAGGAATATATGAAGCAGCCAGGGGAATTGGAAAAGATGAAGAAACATTTATAACCTTTGGTGAAGCCTGGGTAAGTACTGAAGCCTTTGATAATAAAGCTGAAAAGAGGATAAAAGAGTACTTTGATGATGGAATGAATGCAATGCTTGATTTTCCATTAAATATTGCCTTAAGGCAGGTTTTCAAGGAAGGAAAGGCAACCTCCAACCTTGCTTACAGGCTGGAACAGAGAGGACAAATTTATGAGAACCCTGAGAGGATGGTTACCTTTGTAGACAACCATGATATGGAAAGATTCCTTCAGGGTGCCGGTCTGATAAATTTAAAACAAGCATTGTCCTTTATCTTTACTATTCCAGGCATACCCACGGTTTATTACGGAACAGAGCAAGGTTTTTCTGAAACAAGAGCAGCCATGTTTAAAGAAGGATATGCCTCCGGAGATAAAGATCACTACAACAGAGATTTTGAGTTGTATGAATATATTCAACAATTAACTGAACTGAGAAAAAATAATCCTGTTTTCCGTTATGGTTCGGTTGAAGTATTGAAGGAAAATCCAAATGGGCCTGGTGTATTTGCATATAAAATTGGTGATGGAGAAAACACTGCATTTGTTCTTTTTAATACATCGAATGAAAGACGCATTCTGGCAAATCTTGAAACTGGTATGGGACCCGGTAGTGTTGTAAAACCACTATTTACAGAAGCTACACTGGCGAAGAGTTATTCTACTGATGCCGACGGAGAGATTGACCTTGTTTTGAATCCACGCTGCGTGTACGTGGGGATGACAACATCAGAGAAAAGGGGTATTGATGAAAATTCAGTAGAAATTTTTCCCGATCTTGAAAATAGAATGAAAATAACATCAAATTACGAAATAACAGGGACAGCGAAAAATGCTGAACGAATAAGAATCATATTTGATAGACGTATTGATCAGGCAGTTGAAGTTCCGATTGTAGATGATAAATGGTCATATGAATGGGATATTTCAAAATTTGATCCGGGTACTCATACTATACTGTTCAAGGTTTACGGAGACAAAAGAACAAACTCGAAATATTCTGAAGATTACAGCATAGTGCTGGATATTCCTGAAGAAATTATTGCTCAAGTTGAAGATCCTGAAGGTGATGATCACGGACCAACTGGTGATTACAAGTATCCTTCAGACGTAACCTTCAATGAACAAATGGACCTGCTGGGTGTTACCGTAAAGAAAATTGGCTCGAGTATCAACATCACTATGAAAACCGAAAACCTTACAACTTCATGGAGTCCACAAAACGGATTTGATCATGTGACATTCCAGATTTTTATAGATGATCCAAATAAAACAGGAGCAACCGTTCTACCAAAATTAAATGCAACAATGCCAGAAGATCATGACTGGGATTATTTCATATTTGCAAACGGATGGTCTATTGTTGCCTATGCACCAGCTGGAAGTGGACCGGATAACTTTGGAACTCCAATTTCACCAACCCCACTTGTTAAAACAGATAAAATGAATAATGAAGTAACATTGATAATATCCGGCGAACTCCTTGGCAGACCGGAAAGTTTTGAAGGCTACAATATTTATATTACCACCTGGGACTTTGATGGAATTGAGGCGAAGTATCGTGACCTGTATCCAGAACCCAAAGCCTACCATTTTGGTGGAGGAACAGAAGAAGATCCATATATCATGGACGATATACTGGTAGAAATTGAATGAGTTAGGTTGCAGATAAATTTGAAATAAAAAAGCGGAGGACAGTTCCTCCGCTTTTTGGTCGGGGAGACTGGACTTGAACCAGCGACCTTCTGCGCCCCATGCAGACACGCTTCCATCTGCGCTACTCCCCGCAAACTTAATTTTAGCACAGTGGCTGTCCTCTTTCAATGAATAACCCGAGAAGACTAAATTTGACTGCTATGGTAGAATATACAGGATATTCTCTGTAGTTAAATTACAGTATGACCTTCAGTAGAAAACAAATATAATTTTAATCAATTCACCTTATTCAGGGGGAAATGTATGAAAGTATTGTATGGTGAAAAAATATGGTGTTTTGATGAAGAATTATCTGTTGAAGAACTTTTAGAAAAGATAAATATAGAGAAAGAGGAAGTTATTGTGCTGGCTAACGGGAAAAAATTGGAGTGTAATGATAGTATTTCAAGTGAAGCTTCTGTCCTTATAGTGGAAAATGCGCGTGGTGGATAGTGTTTTGCGTATAGTACCGTATAGTCATGTATAACTACGTTAGGTATTGCTTATTTTTTATAGAGGCCGTAGATTCGTAAAGATTCCTTTTTACTCATTATTGGTTTTATTGTTAAAATTATTTCAGTAATAAAATAAACGGAGGTGAATTAAGTGTCAAAGAAAAGGGTATTGATACTTGGTGCAGCTGGAAGAGACTTTCATAATTTCAACACTTATTATCGTGACAACGATAATTATGAAGTAGTTGCATTTACAGCAACTCAGATTCCAGGAATCGATGATAAGAAGTATCCTGCAGAGCTTGCAGGCAAAAATTATCCAGATGGAATTTCCATTTTATCTGAAAGCAGGCTTCCTGAATTGATAAAAGAATATAAAGTTGATGATGTTGTTCTTTCCTACAGTGATTTACCCCATCAATATGTGATGGAAAGAGCACAGGTTGTTTTGGCAAATGGGGCAAATTTCGTATTATTGGGACCTGATAAGACGATGTTGAAATCTTCAAAGCCGGTTATTTCTGTTTGTGCTGTAAGAACAGGATGTGGAAAAAGTCAGACTACACGAAGAGTGCTTGATATCCTCAGGGAAAATGGAAAAAAGGTCGTATCCATTAGACATCCTATGCCCTATGGCGATCTGGTAAAACAGAAGGTTCAGAGATTTGCAGATTATTCAGATCTTGACAAGCACGAATGTACCATAGAAGAGCGTGAAGAATACGAACCACATATTGATAGAGGTTCAATAATTTACTCTGGTGTTGATTATGAAGCAATTTTGAGAGAAGCAGAAAAAGAAGATGCAGATGTTATACTCTGGGATGGAGGCAACAACGACTTCTCCTTCTATCATACTGACCTGTATATAACGGTTGCTGACCCGCTCAGACCCGGACACGAGATAAGTTACTATCCGGGATTGGCAAACCTTATGATGGCAGATGTTGTTGTTATTAATAAAGAAGAAACAGCTTGCTCAGATGGTATTGACGAAGTAAGAAAAAACATTGCTAATTATAATCCCGATGCTATAGTTGTAGATGCGGCATCACCGCTTGTAGTAGAAAACAGCAAATCAATTAAGGGTAAGAAGGTTCTTGTTGTTGAAGATGGTCCTACATTAACACATGGTGGGATGGAATATGGTGCAGGCTGGGTTGCAGCAAAGAAATATGGAGCCAAAGAAATAATCGATCCAAGACCCTATGCCGTTGGTTCAATCGTTAATACATATAAGAAATATAATCATCTTAGTGAAATACTTCCAGCCATGGGTTACGGTGATAAACAGATGAAAGAACTGGAAGAAACCATTAACAAATCAGATGCTGAGCTTGTAATAATTGGAACCCCAATCGATCTTAGAAGGATTATAGATATTGACAAACCTGCAGTCAGAGTTAGATATGAGCTTCAGGAGATTGGAGAACCGACACTTGATCAGATACTTGAGTCCTTTATTAAAGAACATAAAATCTAAGTTTTAATAAACAATCAATCAACTGACCAGCATATGCTGGTCAGTTTTTTATTTAATTATATGATTAAATTTATTATATAATAAAATTACTATGTCTCTAAAAGAAGGTTTAGAATAAAATGTTCAATAAAAAGGTAATAGTAGTTCTTCTCGTTATAGTTGCCGCTATTTCGTTTTTCTTTGTTTACATAGGCTTTAATCGTCCTGTTATCGGTGTTTTGTATGTAGTTGGTTCAAGAACACTTCAGGGTGTTGAAGATGCAAAAAGGGATTCTAAATCCGGTATTGAAATTGTGTCGCAAACAATACATGATGTTGATTTTGAAGCATCCCTAAAAAAATTCGTTGACAATGGAATAAAGGTAATTATTGGACCAAAAACAAGTTCTCAGGCTGCGTCTTTGATTCCGTTACTTGAAAAGTATGATTTATATGCTATTGCCCCTGCGGTAACTTCTCCAAGTGTTATTGGTGAAAGCCATCGGTTTTGTACTCTTGGTATTTCTGATGACCTAATAGTTAAGGCTTTTGCTGAGGAAGCTGTTAAAGATGGCGTGAAAAAGGTGTTAATTTTTAAGGGTACTGTTAATAAGCTTTATAACGATTACTTTGCAGAGCTTTTTACTGAGAAATTTATTGGAGATGTTCTTGATGTAATAGCTGTTGAGGATCCTTTTAACACAGAAATCCCTCTTGAAAGGGCAACAGAAGCAGATGCAGCCATTATGATTATGAATCCCAAAAAAACAGGTGTAATGTTGAAAAGGCTTGAAAAGTATATGACCGGTTTGAAATACTATGCCGCTGATTATTCGATTGGGATGGATTTTTTTGAATTTGCTGGACAGTATGTAAGTAAAGTAAAAGTTGGAATGGCAGTTTCACCTGGTGTTACCGTGGAAGAAATGGATCCGAACTACATTGGTGGATATGAGGCCTTTAAAGTAATCAATGAAATATATGAAATGAATATTAAAAATGAAGGATTCTTCTCTTCACCAGAACAATATACCTTTGAAGGGTACGCTGGAATTATAAGTTTCAAAGAAGATGGCTCTTCTAATAAAAGCGTACGATTCTTTAATCCAAAACCAGCAGGCGATCAAAATGAAATATTTTAGCAAAAGAACATGGTTTATACTAATTCTTGTTTCTGTTTTGCTCTTTTCTGTAATCTCATTAGTATTTTTTCTTAATAATCCCAATATGATCATAATTAGCGATGGCAATAAGGAGATGCAAGAAGCATTGAATAAATACACCGAGAAAAACTCCTTGAGTAAAAATATACCTGTTTATTATTACGAAAGAGGATTTATTGAAAATGTACTGGAATCAGTGATTATTAAAAAACCCATACTGATTATTGGCCCTAGAACCAGTGAAGATGCAAACCAGCTCCTTCCTTATATGAGAGATAATCAGAATATTTTTGTTATCTCTCCATTAGTTACAGTAAGTTCCATTATAGGTTTTAATGAAAGTTTTATTACTATGAATCTTCCAAATAGTTTGAGAGCAAGTAGCTTGGCCAGAACCATTGAAAGAGACAATGTGTGGAAAGTATATGTGCTTATTGATGAAATCAATGAAACCTTTTCCAATGAAATTCTTGACCACTTCAGACTTGAGTACAACGGGAAAATCATAGGAATACTAAAGATTTCCAACAGGAATGAAATCGAAGTAAATGAAGAGATGAAAAAAAGTGATGGAATTATTTCATTCAGTGACGCAATATCAACAGGAATTTTAATGTCTACGCTTCGTGAGAAGGGTTACGAAGGAAATTTTTATGCAACAGAATATGCTTTTAGTGATGACTTGACATTATTTGATAAAGAAATTATTGGTGATTTGAAGCTTTTTGTACCGATTGCGAGTATGCCTGGTGAGAAAATAAAATCTGTTAACTTTGTTGGCACTTATAATGCTCTGGTTGTTACTGACTATATCATGTCTCATTATGGTTATGATTTAGAAAAGGCATTTGATGAAATCAAAGACATCTATTTTGAGGGATATGATGGAGAATTTAGTATTACGGAATCATTTTTCTGCAACAGGGATTATCAGATTGTAAAACTGGAGGATACGGGAATTTGGGAAGATTAAGTTTAAAGAAAAGCCTTCATAGAATAAACAAAACAAAAGCAATAATTAGAATAATCGTTGCATTCTTAATTGCCGGCTTTTTGCTTGCAATGGTTTTTACATTTATGAGTTTCTCGGAAACTTACATTATACGTTACAAAGAAGAGTTTATTCAAAGGCTAAATAATGTATTCAATAACATTTTTGATGATAGAGTTGTTGTCAATCCAGTAGAAAATGGGAAGGTTTCGGGAATTCTTATAGAAAAAATCCTGTCAGGAGAGGAATATGCCTTTGGTAAAGGGGTGTTTATAAACGAAAACACCTTTAAAAAAGTTATTGGTACAGAAGATGGAAAAGTACTGGCTGAAGTTCCGCTTAGAATGATAACGCCAATTTTTTCAGTCTCAGATGATGTTTTATGGTATCTTGCAGATTCGAATGGAAATGTTCTGAACACATCGATTCAGGGAAACATATCAGAAGAACCGCGTGCTCTTGATTTTACAAAAAACAGATTGGTGTATTTCTATAAATATAATCTTACCAGTGATCTGACGCTTGGTATCGGATATATCTTTCCTGCAGAGTTCTTCTTGATTGTTTTTATAGGGACTCTATCTTTATTTCTTGGTTTTTGGTATGTTGAGAATTTTATAGACAAAATATCAGAGATATTTGAAGAAATCTTAAAAGGTATTGGGATGGTTAAAAGGCATAGAGAAAGTTTTTCAAGCAATGTAGAGGATATCGAATCACTGAATAGATTTGTGGATGATTTACGTTACCAGAAGAGTAAATGTGAAGATACTATTCAGTCTTTAAAGAAAGATATTGAAAAAACAAATCTAGAAATTTCTACACTCAAAGAAAGAAACTATCTTAAGCTTAAGAAACTAATGCAGGAGTTTTCATTAAGTGTTTACAAGAGGTTTTTTGATTATGACATGGATATTGAACATTATACTGAACTGGCAATATTAACCGCCCAAAAATTGGGAATTACTTCTAAAGAAGAGCTAGAAGCCATCGAACTCGGTTTGTTTGCGGTAGATCTGGGAACTATTTATATAACGGATTATGATTATAAAAAAAGTGATAAAACTGATGAGTTTTATCTCAGACACCCCATTCGTGGAGAAGCAATGTTCAAAAGGATTAGTGATTTTGAACTGGTATGTGATATCATTAGACATCACCATGAACACTATGATGGAACCGGTTTTCCCGATGGTCTCAAGGGAGAAAAAATGTCTTTGAGATCAAAGATCGTTTCACTTGTTTCCAGTTACATGGGTTATGTTTTACCTGAACCCTGTGGTGAGGGAGACATGATGGAAACAGCACTGAAAAAAATTAAAATGGAAAAAGGCAAGAAATTTGATCCCAGGGTTGTAGACGCATTTGAGGAAGTATTAATAGCAGCTAAATAGCATAAATTCTATCTTTACCTGTTTGTTTTGCGGTGTATAAAGCTTTATCTGCTTTTTCTACAAGTTCTGTTGATGTTTTACCATCTGCAGGATATGAAGATATTCCAATGCTACAAGAAATCTGAGTTTTAATACCGTCTACTTCTAGATATCTTATTTTTTCAGATATTCTTGAAGCAATATTTATGGCCTCTCCTTTATTGGAGCCAACAGCAATAATACAGAATTCATCACCACCATAACGCGCACCTATGTCTATTTTTCTAAGATTTTTCTTAATAACATTTGCAACCTGCTCAATTATCTTATCCCCAACAATATGTCCATAAGAATCATTCAATAGTTTGAAGTTGTCCAGATCCATCATAATCAGAGAAAATTGCTCTTCAGAGGTATTAAGAAGCTTTTCCAGGATAACGAAAAACTCCGTATGGTTGTATAACCCGGTAGCTGAGTCAATCTTGCTTGCCATAACCAATCTTCGATACTTTTGTCCTTCTTCGAGAACACGAAGTACAATATCTGCAACAATCTCTAGTATTTCAATATCCTCATAGCGTGGACGACGACCATCCAGAGGGGCGTCTACAGATATATATCCAATGGTGTCTGATTTGTTAACTATTGGTATTATAAGAAGATCGTTGGGACGCCATTCGCCCTGGCCTGCAATGAGCTCATCATAGTTCCCCTGATATGTATATGTTGTGTCAAGTTCCTTTGCGCCTTCAGGTATAAAAAAGGACCTGCTAACTCTGAAGTTCTCGTCAAATAATTGCTTTATATCATCTATTTCGGGAGATCTATCTTTTAGTTTTTTAAATTCTTCAGGTTCAAGTCCTGCTTGAGCAACCCTTTCAACCTTATTTGTTTCCCTGTTCATTAGATTTATCAAAGCATATTTATAACCTATTGAATCATGAATAATAGAAGCTATTTGATTCAAAACACTTTGAAAATTCGAATCAGATCGAACTAGTGAGATCATTTCCAGTGTTTTTGATAATTTGTTCCTGAGAGAACCTATCCTTTTCAAGGTTTCTTCTTTTTCGTTGGAGAGATTGATGAACTGAACAAATCCCCATAAACCTAGAGTTGTAGCAGGAAGCAGAAGAAAGACGAGAGCTGTTTCAAAATTTCTACCCATTTCATAAAGATTCCACATCATTCCACCATATATAGCCAAAAAAATGAAATAAGCAAATTCAATAAGATCTGTCAGTACAACAGTTCTGTTAAGTTTCGTTCTTCCAAGTACAATGCTATAAAGTATATCTGCCGTTATGATGCTAATAACCCTTGCGATTAGTACAAAAAGGATAAGTGAAATATAAAAATTCCCTGTCCAATCTACAAAATAAGCTGCGAGCCCGTACATTAGGAAATAATTTAGTACACGATATATTTTTCTCGGAACCTTTAATTTTTCTCCTGTGACAGGCTTAAGAAATAGCAATATACTTGCAAAGGGTGCAAGATGTGGATCCCAGAATATTATTAACGGTATGATACCGGCAAAATTGCTTATTACAGAAAAATCTTTGGTTCTTATAGGAATAAAATCAGCCAACAAAAAGAAGGCTAATAAGGGTACTATTGCAATAGGAAAAGATAAATTTTGGGTTGTTAACAACAACCCGGTTGCGAGTAAGATAGAAATAATTCCCAGTACAATATTTAAAAAGAGATATCCCTTTTTGCTCATCTTGAAGTGCCTCCAAACATTATAATACCACATAAATTTAAAGATTAATTCAATTGATTAAATTATTAAACAAAGTAATAAAATATTAAAAAAATTATTAATAATATGAAAATCACTTCATACTATGATACTTTGGACATTCTGGATTTGAAGTGTGTCGAAGAATAACTATTATGTTATGAGATAATATTAAAAAGGCTAGAAAAGGAGGGATAGGTGTGAGTGAAGAATTAGAAAATATTTTGGTCTTATTGAAGGAAGAATTGTTGACATCAATAAAAGAAGTGATTGAAATACCCTCTGTTATAGGAAAAGCAGAGGACAACGCTCCCTTTGGCAAGGAAGTGAACAGGGCACTGGATTACACATTAAAACTGGCAAATGAAATGAATTTTGAAACGGGTCGTGTTGATGGTTATGCAGGACATATACAGTTTGGTAGCAAGGGTAAACTTTTTGGTGTTCTTGGGCACCTGGATGTTGTTCCAGCAGGTGAAGGCTGGAGCGTTGCCCCCTTTAATGGAACTATAAAAGATGGATATATATTTGGAAGAGGAGTAATAGATGATAAGGGCCCTACTATTGCTTCCATATATGCTTTGAAAGCAGTGAGAGATCTTGGTCTTGATCCAAAGAACAGAATCAGGATTATTCTGGGAACAAATGAAGAAAGTGGCTGGGGCGGAATAACTGAATACTTTAAACATGAAGAAAAACCACAAATGGCTGTTACGCCTGACGCTGCATTTCCATTAATTTACGCAGAAAAAGGAATCGTCAATTACGAAATAAGTACAGAGCTTACAAATAACAAAGAAGGAGTAAATATTAAAGAATTTTCAGGTGGTAATGCTTCAAATATGGTTCCTTCAAAGGCAAAAGTTGTGCTTGAAGGCATTGATGACGAAATAGAAGAAATGCTAAAAACGTACAAACCCGGGAATGATACAAAAGTTACTTTTGAAAGAAATGGTAGTGAGATTATTATTAATGTTGAAGGGGACTCGGCCCATGGCTCAAAACCTGATCGAGGAGAAAATGCCATAGCTCCACTTTTTGAAATACTTTCCAAAATAGAAATATCTAATGTTGAACTGGATAAATTTATAAAGAAACTTAACGATAGAATAGGTTATGAAACAAATGGAAAAAATCTGGGAATTGCAGGAAGCGATGAAATGTCAGGAATTTTAACAGTGAATCTGGGAACAGTCGAGTTACAAAACAATCTAATTAAAGCAGTTATCAATATTCGCTATCCGGTATTTTTCAATGAATCAAGAATTCAATCACAATTGAAAGAAGCACTGAAAGGGTTAAAGGTAGTTGGAGGGCATCATCTTGAACCTCATTATGTTTCTCCTGACAATGAACTGGTAAAAACGCTTGTTGAAGTTTATGAAAGTACAACAGGTAATAAGGCTGAACTGTTAACCACCGGTGGAGGTACCTATGCCAGAGCGGTCAAAAATGCTGTTGCTTTTGGCGCGTTATTTCCAGGAAGAGAAGAAACGGAACATAAACCGGATGAAAGAATCTTGATTGATGATTTGATGTTGCTTACAAAGATTTACGCAAATCTTTTTTATAAGATACTTACTGAATGGTGATTTTACTGATAATATGAACCAGAAAAACATCTAGTGTTTCAACATGACTGATTTTATATAGTAATATCCATCAGGTGGATTGGCTTCAGCGTCGGAATCAGTGTAAAAGCTGATTCCGAAATGCTTGTTTAATGCAGCTAACCATAGATGGCACAGTGAGATACCCATATCTATTCTGTTCATTTTTTTATATAAAATTCGTTTAAATAAGCCCGGTTTAATACAATAACAATGAATACTGTAATCCTCTGTAATAAAAAACCATGGTTGGCTGTTGGTAGCGGAGGGAGCCAACCTTGCGGCCTCGATAATATCAAGAAATTTATCTCCTATGCTTATTTGACCCAGAGGCTTTCTAATGAATTCCGAGATATTCTTTCTGTGCAAATTTTCTTCAGGGTTACCCGAAGCAAGCGCTATAACAAATTCAAGGGATGAAATTTCAGGTAGGTCTTTTTTGGGTTTGGTTAAACCAAGCCAGCATGATCCCAGACCATTGGAAGAAAGGAATAAGTCAATCTGTTCAAATATATAACCTGCATTTAGTAAATAGCCAGGTTTATTTTCTGAAAATAACAATAGATAATGTGGTGCCTTTACAAAGAGCAATCCTTTTACCGAATCACTGGGTACGATTTTCAGGTCAACGTTGATCGATGGAAGTAAAGGTCTTATCTCATTAAAAGAGTTTTTGATAATATCAAGAGTATTATTATCTAACGGTTTATCACTAAACTTTCGTACAGACTTCCTTTTAAAGATAGTTTTGTATAGTTTCTCAAAATACAGTTGAGTTTCTCACCTCTTTTTTAGATCTCGAAAGAAATTATCCGGGTTTTCGAAATCATAATAACACAGTCAAGTAAGTACTTCATGCGAATCTTTAAATGTCCATAAAAAAACGACTTTCATACGTAAAAGTATAAAAGTCGATTTTTATAGAATTTAATTATTGATAGTATTTTATCAAGCTCTTGAAAGCTCGGCTGTTATTTTATTTCCTTTTATATTGCACCTGTTTAAAGCCTGCAATACTGAATTTACCTGATTGCTTTCAACTTCTATGTAGCTGTGTTTTTTAAGCATTTTAATGTCTCCAAGAACCTTTCCGGGAAGACCCGTCTCACCAGTTACTGCTCCAACAAGGTCACCAACTCTAACACTGTGTTTTTTTCCAACATTCACAAACAATTTTGTCATTACTCCAGAGGGAATGACTTCTTCCTGAATTTCTTCATCTGAATGGTCGTTCATTGACATTTTTAACAGAGCAGCTGCAATTTCTACGGGAGAATAATTCTTTTCCACAAGTTTGTTAATCAATGTTTCATAATTCTCGAGATTGCCTTTTTCTAATACTTCACTAACATTGTTCAAGAACGCTTCCTGTAGGCGAGTATTAATTTCTTCATTTGAAGGAACGTGGATTTTTTGCATATTTATTTTGGTATATCGCTGAATATCTCTCAGTCTGCGAACCGATCTACCATAGGCAAAGGTGAAAGCTCTACCTGATTTTCCTGCTCTTCCTGTTCTTCCAATACGATGTACATAGTATTCAGAGTCCTGAGGAACATCGTAATTAAAAACTGCTTCGATGTCGTTAACATCAATTCCTCGTGCTGCTACGTCTGTTGCAACAAGAATCCTGAGAGTGCCTCTTCTGAAAGCATTCATAACCCGATCTCTCATGGATTGAGTTAAATCACCATGCAATCCATCTGCAAGAAAACCTTTCTTCTGAAGTAAAGGTACCAGTTCGTCGACCTTTTTCTTGGTGTTACAAAAAACCAGTGATAGATTGGGATCATAGTATTCAACTAATCTTGTCAACGCATCTACTTTTCTGGATTCTCCTACTTCAAGATAATATTGTTCAATAGCAGCAACAGTCATTTCGCGGGTTATAACTTTAATAATCTCTGGTTTATTCTGGAATTCTCTGGCCAATGAAATTATTTGGGATGGCATTGTTGCTGAGAACATTACTATTTGTCTTTCCTTCTCTATATGTGAAAGAATAAATCTAATATCTTCCTGGAAACCCATATCTAGCATTCTGTCAGCTTCATCAAGAACGACAGTTTTAACATTTTCCAGTATCAACGTTTTCCTTCTCATATGATCCATTATTCTTCCAGGAGTACCAACGACAATTTGAGTGCCATTTTTTAAAGCCTTTATCTGACGTTCCATTGATGAACCGCCATATACTGAAGTAATGGTTAATTTACTACCAAGTGATAACATTTTCAGTTCTTCGGTAACCTGAACTGCAAGTTCCCTTGTAGGACATAAAATGAGTCCCTGTACATTGTTATCACCAAAATCTAATGACTCAATCAGGGGAATTCCAAATGCTGCTGTTTTGCCTGTTCCAGTATGCGCCTGTCCTATTACATCTTTTCCTTTCATCATAACTGGAATAGATTTCTCCTGAATTGGAGTTGTTTCTACAAATCCCATCTTTTCTATGGCTTTCAGGGTGTTTATTGATAACCCCATTTCCTTAAATTTTCTACTCATACACAAATCCTTTCATTACGTATTCCACAGATTATACACTTAATCTGTGATTGTTTTATCACATTAAATTTCTTTTGGGTTAACAATTATTACATCTACACAGATAAGTCATTTTGTTTTATTTTTTGAGGGCTGTAAAATTATGAACTACTCTTTTTAATTGGGTAAAAAGCAACAAAAAAGGCACCTCTTTTAGGTGCCTTTTTGATGGTGGTACTCTCAGCTTCTCCAGAAGTAATCCTTCAGTGCCTGTAATTTCTGCTCCTCTACCAATCTTTCTATATCTTTTGCATTTCTATATAATTTTTTCATAATTATTCCCTCCTTTTAAAGTTTGCTTTTTACCTGTAAATGTGAACTCTTTTCAACGTATCAATTTTGGTTGTTTCTAAAATATTGTCTAATTCTTTGAAATGAATCTTCTTTTCT
>JAWODV010000056.1:0-3801 GCA_046483075.1 Kosmotogaceae bacterium | reverse complement strand
GAGGAGGGTGACCTGTACGTGGACGTTCTTCCCGAACAAGCCCACTGGCGGGCAGTCCGGGTGCCTGGATGAGGTGTGGCCTCCGCATGGTCATAAAAGGAACAGAAGAACGGAGCATTTCCGCTACTCCTCCCCCGAAAGGTGTCGAGCTCATTTCCAGAACACTTAGGTCATTGATCCTTTCACTAACTTCCTCGAGCTTTTCTATCTTTTCTTCTCCAACGATCTTTGCGTATGAAATTAATGATCCGGAAAAGATAAGTGGTGATTATCTTCTCCAGTAAGGGAAGCAGATATTCTTCATTAATCTTTTCTGCTGCTGCTATTACCTCCCATTGGGTTACCTCATCTACCGTGTTGATATGATATACTCCTTTTTGTTTTTCCTGGTCTCCCTGGTGGGCGGTATCCACCCTGAGGTAGCCCGGTCTTCCCTGGGGTTGGGGTTTACATCTTACACCGATAGTTTTTCCCTTTTCCTTTATGGGTTTTCTGGTAACTTTTGATACTGCGCAGGTAGGAGACCTTCTTCTTCAGGTTATAGATATGAGATACAGAAATATGGGAGATATTTAGATATTCTTCTTTAGCGTATTCTCTGGCCATACGTTCTAGGTTCTTCTTTAAGGCAGCCCCGTTGGGAGAGGCGTGTAACCGGGCGGTATGGGCCAGGAGTTGAATATCTTTCTGAGTGTATTTCTTCTGGAATCTGGGTCGGTCATATTCTTTTATTTTTAGCTGTCCGGTTTTACGGTATTGGGCTATCTGTCTGGTTAGCTGTGACCGGGAATAGCCGGTTATCTTCATGAGATATCTCCTGATTAATCCTTTCTCTTTTTTAGAGAGAATAACATAATGAAATCTACTTAGAGTCTCCTCGATCCAACAATAGGCCTCCTTTTTGGATTTCTTGCTAAATTCTATTTCTTTCGTTTCAGCTAAAAAGCTTTTTATTTGAGCCAATTTATTTAATTTAGAGTCATTCATCATAATTACCATCATCATATAGCTATTATGACTCTGGTGCCTGTTCGGTCAAATTTGTTGACCTTTACAGACACATTTCAGGCTCATCTTGCGTTGGAGAAGACTCTTGTGGGGAACAAAATCATCTGCAATAACAGCCCATTCGCCTCGACGTTCAAATTCAAAGTCAGTGCCGGTAAACTCCGCTTCAGTTGTTTCAACAGAAACATCTCCCCTGGCAGCACCTCCTAATGAATACTTCAATTCAGAGAGCTGTTCGATTTCAACAACCATATTTTCACCATAAGGCAGAAGCTCTCGTCCGTTGTTATAGCCACGACTCCTATCAGGATCAAGGGTGTTCCGTCTAACAGTTGTACAATAGGACCATGAATGAGGATCCAAAGGGCTCAGTTCCAGAATAACATACCTGCCAGGCATCACAACACCAACTTCGGGAACATTGGAGGTGTAGGCAGCAGTAATAGTCCTAGGAGCCTTTGGATAAGCGGTTTGAGGAAGTGGGATACCATGAAAACTGTCAAGTTCTTTGAGTTCAACATTAACAGTGAAATGGTTTTTCAAATCAAATGCAACGTCAAGATCACGGTTATATTCAATTGCGATCGCAGTTGCCCCCAATCCTACAATCCAAGGTTCTGAAATCACGTAATAACTAAGAACTTCAGGTGTGTCTTGGGCCATACCAGAAAAAGAAACTATTGTAAGCAAAAAAGCAACAATCAATACAAACAGGATTTTTTTCATTTTGATTTTTCTTTTTTTAAATTTAGATAGAAGACCTAAATATTTAGAATATAATAGCCATCAGAGTGGGAATAAAGATATAAATTAACTCGTAATTCTCCTTCTATGAAAGCTAAATAAAAATTTTATTTCTATGGATGCATTGACTTTTCATTATTTTATTTTCCCCATTATTCAATCTTTGATCTTTGATCATTCTTTTTTTTGGTTTCATACACTATGTTTTTAAGTGATTACTTTATATTTTTCTTCTACTTCTCTAATATCATTTAATCCGATCATTTCATTAAATTCTTCGAAGGGAATCATTTTATCATTTACCAAACCTTTAGTTGTACCATTTTCTTTAAGATAAATCATAAGGTCTTTTAATGCTTTTGCTGTCACATAGACGGATGAAACACAAAAAATTACTAAATTATAACCTAATTCTTCTAATTCAGTAACATTAAGGAGAGGAGTCCTGCCTTTTTCTAACATATTAGCTAATGTCAAAGTATCCCCGAGCTCTGTGTTTAATCTTTCCATTTCCTCAATACTTTCCGGTGAATCATAAAAAATGATATCAGCACCGGCTTTTTTATAAAGCTTACATCTTCGAATGGCTTCTTCATAGCCATAATTTGTTCTTGCATCTGTTCTAGCCATGATCATTAAATCTGGATCTGTACGAGCGTCAATAGCTGCCTCAATCTTTTTTATCATCTCTTCAGCTGGAATAACTTCTCTGCCCAATATATGACCACACTTCTTTGGAGCAACTTGATCTTCTAATTGGATACAAGCAACTCCTGCTTTCTCATATTCTCTAACTGTCCTTATTACATTTACCACATTCCCATATCTCGTATCTGCATCAGCAAATAGACACCACGCCCTTACTGGGGTGGTGCTCTTAAAATTCAAGCTGCGCTTGTCCTGTATCTTCCTCTTCTTGCATTTTGACATATGTTTGGATAATTTTTTCGTTTATTCCAACAGTTGAGACAAAGTAACCTTTAGCCCATATTCCCTTGTCATCCCAGTAGACCTTTTGCAGAAAGGAAAATTTTCGTCTTAGTGATCTACTGGTATTGGACTTGATTACTTCTACTGCTTTGCTTACAGCATACTTGGGGGGATCAGCATATACAAGTGAACATGATCAACGTCTAGCCAATTTCCAGATATTCCCAGTCTGGATAATATCTTCTTATTTCCAGAAATTTTATCCTCAAATAGTCTTTTACACCTTTTAGGAGTATCTTCCTCCTAAAGCGGGTTATCCAGACGATATGATATTGGGTCTTGTATACTGTATGGGTCGATTTCCTGAATTTCATATTTATGATTATATCAAAGTACGAACGGAAGATACAGGAACTTGTTCTCATCCCCGCCCTTACAGGCGGGGAGTTCCCACTTGATTAAAGGGACGTTAATAATTTCTGCCATATTTCTTGCTCTTTCCACCATTTCTGTCATGGTTAACATCCCAACATCTGGCCTACCCAATACACTGGCAGATGTTCCATACCCCGTCATATACACTGCATCAAAACCAGTTTGTTCGATGATTCTTGCGGTTAGAACATCATGAGCTCCTGGAGCAACAATTGTTTTTTTCTTTTGAAATAGTTTTCTTAATTTTGTAGTCATTTTCATATTATACTACTTCCAAATTATTTATTATTTTTATTGATCTACAACTGAACCATCGATATGTAAACGTGTTTCTATTTCTCGTCTAGAATATGGAAATTTCTTTGCTACATCTTTGGCTAATTCGACACCAATTCCGGGTGTGTTAGGAATCACAATGAATCCATCTTCACAATCGAGAGTCTTCTTAACAACGTCTGCTTGGCGAAAAGAATGATCTTTTTCATTAATCTTGCCACCAATAAATCGTTCTGTTGCAGAAGCCCTGTCATCACCTGGATACTCCTGAAGTGCAAAGTTTGGAATGCTTGCAGCAATTTGTATGCAAGCAGCAGTGCTTACCGGGCTTAAGGGATTATGGGGAACTACCATGGCATCAAAAGCTTCTGCAATGGCAGCGATTTTTTTGGCACCAGTAATACCACC
>JAWODV010000003.1:0-13827 GCA_046483075.1 Kosmotogaceae bacterium | reverse complement strand
CGTCTATAACCATCCTTGTAGGGTCTTCCTTTATCAAATACAACCACAGAAGCCACGGTATATTGACCCTGGGTATGTGAAATATCTATACCATCAATTGTTTCAGGTATTTTTCTTAATCCCAGTAACTCTTTTGCCTGCTTTATGGTTTTGGCTGCGTTAAGTCGAAACCCAATTTCATCTTCAATATTTTCATAAGCAACTGATATCAGACGCTTTTCTCTTTCGTCACGAGGAGGTCCTATATAAGTGAATTGTTCTTTAAACTCTTTGTGGTTTTTCTCACCCAATGTGTCAGTTATAACTGTTCCTGGAATTTCTTTTTTCCCAGAGAAGTAAAATTGTGTTATAAAATCTGATATTTGCTCACTAGGAAATTCAAAAGACAATTTTCCAAGAAGCATTCCACCTCTAATTCGTAAGACAGCGATGTAACCGCTTGAGTGGGTTATTATATCTGCATTATAATCCTGTGGAACATCAACAGTTTGTTTTTCGTATAATTCATCAAACAAACTAAGAACATCTCTAATTTCTTTTGCTTCTTCAAATTGAAGAAGATCTGAAAGATTGTACATACGATTTTCAAGCTTTTCTCTTACACCTGATGTTTCACCATTTAGGAAACCACGCAATTTGTCAAGATTTTTTTGATATTCATCAACAGAGATTTTACCCGTGCATGGAGCTGAACACATCTTCAGATGATAAAGAAAACATTCTCTTTTTACTCTTGATAAATCATATGAACAGGTTCGTATTTTGAATATTCGCTGAAGCAGTTCAATTAACTTTCGAACAAGCTTTACGTTTGTGTATGGTCCAAAGTATTCGCCACTGGTTGAATTTTTTAATCTGGTTATTGTAATATTGGGAAATTTATCCTCCGATACCCTTATGTATGGATAATGATGGGAATCGGTAAGTAATACGTTATATTTGGGCTTGTGTTTGTAAATTAAATTTGCTTCCAGGAACATCGCTTCTCTTTCAGAAGGTAGTACAATAAAATCAATGGTTTTTGTGTTGAGATATATCTCTTTTATTTTGTCATTTCTTGATAAATTGGATTGTCTGAAATACGAAGATACACGGCTCCGAAGCCGCTTTGCTTTGCCAATATATATTATCTTTCCGGATAAATCCTTAAATATGTATACTCCGGGTTTTTGAGGTAGTGCTTTAATTCTTTCTCTTATTTCATTTTGAGTCATTGTTCATCAGCTTTTCACAAAGTATGTCTTTCTTTGGACAATTTTTTATACCTATCGACTTCCACAGTTCTTTTCCAATGGGATTATCAATACCTCCAAGATAGTTAGCTAACTGAAGGTGTAGACATTTTACCGAAAGGAGATTTTTGGTTCCTCCAATACCTTTATTGAGAAGTTCTTTATGTATCCATGAAGGTGCTTTTTCTGGTGTTAGTTTCTTTCGTAGTTTCTGTGTTGACTCATGTGCCTTTAAAAAGCTTTCCTTCATTTTCTGATCTTTCCTGAGTCTTTCTTCAAAATATTTTATCATTCCTTTTTCTTCCATTCTGGAAACACTTTTGTAAAGTAAAGGACAGGTTAACCAGAACATAGTTGGAAAAGGTTTGTTGTTTTTTATTGGAGAACTTCTGATAACCTGCGGGTAACCCCATGTGCATTTTTTTACGTTAACAAAGACATTTTCTACTTTTCTTCTTAACTGGAGTTCAATTATTTCTTTTTCAGAGCAAACCCTGTCCATTCATCTTTCTCCTTTGTTTTTATTATGCGATATGGTGTATCACTTCTCATGAATAAATGCTGTTGATTTTTGAGAATTCCGGAAATTATAAATAGGCTTTTCTCTTTCATAAGAGTTACTACGTTTTTATAGTAACTAAGTAGTGGATCAGCAATCATATTTGATACTACCAAATCGAAGGTCTGGTTACTATCTATACCGCTCAGAAAATCTGAATAAGCAATATCAATTTTCACATTATTTATCCAGGCTGTTTCTTTGCATTTTGAGAGTGCTAATTCATCGTTGTCTACAGCCAGAGCATAACCAGCTCCAAATTGCATTGCCAGTACTGAAAGTATTCCAGTACCCGTACCTATGTCAAGAACCCGATCATTTTTCTGTAAGAACTCATGAATGAACTCTGCACATATTTTTGTTGTTTCATGTAGTCCAGTACCAAAACTCAACCCCGGCACTATCCCAATTTTTTTTGAAGAATGAATCTTTTTAGGTTCTTGCATTGGTATTACTCTTACACCATCTATAAGCTCAAAGGGTTTTAAGTTTTCTTTCCAGTTTTTTGTCCATAATCTGGTGTTTTCGATTTCCAGAAATGTTAACGGTCTATCTGCCAGGAACACGGGTATATTTTCCCCTTTTTTTATATAAACATGAGCTATCCATTTATTATTGTCATATGATTGAAAAAAGATGTTGTTGAATCCTTCAATGTAACTTTTTTCTTGTAGTAAATCAATTTCAGTTTGATCTATTCTAAAAATGAAATGAAGGTAATTTTTTCTCATAAACTCACCCAAATATATTATACAGTGATGATAAATGTTAATGTAAAAAACCTTTTTGTGGCAAGTGTTAGAATAATATAAAGGAAGTCGGAGGTGATCGCTTTGAACCCGGATTATTTAAATCTAGGTGTGAATGAGCTAAAGAGTTTAAACAGCAAAGAGCAAAAAGATATCTATAGTTATTACTTGGAAAAAATAAAGGATCATAATAAAACACTTAATGCTTTCATTACTGTTAATGAAAGTACTGAAGTTTATGGATTACCGATTGCCATAAAAGATAATATCAATATTAAAGGAATAAAAACGACCTGCGCAAGCAAAATCCTTGAAAATTATCACTCACCCTATGATGCAACGGTTATTAGAAAGCTAAGAAATAATAACTTCGTATTCCTGGGGAAAACCAATCTTGATGAATTTGCAATGGGTTCTTCAACTGAATTCTCAATATTTGGCTCAACAAAAAATCCGTGGGATAAAGAGAGAATTGCAGGCGGGAGTAGTGGAGGCAGTGCCGCTGCTGTTGCTGCAGGCCTTTCTCCCTTTGCACTTGGAAGTGATACAGGCGGTTCGGTAAGGCAACCAGCCAGTTTATGTGGTGTGGTAGGTTTTAAACCTACATACGGACTGGTGTCAAGATATGGACTTGTTGCTTTCTCATCTTCATTGGATCAAATAGGTCCGATTACAAGATCTGTTGATGATGCCTTTGAGATATTTAAAGTTATTTCCGGTAAAGATTCTTACGATGCGACTACAACAAAAAGCTTTTCAGAGTATCCTGATACGATCGATGAGCAGGATATCAGTAACTATAGTTTTTGTGTGCCTAAAGAGTTTATGAGTGCCTCTAATCTCGAAGATGAAGTAAAAACGGACTTCTTAGAAATGATTGAAATTTTAAAGAAAAAGGGTGCCAGGGTTGAATTTGTGAGCATTCCCTTAATTAAATACGTCGTTGCTGCGTACTATTTAATTGCACCAGGAGAAGCAAGCTCCAATTTGTCAAGATATGACGGTATAAAATATGGTAAAAGACAACCTGGAAAAGATTTCCAGGAGATTATAAATGAAAGCAGAGATAAAGGGTTTGGACCAGAAGTTAAACGTAGAATTCTTCTTGGAACCTTTACTTTAAGTGCTGGTTATTATGAGGCCTACTACAACAGAGCGTTGAAGGTAAGGAGAAAACTTTCAGAGAAAATAACCAGCATATTAAAAGAATACGACTTTATTTTGAACCCAACCTCCCCTGTTGTTGCACCAAAACTCGGTGAAATACAGGAACCATTGACGTATTATCTAATGGACTTATTTACCATACCTGCAAATCTTACAGGAGCACCTGCTATTTCAATTCCCGTTACAAATAGAAGCAAATTGCCAGTGGGTTTACACTTAATGGGAAAAAGATTTTCAGATGTTTCTCTGTTAAGCGCAGCAAAAGCATTGGAAAAGCTTTCACCTGCCTATAATAATGGAAAATGCAAATTGAAAGGTGAATGGAGTGAATAACATGTATAAAACAAAAATTGGTTTGGAGATACATGCGCAATTATTGACAAAAACCAAGGCATTTTGTAATTGTCCAGCGGATGTTTTTGAATTAGAACCAAATACGGCAATTTGCCCGGTTTGTACAGGTCAACCTGGAGCACTACCGGTGTTAAACGAAAGGGTAGTAGAGTATGCTTTAAAAGCAGCACTTGCGCTTAAATGTAATATTAATTTACATTCTACTTTCGACAGAAAAAATTATTTCTATCCTGATTTACCTAAAGGATATCAAATAACCCAGTATTTTACACCGATAGCTGTAGATGGTCACCTTTTGACTGAAGAAAATGATAACAAGAAAAAAATACGCATTAGAAGGATTCACATAGAAGAAGATGCCGGAAAACTTATTCATCAAGGTTCTTCATCTATTTCAGGAGCTTCGACCAGTCTTGTTGATCTTAATAGGTGTGGTGTTCCTCTAATTGAAATTGTAACTGAACCCGATATAGATTCGCCATCAGGTGCTAGAACGTTTATTGAAGTCTTAAGGGATACTTTGAGGTACCTTGAGATTTGTTCAGGAGACATGGAAAAAGGGGCATTAAGGTGTGATGCTAATATATCCGTATTTTCTGACGACGGAAAATATTCTTCAAATGTCGTTGAGGTCAAGAACATAAATTCATTCAAATTTGTTGAAAAAGCACTTGAATATGAAAAAGAAAGGATTTCTAGTTCACTGGACAAAGGGAATAATGTACCACATGAAACCCGCACCTGGGATTTTTCAACAAAAACAACTATATCGATGCGTTCCAAAGAAGAAGAAAATGATTACAGATACTTTCCTGAACCTGACCTGTTACCTCTGGATATTAAAAAATCATACATTGACGATTTGAAGAGACATTTACCAGAATTACCATGGGAAAAGGAAAAGAGGTTTATAGAGCAGTATGGTCTTCCTGCTTATGATGCAGGAGTGCTGGCAAAGGATAGATCACTGGCTCATTTTTTTGAGTCTGTGGTCGAAAAAACAGATAGACCAAAGGAAACTTCAAACTGGATTATGACAGAATATCTTAGAGAAATTAAGGAATTAGATACAGATATTGAAGAACTTAATTTTGGCCCAGAGCACTTTAAAGAACTGTTTGAACTTATGGATTCAGGCAAAATATCTCAAAAGATTGCGAAAGAAGTTTTTTCAGAAGCATTGCGCACCGGAAAAATGCCGTCAAAGATAGTTGAAGAAAAGGGACTTGAACAGATAAGTGATAAAAATACTATCGAGATTTTCCTAAAGGAGGCCATGGAAGAAAATCCAAAGGCTGTAAAACAATATAGAGAAGGGAAAAAAGGCGTACTTGGTTATTTTATTGGTGCAGTAATGAAAAAAACAAGAGGAAAAGCAAATCCTGAGCTAGTCAATGAGATTGCGAGGAGGCTTCTGGAAAGTGAAGAAAACTAACTTTTTGATACTAATAATAGTATTTTTGACCCTGACAGTAAGTTCATTTTCAATGCCAGTTTCTAATCTCACGTACTATACTACAGATAACTGGTCAGTAAATTTCAGAATACCATTTACCGATAGTTTTGGTGTTGAAATGAGCCTGAATAATGGCCAACCTTACCTTGGCGTAGTATTGTTCAGTTCCTGGGAGGAGTTTTCTGAGGGATTCATAAAGATGAAACTCAGAGATGGTTTTTTTCTGTTAAGCGCATCGATGGGAAAGGATAAGGCTGTTTTATTTACAAGATACGTTTCAACATCATATCAGCTTCCATTTTATTACCACACTAATAATGAGATTCTTCTAACCACCAGAGCTGAATATAGAATTTTAAATAAAACACAATTCAGAATGGGACTTGGTGAGTTAACTTTAGGAGGCAATATTCTCAACCTTTCATCAAGAGAATTTGCCTTTAGAGAATTTTCTGCGTACAGCAAAATCAAATCATGGGATAAGGTTTTTCGGTTAAAAGCTTCAAGTAATTTTATTCTTGCGAGTATAGATTTGCAGAGTGAAGGTTCACTGGGCGAATTTGGTTATGGACCGGGTGTGTCAATATCATATGAACCTTTAGAAATAGGTCTTTGTGCTAACATGGTTCAGATAATCAAGCTAAAACCATCAAATATGGTGATATCAGGTTACTTAACTGCAAGTCTTAGTGGCATAGGATTACAAATTTCAGGATGGTCGCTGGGCAACAAGGACGAAATACTGTTTGGACTAGAATCTGCTAATCTGTCCGATTTTAATGCTTTTGTAAGGCTTTCATTTTGACGGATGAATTTGAACAACGAACAAAAAGTGATTGTATGAAAAATGTTTATCTAAAAGAGAGAAAAGAAATACCCGGAATATATTTTCATATACCCTTTTGTAAAAGAAAATGTGATTATTGTGATTTCACGACGGTTAGATATGATAAAGCTGAACTGAAAGAATATAATGATTATCTTTTGCAAGAGATTGAATTGTATGACAGGTTATTGAATAATATTGATAGCAAAAAAGTAACTGTTTATTTTGGAGGAGGTTCACCATCTTTATTTCCGATTCAATACATTAAAGAAATAATCGGTAATATCAAAAGCAGGTCTTTTGATCCTATAGAGGTTACCCTTGAATCAAACCCATGGGAGATAACAGATGAAAATCTTGAAAACTGGAAAAAAACAGGGATTACCAGATTAAGCATTGGTGTGCAATCAGTAGATAGTGATATATTAAAAAATGTTGGAAGAAGATCTCCTGAAGATACCGAAAAAAGATTGGAAAAGGCTCGAAAAATCTTTGACAATTTAAATATGGATTTTATTCTTTGCTTACCTGGAGAATCGCTGAAATCTGTAGAAAATAACATTGAGCTGATAAACAAAATTAAACCTGACCACATTTCATACTACTGGTTTGACAAAAATCAAAATACACCTTTGATGAGAAAGAATAACAATGCTATTATTAAATTGCCTGATAATAACCTTTGTGAAAAGTGGCATGAATATATATTATCTGAATTGAATAGCTTGAATTACAGACGTTATGAGATATCATCGTGGTCTATCAAAGGAAAAGAAAGCTTACACAACTTGAATTACTGGAAAAATGGGGATTATATTGGTTGTGGGATTTCAGCAGGCGGACATATAAATTATTTGAGATATGTGAATCATACAGGGATGAATAAATACAAAGCGAAAATGGATAATAAACAGTTTCCACATGAGTTCAGTAAAGAAAATTCTTTTTTTGAAGAGTTCATAGAGAAGATTTTTATGGGATTGAGACTTCTTGATGGTATAGAAATCACAAGCTACTTAGGTAATAATGAAATAAGGGATTATCTAGAAATACTTTTTAATAAAAACGATAAACTCATCGTACTCAAAACTGATAAGCTTAAATTAACAAAAAAAGGATTTGATTTATCACGGAGAGTGTTTGAAAGCATTATCTCAACAAAGGAGGAGATGAATGATGTTTTCAGGTCATGAGATTCTTGAAATTGCTGTGAATATTGAAGTTGAAGGGGAAAAATTTTATAGAACCATTTCAAAGGACATGAAAGATCCAGGTGCAAAGAAGACATTCGATTATCTAGCAAATCAGGAGCAAAAGCATATAGAAACATTTAAGTCGTTATTAAAACATTATGACGAAGAGACCAAAGAACTTACAAATTGGGATGAAGCCACAGAATATCTAAAGGCACTGAGTTCCCATAAGGTATTTCCAGATGCAGACGCGCTTCTTGAAGAGTTCAGAGGAAGTGCTCCCAGAAAAATAATCGAATATGCACTGGATAGAGAGAAGGACAGCATAATATTTTATTATGAAATAATCGAGATGATAGATGATAAAGATATTAAGGATGCTGTGCGGAAAATAATCAGTGAAGAAAAAAGTCACGTGGCAACACTAAAGGAGTTTATTGAATAGCGTGAGAAGAGAAGCGATCAGCAATTTTTTGAATAATTTTGACTACGAAAAGAGCAACCCATTACTTAACTGGGATGATTACTTCATGAAACTGACGCATATAATAAAGGAACGATCGAGCTGTATACACCGGAAAGTTGGCGCGATATTGGTGAGGGAAAATCGCATTCTTTGTACAGGATATAATCAACCTCCATCAGGCTTCCCTCACTGTGACGAAACAGAATGTATAAGGGATGCTCTTGAAATAACATCAGGAGAAAGTCAGGAAATATGTTATGCAGCACATGCGGAACAGAATGCCATTGCTCAGGCAGCGAAATTTGGTATCTCTACAAGGAATTCAACAATTTATATCACTCATAAACCATGTTCTATCTGTGCGAGAATACTCATTAATGCTGGCATAGTTAGAGTAGTTTATGGTGAAGAATATCCTGACCCGCTTACCGAGTTTTTGTTTGAAAAAACGGGAGTAAAAATGGAATTATATAGAAAGACAGGAGGTTAGTATGTCTATAACAAGACTAACAAAATATCTTCGACAGGACAGAATGCCACATGTATGGTGTCCGGGCTGCGGTAACGGTGTTATTATGAAAGCTTTTATTGATGCTGTTGATAAAGAAGAGCTTGATCCAAACAGAGTTGCGGTAGTATCCGGTATAGGTTGTTCATCGAGGGTTACAGGTTATCTGAATTTTAATACTATGCATACTTTGCATGGAAGAGCCATTGCCTTTGCTTCGGGCGTGAAACTGGCAAGACCTGAGTTCAAGGTTGTAGTAATGGGAGGCGATGGAGATCTTTTAGCGATAGGCGGAAATCACTTTATTCATGTCTGTAGAAGAAATATGGATATAACAATAATTGTTTTCAACAATTTCATTTATGGAATGACAGGTGGTCAATATTCACCAACCACTTTTGAAGGAATGACTGCGTCGACAGCTCCATATGGTAATATGGAAAGTCCTTTCGACGCTGTTAAACTGGCATTGTCTTCAGGGGCCACTTATGTAGCCAGAAGCTCGATTTATAATTACACCCAAATGCTTCAGTACATTCAGAAAGGGATAATACATAAAGGAGCATCTATAATAGACATTGCAACAAATTGTCATACATATTTTGGAAGGTATAACAAAATGTCAGAACCTGTACAAATGCTTGAATATATAAAAAATAGTGTAGTTAGCAAAGAAAAAGCAAAGGATATGTCATCTGAAGAGCTTGAAAAGAAAATTATTACTGGTGAATTCATCGATGTTGAAAAGCCAACTTATAACGATAAATATCAAACTCTGAAAAAAAGATTTACCTCAGCCGGGGAGTGAAAAAATATGGATTTGAAACTGCCTCACTCAGTTAGGATATCTGGAATAGGTGGTCAGGGAAATGTTTTGATGGGAATAATTTTAGCTGAAGCACTTGTGAATGAAGGTTTTTGGGTAATTCAGACGCAATCATACGGTGCACAGGTACGAGGGGGACTTTCACATTGTGATGTGATTTTTTGTAAAAACAGAATCGATTATCCTATGGCTCAAAATTTTGATATTATCTATTCCATGCACCAAATGGCTGTAAACAATCATGCATCACTTATTAAAACAAATGGCGTGCTTATTGTTGATAGTTCATTCGTAAATAGTATGCCAAAGGAAGCTCAAAGAACAACAAGAAGAATTATTGCCAAACCTATCACAAAGATGACTCAAGAAAAATTTGATACCAGCATTCCGGCTAATATGGTTGGATTGGGCTTGATCAGTAAAGCAACAAAAATTGTCAGTGTAAGCAATTTGAAAAAAGCAATGAAAAAACATGTTAAAGAAAGTTATTATGAGGTAAATGAGAAAGCCCTTGATTTTGGATACTCACTCATAGAGAGAGCATTTAACTTAAAAGATGAAGAGAGACATGAATTTGTTGGCCGAGGTTTTGAATGAGGAAGTTTCATCAAAGCCTGAGTTTCGCTACAAAGGGTATCATATTACTATTTAAATCAGAAAGAAACTTCAGAATTCAGTGTATAATAGGAATATCAATAATATTATTTTCAATCATAATTCAAATGGAAATAACCAGCCTTTTATGGATAATACTGAGTGTAATGCTGATAATTATCCTTGAAGGAGTCAATACAGTAATTGAACGACTGATGGATTTACTTGAGAGTAAAGTAAATCATGAAGTAAAGATTGTTAAAGATATAGCTGCTGGAATTGTATTGCTTGGTAGTTTTACCGCTATTATGATTGGGTGCATTGTTTTTGGATACGAGTTATTTGGGCTCGTTCCGATTTTTACTGTCCCATTTGGTATAATATTTAGTGTTTTACTTGTTTTTTTCGGTTGGTTTGGAGGTGCAAAACGTTGAAGTCATTTATCATGATAGTTGTTTTAGCAACTGCCATAGTATTTACAGGCATGGGTTACATACTGCAAACTCATGTGGTTCAACCTGGTGATACATTATATGATATTTCGAAAAAATACAATGTAGGGATATCTACTTTACTAGATTTCAATAATATCGAAGACCCACGGAAAATTCAGGTTGGGGAGAAGATTATTTATCCTCAGCCAGATGGGCTTATATATGAAGTAAAAAAGGGTGACTCTATCACTTATATTGCAAAAATATTCTTTTGTTCAACTAATGATGTACTGAGAGCAAACAACCTTAATTATGACAGTATTATAGTTCCCGGACAGAGAATTTTTATTCCATTCAGCGTTATTAACAAATATCAATATATACCAAGTCAGGTTAGATTTAGATGGCCTGTTTATGGCATTATCAGTTCCCACTATGGTTGGCGCATACATCCTATAACCAATCAAGAATCTTTTCATTCAGGTCTTGATATTGCTGTAAGTGAGGGTGCGCCAATTTTTGCTGCTGATGCAGGCGAAGTGTCCTTTACTGGATTAAATGGTGGTTATGGATATATGGTTGAAGTAGAACATGAAGATGGTACAGTAACAAGGTATGCTCATATGAGCCGTATTGGTGTTTATGAAGGTCAGTCATTGGAAATGGGTTCTTTCATTGGAAGAGTAGGAACGACAGGTTTTTCAACAGGCCCACATCTACATTTTGAAATAAGAAATAACGATCTTCGAAGTGTTAATCCGCTTTCCAAAATGCCTGCTATAGATCTTATGTACGTTATTGGAGGATATGACGAAGGGAATACCGACACAGGTGGTAAGTGAAGAACATTATCGTTAGTGCTTGTTTGTTGGGTATAAACTGTACTTACAAAGGCAGTAATAGCCTTTCAATTGAGGTGTTAAAGCTTCTTAACGATTATTCTCTTATTCCAGTATGTCCTGAACAACTTGGTGGCTTAGGGACTCCCAGGCCACGCTCTGAAATAATCGGTGGAAAGGGCTGGAAAAATGGAGGAAAAGTTATTAATTCAAGTAATCACAATGTAACCGATAATTTTTTAAGAGGGGCTACTGAAACACTCAAATTGGCCAGATTATTTGATTGTTCTGTCTCAGTTTTAAAAAGCGAAAGTCCATCATGCGGTACAGAATATATTTATGATGGAACATTTTCAGATGTAATCGTTCCCGGAATGGGTGTTACAGCCTTTTTATTGAGAAAAAATGGAATTGAGGTACTCAGTGAAAAGCAAACAAATTACCTTACCTTCTGAATTCTTCAGGAACAATATTCTTTAAAAAGTCTTCTTTTTCCTTATCGGTTAAGTATCTATCAAACTTTGCAAAAAATGTCCATACGTCTTTCTGCCAGAGATAAAACGTTGTTTCAAATTGTTCGAGATATGCAAAGGAGTATTTCGCTTTCTCTATTTTGCCTTTTTCACCCAGATTGTCTCCATATATTAGCCAGATTTCTTTCCATATTTTTTTGGCTTCTTCAGATTTACCTACTTTCCAGTAGTAGATTTCTATTTTTGAATCATGCTTTTTGGATTTCAAAAGCAAACCTTTATATGGGGAAGCATTGATAGGAGGGTTCTCAAGAATCTCCAGTACTTCATGTTCTTTTCCAAAATCTATTTCATTAAGTGAATAATGGTTATCAGGCACGCTTACCTCTACATCATTTCCTGTTGCAAAAAACACGCTAAATGCAATGGCTACGATAATAAAGGCAAGGGTAAATAATTCAACTCTTAATCTCTTTTTCATTTTTTAAAAAGCTCCTTTAAAAATGTTGCTATTTTTTCAGGTTCAATCCGAAATCTTGCACCCTTTCCCTGAAAAAAACAATGCTTCTCTATCAGATGAATGGATAGTTCAGAAAAGAATAGTGTTTCATTGGTTGTTAGTTTTTTAACAAATATATTTGTTTTCCTAAAGCAATTGGTTGCGTCAAAGGGACAACTTATAAATCCTCTGTTTTCATCAACAGTAACTTCAAAGATATTATCCACGACTACGCAATTGCCTATCCCCTTTTCTCCCTCTTCCTTTAAAAAGGATAAGGCACGTGCGATTTCAAAACAGGTTAATTTGTAACGATCAAGAACAATTTTATCTTGTTCGATTATTTCTGGAACTGTCCTTCTATCGTTACCCTTAAAACCGTTAGCACTTATGTGTCCCGGTTCCATATTTGATTTAAATCTGTTTTCGTTTGAGTTGTTCACATTTTTACCTCCAGGGGTTATGCAAATTCATCGTAATAGATTTACTACGATAAATCATGCAAATTCATCGTAATAGATTTACTACGATAAATTATGCAAATTCATCGTAATAGATTTACTACGATAAATCATGCAAATTCATCGTAATAGATTTTATCAGATTTAATATTGTTTTTTAACAGCACATTCTGTACGCATGCCTTTATCATACCCGGACTTCCGCAAAGGTAAGCCTCCCATTCTCTTTCATTCTTTTCAATTAAAAATTTATCAAGCACTTCTGTTATCAAACCCTTTTCTCCATTCCAATTAGGATTTTTTTCTGGTTCGGAAATAGCTGGAATGTAATGAAATGAAGAATTGTCTTTTTCGATATTATAAAAAAGATTGTCATAAAAAATATCATCACCAGTTTTTGCTCCGAAAAAGAAATACATATCCCTATCAATTTTTTCCTTTTCCAGCATATCGAGTACCATAGATTTTATTGGAGCCAATCCAGAACCACCAGCAATAAAAAGAATACCTGCATTTGTATCACGGATAACAAAATCTCCAAAAGGTCCTGTAAATGATAATCTGTCTCCTTTTTTTAGATAATTGTGAATATATGTTGTAGCAATGCCACCTGGTACAAGCCTTACCAGAAGCTCAATCTTATTTTTGTTTGATGGAGGAGATGCTAAAGAATAAGAACGAATGGTTTTCTCCTTAATATTGTTATATGGTGGTATAGCCAGCTGAATGTATTGTCCAGCTTTAAAAGATAAAGGTTTGTCAATACTTAAGGTTATGCTTTTTATATCATGAGTAACGTTCTTTATAGCTTCAACAACCGAGTTATATTCCCAAGAAAGTAAATCTGCAGGTATCTCTACTGAAAGGTTCTTTTCTACAACAACCTGACACGCAAGTCTATAACCTTCAGTTTTCTCAGAATCTGTCAGGTGTCTGTTTTCTGAATTGAGCAAGCGAGTGATGGTTGTAGCCGAGAAACCAGCCGCCTCCGGCCCCAGAAGCGCTTTGAGGGCCTCTGAGAAGTCGCCTGTCGACAGCCCTCTCAGGTACAGCACCGGTAGCGCCTCCTCAAGGCGAGGTGCTGCGGAGGCGAGCGACGAGGAGTACGCAACGCTCGAGGCGTTTCTCGAGGCCCTCGAAGCTGGCGAGGTTCGAGCCGCTGAAAAAACCGGCGACGACGTAACGAGCTGG
>JAWODV010000091.1:0-5613 GCA_046483075.1 Kosmotogaceae bacterium | reverse complement strand
CTTGAAAAAGGATACAAGGACATCGACCGATCAAAGTTCCGCGAGGATATTGATATTAACAAGGCCCTGGACATAATCAGCTGGACCATGCTTGGTTTTGCTGAACAGAAAAGAGATGAGATTGGCTCAATCGACGACTTCGATCTTGAAATATTAGAAGAAGCGAACAGCTATTTTGAAATTTTGCAGCGCTGCTTTTATAAAGAAGAGCAGTAAACTTTTTTATCCTGCCAATAAAAATCAAAGGCGATGTTTGATGGGTCCTATTTGCCTAGTTCATTAGCTAAAATAGAGGCAGCCTATGTTTGATAGTAATTTCGGTAAGCTTTATGTGGCCCCAACTTATCTTTGTAGATGCAGGGCAGAAATTTAGCCCGCTTGTGTTTACTTTATCTCTTCTAAAAACGCTTTAGCGTTTTTAGCAATTATATCCGATTTATCATAATGGACATAATGGCCAGTATCAAGATGCATATACTCTCCAATAGTAATCTTTGAAAGATAGTTAGTTAAGGCTTCCTTCCAACCAGCTCCGCTAACCTCTTGGTCATCAGAAATAAAGAAATACATGGGGGTGTTAATAGACACTTCATTTTCTGCCACTATTTCAGCATTATCTTTCAAATAATTAACTTCATTTAACATATCTCTTGTGAAAGCACTTCTATAAAAAACTGCTAAATACTGATTTTTGTCTTCCTCTGACAATTCCTTTGATTTCATCAGAGGCAAGTTATCTCCTATTTCAGATTCCGGCATAAACCTGGACAGGCCTATTCTTGATATGAAATACATCAAATATAGCTGAGTTTTATTAGGTTCCGGGATAAGCTCAATGCTTCCGGGTGTAGTTGGATCCAGCCCTATAATTGCTTTTACTTCATCAGGGTATTTTTGCGACCAGTATATAGCCTCTAAACCTGACATGGAATGGGGGAAAAGTACATATGGGCCGTTCTCTCCAGAATGCTCCAGTGCCTTCCGTGTTTCTTCAAGGATAGTATCTATATCCCTTGGACTATTTGATGTTTCACTCCAACCATAACCTGATTTTTCCACTACTGCTATCCTGTATTTATCTGTCATCCTCACCCACAGGGGTTTAAAATCCAAAGTAGGGTTACTGGTACCATGCCCAGCCATAAAAACAAGGGTAGTATCACCTTCACCTTCTGCATATACATGCATGTTTTTATTATTAACTTCAACCATGCTCCCCGGCGGCGGGTATTCTTTGGCTTCTTTTCTTAACTGATTTTTATGATTAATAAAAGAAGCAATCAATAATATTGTTACTACGACCAAGATAATTACTATGATAATGCCCATTATTTTTAGAATCTTCATTTTCCCCTCCTATGGTAGCATCGTTATTGAGTTACATGCATGTCAATCATACTTAAAAACTTGATCCTCGTCACCTTTTTGACACATAACACACATTTTATGGACACTTTTTTGCCATCCCCTTTAGCGTATACTTAAAGAGCTTTTTGTTCATTATTACTTACTAACCTTGAATATCATAACACAGCCGGGGTTGAATGTAATCTTGTTCAACAACCAGTTCTTAGTCTACTGTTTCACATGAAAAATTTTGCTATAATGATAATCGAAACATCCCAAAAATAAGGTAGAATTGACATATGCTAAGACTAATGAAATATTTAATACCTGCCATTTTCTTTACCTGGATAATGGCTATCTCTTGTTACCTCTCAGCACTCGGCGCAACCTATGGAGATAAACCTCTGGAAGAATTAATAGCCCACCTGGAACACCGCATCCCTGCCTTGATGGATAGCTATAACATCCCCGGGGTAGCAATTGCCTTGGTTGAAGATGGCGAAACAGCCTGGGTTAAAGCATACGGCCATGCCGACCTTGAAGAAGGTAGAATAATGACAAGTGATACTTACTGCCGGGTGCAGTCCATTTCGAAATCTGTCACCGCCTGGGGAGTAATGAAGCTGGTTGAGCAGGGCAAGGTTGACCTGGATAGCCCATACCTGCGATACCTTACTGACTGGACATTTCCAGATTCGGAATACCCGGTAGATGAAATCACCGTAAGACAGCTATTGAGCTTAAGCGCCGGTATGCCCCTGGGTAATGTGGTCCAGCGCTTCTCTCCCACCGATGAAGTACCTTCCATTCGAACAGTTTTAAGCGAAGAAGCCATTGCTTTCCGGGAGCCCGGAACATCTTTTCATTATTCAAATGTGAGCATTAACTTGCTGGAACTGCTGATCGAGGAAGTTAGCGACCGTGATTTTGCCGATTACATACAGGAAGAGATTCTAACCCCCCTGGGGATGCACCATTCCAGTTATAAATGGAGTAAAGATTTCGAACCACCAGTGCCTAACGGTTATGATTTAAAAAACAGGCCGGTGCCTGTTTATGTTTACGCTGGAAGAGCATCGGGCGGGCTCTTTGCCAGCGCCGAAGATATTGCCAGCTTTATCTCTGCCGGCATGACAGGCCCCTATCATAAGAATCATGGTGTACTGAAACCGGAAACTATAGAAATGCTATATATGCCCCAGGTTGAAATGTCCGGTTTTTACGCTCAAGCTTTTGATTACTACGGCCTGGGCCACCTGATTGAAATACTTCCTGACGGGACTACTGCCGTTTCACACGGTGGCCAGGGAGCAGGCATAATGACCCACTTTCACTCGGTGCCGGAAGATGGAAGAGGTATTGTTATCCTTACCAACAGCCAGAGGAGCTGGCCTTTAATTGGTTACATATTGGACGACTGGGCTGAATGGGCAGGGTACGGCTCTATAGGTATGGGAAAGATAATATGGGGTAAAAATATTCTGCGTGTTTTGGTCGGCCTGATCTTTTTACTGGCACTCTGGCAAGCTTTTCGTATATGTAAAGAACTTTATTCCGGTAGCCGCAAATATATTTCTCCTTTGAAAGAACTCACCCTGTTGAGAGCGCTCCAATTCTTATGTTCTACTATATTGATAGCAGGATTACTGTGGGCTATTACCCGGCCATACCTGAACATAACTTCTCTAATGCCCGTAGTTTCTGTTTGGCTTGGCTACACAATCCTGATTGCAGCCCTGGTTATGCTTGGTTCAGCACTTTTTACAGCAACGGGTCAGCAAAAATGATGAGGTCAAGTCTTGAGATATTACTACTAATTGGGAGGAAAAATGATTGGTTATGGGAAACGATTATTCAAAGCTGAAACGCCCACGGCACTCGATACTATGATTCGTGAAAGAGGCTCTTACAAGAAAGGGGTTAATCGATGCATATAAGAAAAGGCCTGTTTACCAGCTAAATGACTGTCTCGGCTGGCTCCATGAAGCTAAGCTGAAAGAAACAAAAATGAAAAGGCTCTACCAGATGCTTGACGAGTTGGGAAAAGGCGGCGTTTATATGAATATAGACCATCCGCCATCAGCAAAGAAGAAAGAGTAGCAAGGTTGTTGGCCGCCCTGGTTCTGGCATTATTTCAAGAGAGAAATTGAAGAAAAGTAGAAGTTTATAATAAGTCTAGAAGCTTATACTTAAGAGAACAATACTATATCTCTTAACACAATAATAAGGAATGATAATTAGCTTATGCAGTATGCTAAGAAAATACCTCAGCCTGACCCCGAAGTTAGAGAAGCACTGCTGGCTGAAGGATGGAAAAAAATAAAGGAACCTCATAACTTGTTTTTTGCCTTTATATTTGCCATTCCCTTCATGATTATTAATGCTTCGATATGCTACTTAATCTTGCTTCTTGTAAATCCACCTTCTTCGCATATGGTTTATGATTTTCTTTATTCCGGTTCGTGGCATTTTACAATCAGGTTTGACTATATCATCTATGTTTACCTCTTTGTGGTTGTTCACGAACTCATTCACCTGGTATTTATCCCAAACTTCTACAGGTCAGAAAAAACCTATATTGGTATTAAGCCATGGGGAGGATTTGTATTTTCAACTGAAAAGTTCAGCAAGGGCAGGTTTCTTTTAATTACAATTGCTCCCTTTGTTGTTTTTTCTATCCTGGCACTTATTATTTTAGGACATACAGATTTACTAAGCGGTTTTTTGTTGTTTTTAATCTTTCTAAACGCTTTCTCATCATCAGTAGATATGTTAAATGCTGCTTTAATAGCATTTCAGGTGCCAAATGGAAGCACTATAATTAATAACGGTTTTCAGACTTATTATAAGGCGCCTTAGCCAGGGGGGCAATTACAGTGGTTGATTATTTTCAAACTGATGCAGCTCTTGCAGAACATGTCCTTGAAAGGGAAGGCTGCCACCAGCGGATTTGAATTTGCAAAGGCTCCTGATATAGAGTGCTACGATGATGAAGGCGGCATGGAAACATGGATCCCTGTCATCCAGGTCAAAACCAAATAGCATAAAAGATAAGATGTAGGGATGTTTATCTGTCCAGAAGCTGTGAGCATGCTTTGCTTGAAAAAGAATTATTAAATGTTTAGATAATTTAAATCAGATAAGGAGGTGAATATTTTATGACAAACAGACAAGAAGGTATTTTCGCGCTTATAGCTGTTTTTTTTGTTCTTTTTTCTGCCATGCTAAGCCCCCTGGTATCAGCTATAGTTGCCATGGCGCTACTCTCAGCATTCGCTGCTTATAAATTATTTAAGAAGTGATTGCTTTGCCCGAATAATAAAACTTATTCAGCTGCTAACACTTTGTAAACCACTTTAGAACTAAAGCCCTTCTAAGCTCAGCACTCTTTCGGTTAAACCTCCAACCCCTAAAGGGGTTTATTTTTTATAAAAAATATATTTTAGGTATTGCTTTCTGTTTAAATGTGTGATAAACATAACATAAAGATTATCATATATAACATTAAGTTATGTATGAAACACAAATTAGGAGGTAATTGTAATGAAGAAGAACAACTTAAGGTTTTTAGGGTTGTTAGGACTTATAGGGTTGTTAGGGATACCCACTGGTAATTACGGCCTTTTTGGGTTTTTTGGTGCCTTTGCCTTTTTTGCCTGGGGAGAAATCCGAAATGACGAGATGTTTAAAACAAATATTGCCAAGGCTGGACTGAACGCTTTTGTAGTTTCTTTTATCGGTTTAGTTATCGCTATAGCGGCTCTATCCATTATCCAAACATTAGCAGTAGCTGCCCTGTTTATTGGAGGAATATATTTTTTCCAGCTTATGACTTTTATCATCTCATTCTATATCTACGAAAGAAGAGGTGACCTTTAGAATGAAGATTATAATCAGGTCACGCATGAAAGAGCTAAGAGCAAGGTATGAGCTAACCCAGGAACAGCTGGCTAACATGGTAGATGTCCGTCGAGAGACTATCGGCCATATAGAGAAGAACAAGTATAATCTTTCTCTAATCCTTGCCTACAAGATTTCCGGGGCTTTAAGGAGCACCATAGAAGAGGTGTTTACTTTTGAAGAGGTAAGCTAAATTACGATATATCTTGCTGTATTTTTTCAGCAAGCATGTCGATCATGGCAGAGGTAATATAAGCAGCGCCCCAGATTACCCAACCGTAATGCAAATACTCTGGCGGGATATCACTTTGGAAGCCTCCGAACAGCTTTCCAGCTATTACTCCCAAAATATATCCTGCCAGAGTA
>JAWODV010000094.1:0-26691 GCA_046483075.1 Kosmotogaceae bacterium | reverse complement strand
AATTGTTTTGGCAATATTATTTGGAATGAATGTGATTATTGCACTAACAAATAACAAAATTGAAGATAAAAAATTCTGGATATTGATTCCCATGATTATCTATACTGCCACATGTATTATTTTGTTTTCACTAAATCTAGTAAACCAGCCCACGGTAAACCTGACCACATGGACAGGTTAATTCAAGCGTTCTTAAACAAATGACAACTAACATTCCTTGTGTCATTTACCCTTATAGAATCAGGGAATTCCCTTTTGCATATCTCTCTCGCTTCTGAACATCTGGGATGGAATGGACACCCAGAAGGCAAATCAATTGGATTTGGTACTTCACCACCGGGTATAATTTTCTCTTTTTCTTTCTCCGGATCCGCTTCAGGTACAGCAGAAATCAATGCTTTTGTGTATGGATGCATGGGATTCGCGTAAATCTCCTCAAAGGACCCTGTTTCTACTATGCTACCCAGATACATCACAGCAATTTTGTCACAAATATATTTGGTTGTTGCCAGATCGTGAGTAATAAACAAATAAGTAAGATTCATTTCACTTTTCAGTTGTATCATAAGCTCAAGCAATTGAGATCTGACTGAAACATCGAGCATTGCAACAGCTTCATCAGCAACAACAAATTTTGGTTCCGTTATTAATGCTCTTGCTATGACTATTCTCTGCCGCTGCCCTCCTGATAACTCTCTGGGATATCTGCTGTAAAAATCTTCAGCGGGTTCCATGTTAACCTTTGTTAGCATTTCCAGCACTTTTTCATATCGCTGTTTTGGTGTTCCCATTCTGTGAATATCCAGAGGATGTTTAACTGCTTCTCCAACTTTCATATAAGGATTCAATGCAGCAAGAGGGTCCTGAAAAATTATCTGAATTTCCTTTCTTAATCTTCTCATCGATTCTTTGTCCAGTTCAAAAATGTTTTTTTCAAGATAACTGACTTCTCCTCTGGTGGCATCAAGCAATCTTAAACATAATCTGCCGGTTGTTGTTTTACCACTACCCGATTCGCCAACCAATCCAAGGGTCTGATTTTCCATGATATCGAAATCTATCCCATTCACAGCATGCACAAATTTTCTCTCTTTTGTCAACAACTTCTTGAGAAGAGGTTCTTTTACAGGAAAATGCTTTGTTAGATCTCTTGCCTTAATTATTGTTTGCACTTTTAGCACTCCCTTCTTCATAGAGCCAGCACTTGACAAGCCGGTTTTCTTCAATAAATATATCAGGTGGAGTACTTGACTTGCAAATCTCCATAACTTTAGGACATCGATCTGAAAATCTACACCCTTCAGGTACTGCCATTAGATCAGGTGGATAACCTTTAATAAAGCTTAGTTCTCTATCGTTGATATCCGTATTGGGAATTGATTCAAGCAGCGCTTTAGTATAGGGATGTTTTGGATCTTTATATATATTCATCTTCGTTGAGTATTCAACAAGATGACCCCCATACATGACACCTATGTTGTTGGCCACTTCAGCTACCACACCTAAATCGTGGGTTATCAAAATCATTCCCATATTGTACTCATTTTGCAGCCCTTTAAGTATATTTAAAATTTGAGCCTGTACTATAACATCAAGACTGGTTGTTGGTTCATCGGCTATTACTAATTTTGGATTTAGCACCAGAGCAAGAGCTATCATGACTCTTTGCCTCATACCTCCGCTCAATTGAAATGGATAGTCACTTAATCTGTCAGCATTTATACCGACATCTGTTAAGGCTTTTGCTGCCATATTTATAGCTTTTTCTTTTTGTACCTCTTTATGGGTAAGTATCGTCTCAATAAAATGGTGTTTTAGTTTCATAACAGGATTCAACGAAGTCATGGGATCCTGAAATATCATTGATATATCTTTACCCCGAATCATCCTGAATTTTTTTCTTGGTAATGATAAAAGATCGGTTCCATTGAATAGCACTTTTCCTTCCACGGAGGTTTCTTTTGGTAATATTCCAAGTATTGCGTTACCCAGGGTTGATTTACCACAACCTGACTCTCCAACAATACCCAGCGTTTCCTGCTCATTCATAGAAATGTTTACATCTTCAGCAGCGAGAACCCGTCCCTCTCTGGTTTTATACTTGACGCTTACATTTTCAAGCTTCAATAATTCCACAAAATCACCTCCGGGTCTCGCCAATATTAGGATTGAGGAATTCATTTGCTCCTTCGCTAAATAAACTGAATCCCAAAACTACAGTTATAATGGACATTCCAGGGAAAATTATCATCCACCAGTAATTTAGAAGCAAAAATCTCTGTCCATTTGATAAATCATAACCCCAATCAGGAGTGGGAGGTGCTATTCCAAGACCCAAAAAGCTTAATCCAGCTTCTGTCATTATTGCATCAGCAAGATTCATTGAAAGTACAACAATAACCGATGGTAGGACATTAGGCAAAATATACTTTAGCAATATAGTTCTGTCGCGAGCCCCTATTGCTCTAGCTGCTTCAACAAAAAGGTCATCCTTTATCGAAGAAACCTGATTTCTTATAACCCTGAAGTATGTGGGAGCATAGATAACAGCTATGGATATGGCCACATTTATTATCCCGGGACCAAGAACAGCAGCAATTGCAATCGCCAGTACAAGACCCGGAAAGGAATAAATGGCATCCATGATCATACTCAGTATTCTATCGAAGGTGCCTCCAATGTATCCAGATAACAAACCTAAAGGAATGCCTATCGCTGCTGCTACTGCTACTGCAAGAAATGCTATTAATAAAGCTATTCTTGCGCCATATATAATCCTGCTTAAAACATCATATCCAAGATTGGTTGTTCCAAACCAGTGATCCTTTGTTGGAGGTGAATATGCCGGACCGCTCTTTACAGTCGGATCATAGGGTGCAATGTATGGTGAGAATACAGCAAAGATAATATATGTAACCAGAATAGCAAGTCCGATAAATGCCATAAGTCCGGACTTATTTTTGAAAACACGTCTTAAAGCTTTTCCCAATCTATATGAAGGACTCCACTCTTTTTTCATATCAACTCACCTCAATACCTTACCCGAGGATCGACAAGCGCATTTATTATGTCGACAAGAATATTGATAACAACCACCAGCAATGCAAAAATTGCAATTGTTCCCTGTACTGCAGGAAAATCTCTGTACCTTATTTTTTCTACGAGGTAACTACCAATACCCGGCCAGGAAAATGTTGTTTCTGTAAGCACTGCTCCTGCCATAAGAAGTGCAAGTTGCAATCCCATTACAGTCATAATTGGAACGAAAGCATTTTTCAAGGAATGACGATAAATTATGCTGCGCTCTTTAATTCCCCTTGCTCTTGCTGCTTTCACAAAATCTCTTGAGAGCATTAAAACCATATTTGAGCGCACCATTCGTAGAAATATACTTGAAATTATCATTCCAAGAGCCAATCCAGGCAGTATTATATGTGCAAGGGCATCCCGGAAAGCTGGAATATCCCATGAAATAAGCGCATCAAATAAAAACAAACCTGAAAAGTGTTCCGGTCTTAGTAAAGGAGAAATTCTCCCCGCAATGGGTAACCATCTTAATTGAACTCCAAATAACCACTGAAATAACATACCAAGCCAAAAAACGGGGATAGAATAAATAAATATAGCATAAAATCTTCCCGCTACATCTACAGCTTCATTGTGATGTCTGGTAGCTTCAGCGCCCCAAAATATACCAATTGTAAGCGCAATAATGAAACCAAAAACTGTAAGTTCAATTGTTGCTGGTAATTTTCTCCCTATTTCGTCCGCTATAGGACGTTTTGTTAACGCAGATCTACCCAGGTCTCCCCTGAATAATCCTCCAACATAAATGAAGAACTGCTCAATAATTGGTTTATCGTATCCAAGTTCATGCCTTTTTTGTTCAATTACAGACATGGGTGCCTTTCCACCAAGCATTGACATGACCGGATCGCCTGGCAAAATTCGTAGCACAAAGAAGATGAGCAATAAAAGAATGAAAAACATGGGAATTGCCATCAATACTCTGGTTATTATGTACCACTTTAATGACACTAGAAAAACACCCCCTATAAAGATTACCCGGGTCCTCAGGGGCCCGGGTAAACCTATACCCTAAGAACCAAATATCTGTCTATTGCTCGATTTCCAGAAGGTAGTATCTGAAAATCTGTGATGGTTCAAGAACTACACCTGAGATATATGGTTGTGTTACGCAGAACTGTTTGCTCTGCCATAGAGGGATATATGGAACATCTATGGATAGCACTTTCTGAATATCGATATTTAACTCGGTTCTAACTGTTAGATCTTCATGTCCTCTTGATAGCAGCATCAGTTTTTCGACATATGGATTTTCATAGTGAGCACCCATTGATTTTGCACCATTTACAGAAAGGAATGGCCACAGATAATCATCAGGGTCAAGATAATCGGGATACCAGCCAAGAAGGAATGCTCCGATTGTTCCATTTACAAAGTAATCAATATAGGTTGACCATTCTGCATATTTCAACGAAACTTCAACCAAACCTGTTTCCTCAATTGATGACTTTAATACCTGAGCCACGTCAGCTTCAGTTGTACCGTAGTGACTTGGTGTATACCATAGTTCAATTTCTAAAGGATTATTTCTTGCGTATCCTAATGCAGAAAGCATTTCACGTGCTTTGTCCAGATCTCTTTCTGGCATTATATTTTCATGACTCCACATACCTATTGGCACAAGCGTGTATAAAGGTACAACTGTTTCAGAGAATACATCTGAAACTATTGCAGAACGATCAACGGAATACGCTATGGCCTTTCTAACTACAGGATTATCAAAGGGCTCTATGTTTGTGTTTATTACGAGCTCACGTATTGCAGGACTGTTTCCTTCAAAAACCACATACCGTGGATCTTCTTTCAATACCATCAAATCACGTGGATCAAGTGTTCTGTAAGCCAGATCAATTTCTCCACTTTCAAGAGCCAGTCTTAGAGTACTTGCATTCTGATAGAATCTGATTACAATTGTTTCGGTTTCTGGTTTTGGGCCAAAGTAAGAAGGATTGGCCTTCAATATAAGTTGAACATCTGGCTGCCAATCTGCAACATAATATGGACCGGAAGCAACAGGTGGTTCAAACATGAATTCATTTTCCGGTGTTGTTTCAGGATCAACAGGATATGCAACGGTGTAACCTAATACACTGACAAATGCTGACCATGGATATTCCAGCGTAACCTGGAATGTATACTTGTCCACTGCTTTTGTTTCAGCAACAACATCTGATAATAGGAATGCAGGATCACCATTGAGCCTCATTACCCTGTCAAATGAAAACTTTAATGCGTTTGCATCAATATCATTCCCATTTCTGAATTTTGCATCATCTCTTATATGGAACGTGTAAGTAAGGCTGTCTTCAGAAACTTCCCAGCTTTCAGCAAGCCATGGAACAATATTGGCTGTACCCACTTCGTAATCAACAAGTCCTGCCATTGTATTTTGTATTACATTACTTGAGAAGTAATCATAACAGTCTGCAGGATCCAATATTTTGATCTTGTCTGTTGTCCCTACTGTAATGTAATCTTTTGCAAAACCAAAAAACGCAATGACCAAGACTAGTCCAATAACAAAAAGCTTTTTCACTTTAATCCCCCCCTTTAAGGTCTAATTAAACGTGAGTAGATTTGACTTGATTTAATGATGTCAAATTCTATCATAAATAGATATTCTCATGCAAATAATCTGGTTATTCTACGAAAAAAACAATTGACTTCGTTAGTAATTAGCTAATGTTTTGACTTTTATACATTCTTTTGTTATAGTTTAGGTGTCCCTGAGGGGGTAGAATTAGAGCTTTGCATGTGAAGCAAGGTAACAAATGAGGAGGAAAAAAGTAATGATAGGAACAGTAAAGTGGTTCAACAACAAAAAGGGTTACGGTTTCATAACCAAAGACGATGGAGAAGACGTATTTGTACACTATTCTGCAATTGATATGGAAGGTTTCAAAACGCTTGAAGAAGGTCAGAGAGTCGAATTTGAGATCGAACAAAGTGATAAAGGACCTCAGGCAGTACAGGTAAAACCAATGTAACCCCAATAGATTATAAAAGGCACCCATCAGGGTGCCTTTTTTAATAGTTAACCTCTGACAATATATCGAAATAATCAGTCATCCATTCTTTAAAATCATCTTTCTTTTTGGAAATGGTTAAAAGCTTACTTCTGAATTTATCAGCTTTGTCTATTGCCTCTTTCAAATCCATTATGAGCCCAATATTTGTAAAACCCTTCATCAACTTGCCAACAGAAGAAAAAAATGAGGTTTTAGTATATACGCCATTTATCGAAGAATAAAGTTCTTCATGGCCTATAATATTCTTCTTCATCAACCAATCGATTTTTTCAGTAGTATAGGATTGAAGTTTTCTTCGTAAAATATCCATATATCCGAGATCTGCTCCTCTCTCCATAAAATACCTTTCTTCATAAAGACTGCCCTTTTCATCCGGTGAAAGATCGGAACGTGCAACACATTCACCTGCAAGAAATCCCGCGTAAAATGAATTTCCTATACCATATCCACAGGTAGGAATGGTCTGACAAGCACTATCGCCAACCAGGATTAATCTATTGCTGTACAAAATTGGCGGAGAAGAACAAATAGGTATATTACCACCGCCGCCTTTGATTTGATCCTTCAGTTTCAATTTATTTACTGTCTGGCTTACGAGGATTTCGGGTGAGGGATAATTTTTTCCGTTCTGCACACCAAATCCTACATCAATTCTTTCATTACTTTCAGGCACTATCCAGCTAAAACCACCGTTTACGCCATAAACAAAAGTGACCCAGTTTTTTTCTACAGCATCATTGTTACCAGACCATTTTCTTATTTCTCTATAGGCAGTGGATGTATCTGTCTTTCTAAGAGGAATATTCATTTCTTTAAAAGGCACAAGTGATTTTATGGCGCCGGAAAGTCCTGTACAATCTGCAATCAACTCAGCATTTATTTTATGATCTTTATCACCCAGTTTGAAAGCTAATCCAGTACAAAGCATTTCCTCGCTTAGCAAAGGACGAACGCTATTGGCCTTCAAAAAAACATCAACGCCAAAATCTTCTGCTTTGGATATTAACCTTTTCATTAAGGCTCTGCGATCAATGATTTTGTAGCCATATTCAATATGAAACTCTGTGGAAAACTGAGGGGAGATTATTTTAAGTCCTGTTGGTCGTGTAATCTCTTCCGATTTTTTAAGTCCTATGAGTTCATTAGCTAACGCTTTTTCATCAATAGAATCAGCCCAATCATATCCTAATTCTTCTCTACTTTTGACATCAACAAGGGCAACTTTAAGCCCCTTTGATATTGTTTTTAGAGCAAGTGCTATACCTGCTGAACCTGCACCAGCTATAGCAATATCATAATTTTTCATACTAATCCCCCCTATACATAGTATAAAACATACGCACTTAAAGATAACAAATCTAAAATGCTAAAATATCTTAGAAAGTACCATAGTAAATTTTTTGGAGGTTAACTATTGAAAATCAAGATCGGTAGATCGGTTGCTGCCGGCGCAGTTCTGATAACAATCTTCACAATTATTTCAAAAATTCTTGGCTTTTTCAGAGAAGTGTTGCTTGCAAATCTTTTCGGTACTTCCTGGAGACTTGATGCAGTAATAATTGCTCTGACTCCATCCACAGTTATAACAGGTATTATTTCCGGAGGACTCGCAACGATTTTTATTGCTCGTTACATAAAAATTAGAAACAGAGATACTCAGAAATCTCCAGAATATGTCTGGGGAATTTTTATGTTAACAGCTCTGATTTATATAGGGTTTGGTTTACTCCTGCTTCTTTTTTCAGAGACTTTTGTAAGGCTCTTTGCTCCAGGATTCACTGAAGAAGTACTGGAATATGCTGCCCGAAAACTGAATTATCTCAGTATTCTTCCTCTTATTACAGGTGCGCAATCATTACTTGCTGCATTGTTAAGAGCGGAAAGAAGATTTTTCCAGTTTGCGGCTTCACAGGTAATTTTTAATCTATTCGCCATTCCCATAATTTATTTCACAGCACCATATTTTAACGAAGCATCGTATATTCTGGCCTGGATTCTTGGTAATGCAGCTGTCGTTTTAATAATGGTCTTTTCAGCAAAAGATCTTATTAAACCAACAACATTTATACTCAGCAAGGAAGTTCGTATGACATTTGTATTGGCTTCAACCCTCTTTTTGTCCAGTAGTTTGGGAAATATCAATAAAATAGTGGACAAAGCATTTGTCTCCTTGCTGCCTTCAGGTCGTATCGCTGGTATGCAATATGCCACAACATTGTTAAGCATTGTTTCTAGTGTTTTTATTACGGGATTAATGATGACCACGCACACAGAAATGTCAGAATTAATTTCAAAAGAAAAGTTCGCACAGGTGCAGAATCGAATGAAAAAAACGCTGGACACCATAATGAGAATGTCTATACCACTTGTTGTCTGGCTTACTGTTATGTCAAGACCTTTGATCCAGTTTATTTACGAACATGGTGAATTTACCGGGGAATCAACAATAATTGTACAGATCGCATTAATAGGTTATAGTGCCACAATTATCATTTCACCAATATCCGGACTCGCCAGCAATTACTTTTACATACAGGGTAAAGTAAGGATAGCAATTTATATTGCTTTGTTGTCCGTTGGCAGTAACATACTTTTTGATTGGCTTCTGATTAAACCCTTCGGTGTTGGAGGAATCACTGCAGCCACTTCTTTAGTTGTGTTTATTAACGCCATGGTCCTTTCCAGGCTGGTGAAAAAAGAAGGCATTTCATATATTCCATGGAAACGTATCTTAACACTACTTATGATATCTTTTATACTGGTATTTATTACGTTACTGTTGAAAATATTGCCCTCGCCATATTATTATCTAATAATTGGAAATGCAGGATTTGCAATCTTCTTATTCTTTAGTTCGAGAGACGTAATTAAAACGATAATAACAAGAAGCCTCAACATTATAAGAAGTTCAGGAAAATAGTGATTTTTAGTGTTATTTTATTATGAAAAGAATATTTTTGTAAATCATTACTGATCACAACAAAATTTAATAATAGAAAGGAGAGTTTTCATGGTTAAAGCTCTAATTATGGCCGGCGGTATAGGGAAACGTTTATGGCCTTTAAGCACAAAGAAAAAACCTAAACATTTTCATAGATTCAACACAAATTCTTCTTTAATTGAAGATACAATAAACCGTTTGTCGAAAATCGTAGATGATTTTCTTATTGTAACTACAAGTAATCAATTGCCATTGTTCGAGCGTCATCTTCCTAAAATTCCAACAGAAAAAATTATCACAGAACCCTTTGGAAGAAATACTGCTCCTGCAATAGCACTGGGCAGTAACTATTTTGATGATGATGACATAATGATCGTTGTTCCTTCAGATCATGTAATAAAAAATGAAGCTAGTTACCTGAAAACCATGAAATACTCAGTTGAACTGGCTAAATCAAAGGATTTTCTCATAACTATCGGCATTGTTCCAAAATCTGCTCATACAGGTTATGGATACATTGAGAGAGGATCTACAATTGATAATTCATGTTATATGGTTAATAAATTTCACGAAAAACCGGATAAAAAAACAGCCAATGAATACCTCATATCAAAACGATTTTACTGGAATTCTGGCATGTTCGTGTGGAAAAAAAGCATCTTTAAGAACAAACTGGTTCATTACCTTAAGGATATACATGATGGAATAGAAAAGATATCGCGGGAACCTGATGCAAAAGAGAGTGTTTACCACTCTTTCCCAAAGATTTCAATAGACAATGGACTGTTGGAAAAATCAGATGATATCGTTGTTGTTGAAAGCAGTTTTTACTGGAACGACGTTGGATGCTGGGATTCAATCTATGAAATAAACACACCTGATCACAATGGTAATGTTATAAATGGTTCCTTTGATATCAATAATGTAAAGAACTCACTCCTGATAAACGAAACTAATCATACAATAGGTATATCTGATATTGATTCAGCTGTTTATGTTCATTCAGAAGACGGAACCCTGTTATGTAAATTGGGCAAAACACAAAATATCCGAAAACTTTTCAAATAGATCATTCTTTTATTTATTTAAAGTTGCCACCTCGATTAATTCATAATCACGTTCACCCAGTCCTATCTTTTCCGCGTGTTCAAGCTGGGTTTCCCAGGTAACGTTCGTATGTACCTTTCGGAAAGGATCGTAACCCACTTTATCTATCACCAGATCTATGCACGCTTTATCAATGCTTACAGGATCTGTGCTTGCTACAATGCCGATATCCGGTGCAACTGGTGGTTCATTTATGAAGTAACAATCACAATTTGGAGAAACATTGTTAATCAACGAAACAAAAATTGCTTTTTTCCCTGAAAGTGCAGCTTTTGCGTATTCTGCCATTTTCTTGCTTGCAATTTCTCCCGAACTATCCCATGTAGGATGCATAGCATCATAGCTGCACATTGTAATACATTCTCCGCAACCAATACAAACATCGTAATCGATCCTGGCCACTTTATCTACGGTTATGGCTCCAGTTGGACAGTGCCTTTCACACATGCGACAAGCTACACAATTCTCTTCCTTAACTCTTGGTTTCGAATCAGAATGTTGTTCCATTTTGCCAGCTCTTGCAGCACTTCCCATTCCAATATTCTTGATAGCACCTCCAAATCCTGTAAGTTCGTGGCCTTTAAAATGGGATAAAACTACAACCGCATCAGCAAGTGCTATCCCTGAAGATATCTTTGCCTTTTTAATAAATTCTCCATCTATATCAACTTCTACCTGATCGGAACCTCTCAAGCCATCAGCAATAATCACGGGAGCTCCGAGTGTTTCATATGTGTAGCCATTTATAATTGCTGTTTCAACATGATCAATTGCATTTGATCTGCTACCATGATAGAGCGTATTTGCGTCGGTCACATAGGGTTTACCACCCAGTTCTTTTATTTTATCAACAATAACTCTTGTATAATTATGTCTAACAAATGCCACATTTCCATATTCACCAAAATGAACCTTAATCGCAATAAATTTTCCCTTTTCAATGATTTCGTTGAGCTTTACTTTTTTCAATAGCAATCCAATTTTTTGAAGCAATCCCAATTCTGGTTTAGTATTCATATTAGTAAAATATACCTTTGACATTCTGATCCTCCTTTCTTATACTATAGTGTTTTGTGTTCACCGTACAGTAGTGGCTCTTTATCTTCGTAAAGTTTTTGATTTATGACTTCACCAATGAATAATGTATGATCTCCAGCATCAGCAGTACTATCAATTTTGCATTCAATAAATGCGACAGAATCTGACAGTATAGGTGTTTCCCTTTCCGTCAAAGAATACTCGTACTTATCAAATTTATTGACATCTCTACCACTTTTCGTTCCAAAGAATTCTACAGTTTTCCTTGCTGATTTTTTCATAATGCAAACACCAAAATTTTCAGCGTTTTTAAGCAACTCATGTGAGTACCTTGTCTTACCAATAGATACAGTTAACATAGGTGGATTACCAGAAACACGTGTTATCCATGCCACAGCAATTCCATTTAGTTTGCCATTTACGTTCATGGTCACAATAGTCGTACTCGAATAAAGCTTTCCAAGAGCGTTCAAAACAGACACCTCCATTTTTAGTTTTCACTTTAATTGTACGTTAATTGGTTAATTGTTTGAAGTTTTTCACTAATTCATTATAATTTTCAGAGTATTCTTTAGTAGGTATTTCGTTTTTATCTAGAAGGAATAGGACAAAATCGACAAGATCACCATATTGTATATTATCAAAAAACGCCTTAACCTGGGTTTTTTCAGGTGATTCTTTGCTTAATTCATTAATTTTATCCAAAATAGATAATGGATTGTATGGATATAATCTTTCCATGTTGTAAAACTCAAGCATAAGTTCTAAAATACTACTGCACGTTTCTTTGGGATTTTTCAAATTGGTTCCAGCAATACCTTCTAATCTTGGAAGCACCATGCTGTAATAAATATATTCCACTGGAAGGTCTGATATGTCATTATTTTCAATACCAAGAAGTTCCAGACATTGCTTCTGGTCATTCTCACTCAGTGAATAAAAAAGTTCTTTTATAATATCTTCCGTATTATAAATATAGTATCTATCTCCTGCCAATAAACCAAAAGATTTCAAGCCGTCAAGATAACCCGCTTTTATATATTTCTTTGATACTTCTATATCAAAAGTTAATAAATTACCATAATGCACTACTGGCTTTATATACTTAATTTCTGCTTTGCTATCAACTTCTCTGTTTATAAAAGACAATAGATCACCTATACCATATGTTCCAATATCAACAGCCACAATCTTTTTATATCCTCTATTAATAGCCATTTCTATAGGCATATTGCTGTATACTCCACCATCAACAAAGGTTTCACCTGAAATGATCTCTCTTTTAAATACCGGGAAATTGGCACTTGCCAGCACATAATCTATCAACTGTCCTTCCGGTATATCTTCAATATACATCATCCAGGGTACAAAATTTGAAATTGAATAAGCTACAAGCCCATAATCTACGTTGCTTTCACGTATTTCTTTTTCTTCTATAACACTTGTTAAAGCGTTTTTAAGAGGCTTCACATCTATCCCCTTAAATAGTTCTGATAAACCTTTACTTAATGAACTGATAGTGATATTTTTATACGAACCAGAAATTAGACTTTTGAGTTCTGGAGAAATCTTCATAATATTATCATAATTAGTTTTAATCCAGATATTGCGCGCCATTTCATATTTATTTGATGCCACAGCAAGACCATTTATCGCCCCAACAGAGGTTCCATAAACAGCATCGACCTTAATTCCCAAATCCTTCATTGACTTCCACACACCAATTTCATATGCCCCGCGACCTCCGCCACCGGATAGTACCAGGGCATATCCTTCATTTTCAGAAGCAAATGAAAAGCCAGAGTTTAACATAATTATCACCAAAATAGTTAAAATTTTATTCATAAATCATATCGCCCTTTTAGATTTTATCACTATAAGATGATAAAATCTTTATGATTTCATATAATTCATCTTTGGCAGGAGTGAAAATATTTGTTTTGGACATTTATTAGAGAAAATTGGTTGAGATATCTTTTTGGCATCATTTTTCTAATAGTAGTGGATCTCCTTCAATTAATAACACCCTGGATAATCGGTGATGTAGTAGATAGATTAAAAGTAGGGATTTCAGATCCCGATGTTTTAAAACTAATAATTTTTTCCATTGTTGCCATTGCAGCTGGCTTATTTATATCCCGCTTCTTTTGGCGTATATTCATTATGGGCGCCGCTCGAAAATTTGAGTACTATTCAAAAAAAGTCCTCTTTGAAAAGCTTTTAAATCTTCCACCTAGTTTTTTTGATAAGATGCGAATAGGAGATTTCATGGCCCGTTTTACAAATGATGTCCGAGCAGTTCGGATGGCAATGGGTCCGGCAATAGTAATGACAGTAGATGCCTTTTTCTTATCGATAGTAACAGTTGTAGCTATGGGAACCATAGTTGGATGGCAACTGACATGGGTTTCTGCTATTCCTTTGCCCTTTCTTGCATTTTTTTCAGCTTTTTTTGGAAGGATGATTCATTCTCGCTTTAAAAAGGTTCAAGCATCATTTTCAACATTAACGGATACCGTTGAAGAATCCATATCTGGAGTTAGAGTAGTTAAGAGTTATGGTATTGAAGATCTTCGTGGTCAGATGCTTGAAGATAAATCCAATGATTATGTTAATAAAAACATGTCTTTGGTAAAGGTTTGGGGTATGTTTTTTCCGCTAATCCAGTTACTTGCATCTTCCGGGTTCGTCATTGCGCTCTATTTTGGTGGAAGACAGGTAATCTTACAGAAAATAACTCTAGGTAAATTTGTCACTTTTACCACTTATTTGGGAATGTTGATTTGGCCAATGATGGCAGTTGGCTGGTTAATCAACATCATACAGCGTGGTAGGGCTTCTTATGAACGACTGGTAGAAATTATTAATACACGATCAAATATTAAGACTGAAGAACCTGTAAAACTCGATAGAATAAACGGAGACATATCTTTCAACAATTTAACCTTTAAATATGAAACATCAAATGAACCCGTAATAAAAAATATTAATATCGACATAAAAGCTGGAACTAAAACAGCAATTATCGGAACAACAGGTTCAGGAAAAACTACGGTTGCTAAACTTATCGCAAGGATGTATCCGGTACCCGACAACAAAATATTTATTGATGGTGTGGATATAAATAAATTGGATCCGAATCTGATCAGAAAGTATATCTCTTATGTTCCTCAGGAAACCTTTCTTTTTACTGAAACTGTGAAAAACAACATTGCTTTTGGAATAGAGGATTACTCTGATGAGGAAATAGTAAATTTTGCTGAGATTGCTTCCGTACACGAAGATATTAATAATTTCCATAAAGGATACGAAACCAAAGTAGGAGAAAGAGGTGTAACTTTATCGGGGGGGCAAAAACAAAGAATAGCCATTGCAAGAGCATTAATTAGAAGAACACCAGTAATTGTTCTTGATGATTGTCTATCAGCCGTTGATACGGAGACTGAAGCTGCTATTCTAAACAGTCTTCAGAAAGAGCACGAAGCAAAAACTGTAATAGTTATTACTCACAGATTAAAAGCAGTTATGAATTCTGACATGATTTATGTTCTTCATAACGGAGAAATTATAGAAAGTGGAAAACATGAAGAGTTAATTAAAAACAAAGGATTGTATAAGAAGATGTATGAAAGACAGCTATTAGAAGAAAAGATCGAGGAGGAATAAGGATGGCTGCATATGAAACCTACTCTGAAGAAGTAGAAGAAAAGGTAAAAGTCGAAGACTGGAAAGTCATCTTCAGACTTTGGAAATATGCCAAACCTTACTGGCCTCTTCTTATTTTGGGTATTTTTCTTATATTGATAACAGCAGGAATAGATCTAGCTATACCTTATATTCAAAAAATAACAATTGATAGTTATATTAACGCTGAACACCATTATGAAGTGGAAATGGATAATGGAAGCCCTGTTTTCATGAAGAATGAAGAAGGTAAATTTACTCTTCAACAACAGGAAGATGGATCATATGTTATAAGCGATGGAGAGACAGAGTACGATGTAACCGACGAACAACTACAGAATTTACGTGAAGGTGATCTTGCTGGTGTTACTCGTATGTCATTATTACTGCTATCGCTTCTTATACTTATGTTCTTTGTAATGTATATGCAGGTATATTCAATGAGTTATCTTGCGCAAAAAGTTACTCACAGAATCCGTAACGCCTTATTCAAACATATAATTAAATTACCTATGAAGTTTTTTGATACAAATCCCAGCGGTAGACTGGCAACAAGAGTTGCTAATGATACAAGAAATCTTGCAGAATTTTTTAGCAGTGTTATCGCATCAATTGTAAAAGACGTTGTATTGCTAGTTGGAATAATAATAGTAATGTTGAGTCTTTCAAGATATCTTGGTACAATCGCTCTTTTAATTTTTCCCTTGATTATTGCAAGCACTCTGATTTTTAGATACTTTGACAGAATTGCTTACCGCAAAGTGCGTACACGACTTGCTGTAATTAATGCTTATTTAGCAGAACATATTTCAGGAATGTCCGTAATTCAGTTATTTAATCAGCAGAAAAACAAAGCAAATGAATTTGATGAAGTAAATGATTATCACTTAAAAAGTTTAAAGGAACAGTTGCTTGTTTTTGCAATATTTAGACCTTTGATGGATTTTCTATATTATTTTGCAATATCTATTCTTCTATGGTATGGAGCCAAAGGAATCTTCAATGAAACTCTACAGTTTGGAGTCCTTTACGCCTTTGTGAGTTACATTGAAATGTTCTTTCGGCCATTAAGGGATATAGCAGAAAAGTATGATATCGTTCAGAATGCTCTTGCATCTGCAGAAAAGATATTCAAGTTAATGGATGAAAAGGAAGAGAAATATAATGAAAAGCTTCCAGAAATCAGCAGGGTTAAAGGTAATGTTTATTTCGAAAATGTCTTTTTTGCCTATGAAAAAGAAAATCCGGTTCTAAAAGATGTCAGTTTCAAAGTATCGCCAAAAGAGAAAATCGCATTCGTTGGTGAAACGGGTGCGGGAAAAACTACTGTTGTTAGCTTACTCAACGCTCTTTATCGTATTCAGAAGGGAGATATAAAAATAGATAATAAATCTATCTATGAATATAACTTGAAGGCTTTGAGAAGAAGAATAGGTGTTGTCTTACAGGATGTTTTTCTCTTTTCGGGCACAATTCTTGACAACATTAGATTATATAATAAAGAAATCCCCCGTGAAGATGTTATTAAAGCAGCTAATTATGTCTATGCTGATAAATTCATAAAGCGCTTCCCAAACAGTTATGATACAGAAATACTTGAACGAGGTGGTACAATTTCTGCTGGAGAACGTCAGCTTATAGCTTTAGCACGAGCCGTTCTTTACGATGCTGACATATTAATACTTGATGAAGCCACAGCTAACATAGACACTGAAACGGAAACTCTTATACAAAAAGCTATGGAAAGAGTTTCCAAGCAAAAAACAGTGCTTACAATAGCACACAGAATATCAACAATTAGTGGGGCAAATCGGATACTAGTAATACATAAAGGTAAACTTGTGGAAGAAGGAAATCACGAGGAGCTAATTAAAGAAGGTGGAATTTATGCTGACCTTTATAAATTGCAGTATGAACTTGGTGATATTGCATAATAATTAAATATTATTGCTGTCATCATTCTCTTTTTCTTTCTCATTCTTTTTTTTCTTGGGTCTTTCAACGAGCAGGCTCTTTAATTTAGATATGATCAATGAATTCTCATATGGTCTTACAGGGCCTCGACGTCCGAGAACCGATATAGCGTTAAATGCAAAACGAGATACAGATATAACCTTCTTTGTTTTTACTCTTTTCAACAAAAGCCAGGAAAACATTCTTAAGATTCCAGTAGTTATAAAGAGAATCTGTATTCCAAAAAAAGGTATACCAAATAACTCAAAGTTTATTTCTTTCAAGAAAGTAGCTGCAAAGCCTCCTGCCAGAGCTCCTGCAAATGCTCCCATTCCATTAACAAAAGCAAGAACTGCAAAATACGTTTCAGTAAGTGCTGGATCAACTATATTAAGCATTATCGTAAATAACGCTAGATTGATTGCACTCCAGTTAACCCCTGTAAGAATTGCATCAACGGGTAATAACGTTTGCACAGTGGCTTGATTAACAAATAACCACATAATAGCAGTAAAAGCTGCAGAAAATATTCCAAATTCTGCAACACTCTGATGACCAATTTTATCTGATAACCTTCCCCATATAAAATAAAAAAGTATAGAAACACCACCAGCAATAATACTCATAATACTCAGATAAGAGTAAGATAGCTTAAGATTAACCAGTTGGAAATAAGGAAAAAATGGGTTGGCAAGTGCAATTGCAAAATTCCAGAAAAAAGAAAATGCAAGAAATCTCTTAAAATTCCAATCATTAAGAACAACACTAAAAAGTTTTTTACTCTGATATTGTTTTCTTGGAGGGTCTTCAAATCTTCTTAAAATGAAATAAGTGACTATAGAAAAAGAAGCTCCAATAATAGATATGATTACAAAACCAAGCGATTCGTTAAATGTATCAAGCGTTAAAGAATATATAAAAAGCATAGTCATAGAGGATAATGAAATCAGAAGGTTTCTCAGACCATGGTATCTTCCTGATTTTTCATTTGGTATTATATCTCTCATCAACGAAATCCAGAAATTACCTGTAAATCCATTAAAAATTGCAAATACTGCTAGAATACCAACAAGTATATATTGATTTTTCCATCCAAGGAGAATTAATATTGGTAGAAGCAATAGGACTGGACGTGATATGGAAGCTGAAAAAATCATCGCAGATTTTCTGCTTCCAATCTTTCTTAAAAGTAGAGGAACACCCAGTTGAAAGACCTGAGCCATGACCGGAAGCATTCCCAAAACTGCCAGAATACTTTCTGTAACACCGAATTGTAATGCAAGGCCCGTTAAAAGAAAACCTTGAGTGAGTATAAAAGCATTGTTATAAAAAACACTCTCAATCAAGGATAATCTTTTTGTTTTAGCATATTGTTCTTCCACTACTAATCCCCCTACCCCATTACAACTCTTTATGATAAGGAAATTTTCTAACTTTTATGTTTGTATTTGATGGTGATTGTGTAAAAAAATTGCTGCCCTTTTCGAGGGCAGCGAAGCGGTCTGAGGGTTACTTCAGCATTCTAATTATACTAATAACTCGGATACCTGTTACCTATACAACGCACATAGACTGAATTTAACTGGCTTGACACGCTTTTTATTTATTTTCTCATGGTTTGTGCTACTTCTCTCATTTTAACATGTAATTTCCTTATATCACCGGGTAGCGTAAATACTGAGATTAGCAGAACGCCTGCACATGGTAACCAGAATATTGCTGAAATATTCATTGCAGCACCTAAAGAACCAAGTACTGTTGAAATACTCCCTGCCACGAATTTTCCGGCTCCAGTACCAAGCGAATCTGTCAAATTAAATATTGAAAAAATTCTTCCCCTGTTTTCAGGAACATTGACATTCATCAGCATTGTTTTCATATTTGGTCCAGTAATTGAGGCCAGAGCTGCAGCCACAAGTCCCAGCAATGACAGTATTATAAAACCCGATATATCAGGCTGTACTTCTATATTTAAAACAAGTAATGCAAATCCCGCTCCAACAGCAGTGCTAATACCACTAAAAAGTGGCATGTATCTTGGATTCTTTTTGTACAGTTTACCACCTATAATTCCACCGAAGTAAATTCCAAGAACATTGCCCACTCCAAAAAAGATAAAAATCATTGTAGCTTCACTGGCAGTGAATCCTCTATTTCTTTTCAAGAATTCAACAAGGAAGTAAGGTATTGCTCCCCATGGTATTGTTCCCAGGATACCCTGTATGAAAAGAATCAAATTCGTTTTATTTTTGAATAAAACCAAGTAGTCTGAAAAACGAACTTTGGCAGTGTATTTGTATCCCTTTTCAACCAGTTCACCAACTGCTACTTCAGAAGCTCCTCTTTCAGGTTCCTTTACTATCACATAAAATAATATTGCGAGAAATACATTTGGTACAGAAACCAAAATAAAGGGCAAACGCCATCCATAAGTTTCTCCCAGAAAGCCTGCTATTATCATACCAACAATTGCGCCAAGAGAAATCGCAGTCGAAAGCATGGCGTTAACTTTAGGTCTTTCTTCTTCACCGAAGGTATCACCGGTAAAGGAAAAGATAACAGGGAAAAGTGCACCTATTCCAATACCGCTTAATGCTCTAAGAATAAATAGTTGAGAATAATTTGCAGCGAAAGCAGTTAAAAAGCATGGAATTTCACCAACCAGTACTGCAAAAAGAAGGAGATTTTTTCTGCTGAATCGGTCGCTGAGATAGCCCCACACCAGACTTATTATTGCCCCAATGATTGTAAAAGAACCTGCTATATAACCGATTTGTCTATCAGTAATCCCAAATTCTTCCTCAATCATGCCAATATTAGGTGACATCACCATCTGATCAGCATTCAATAAGACCATCATCAATAACATAATGAATAGCAAAATTTTTGTGAGCTTGACACCCATATTTACCCTTCCCCTCTAAAAATGCTATTAAATTAGTTTATTGAACATCTTCTCTAATATTGGTGAAATTCATAATAAAATTATCTTTTTCTCGCCATTTCTTTCTCACTTTTACAAATAATTCAAGATAGACCTTTTTATCAAAAAGGTACTCAATATCTTTTCTTGCAAGTGTACCAATCTTTTTTATCATATGACCTTGTTTGCCAATAATAATGGGCTTTTGTGAATTTCTTTCAACGACAATATCTGCTCTGATCAATGTAACCCCATTTTCTTTTTCAACGAAATCCCTTAACTCTATACCAGTACAATGTGGTACTTCTTTTTCTGTTAAATATAGAACCTTTTCTCTAATAATTTCGGAAGCCATAAATCGGTACGATCTATCTGTGATAATATCCTCCGGATACAAAGGCTTTCCTGATGGTAGTTCTCTATATAATACGTTTAGAAATTTATCGGTATTCGTATCATTTTTTGCAGAGATCTTGATGGTTTCTACTATATTATCAAATAGCTCTTCAGCTTTGAATCTGAATTTTTCAATTTTGTCTGTGTCATCAATACAATCGATTTTATTTATAAGAAGTATTACTGGTATTTTAGAAGAATTAACATATTTCGAAACCAGATAATCTGTTTTTCGTATCCCGTCAACCAGATCCAGCATAACCGCAATCATATCAGATCCTTGAAGCGCACCAACCGCGATTTTTACCATGTAATTACCCAGTTTATGCAGTGGTTTATGAATACCAGGAGTGTCATAAAAAATTATCTGACCTCTGTCATTTGTAAGTATCGCCGCAATTCTATTTCTGGTTGTTTGAATTTTATCTGAAACTATTGCTACCTTTTCTCCAATCAAATGGTTAACTAGAGTTGATTTCCCTACATTAGGCTTTCCTACAACAGTTACAGTTCCTGATATATAATTCTTTTCATTCATTTTCAATGCCTGAAAGCAATTGTGAAAGGTCAGCAATGTTTAAAAATAATTGATCCAGAGCTTTTAAAAAGCACAGGCGATTTAATCTAATATCTGTTTGATTGTCCATAACAAAAACGTTGTCAAAATAATTGTCAATGGGTTCCTTTAGTTTAATCAGTTCATCAAGTACTAAATCAAACTTGTGTTCTTCAAGAGCTCTATCAATTTTGTTTTTAGCATTTATGTATGCATTGAATAGTTCTTTTTCCTCTTTTTCAACAAATAGTTTTCCGTCATATTCAACTGAATCATGTTTTCTACTTATGTTATGAACACGTTGATATGCTATAAGTAGTTTTTCGAAATTTTCTCCCTTAAATATTGATGTCAACGAACGTGCCAATAAATCTCCAGGATGGGGCCTTGACCACCACTGACTTACAGCTCTTGCTACTTCGAGTGAGAAGTCATGCTCAATTAGAAAAGCTTCATAACGGGATTCTGTGAATTTTTCTATCTGCTTTGATAAATCTTCGTAAGAACGTTCAAGAAGTTCGGAACATTTCTTAAAAAGCTTTTTAAGATCAAGATCCCAGCCCATGTTAGTTACAGTCTTAAATAAATGTCCCATCTTTCTTCTCAATGCATAGGGATCCTTTGATCCTGTTGGTATGTTTCCGAGGGCAAAGTTTCCAACAATTGAATCCACTCTATCAGCAACTCCCGTTACTGCCCCGGTAATTGTTTCAAAATTTTCATTGGAGGGTTCATAAAACTCCTGTATGCCCATTGATACTTCATAAGACTCACCTGATGCATTAGCATATATTCTTCCTATAATTCCCTGGAGCTCAGGAAACTCATAAACAACCATAGTACTAAGGTCAGCCCTTGAAAGTAGTGCTGTTCTCTCAATATTTTTTCTAAGCTCCTCATCTGTTGAATTACTTTGAAATTCCTGAAAAATCAAATCAGATATCTTCATTATTCGTTGTGTTTTTTCATAGTAAGTGCCCAATCCAGCCTGAAAAACCATTTCCTTTAATGATTCAATATAATATTCCAGAGGTTTTGATAGATCTTTCTCATAGTAAAAATGGGCATCTTCAAGTCTGGCATTGATCACCTTTTCATAACCTGAACTTACATTACCTTCTGGATCTTCAGGTCCATCCTGAAAGGCTACAAATGTCTTTCCTATTTTGTTCTTTTTATATGCCGGGAATGTTCTTAGATGATGTTTAATGGTAACAATTATTATCTCTTCGGGTAACTCAAGAAATTTATCTAAAAACTCTCCTGTTACTGCTCGTGGATACTCTGTTATGGCAATTGTTTCATCGATTAATTGAGTATCCCTTGGGATTCTCAACTGACTTTCATTTTCTATTCTGTTCAATTCACTGATAACTCTTTCTCTGCGTTCTGAAGGTCTTGAAATAACAAGGGATTTCTTCAGCTTTTCAAAATAATTATCAGGGGTTACCTCTACCTCATCATAAAAAAACCTGTGACCAAAGGAAATGTTACCCGCCTTCTTACCAAAAAGTTTAAGATCGATAATATTTTCACCATACAGGGCAACTACCCATCGTACAGGCCTGACAAATTTATAATCTCCGTTTCCCCACCGCATCGGTCTTCTGAATTCGAGATTGGTGACAATTTCTTTGAATATCTCAGGAAGTATTGTTTCAGAAGATTTGCCTTCAATTTTTCGTTTCAGAAAAATATAACGACTGCCCTTTACTTCTTTTGTTTCAATATCTTTTAAGTTTGCATTGTTGCCTTTTATGAAACCCTTCAACGCTTTGGTCGGTTCACCATTTTTGTATGCTATATTCTCCGCAGGTCCTCTTTTCTCTTCAACAGCATCTTCCTGTTTATCGGCTAAATTGCAGATCAATACCCCGAGTCTTCGACTTGCATAAAATACCTCAAAATCACCATATTTAAGCCTTTTATTTTCCAGCAAACCTGGCAATTTATGCTTGAACTGATTAACTATTGACTTTATTTCGCTTGGTGGTAGTTCTTCTACTCCGATCTCTAATAGGGCGTTATTCTTCATAATCATCCTCTTTCATTTTTCTGTATTCAGATGCAACCTTCCTTGCCATGCCTCTTATGGATTTAATATAGGACTGTCTTTGCATGACACTAATGGCATTTCTTGCATCAAGTAAATTGAATGTATGCGAGCACTTCATCAAGTAATCGTATGCTGGTAGAAAAAGCTTTTTATTTAAACATGTATTGAATTCATCCATGTACATTTCATAAAGCTTAAAGAGCTTTTCAGTATCTGCGTATTCAAAATTATATGATGAAAACTGTTTCTCGTTTTCAACAAAAACATCCCCGTACTTAACATGTTCATTCCAATCAGTATCAAAAAAATTATCGGTTTTTTGAAGATACATTGCTATGCGTTCAAGACCATATGTAATTTCAAGGGAGACTTTATCAACAGGAATACCTCCGACCTGCTGAAAATATGTGTATTGAGTTATCTCCATACCATCAAGCCATACTTCCCAGCCAACTCCCCACGCTCCAAGTGTTGGGGATTCCCAGTTATCCTCGACAAAACGGATATCATGTTTTTTTGGATCTATACCCAGAGCCTTTAATGAATCAAGATAAATCTTCTGTGAATTCTCAGGTGAGGGTTTAATTAATACCTGATATTGGAAGTATTTTTGAGTTCTCATGGGATTCTCCGCATATCTACCATCTGTTGGTCTTCTACACGGCTGAACAAACGCTACTCTCCAGGGTTCATTACCAAGTGACCTTAAAAAAGTGGAAGGATGGAACGTTCCTGCTCCCATTTCCATGTCGTATGGCTGATCAATAATACATCCTTTGCTGGCCCAATAAGTGTTGAGATTTGCTATGACATCTTGTAAAAACATCTTTTCCTCCGTTCATTCTACAGAAATGAGATAATAATAGTAAGGTTGATTTCCTTTATGAAGCTCAAATTCAAGATCTTCAAATTTATCAGATAATGAATCAATTAACTTCTCTGCTTGTTCTTTTTTTATGTCTGAACCATAAAAAACAGTTACAATTTCTTTATCATCATCATCTTTTACAGCTGTTTTCAATGATTCAATTATTACTTTTTCCAGTCGCCTGCCACTGGCAATTAACTCGTTTCTACCCATGGCAATGTATTCACCTTTTTTTACTTTTTTCCCTTTAATACTTGAATCACGAATTGAATGAGTTACAGAAATCGGATAAACTGTTTCAATTACCTCTTTCATTTCCTCAACCAGTTCTTCGATTTCCAGTTCATCATTGTAAACTGTAAGGGCAGCTATTCCTTCCTGTACTGTTTTTGTTGGTATAACGGTAATTTTCTTTGAGTGATTCTTTTCCATTACAGTACGAGCTGCCTCCTGAGCTGTCAAAATAATATTTGGATTATTTGGCAGTACAATAACCGATGGACTTTTGATTTTTTCCATTGAACCAAGTAAATTTTTCATACTGGGATTCATGGTCTGACCACCTTTAATTATTGAATCAGCTCCCAGACTAATCATTATATCGCTTAGTCCTTCGCCTGGTGAAATTGAAATCAAACCATGATTCTTACCATCCGCGGTATTTTCTTCCTCTTCTTCAACATCATCCACCAAATCTACAACATGTTCATGTTGAACCTTCATATTATCAATTTTTACCTTTTTCAAAGAACCATAACCAAGCAATTTTTCAATCACTTCACCTGGATGGTTTGTATGAATATGGATCTTTAAAATATTATCCTGATTAACCATTACTATAGAATCACCAATATCGTTAAAGTACTCCTTCAATTCACTGGTTATTTCCTCTTTACTTTTCTCATTGTTTCCAAATCCAATAATCAACTCAGTACAATAATCATATTTCAGTTCTTCTTTGACTATATCAACAAGCTTTTCAGCTGATGTTGTACCAGTTTCTGTCGATAATTCTAGCAGTTCTACATCTGTTTCGCCTTTTGCTGCCAGTTCAAAACCCTCAAATATGTACGCCAGACCTTTGGCACCAGCATCCACAACACCTGCCTCTCTTAGTTTTGCAAGTAATTGCGGTGTTCTTTTAACCGTATCTTTTGCAATTTTCGAAAGTCCTTCGAAGTATTCAGTAAATTCATCGATTCCCTCAAGTTTCTCGGCTCCCTTAATAGCCAGTTCTTTAATTAGCGTCAGCATCGTACCTTCTACCGGCTTCATAACTGACTTATATGCAACTTTTTTGGACTCTTCAAGACATTCTGTAAAAGCCTTTGTTGAAAGCATCTTCCTGCCATTTACGCCTTCAGAAAAACCTCTAAAAATCTGCGAAAGTATTACGCCTGAGTTTCCTCTGGCTCCCATTAACATTCCCATTTTTACAGCGTTAACCACTTCTGGCAGATCATCGCTTTCAACCCTATCAAGGTATTCAACTGCTTCCAATATCGCAGCAGACATGTTAGATCCAGTGTCACCGTCTGGTACAGGAAATACATTTAGAGCATTTATTTCATCTTTATTGGCAAGTAAACGCTCAGCGGCTTTTTTAAAAGCCAGTATAAAAAACTTACCGTTGAGCCTTTTCATCTCAACGCTCCTCCTAGTCCTGAATTCCTACTACGTAAACATTTACTTTTACAGCTGTTGCCTCAATGTATTCTTTCAGACGGTGAAAAACATTTTCCTGGATATTTTTGGCAACTACCGGAATATTAACTCCATATTCAAGCACAAGTTCAATATCCAGAATCAATGAACCATCAATCTCCTCGTTCACTTTTATCCCGTGTCTTTCTTCTGAACCAAAAAGGCGTGAAAGAAGTCCTTGCTGGGTAGTACCAACATTTACAGGACCATACGATTCAGCCACAACCTTCTTTACAATAGATGTTATAACCTGTAAGGAAATCTCTACCTTACCGTACTCTGTTGTTATTAACACGAAATTCACCTCGCAATTCTTTTATCCTTCTTTCCAGACTGTCACAGTCAAGTGAAAGTTCTTTCAAAACCTCTTCTCTTTTTCCCTGTTCGGAAAATATATCATCTATTCCAATGTTTGATACGCTCATATTTATTCCACGATCGTTTAAATAATTCATAACTGCGTTACCAAATCCTCCCAATCTTGTACCTTCTTCTATGGTAATCATCTTATTGTAACCTTTTGCGATCTTTACAAGATTTTCAGTATCAAGAGGTTTTATAACTCTGCAATTATACATTGTAATGTCAAGTTTTTTGCAGATGGGCAGAACCCTGTCAACCATACTTCCTACAGCAAGTACTACTGTTTCAGAATTACCATTAGCCTCATTGATTTTATTCCATTTGAATGCATCAATCTTTTTCATTCCAGATACTATTTCATCGGGATCTCCCTTTTTGGTTTCTCTTGGATATCTAATGAAAACAGGACCATCAAGCTCCTCCATGTTCATTATTGAGTAAAGCATATCTGAAAGTTCCTGTAATCCTGAGGGTGCAAAGAGAGTTACATTAGGAATTAAATTCAAATAGGAAATATCAAATATTCCATTGTGGGTGGGTCCATCCTGGCCAACTATACCTGCTCTATCTATTACAAATACTATCGGTAATCTTTGCAATGCAATATCGTGTATAACCTGATCATAAGCCCTTTGTAAAAACGTAGAATAAACAGCGAAAACAGGGCGAAAACCTCGAGTTGCCAATCCTGCAGCAAAGTTAGTGCACAATTGTTCCGTGATACCCAAATCATAAAAACGCCCAGGAAATTCTTCGGCAAAATAATTCATTCCTGTACCATCCGGCATTGCGGCCGTTATTCCAACTATCCTTCGATCATTTTTTGCGAGTTCTTTCAATGTTTTACCAAAAATTTCGCTATACGACACAAAGTTATGATCCTTAATATTCATTCCTGTTTCTGGATCAAGTTTTGATACACTGTGATAGGCATCTGGCTTTTCCTCGGCATATCCAAGTCCATTACCCTTTTTGGTTACAGCATG